>JABSSL010000209.1 GCA_013214355.1 Saprospiraceae bacterium | reverse complement strand
TTTCTAAGTCGATACTTCCCCCCATCAACTGGACCAATTCACGAACTAAAGCCAAGCCAATTCCACTACCCATCCCATTCGATGTCTGCTTTTTATCCGCTTGGTAAAACCGATCAAATATTTTTGTCTTTTCTACCGCTGTGATACCGATGCCAGAATCCCTTACACTAAGCTTTACGCTCTCCTCCATTTGGCTAACAAATACCTCTACCTTCCCATACTCGGGGGTAAACTTAATCGCATTGGATATCAAGTTGCTCACTAACTGTTGGATCTTCTCTTCGTCGAAGATCACTGGGATGCTTTGGGGGTCGGAGAAATAGATCAATCGCAGGTGCTTCTGCTGTGCAAGGGATTGAAAAGACTCCGTCAAATAATTCAAAAAGCGCGCAATATCGCCTGGCTTTGCCTGCAACTGCATTTTGCCGGATTCCAACTTTTGCAGACTCAGGATTTGCCCCACTAAAGACAATAAATGCTTGCTGTTCTTCAATATAAGTTGTCTTTCCCGATCAAAACCTTTGATTTCTTGTGTTAATCCGTTGATGACTGTGAGCGGCGTTCTAAACTCGTGGGTAATATTGGTATACAAATGGGTTTTAAAGTCATTCAATTCCTTTAACTGCAGTTTCTCTTGTTCTGCTAACCTCTGTTGTAGTTGAAATCGGTAAAAAATGTAAGACAAAGCGGACAGCACCGTAGCGTATAAAAGGAAAGCCCACCACCGCAGCCACCATGGGGCAAGTACTCTGATCGCTAACTTCGTCCAAGGACCAGTAATCTCACCCGTTAAATGATGTACTCTTACCTTCATCTGATATTTTCCAGCGGACAATTTGAAGTAGGCGATTTCATCCTGCTCATCCAGGGTCTTCCAGTTCAAATCATGCCCCTCTAGCTTGTATTCAATGGAAAAGGGTTTTTCTTCCTTAAAATATGGCGCAATCAATGTAAAGGAGAAACTACTTTGATCAGGCGTGAGGGTCAGATCTCTTGTCTTGCCTAGCTTAGGGACATCTAAAACAGTACTATCCAATAGCGTAGAGTCACCTAGAATAGTCAAGTCCCATACATATATACTGGGATTCCTAGCGTGTGAAGTAGGTAAGAGATTTGCGGCTGAAAGGGAAACCATCCCCTCTTGCCCACCGACTAAAATAGCTTCGCTACTCACTACTTCTAAGGGTTGCCACCAATTCGCTGTGACGGGAAGAGCATTCCAAGAGAAAGGAGTAAAGTGCTTTTTTTCTGGGTTAAAGTGATAAAGTGCTTCTTGACTAGTCGCCCATATTCTATTTTTGGCATCGATTTCCAATTCCCAAAACCATAAGTACTTCTGAGTATATAGGGAGGGTGAAAAGGTTTTGATCTTCTCGGAGTTCGGGTCTAGACAAACAATGGCGCCTTTTTTACTTATCCAAATCTTTTTATCCTGATCTTCCACTATATCCGTTATTCCATCCGCCATTGGGAAAATGGGATTTTCCATTAGATGAAAATAATGATCAAATTGATGTGTGACTGGATCGTATCGATCCAAAAAGGGTTGCTCAAAGGGTTCCAGCATCGTACCTCCCCCTCCGATCCAGATATTACCGGCATGATCTTCATACAGGCAAATGGAATAGTCCCCACTTAAACTCATGCTGTCTGAAGTGCTGTACATGAACCTGGTGAAGATTTTAGTTTCAGGATCAAATACATTGACGCCTCCGCCCCAAGTGGCTATCCACAATTTCCCCTTTTGATCTTCCAGGATATCCATAATCACATCGGAAGATAAGTCAGCGGGATTATCAGGATCACTTCTGTAGTGAATGACTTCTTGGGTAGTAGGATTTAGATGAAAAAGTCCTTCTTTTTCCGGCCAACATCCCACCCAAATATTCCCCGATTGATCCCGCTCTACGGTCTTGATATGTTGGCCCGTAAAATTGGGATAAAGCTGAGCAATGGATTGTGTGGTACCCTTTGCCCGATCATGCAAAAACAGGCCATTTTGTTGCGTACCCACCCATACCTGGTCACCGCCACCCGGCACTATGGTCGTGACTTGAAAACCCTCGAAAGATTCAATCATATGGCCCCCCTGATCATAGCGCCTTTCATCACAAAGCTCAATCTTTTGTAGAAAAGCGCTCGGCGACTGTAAATAAGGACTAACTGTTCCGCCTGCGATCCAAATCGTCCCGTCCGTAGCCGTAAAAAGCCGCATGATCCGGTTGGAATATAAGCTAGAGGGGAGCTTGGGATCAGCTTGAAACAACTTGGATTCTCCTGAAATTGGATCGTAACAGTACAAGCCTTCCTCGAAAACCGCAAGCCAGAGTCGGCCACAGTCATCTTCGGTAATCGAGGATATAAACAAG
>JABSSL010000208.1 GCA_013214355.1 Saprospiraceae bacterium | reverse complement strand
CACTACGGCCAAAGGGCCGATGAAAGAGAGAGAAAACTCTCAATTTAAACTGTCCGGCTAAAGCGGACCACCTCACTAGAGTAGGTTCTGCTCAATTAAATGAGATTAACTCACCAATAGAAAATTTCGACAGACTCTGGAACATATTTGATAACCGTTATGCGAATTTTTCTCTAAAAGGAGTCAACTGGAAAGAAACCCGTAAAAAGTATAGCGTTTTGATAACTGCAGAAACTATGAACAAGGAGCTATTCAAGGTTTGTTGTAGGATGTTACAAGAGTTAAATGATGGTCATGTAAGCATAGAGCCGAACTTCAGAGAAGACGATATTGAATGTGGACCTCCTTATCAATTCATCCATGATATAGAATTTGGGTCAGATGAGGAAGTACAAAAACTAGAATCTTTAATCGCCAATGAGTTGGAAAAACAGGGGTTTTCCACAGCAAGTAAAAGGAAATTATCAGAGGGTACCAACTTCCAATTTAGGTCATCAAGTTCGTTTGGATATCTAAGACTGGATGAAATGACAGAGAAAATTACCTTCGGTAAATTTAGGCGAGCAGTGGATAGATCCATTAAGGAATTTGAAAACAAGAGAGGACTAATTATAGACTTAAGGTTTAATGGTGGAGGTTGGGATTATAATGCCTATGCATTGGCAAGCAGATTCGTACCTAAGGGGAAAACAATAGGTCATCTTGAAAGAACAAGAATTAAGGGAACAGATGAATATACTCCGATGAAGTATAGAACAGTGAAATCAAGAGGCAAAAGACAATTCACAGGACCCATTGTGATTTTGACCAGTGATTTTACGGCAAGCGCAGCAGAGGTATTTGTATTGTTGATGAAAGAATTACCAAATGTGACAATAATCGGAGATGAAACTGAGGGGATTTTTTCGGATATGTACGAATTTAAATTACCGAATAAATGGAAAGTTAGTTTATCTCACCAACAGTACTTTTCAACAGATGGCGAAAATTATGAGGGGAGAGGAATTCCTCCAGAGGTTAAAATCGTCAACAGTAAAGTTGATCTAGTTAATCAGATCGACCCGGTAATTCGGCAAGCCATAAATCATTTAGAAAAAGAGAACAACCCCTAACAAAACGTATGCGATCGTGCCACCCGTATGGCAAAAAGTTTGTGATTTTGGATGGGGTTGAATTTTGGCGGATAGATATCGATATTGAAAACGGGAAAAGGTCAGAATAGCATTAAAATCATAATGGAAGAAGGTACAACGAAGATTTTGCATACTGGACCTTAGGTATAATAGTCACCAAGCTCTAAGAATAACCCAAGGTGAATCAGTATTCCATAAACATTAAAGCAATCTTGGAAGAACGATACCCGATGACGATATCAGATGTACAACTGTTACAGCATTTTGATGATCAAGTATTCTTGATCACTACTAAGTCGGGGAAAAAGTACAAGTTTAAACTCATTCACACCCGAACAGAAGAGAGAAAAGATCAACTAGAAGAAATAGCTAAGTGGGTGGGGTTTCTCAATGAAAATCTTGCCGTGCCACTCCCAGGCGTACATGCCACGAGGGCAGGTGAACTCACCTTCAAGCTTACCATCGGAAAAAGCAGTAAAACTGGAATATTGTACCATTGGCTGGATTGGTCAATCCTGGAGCAGTATGGAACCGAAAGTATGTGGAAATTGGGACAGCTACTTGGTCAAATTCACCGCTTGACCAAAGCGTATGTTCAGCCGACAACCCATCTCCCAACCATCAATAGCCGGTGGATGCTTAAAGAGGTACTGCCGAGAATCATCCAGGTAAGGGAGCCGTTCGGTCTATCCGAACCCGGGCTAGAGTTACTGCATCGCAACATGACGATCTTAGCACAGTATGTAGAAAAAGAGGAGTCAAATCGTTGTGGCTTTGGCCCAATCCATTCAGATATACATCGGAACAATATTATAGAGAAAGATGGCCGACTGAGTCTGATTGATCTTGATGACACCGTCTTCGCCCCATATCTACTAGACCTTGGAGTAATCCTAAATGAACTAGCAGATCACCCTCAATCCTACCAAGATTGGTCGCAAAGTCTATTGCAAGGCTACTGTACGGAAATCGATGAGGAAGTTGTAGCAGAAGATCTGCAGAGAAGTAGGTCCATAGCCGATTTGATCTACGCAGATTGGATAGCTAGTCTTTTAAGAGAAGGGCGAGCTGTAGATCAGAAGAAACTGATGTATGGTCAACAAGCTCTCTCTAGAATAATCGCAATGTAAGAGCAGTCCCTTCGGCAAAGTGACCCTATATGCCTGCTCAGAAGTAAATTGTAGTGTAACCTAAAACGGATTTGTAGTTAAGTAGAAGTAAACTTCAACGCACGCATTAAAGACTTGAGATGACGATCTATCAAATGATGCTACTAATTCCGCTCCTATGTATTGTGAGGCTAGGTCATACTGGAGAATTTGTATCGCTTCCCA
>JABSSL010000207.1 GCA_013214355.1 Saprospiraceae bacterium | reverse complement strand
GGTTGTCCATAAGATCGGCCACCGTCAAACGACAATTACTTTTCCCCATCGACGACAACTAGAATTCCTCACTTGAGCTGAGTGAGGAATACCACAAAACAAGTGATGCATTAACGTTCCTTCAGACAGTTAGCAAAGGGTTAATTTGAATGAAGAATGACAATGATGTACGTCGCTTGCGTAGAGAACTAATCAAGACCGATGGGAACTTAAGCATGAGTGCTAAAAAATCAGGCATGGACCGTAAAACCGCCAGTAAATATCAAATTGGTTCACTACCAAGTGAAGTTATCAAAGAAGAAAAAGAGCGCCAACATAAGACACGAGAGTCTCCCTTTTCGGCCGAGCATGAACGAGAGGCTAAAAAACTATTTGAGCGCGAACCAATAATCCAGGCGACCACTTTGTTGGATTTTCTGCAGGAGACTTATCCAAAGGCTGGATATACAGCCTCACACCTTCGAACTTTACAACGACGACTTCGATCCTGGGCTTTGGCTCGTGAGTCCTTCAGAGAGGCTCATTTCAAGCAAGAATGGCATCCTGGAAAGGTCATGCAGTTGGATTGGACTTGGATGAAGGAACTTCAAATTACGATCAAAGGTAAACTCTTTATACATCGACTTTGTCACGCAATTTTCCCTTACAGCAACTGGAGTTGGGCAACGATCTGTTTCAGTGAGTCTTTACTTTCTTTGAAGGAAGGTTTCCAAGAAGCAGCTTGGCGGGCTGGTGGCTTACCACATGTTTTACAAACGGATAATTCATCGGCTGCGACTCATCGATTAGGTCGAGTTGAGAAGGAGGTAATGGGTCAAAAGAGAGATTTTAACGGCAAGTATAAGTCTTTTATGAAGGAGCTTGATGTTCAGCCTCAGACGATTCCGGTGCGCTGTAGCAATGCCAATGCAGATATCGAAAGTCGTAATGGCCACTTGAAAAACTACATGAATCAAAGACTGCTTCTTCGAGGTAATCGAGACTTTTATTGCCGTGAGGACTATCAGCTTTTTCTCGAAGAATGCCTAGAAGGAATGAACCGCAAAAATACTCAGAGCCTTTTTGACGAAGAAAAACAATTACTTAAAACCTTGCCTCCGGAGCGTTTGCCTTGCTACGAAACACAAGTTATTAAGGTCAGTAAAGAAAGTCTGATTTTACTAGATAAAAACACTTATTCTGTTCCCAATAAATTGATTGGAGAAACTCTAAATATAGAGAAACATGAAGATAAAATAAAAGTGTATCAGAAGGGAAAAGGAAAGCTTTTTACTATCGATAAACTCCATGGCCATAGTAAAATAAGCATCAACTTTATGCACCTGGTCGATCCACTTTTGCGCAAGGCTGGGGCTTTTCGCAACTACCGTTATCAAGCTCATTTTTTCCCGGGGAGTCAATTCCGGCGTTGTTACGACAAACTCTGCTCAAAGCACAGTGACCGCCAGGCTGATCAACGATATTTACAGATCTTAAAATTAGCCTGTGATCATGGTATCATCAAAATAGATTCTTGCCTGCAAGATATTCTAAATGAAGGTCAGGCCCCGAGTTCTGATGAGCTCAAAAAGAGACTCGAAATACCCGCGATGGCTTATCCGGAAATCAAGCTCGAAGCTCAGCTTAGTGATTACGCTTGTTTCGATTTTCCAAATTCAACAGGAACCCTGGTATGAGTTCCTCAATTCAAGAAATGTTGAGGAGCTTCAAACTCACTGGCATGACGGAAAATTATGATGAACTTCTTCGTCAAGCGACAGAACAATGTTGGGATTATTCACGATTTCTAGAAGCGTTGTTAGAGGCAGAGGAAAACAAGAGAAACATCAATAGACAGATTCGTCTACTCAAGCAAGCCAAGCTGCCCAATAAAACTTTTGATACACTAACTGAAGATTTTCTACCTCTGCAAATTCGTCGACAACTATCTCAACTGAGGTCGGGTCAATTCATTGATCATCAACAAAATATCTGTGCCTTCGGTCTACCTGGACGTGGTAAAACACACTTGCTTTGCGCCTTAGCTCATGAATATATTCAACAAGGTAGAAGTGTACTGTTTGCACCTGCTTATAAACTCGTTCAGAGACTTCTAAATGCCAAAGAAGAGCATCAACTCGATAAGGAGCTGAGCAAGCTAGATCGCTTTGACGTGATCTTTTTGGATGACATCGGTTACGTCAAACATACACCAGCCGAAATGGAAGTTCTGTTCACATTTATAGCCGAAAGATACGAGAGGCGCTCATTGATGATTTCAAGCAATCTACCCTTTAGTAAATGGGATCAAATATTCACAGAAAAAATGACCGCCATGGCGGTAGTAGATCGACTTGTTCAACATTCAATAATTCTACATTTTAATGGAGAAAGTATCCGAGTAAAAAACTCACAGGGGGCTAGAATGATCGACTAAAAATTGCGGAAAAAGTAGTTGTCGTCGATGGGGAAAAGTAATTGTCGTTTGACTTTAAATACAGGAGCTGC
>JABSSL010000206.1 GCA_013214355.1 Saprospiraceae bacterium | reverse complement strand
CGTACGGAGTCGTTCCAAGACCTGAAGCATATCTTCAACCTTCTTCCCATAGTAGCTGGTAGCGGTTGCTTCTCCCAATCCCAAATGTCCATCGGCCTCCAGTCCCACAATTAGGGTGGGTTGTACGGTTCGAACGCCATGTGCAATCCGAAAGGGAGAACTCAAAGCCAGATCAAAAGTATGGAGATGAAGTTTCATAGCTTATTGTACTGCAGCTTCTAGGAGTGTTATCGTCTTTTTTGTCGTATCCATTTGCGCACGCACGCCGACGGGGAAGCTACATTGATTACTAATGTGTCCAAAAGAGAATCCATACATGATGGGGATATCCAGATCCCCTAATCGATCATGCAGGCACTCTTTTAAGGTCAAAGAGGCATCATCTTCATCCGCTTCACAATCAGCAAACACGCCTAAGGCTATCCCAGCAGCCTCCTCTAAGGCATAGGCCTGCCTTAACTGAGTCAACATGCGATCCACCCGATAAGGCTTCTCCCCAACATCTTCAATGAATACCAACCTATCTTTCACTTGTGGTTGATAGGTTGTACCGGCCATAGCCGCTAATAAGGATAAATTTCCTCCGACGAGTACCCCTTCCGCTTTACCCGGCTGAATCGCGTATATCTCAAAGGCCTTATCTTCCTCCTGTTGATTTTCTGCACTGAGCTCAATCTTAAATTGCTTATTCGACTTCATGGCTACCTTGACAAAATGCGCTTTGGTGTAGTCAGTCTGCTCTGAGGCACCCACGGGGCCATGAATACCGACTAAGCCAGTTTTTTCAAAAATGCCATTGAGTAAGGCGGTGATATCACTATAACCGATTAACAATTTGGGATTACTTTTAATCAACTCATAATCAAGATCAGGGAGTAAGCGAGTACAACCATAGCCTCCTCTAGCACACCAAATCGCATCGATATCACTCCGACGGAACATCATGTGGAGATCACTTAGTCGCTCTTCATCTGTACCTGCGATGTAACCGTGTTTGGCGCGCACATGCTTCCCTAATTCTACCTTTAAACCCAAATCTTTAAGGTTCTTAATGGCCTTCTGCAGGGCCTCTTCTTCAATCGCGCTTCCGGGGGCAATAAGGCCAACTTTCTGGCCCTTCCTAAGGCGTGCTGGTTTAATAATTTCCTGGCCAAGATAGCCGGGTATAGCTCCACTTTTGGAATTGCTGGCTTGCGCAATCGGGGCCACACTTAGCAGTCCGAGAGCAGTCATAATATTTTGGGTAGCGGTACGTCTTTTCATAATGCTAAAGATATCAAGTATGACTTAGGTGTGTACAAATATTTCAATAGTAAGCTGCTGACTATGCTATCAAAGCAAGAAATGCGGTCTTATTGGTTTCCCATTTTCTGATCATCAAAAGCGCTGGAATATACCACTTCACCATTTGTTTTGGATAGCCTGAGATCGTCAAGTTTTCCGTATCCATCAAATTTAAACCGGATGGCTCGCAGCTCTCCCAACAAATTGTTATAAGGAATCTCATCAATCAGTTCGTCATTCCAGTAGATGGAAGCTCTTTTATCTCCCGTAGAAACTCTGATGTGCTCCACAGATAGGTTGTCCGCTTGGTACTGCTCCATTGACCGATTCTTATAAGAGTCCGTTTTCTCACTCACCCAAGTTTTCAATAGGGTTTTACAACCTTTCTGTACCAGGGGAAATTCAATCATCCCATTTGTCGTCAATAAACTCACTCTGACATATTTACAATTAACCAATTGCACCGGGAAGGTCACAATGACTTTCGCCTCAAAATCCATCTGATTCGCATCTACCTTAAAGTCTCTTCCAAAGAAATAATTCACCTCATAATTCTTCTCTATGTAATGCTCCTGGATATCCTGAAGAACGGAAGGCGTGAGATCCAATTGTCCTTGCGCATTGTGTATGGTGTTGACTATGATCGGTTCAAATCGTTGTCGGCTTTTTTCCCTTCCCTTTGCTCTAACTACACCGATCCACTCCTGAGTTTCAAGATAAACATCTGCCTCTGAAAATACCTGCCCATCTTTGAGGATACTCGCTCTATATGGCCCGGGAAAGGTAAGCCCGTCTGCATTCCAAGTAAAAATTGAATCTTGGGGATCCAACTCTTTCAAACCGTCAGTATTGAGCGGGGGTTGAAATAGTGAATCGGGTAAAAAGGCCATGGTCTTCAACCACAAAAAGTACCCGCTTCCCGGAACGCTATAACGAAAGGAAAACATCTCCGGGACCATGACTTTTTCATCTACACTTTCTAGATACACGAATGCTTGCTCCTCGACTGGCCGGTCTACTCTGGAAAGAAACCAGAAGAGTAAAATCAAACCCAAAAAGATCAGCACCCCGATTATCCATTGCTTACTTTTTGCTGGGGCTAGGTTCAAATCCTGCTGTTTTTTCCCCGCTGGTCTTTCTACAATTGTTGGTGAATCTTGTTGAACGCAGAAAGTCTCCCAATCTTCAAAGTCCAGGTATTTGGCCAAGGCGTCCAGGGTAGCCAACTGTGGTGACCGTTTAAAGTCCTGCTTTTGAAAAATACGAATCAAGGTCATATAGCTTACAGACACACCCGTCAAGTCTGTCAACTCCTCCGACAGTTGCCTAAACTCCGTATAACGCCAGGAAGCAATGGGGCCCCAAGACTTCCTTTCTTCCAATAACTCTCCATAGGAGGTGAGAAAACGCCGGATGTTCATGTGTTTATCGAGTGCCATCCAAAGCAGATTTTATGCGCTCGCTACGCATTCTTC
>JABSSL010000205.1 GCA_013214355.1 Saprospiraceae bacterium | reverse complement strand
TTCCGCTTACCTGACTTTTGTTCTTCCATTGGACTTCAAAATTATCAAATTTTTCTGTCCGGTTTTTCAGTACCATCTCAACCTTCAATCGTTTGAGGCTTTCTTCTTCTTCTTGACAGCTTCTTAGTTACTTCTTGATTCTTAGTATTCTTCAATACTTCATGCCATTGATTTCCAATCTGGTCAAGTAGGGCATTCACATTCCCAGTTTCATTTCCAATTATCTGCTGTAATTTTTCAATTCTTTTTTTGTCTAACTCGTTTTCAGTTTTTTTTATACCAGTAGCAGGATGGCCGTATACTTCCAAGTTTATCCTTAGCGGTGTATTACTTTCAGAACCCTGAGGATTTTCTATATACTGTGCTGTTGCCGTTACAAGCTGTATCCCAGATCTCCCCAAGTCCAAACCGAGTTTCCACAGTAATGTGACGGACTTCCGCAAGGTGTTATCTCTAATCCGTTTAATCCACCCCCCAAGCATATCGGCCATCTTGACTAAAGCAATAGCCAAGGAAATTACGCCTGCTGCGAGGCTTGCACCTCCCATGGTAAATGCTGTAATGGCAGCTGAAGTTCCAATACTAGAAACCGCAGCTATAAGGGTCAGGCTTGCAGTAAGAAGATTTCCAGAAGCCTCTACAATAGCTATAGGGTCTCTAGATTGAATAGCGAAGATTAGTTTAATTCCATCACTTATCAGAGATAATATAGCGAGTGGAACAGCAAATCCCGCGGAAATTTTGTTTATTGCTCTCCGAATGTTCTCAGCAGCTTGAAGCTGCCCTCGGAGTATTGTAGCAAATTCAACGATTTTCAGATTGGCGACCAGTGATGCCTTAGTCAGACTTAGCGTCAATTCCAATAATTCACTAATTCCAGAAGCGCTCGCAAGCCAAGAATTATCGCCTTTCGATCGTTGATTATCAAGCTCAGAAAGAATTTTCTGCGAACCCCAAATCTCAATTAGGACAGTAAACTTATTAGAGAAGCCTTTTAGATCTGGGGCCTTAAGATCTAGACTCTTGCGTAGCTTGTCAGATTGCTTATAAAGCTTATATAGCTCCGCCAAGAGTTTTCTAGCAACTTCTACCTGATTGCTTACCTTGAAAGAGATCTCTTGAAAAGAATCAAGAGCTATACCACTCCTTCTGGTTTTCAAATCACTTGTCGTTCTAATTTCAACTACTTCATTATCAATGATATTGAAAGTAGAACCATCCATCTTGAATAAATTCTGTTCCTTTCCTCCCGATCAGTTCATATTCCCGCAAAACCTCTTCTACCTTGCTACGTGCGTGCTCCCATCCATCAAAAGCTGCTTTTGCCACATCGTAAGGTACATCGTATTCCGGTGGATTATTACTCAAATCTAGGTTTAAAAGCACCTTTTGTACACTAGACAGGATTTGGTTATACCTCTTGAGACTTCGACCAGGTGCCCCTAAAGTTATATCATTGAGTTTTATCTTTCTGGTATTGATATAGTATGAGACAACTATTGAGAACTCCCTGATAAATCTTTCAATATCGTCCTTTTTAACAATCAGTTGACGACCTTCACGAACTTTTCTCCTCAAAATTCTTAATATGGGTTCAATTGCAGCTTTCTCATGCAATTCGCCATGAAACAAGCGGGACATTTCATCATTTCTGCGATACCTTTTTAGACGAAAAAGTAAGGAGGCTGCCTTAAGTGGACTCACCTGTTCAAACAACGTGATAAGGTTTCTCCGCCGCTCCAGAACAGCTACATCCGCATTTTTGAACTTACGGCGAAGCTGTACCAAAATCTGGTCATTCAATGTTAGAACTCCTTTGGAATGGCTTTTTTTGATTCCTCTGTCTTTATCCGAAATGAATGGCATTTGTAATAACTTTTAGGAAATACTTATTCTCCTGTATCAATACTAATTCCGGACTGCGTCGAGTTCCCTTCCAATACAATTCTCTTATCTATGTCAGGATCATCCAATTGTCCCTCCAATAAACGAGCTGCTAGTCTTAGATTTTCTAACTCCATCTCTCTCGTTTCAGCTTTTACTTTCATCACATCCCATTCACGATGTTTCAACTTGAAGTCCTCCAGTAATGATTTGTCCGAAGGAAGCATCTCGATAAATAAGGAATCGGTTGGGACGATAATCTCATCTCCGTTTCTAAGTGGATCGGCCAACAGCCTTTCTAACCATTCCTTTAGAACCGGTTTTAGTTCTTCGTATTTTTCAGGATCTTCGTCATGAAGACAGCAAATGTACTTGGCATATTCTTCAAGATTGATATTACTGAGTTGATCAGGATCCATAGCTCCAAATGCATCATCTATGTATGGCGCAGACATCAATTCTGTTAAGGCATTATGTTCCTTCAAAGGGAAGATCATATAGTTACCTTTAAATCCAAGAATGGTATCTAAATCAGCCACTTCAACTAATTGCTTGTAAGTAATATCTGGTTTTCCATCCGGTTTACGGCTTACTTCGCCATGAAGCCAAGCTTCATATTTCTTCTTACCATCAGTCCGAAATTGAGAAAACGGATCCTCACTAGGTGTACTTGCAATAACCAGCTTCCGCTCAGCTTTGAACTGGGGAATCAAAACTTTGAAAAGACGCATGTATCGCTGATCCGGTGGTTCCATACTCCAGATGGCTTGCATATAGTCTATGGTTTATACACATCTAAATAAGTTGATATGTAATTATTAAATTGTGGAGATGGTCACGAGCATATTTCATCCAAAGAGTAGTGCAGATTATATGAATTCGACAGCCTATAATCAGGTTGGT
>JABSSL010000204.1 GCA_013214355.1 Saprospiraceae bacterium | reverse complement strand
GGTCGCTCACGATGATGGTATCTCCCTGAGAGACCCCAGTAGTCACCTCTACCAGTTGGGCTCGCCGATCCTCCACGATTACCGGCGTTGCTACAGCCTTTCCTCCTTTATAGACAAACACTTGCTTGCCGTCCAGGACTGGAATAACAGCATCGGTGGGCACCATGATAGCTTCATTATTTTTATCGGTAACTAGGTTTACTTTGGCAAACTGGCCTGGCTTGAGTCGATTGCCAGGGTTGGCGCAGGTGGCCCGGACGCGGAAAGTGCGCGTCTCGGGAGAGATCTCGGAATCGGTAGCATATACTTTGGCATTAAACGCCTGCTCGAAACCTACCACGGTAAAGCTCAGTCTTTGATTGGCCCGTACTTGGCTAATGTACTTTTCCGGCACTTCAAACTCCAGTTTCAGGGGGTTCACTTGCTTGAGGTCAACTATGATATCGTTGGGCGTGACGTAGGCGCCAAGACTTTTTTGGCGCAAGCCAACCAGCCCAGAGAAAGGCGCCACAATATTCGACTTTTCTATCTGAACGTCGAGCACGGCCATTTCAGCCTTGATTGCTTCGACCCGATTGTTCAGTCGATCCATCTCCTCTGCACTTACCCCTTGGATCTTCAGCAATTCATTGCCCCGCATCACTTCTTTTTCCGCCAAATCCAAACTCACTTCTAAGCGTTTGCGCTCCGCTTGCAGCTCCTTGTCATCAATCTTCGCCAATAATTTCCCTTTCTTCACAAAGGAAGACTCGTTGAAGTTGAGCTGCATTAATTTGCCAGTGCGCTCGGGGCGAATATCTACCGCTTCGTAGGCAATTAGACTTCCTGTCGCTCCAATGCTCTTTTCCAAAGCCCTAGATTCCACGACCAGCCCCTGGACGGGTAGTGCCCGTGCTTTGGGAGGTGATGCCGCCGCTGCCGCAGTCTTGGGTTCCGCCTTTTTCTCGTCAGTTTTGGAGCAAGCTGGTAAGAGGAAAATTAAGGATAGGCAAAATAGGCTTAAGGTGATTGGTAGGTGATTTTTTGTAATGTCCATTTATCGAGTACTTACTATTTAAGACTCTAAATAAAATGCTTTAGTAGGGATAGAGTTCAAAAGGAATGTTGAAGAGATTCTGATTTAACAGAAAAGCAGGATTTTCCAGGTAGCTAAATCCCGATGAGAAGGTATGCCTAGGCATGTGGGACTGGAAATACTAGAATTTATACTCGCGGAGTGTTCCTAACTCCATTCTTTCATACCTTTGGACAAGAAGTAGCCTAAGAGATTATTCAAGTCTTAGGCACTGTAATTCCTAGCTAACTGAGAGAAGGTAAACTTGATGCTACTAAGCGATTGGATAATGGGAACCGTTCTCCTCAGCGGTTATTCATCAGAACTTACAATCAATGCGCTTGCTTTTTCCCACAAATACACTTCCCGTTTTTTAAAATTAATGGCCACGCGGAATTGCTGCAGAAACTCATAGCCCAGAATGCCATCAGCTTGTGGCCCGACAACATGTTGATTGTATTGGTCGAGCTTAGTAAAGGCGGTATTCATTTCTGCCACTTCCTGTACAGTAGTTCGCACTCCTGACAAGCGAGCAAAAGTTGCCTCACGAGCTTCCCTACCCAAACTGTAAAAACGATGTTGACGAGGCTGTCTAATTAAAGGTCCCAGTTGATCTAGGTAGCTGTCGTCGAGCAGATTTACTTCAGCACCTGTGTCTAAAGTTAATTTGAGCTCAATATCGCCAAGACGGAGGTAGATCAAGGGCGTGCCACCTTTGTATTTAAAGGGCAGTATTTCGTTGGGCAAAGATTCTTGGGCAAAGGTGCCATTTTCACCTTTACGATCTAGCGGATACAATCGAAGTTCGAGTTTTTGATAATCAATCATCAGTGTGAACTTTCTGAAGATATCCGTCCCCAACAAGCCATGTATGCGAATACTTGTCGAACGCTCTATCTTTACCATCGGTATTATCTTGGCATTTATTCGTCCCCAACTCTGATCTCCAATCTTTACCATAGGACGATTTAACTCCATGGTGGCCCCTTGGCCGTCTAATTTTAGATAGCGCTCCTTGGTTTGATACCCTTCAAAGTATCGGCTATTGAGAAGCAGATCGGAAATACCGGTATCCAAGATGTAGTTGCCAACTTGTCCATCTACTGTTACCTGAATGATAATCAATTTTCCTTCCAGCTGCAAGGGGACACGGATATAGGACGCATGTAGGATATTATTAAAAAACACGACTAAGAATAGAACGATGTATGGTTTAAAGTTTGCCATGATTTGAAGGATTTAAGGATTGAGAAATCCTTCAGCGCTGAAGTCATGACAAAGTTCAAAGCTTCACAGGGAGGATGAATTAGATAATGTTCCAAAGCCTTCGTGAAAAGGGTGGTTCAGCCGGAAAAGTGTTAGGTATTGTTGCTAGACCTAAAATGGAGGATAGGTGTTGATTTGAAAATTAATTTCGGGGAGCTAATTATTAGTGATTTCCTAATATCAATATAGTAGGTTGAGCGGTACCTCTTCGTTTCATCCTTCCATCCTTTAAAAGTAAATGGCTGGCTGTCGGCGCTTACATTCGATCGCATATCAGGTATACCAAAGAGATACTCAGTTGACGCCTTAAGAGATCACTTCCCAATACAAAAAGTAATATATATTGATTATCAGTTTTTTATGGGTTATAAGGTACAAATAGGGGGCAATTTTTCCATTTTTCTTGAAAAGAAACTTTGAAACTGGAATCTTTCCTGTAGCAATTAAATTATTCCTCTTCCCATTTAACATAACCATGCCCGTCTATCCATCTTGGGTTAGGAGTTTCCATAAATGTAGCCTGTAGGTCTTGCAAGTCTTTTTTT
>JABSSL010000203.1 GCA_013214355.1 Saprospiraceae bacterium | reverse complement strand
CTATCTGACACCGGACGAATTAGAGCAAATTAACTATAAACTCTACTTTAAACCGGTTGCGGCTTAGGGGAAGAGGACAGTAGGACGGGGACTCTTTCTGGCGTGGCCACGTTATCGTTCGGTTGAAGCGCAGGGTGCTGTAGCAATTTATCCACCTCATGGGTCCAACTACTTGAGTAGAGGTCTTGCTGAATAGTATTTTGTGGTTCTGTGGGTTTTCCCCTTTGCCATGCCTGAATGGCTTGCTTAAGATAGGCCAGCAATTTCCTGCCTACCTGCCTTTCCTTAGTATATAAAACTAGACTAGATGGACTAACCGATATTCTATCTTCCAATTCCATATCCCTAGGGCCATTTACTAGGGCCAAAATAGGACGTCTGGCGGCTAGATAATTGCCAGATTTTGCCGTCAAAATTCCCTGACTATTGTTTGAAGACCAAGTCAACATCCAATTAATATGACTTTCTTGTTGTAACCGAATGGCTGATCGATATGGGATTAGACCCTTGTCTACACTAAACTGTCCCACTTTATGTTTTCGCACCCATCTAGTCCAAGCTTCGCTATCTTTCCCTGCATATACCAATTGAAAAGTATCCGGATTAATAATCTTTTGGGCTTGAAGCAATGATATAGCTTGAAAAAGTAGATTACCATTCTGCAATTTTGGGTAGATTGATCCCGTGTAGGTGATGGTGAACTTCGTATTAGCTGGCAAGACTTCTGCCGATATGAGCGGAACAGCATTTGGCAAAACATGGAACTTACTACTGTAGGCTCGTAGATTATGAGCGAGTCCATAACTTACAGTGGTCAATAAATCGGCTCTTTGTAGTAAGTGGCGGTACCAGCTATGCTGCAATTTTGGGAATAGGGTATTCTTACGAATTGGATCTACTGGGAGATCTCGAAAGTCAGCAATCCAAGTCAGCTCTGGGAATTCTCGCTTTAATAGCATACCAACTACCAAGTCAGCTGTAGGACGATAGGAAGTGAAAATATATTCAATTTGTTGTTGTTTAATAAGTGCTTTTGCCTTGTAATATGCATTCCAGATATAAGAACAACCTCCATCATCTAATAGTAGATTAAAGGGAAAACTCTCACTGATTTTCCTGAAAGCCAAAAAAGTGGTAGAACTTTTGAATCGTGTAGAAAGGGTAGGGGATTTTTGGCTTTTCTTTTTTAGTAAAACATATAGTCGACGTAAATCAATAGTTGGTACAGAGAATATTTTGAGATCGTCAACTTCTAGGGATGGGTCCTGGCGCATTAATCGCCCATTAGCAGAGGTTAGGAGCAACACTTGTTGGAAGTGAATACGAAATTCCTTCAAGAGATGATATCTTCTAATATTACCCGTTAGCTGAGCTGGAGGTGCATAGTAAGCAATAAACAAAAGTTTTTTCATCTGCATAACCAATTGATTTGTACAATCTTGGTCAGGTCAATCTGAATCCATTAGATTAGAGCCTTGAACTAGTTATCATAGTGATTGTTGGTTCATTATTTTGATGTTATTCTCGTTTGCAAAGGTTAAAAGGGAAATAGGTTTGGAAGGTTTAAGGGAAGTGGGCTGGAAAGGAGAAACACAAGTCTACTAAATCATGTTCTTACCATATAAAGACTGAACTTTCGCACGTAATTGCTTAATTTCTTGTTCGCGATTTTTAGGATATATCAATAAGACATCACCTTCATCTACCACAATGAAGTCATCCAGACCGCCAATCACGGCGAGCTTATCTGAGGAGATGCGTATCAAGGAGTTATGCGTGTCTTCAATCAGGGCCTGTTTGGCTTGTATCACATTACCCTCCTCATTTTTAGGAGATTCAGCATGTAGAGAAGCCCAAGTTCCGAGGTCCGACCATCCAAAACTGGATGGTATGGTATAAATGTTATCTGCTTTTTCCATAAGGGCAAAATCAACGGAAATCTTAGGCGTGGTAGGGTAGTATTGGTCAATGAATTCTTGTTGGGATGGGGTATTGTAACAGTCTGGCTTTGCTCCCAGGATCCGGTGGATGTCGGGTGCATGTTGCCGAAATGCTTCCAAGGCTACTGCCGTTCTCCAGATGAATATACCTGCATTCCACAAATAGTCTCCACTGGCTAAAAAGGCCTGCGCCTGTTCCAAGGGTGGTTTTTCGGTAAAGCGATTTACGCGATGTACTTCTCCCTCAATGGCTTCTGCTTGATAATGGATGTATCCGTATCCCGTATCAGGTCGACTAGGCTGGATGCCCAAGGTGACTAGGGCGTCATTTGTTTGTGTGAAAGCCAGCGCTTTCTGTAAGGCGGCAATGAATCTGGATTCTTGGAGTATGATATGATCTGATGGGGCTACAATGAGGTTGGCTGCTGGGTCTAGCGCTTGTAACTTAAAGGCCGTGTAGGCGATGCAAGGGGCCGTATTATTACGAGAGGGTTCACATAAAATCTGATTATCAGTCAGTTCGGGTAGATGCTCCTTTACTTGCGCCCTGTAGCGGGCATTCGTAACGATGAAAATGTTTTCCGGTGGACAGATGGCTAGGAAACGTTCGTAGGTAAGTCGAATCAGGGACTTACCCGTTCCCATAATATCCAAAAACTGCTTGGGACGCTCCTCTCTACTGGCAGGCCAAAACCTAGAACCTACCCCTCCGGCCATAATCGCTACATAATTGTGATTCATATTGATACTCTTAGCTTATTGAGGACAAACTTATCCCTTCTCCGACAATTTTTGTGGTTAGCGTTTTAGGTAGAAGAATTGCGCCCAACGGAAGCAAGACCTTTAGCTAAAAGGGTAACTTCAAAACACAAAAATTGTCAGTGAACCAACATATAAATTTCGGTGAGACCCTTTACTAAACGAAAAATAT
>JABSSL010000202.1 GCA_013214355.1 Saprospiraceae bacterium | reverse complement strand
GTATTTTACAAGTAATTGATTGTTAGGTTTTTAGCACCCTAGGTTTCGCGCACTGCCAATAACCGGGCTAAGCGTTAAAAATTTTAATTGTCCGCCTTTTTACTTATTTTCCAGCAAATTTCAAGTCCATCAACATTGATAACCAATAAATCGGTACAGGAAATTATAGAGACTGCCAAAGTTGAGGAGATCATTCAAGACTTCGTCAGCTTGAAGCGCCGTGGTGCCAACATGATGGGACTTTGTCCTTTTCATAATGAAAAGACGCCATCCTTTGTCGTCTCACCGGCTAAGAACATCTACAAGTGTTTTGGTTGCGGTAGGGCTGGGGGGCCTGTGCAGTTTTTGATGGAACATGAGAGCTTTGCGTTTCCTGAAGCGCTGCGATATATAGCGAAGAAGTATGGAATTGAGGTGGAGGAAACTCAGGCTTCTCAGGAAGAGATTGCCGCTCGACAACATTTAGATAGCCTATACTTGGTTAATCAGTTTGCGCAGGAGTATTTCCAGCAACAACTCTTCAATACGGATCTCGGAAAAAGTGTGGGTTTGAGTTATTTCAAGCAAAGAGGTTTTCGAGAGGAAACCATCCGCAAGTTTGGCTTGGGATTCACGTCCGATCAGCGAACTGGATTTACGGATGTGGCTACCCGCACTGGCTATTCTCTAGAAGCTCTAAAGAAGTTAGGATTAACAACTCAGTATGATCGAGACTTCTTCAGGAACCGGGTTATGTTTACCATTCATAATCTGTCTGGTAAGCCAATTGCTTTTGCTGGACGGATCATGGCGAAGGATGTCAAGGCGCCTAAATACATCAATTCTCCGGAGACAGAGATCTATCATAAGAGTAAGGTACTGTACGGGGCAAATTTTGCTAAGGTCGCTATCCGTAAGCAAGATGAATGTATACTAGTAGAGGGATATACGGACGTAATATCCTTACATCAAGCGGGGATAGAAAATGTGGTTGCAGCTTCAGGGACCTCCCTGACCACTGAGCAGATCAGATTGATTAAACGCTATACACCCAATGTCAAAATTCTCTTCGATGGAGATTTTGCTGGATTGAAGGCAGCACTTCGCGGAATTGATCTTATCCTAGCTCAAGACTTAAACGTCAAAGTAGTCGTGTTGCCGGATGGAGAAGATCCGGATTCCTATTTGCAATCGGTGGGCACTAGCGCATTTAAGACTTTCCTCGATGAAAAAGCGCAGGACTTCATCTTTTTCAAAACCAATCTACTCCTTAAGCAAGTAGGGAATGATCCTGTCCGAAAGACCGAGTTGATCAAAGATGTCGTAGGTAGTATTAGTAAGATTCCTGATCCGATCAAGCGTTCCCTTTACATTAAGGAGTGTGCACGCTTGGTTAGTGTAGAGGAGCAGTTGTTGATCAATGAAATCAACAAGGTTGTCAGTAAAGAATTGACTAAGCATCGAGCTAGTAATGATAGAGGTAATTTGCAACGGGTACAGCGGCACGAGGCACAGACCTTGGCAGATTCCTTGGAACAACCGGTGCCTCAACGGAAAGAAAGTCGGGTAGGGGATGAGTTTCAAGAAAAGGATATCGTACGCATTCTGGTTGCTGGTGGAGATGCTATTTTCGACAAGGAGGAAAATATTACCGTTGCGCAATTCATCATCAGTAATATTGAAGATGTGATCGATGATTTTGACAATCAGGGGTATCAACAGCTTGCTAAGTTGGCTCAGGAGAGGTTGGCGTCGGGGCAGCCTTTATCAACAGATTTCTTTACGCAGCATCCCGAGCAGGCTGTACAGCAAATGGCGATCAACTTAATTACCTCCCCATACGAACTAAGTGAGAATTGGGAAAAACGCTACGAAATAACGCTACAAACACAGAAAAGTCCAGAATTGAATTTTTCTGAGGATAGCATCCAGTCCTTGAAGCGTTTTCGCCTCCGGAAGATTTCGCGTATGTGCCAAAAAAATCAAGAGCAGATAAAAGAATTAACGGCAAGTGGAGATATGGAGAAATTAATGGTACATATGAAAGTTCAGCAAAAATTACTGAACATCAGAAATGATTTAGCCAAGGAATTAGGTACAGTTGTACTTTCTTAGAATTGAGAATAACTTTACCAACACCCCATCCCATCTATCTTAGACAACTTCTTAATCTAAACCGCAGTAGAAGGATTACCAATACGTCTTATTTGTATGAAACAAGGACCTGCTCTCCTGTTTTCACTGCTATTGTGCGTAAGTACAGCTTATTCCCAATTTCCTGCTAGTAGGGTGGCTACGGAATGGCCATTTGCTCAAAACTCCATCTGGAATATGCCCATTGGCTCAGCAGCTACATACGTTCCTGCGGGGATTGGAGCCCCAGGTGCCTGGGCTTTTACCGTTGATGAAGATATTCTTGTCCTAACTCCTGAGGCACCTCGGCAAGATGTTCTCAAGCATGATGCAGGTTGGAGCGACCAATTGCGTTGCGAAAGTATCATTGAGCCCAAGGAAGTCCTCATTGCGGATGTTCCTATTCCTGTCTCTTTCAGTACAGATCCCGGTTACAACGGCTTGCGGCCAAATCACTCCGCAGCCCTACTCAGGGCTGACGGGAGAACCCTAGTTCAAACCCAGCCTTTTCATATCTGTGGGACTGGTGGGACGGCGGTGAGTCAGTTCCGGCCTCCTGATGACGATCTTTATACTGGAGATGGAATCCGAGGAGCACACGGTGGTAGCGGAATGTCAAGCATTGGTGGAACCTTACGGTTAGGAGAATTAATCCCCAATGGTGTGATTCGGCATGCCCTAAAGATCAATTTGTTCGCCAAAAAGTATTTAGCTTTTAATTCGGATGGAACGTCGGGATTCCGATGGCCTGCCATTCGAGCTGATGGCTACGCTAATGCAGATACCTACGGTGGGCTAGTTCCTGCCTTGGAAATGGGTGCCTTATTGGCTTTGCATCCTGATTTTGACCTGGAACAGCTCCAAACTGGGCCAGGAAGAATCCTAGCTCAAGCCCTGATTAATTAT
>JABSSL010000201.1 GCA_013214355.1 Saprospiraceae bacterium | reverse complement strand
TTACTCAACCACTTCGAAGCGCCCAACTGGTATGATGATAACCTGAAATCAGCGCCGACTTTTTGAGGACGCCCTAGATACACTTGAGATAGGGCTCGATTTCATCAGGCAGGCGAAAATCTACGCGGAGAATGCGTCAAAAGAGGCCCGGGCATTCGCGAAAAAAAATAAAGTAAGCGTTCGTGGACTCGATCGTTACCGGGAAAGAGTAGCGAATAAGGCTTGGTCTGCCGTACAAAAGGGTAAGTTTGAGAATGGCATAGATCAATACAAAGCGCTTTTCCCAGACATATATGAAACCAAGAGAAAGGAATTGGCTGTATCTGATTGGCAAAAAGTAGTAGAGGATGGAACTTTCGAGACTTTGGATAATTTCCGTTTGAATTATCCCAATTTTTTTCAAGAAAATAACTCGCTTGAGGTGGCCCAGGCAAGAAGGGGGATTGTATTAAAGGCCTTCGATTCAGCCAAGGATTATGAGACCATCAATAAGTTAGTTAAACATTATCGACGAGACTTATATCCGAATAATATTCAAATGCGAATCAATCTCAACGATAAGCTTTGGGATGCATTTGTCCGGTCTCATGGTAGGCAAAAAATGCAGCAATTCCTAGAAGATCATCCTTCTCATGTTCTTAATTATGATTGCTATGCCAGAGAATGTGCCGAAGCCTTTTCTAAGAATAATTTGCAAAGCCTCATCCAATTCATAGAAGCCTATCCGCGAAGTTATTTAGCTTATGATCAAGTGAGTTGGCATATCTACCGCAATTATCGCAATGATGCAAAGGAAAAGGCACTGCTGAGCAAGCAAGAACTTAGCCGCTTTGAGGAAGTCATAGAGACGTGCCGACAGCACACCAAATTCTATCAGAGTGTGAATGCAAGTATGGACGAGGAAGATCTCTTGAATCTAATTCAAAGAGGAGCACCCTCCTGGCGATCATTTTTGCTGTTTAGATCGGTACTTTCTAACCTACTTCGTAAAAAAGAGTGGGAAGCTGCTAGCGCTTTGATTGGAGTAGTCAAGGGATGGTTCCCAAGTATGAAACCGGCTAGGTGCAGGCCCTACTACTATACCTTAGATTCCTATTTTGAGGATCTGGAGAAGATTATTGAGGCAGAAGATAAGCCTATTGATCCTAAGCCAATCAAGGAGCTGAATACGAGAGCTGATGAGATACTCCCTTTTGTCTCTCCCGATGGGAAAACCTTATTTTTTACGGGTAATGGTCGCCCTGATGGCCTTAAGGGAGATGATCCCTATCAGGTTTCCATACAGGACAGTACCTTCGGTAAACCAGAATTAATTCCTGGTTTGGCTGGTAGCAAAAACGAATCCTTACTATCCGTTACCGCTGACGGTCAGGAAGCGCTAGTATACGTGGATCGACAGTTGCACATTAGCCAGAAAAAAGAAGATGGTTGGACGAAACCACAACCCTTATCCTCCATTCAGCAACAATTCTATACGGTTGGGAAAGCCTCCCTCAGTGCAGATGGCAACACTTTAGTATTTGAAGCGGTCTCTAATAAACCGTCACCTGGAGCCAGTCCCAATTTTGATATTTTTATAGCCTTCCGAAATGCTGAGGGACAATGGAGAAAACCTTTCCCCTTGCCAAGGAATATTAATACCCGCTTTCAGGAAAGATCTCCCTATTTACACCTTGATGGCGAGAGCCTATATTTCAGTAGTAATGGACATTTAGGATTGGGAGGAATGGATGTTTATAAAATCACTCGCTTGGATGACACTTGGACTCTCTGGAGTGAGCCCGAAAACATGGGTAAGGAAATCAATACCGTGGAGGATGATTGGGGATTCAATTTTAGTGTTGTGGCAGCAGGGGATACAGCGTTTTTTTCCAGAGATGATTATCAAAATGGGCGCAAAGGAGAGTTGATGATGATAGGGCTGCCAGAAAGGGTCAGACCCAAGGCTACCGTACTTCTCCAATTGCCAGTCAAAGACTTAAATAGTTCTTTCTTAGAGGTCAAGGACCGTAATGGAGTTGTTTTTAAGGCCATTAAGATAAAACCAGGAAGTCAGTTTGTGACAATGGCTGTTCCAGAAGAGAAAGGACAAATTCAGATCGAACCCAAGGTGGCCAAAGCTGATACCCTAATCACGAATGTAATAGAAATTGATTTGACTGTACCTCTCGATAGCCAAATGATTGATACACTTCAAGATTATACGATAAAAGAGTTGGTTGATAGTGAAATTGCTTTTCAGATTCCAAATGTCCGATTCGAACGTTCTCAAAGTGAATTGAGACCCAAAGCTATGCTTGCCTTAAAGCGCTTTTATGAATCCATCAAGAAGGCTGAAGTGAAATTTACCATTGTTGGCCATACCGATGATGTGGGAAAGAAAGAAGCTAATCAATTCCTATCGGAGCAAAGAGCAGAAAAAGTGAAAAGCTTTATTGTGTCTTTGGGATACCCACCCGGACGCATCGAGACGATTGGTAAAGGTTGGGCGGAGCCCAAGGTGCCAAATACATCGGAGGCGAGTAGAGCAGTTAACCGAAGAGTTGAATTCATACTTAGTGAGTAGATTGTCAATCCCTAACCTAAATTCTTGCCAATAAGGCTACTAACATGGTATTCAGTTGCTCTAGTCGGACAATTTCGACTAGAGATAAAACCAACTGTGCGTTGGCCTTTTCTTTCCACGCTCCCAGCATGAAGTACAGCAATCCTGTGACTAGCATTCCTGTCGTAAGCATGATGGCTAGTGTCAGCATACTTGTGGATGGTTCGATGGAATAGATTAGCATACAGGCAGTAAGAAAAAACAAGGCGGCAAGGGTGCTACAAGTCCAAAAGACTTTTGTCTTACGATCACTCAGTTGTTTCAAGGCTTGCTTAAGTTGTGCATGTTGCTCGATAGCTGGCTGGGGAATAGGTTCACTTTCTCCCAGCAATCTGGAATCATCAGCGTATTGTTTAAGAATCTTCTTGAGTGCCTTCATTTTTTGCGGCTTTGCAGTTTAATTAGGGCGTCCTCAAAAAGTCGGCGCTGATTTCAGGTTATCATCATACCAGTTGGGCGCTTCGAAGTGGTTGAGTAAGCCACAGCTCTTGCTGTTGATTTCAT
>JABSSL010000200.1 GCA_013214355.1 Saprospiraceae bacterium | reverse complement strand
TGATATGATGGTTCTAAAAACGTCATCCTATGCTCTTCTGTTTATTTTTAAGGCGATTAAATACTATAAAATAGCATGGTAAATTGGAAAGTTTGCAAGAAAAGTACCCTTATATTGCGAAGTATATTTTATTTCATAAATACAATAATTTATGGAATTATCTTCTTGAGTCATTTCCCAGATTTGCTATACTTTGCAAGAATACTTTTTACATACCTAGTAAAGGTTGCAAACTAATGGCTGGATCATTCTCTCTCACCCAGGACAAAATCCTTACAACCCGTCAGTGGAAGCTTTTAAACCGTGAGCTTGAAGATGCAAAGTCATCTGCACAATTATTAAACAAAAAGACCAACCATGTTCACGACTACTACCTCATAAACCTTGGCTGGATGACTGGGCTTCGAATCTCGGAAGTATCCCGCCTTAATTGGGGCGACATAGGAGATGATGAGTGGCTTGTGGTGAAAGACGGCAAAGGTAGCAAGGACAGGACAATCTTCTACGGTAAAAAGACCCAGGCTTTGATTGATGACTACCGCAGGTATAAAATAGAAGTGATGGGAAGTGGCTGCAAACCTGCTGACCCCGTATTCACCAATGTTCATCGAAAGCGCTACGGTCCAAGCGGTATCCACCGCAGGATGAAGTTTTGGCTCGATAGAGTAAAGCTCCCTGACAAGCTTAGTTACCACAGCCTGCGCCACGGTTTTGCGACAAGGATGCTCAATGAAGGTGTGGGTCTGCATGACCTTAGAGAAATGCTTGGACATTCAAGTATCGCAGTGACAAGTGTGTATCTGCATTTCACTGAGGATTCTAGGGAGAGGTTTAGGAAGCTTCTTTAAATTTTATACTGATTGGTTAATTGCTATTATTCAGCATCAACAGCTTCAACATTGCGTGGATTTTTCAGTATAAAAGTATGGCCAATTTTTTCTAGCTCTCCATTGCACTTGAAAATTCTTCCATTACTATGGGCATCAATTGCAACATTATAATCATTTGGATCTAAATCAATGGAAATTTTTCTCAATCTGTCTTCTACTTCAGAATGAACAGTAATTTGGCCAGTCGAATTATCATCAATTCTTTGGAGTTTGACTACTGATCCTTCCAAGGAGAAATTATCAAGAGGTGCAACTTCTTTTAAATACGTTGATACTTCCTTCAGAATATCAAAAGAGTCTGCCGGTATTTGAATCAATGTAGGTCCTGATTCATTTCCCCATGAACTGGACCATGTGAAACTTGTTTCTACCTCTAACCCCTCGTCTCCAATCAAGGTCGAAATAGCATCGCAAAGATTTGCACTAACTCCGTGACTAATAGAATCTTTAAAAACATCCATTCTTCCGTTAGTGACAAACTGTAAGGTACTACTATTAATAGCAACTAAAGCGTCATTGAGTTTGGTTGTAACCCTTCGCGAAAAAGGCTTTGATGCTCCTTCTTGAAAATCCATTGGCTTTGGTGGAATAGGAGTGAGAATTGATACAATATAACTCCCTTCCTCTGATTGGCCTAATTTGGTCTTACTCAAAAATTCATTTACAATTTTAGGACGACCACCTCGGAAAAATGGTTTTGATTGGTTTGTTGAATAAGCACTAGACGCTATCAAATCATATGCTTTGGAGTAAAGACGTGATCCGACTTCTATGGGAATATTTCCATTTCTAATGCTGCTATCATTTATGCGAAGCCTTACACAATCAAATGTAGATCGGACGATATCATTGTAGATTTGATTCTGGGATCTTTCTTCTACATCACTTAGTACCTTTAAGATTTGAGATACACGAATCGAGTAATCTTTTGTGGTCTGGTTCTTGGGAACAAGAATCTCTTCATCATCTTTTTCCCAAAAAAAAGCGCGAGAATCCTCTTCTTCCAATTCAGACCATCCGTTGGACCTTAAATAGGAAGATACCGATATAAGGCTAACCTGGGATAAAGCTTCTTTGTCGGTAATCATACTTTTCATCTTAAAGATTCCTTCCGATTAATCTTTCGCATTATTTCCACTAAAGAAGCAATATTGAATTCGTTTTCTTTTGGCAAAATGACCGTCTTGTTTTCCTGACCATCTTCAATTTTTTCAGCACCTTGAATACAAAGCCAGTAACCCAATCCATTAATAGTCGTATTCATATCTGTAGAGTTAAAATCAAGCCATTTTATTGAGTCTTCGCAGCTAGCTGATACTACGATTAAAATTCTAGGGACACAGGTATCCACTACAGTTAAATCTTCGTAGTTTTTTCTCTTAAGTGGGAGGTGGATACCATCATTTCGAAAATAAGGTTGATGATAGGTACATTTCATTTGAACATCGACTTGAGGTCTTCTACTATGTCCATACGACTTGCCTGCTTTGATATTTAGATCAATACTGTCATCGTCTACAGTTACATCCTGCACGGAATATCCCGCTCCTGCGGCAACAGCTCTAACATAAGCATTGCTATATTGTTCCTGCTTTTGTTTTATGTCCATATCATCCTTATCAGAGGGGATGCGTTGGCGTAAAGTTCTGTTATTTAAGAACAATTAATTGTCGAGTCCCTGCTATCTTATCTAGAGAATCTAAACTGCTAAGCATTTAAGATACCGAATCTTTGGTTCAGATTCTAGCAAAGTGTTCACTAAAGGATGATTTTGTTACTTCTCAATGCCGCGGGGTTTAAGATGAGTGCAAGACTTTATAATTTTTCTTACCGTCGAAAATTTATCGTTATCGTGTTTATCTGAAAAAAATCTATTTCATTGTAAATTGACATCGATAGTTTATCGTGCTTTACGGGAGGCGCGTTCTTGCAGGTCTTGAATCCAACCTTTTAAAAAAGTCTACCACTTGATGTTTACTTATCTTCCAAACCCTGAAAGATTCTTGGAATGATGCCTTGCTATCTTGAATACGCTAGGTAGTGATACATATTTGATCTGGCTCTACTGGTCGCCTTTTTCGCGGTGTTTATCCCAATTGTCTAGCCTGCCTATATCGGTACTCTTCATTCGAGTTACTGGGCGAAGCTGCCCATTTTTATCTTTTTTCCACAAGAAACGTCCTCCTGATAATGGGCCTTGGTAATCTTCAATAGGGTTAGGAATTTTCGGATCTACTTTTCTGTTTATCAGAAGTTTCCATCAAAAAATGTCGTTTAGGTTATGATGATCCTTGTAATATGGGACTTTTTAGTACCCTTCGAAACTCCGCAGGCTTTCCTGC
>JABSSL010000020.1 GCA_013214355.1 Saprospiraceae bacterium | reverse complement strand
CAAAGGATACAGATAATGTCCTCCAGATCGCCTGGGATCAGCTAGTGGGGCAAATATTTCTAATACGTTCCTCGACATGACTTTTCATGTTAAGGTAATTCTTTATTTTAAATGCGATCGCCCTGCGGTTTTTCCTGCTTAAACCGAATTTAGAAGCGTATCGTTCAGATGATTATGGGGTAAGAGATGACCACTATGAATTATCTGGACTTTAAATGATACTTTCCTCAACCTTGCTCGGAGGTTACCGGTTAATTGTTTGAATGAGAGCGTCCGGAACGGCTTATGGCTATACCTGATCCTTTTGCTATGAAAGGTATGGTGATAAAGAGTAGTTGGAATTTATACAGATGCTAAAATTAGAATATGTTTTTCAAGCAATTTGGTGGAAAGGTGACACAGGATTTGACACGGCAGTATGAGCAGTCGGAAAACTGGTACAATGGTAGTTTCCAAAATCTAGAAGAGACTAGTTTGAGTACGAGTCTATTTGAGATGCCGAGAATTATATACAAGCAGTTGGCCAATCAGGAAGGACGGATCCCCAAGCAGCCCTTGCCAGTTATGCCATTCGACCAAGAGGCTTTTCTGGCGCCATCCGATACCAGTAAGTTCATCTGGTATGGGCATTCGGCGATACTCCTGCGGATCGCAGGGAAAACCTTGCTAATTGACCCAATGTTGGGACCCGACACCGCCCCCATTGCTCCCTTCGCCACCAAGAGATTTTCAGAAAATACCCTGGATCTCATAGATGACTTTCCTGCGATAGACGTGATACTATTGACGCATGATCATTATGATCACCTGGATCTGGCAAGTATTCAAAAACTGAAGACTAAGACCAAGCGCTATTTAGTGGCCATGGGAGTAAAGCGACACCTGGTGAGCTGGGGGATACCAGCAGCGCTCATTACGGAATTTGATTGGTGGCAAGTGCAAGCAATAGAAGATATTCAGATCACCTTTACCCCAACCCGACACTTTTCGGGGAGGGGGCTTACAGACCGATCTAAAACTCTTTGGGGAGGCTGGGTTTTTTCCACCCAAAATGAGAATATTTGGTTTAGTGGAGATGGTGGATATGGCCAGCATTTCAAGGAGGTGGGACGGCGTCTAGGACCATTTGATTTTGCCTTCATGGAATGTGGTCAGTACAATGAGGATTGGCGCCCCGTTCACTTGTTTCCTGACGAAGCAGTACAGGCAGCCTTGGACGCCGGTGCTAAGAAAGCCATGCCAGTGCATTGGGCAGGCTTTCCTTTGTCCTACCAACACACCTGGCAGGAACCTCCCATCGTCTTCGTAAACGCGGCCAGGGATCAGCACTTGGCTTACGCTTTACCTGCCCTGGGACAGTTATTTGACATCGGAACTCAACTACAGGAGCAGTGGTGGGACAAGTATCAGTAAAGAATTGGGCATTAAAAGAATCTATGAGGGAACGATGACTTACCTAGGGGCGATTTTCACCCTCTTTTTTCTATTCATCCACTAGAACGACATATCACTTTTATTATAATGTAAAATCTTGTATTTTTAGCACCGTCATGATCCAATGAAGCGCTAGATAGGAATCATGATGACTTAGAAGTATGATATGAAGTATGTGTCCGTGTTGTTCATGTCGCTATTTACCTATAATAGCCTGGTAGCAACGTCTACAGATAGTTTACTAACCCTTTATTCTAGTACGCAGGATCTCCAGGAAAAACATCGAATTTCCCTTGCCCTGGCGGAGCATTTCTTGCGTCGGCATCAGTTGGATTCTGCTATTGGACTTGCTCAAGCATCTATAGACCTGGTCAAGGATCAAGGGCATTCAAGGCAGTTGGCTGCCTCCTATCTCGCCTTGGGTAAATAACTACTACGAAATAACCAGTTCAACACATCAGATTCGATCTTGGATCGGGCCCTGTCCTTAGTTTCGCAAGAGGACCGTGATCTTAGTGTGCAGATTTATCTGAACAAGTTCCAAAATGACTTGCGCCGGGGAGAGTCCAACAATGGGATTGATGACCTTGCTGAGGCCCGGCGGGTAATCGGGGTAGACTCTTTGGGAAGCTCAATGGCTAGCTATTGCACGAACTATGGTATCTATATGCTGTTTCAATCCCAGTTTCTGGAAGCACTGAATTGGTTATTAAGGGCTAAGGAACTAGCTAATCTCCAGGATTTTGATCTTATCCAGTTAACCAATCATAATTTAGCTTCGATATATGTTGAAATTGGGGCCTATGATAAGGGCTTACAGGTAATCCAAGAAAATGTGCGTTGGGCCAGAAAGGAGGAGGTTCCTTATCGAGAGTTGTTTAGTTTGTATACGATTGCTACAGCCTACAGGTTGAAAGAAGAATGGGATAGTGTGAAAACGATTTGTAGGCAAGCTATGGAGTTGAAAGATCGGGCGAACATCTCTACCTCCTTTGGGTATATCTACTTCCAATTGGGTTTGGCTCATCTGGCGGAGGAGGAAATAGATTCTGCCCTGCACGCTTTTCAAGCGGGAATTACGCTCAGTGATGAACAAAATGAACGGAAAGAGGCAGGAGAATGTCATTATGGAATGAGCATGGCTTATTTTCAGCTAGATGACCTGGAAAAGGCCGCTTTTCATTCGACAAAGGCTCGAGAACGCTTGTTCTACTACGTAGATGACCTGAACTATCATCATGCAAAAATACAGGCTCGACAACAAAACTTTAGGCAGGCCTATGAAACCATGAGTCACGGTTTCTTGGAGCAGCAAGCAACCTATCAGGCTCCTAGCTCTTATCAAATTATTGAGACTCTACTCACAAATGCATTCGAAGAAGAAAAGCAGATAGTTGATTTTCAGCATAAAAGAGAGTTGGAAAAGCAACTGATGTATGGTGCAGGCTTACTCACTATTTTAGTCTTTGTGACGCTCTCAACCATCCTTTACTTTCAAGCAAAATCCAAAAGAAAGCTGACCTTACTCAATACAGAACTTCAGGCGAAAAATCAGGATCTAACCCACTTTACCTACATCACTTCCCATGACCTTAAAGAGCCGATACGAAACATTAATAGTTTTGCCGGACTAATTGATAGGTCCCTAAAGCAGAAACAGGTAGATATCCCTCGTTTTCAGGAATACCTGGGCTTCATTATGGCCAACTCCAACACCTCCTACCAGATTATAGAGTCGCTTCGGACTTATATCAACTTAGCTAGTGATGAAATGGAATATAAACGAGTACCAGTAGCTCAAGTTTTTCAAGAAGTTTGTGATGAATTACAAGGGGCGATAGAGGAAAGGAATGGCCAAGTCCGGTTCCACAATCATGATGGAATAAAGGAAGTCTATTTCTCTGCCTCCATGCTGGGGCTGGTCTTGCGCAATTTAATCCGAAATGGTCTAGTTCACAATGATACAAATGCTCCTAAAGTTGAAGTCAGCCTGGAGGAAAAGGCTGGAAAAGGCGTGTTTAAAGTTAGTGAGAATGGCAAAGGAATTGATCCCAGTTTTCATGAGCAGATATTTCAACCCTTTGCCACCTTGGCTAATAAAAGCCTGACTCAATCCTCCGGTTTGGGGTTGGCTATTTGCAAAAGTATCCTAGAAAAGACGGGGAATAGAATATGGTTAGAATCAGAGAAAGGGCAGGGTAGCCATTTCTATTTTTCCATACCGAAAGAAAAAAGCTAATTCCATTAAACATTAAACATTAAACATTAAACATTAATCATTACCATCACCCAATCAACTTTTGCTTATCCAAATAATCCAGAAAAGTCTTCTTATACAGTCCCCCAATCGGAATCGTACGTTCTGCTACCACGATATCATTTTTACCAATACTATCCACTCGATCCACAGAAATGATAAAAGACTTATGTACTCGAAGAAAAGGAGGGCAGGGGAGGACCTCTTCCAACTTCTTGAGATTTTGAAGCGTCATGATCTTATTTGTGGGTGTAAAGATGCGGGAATAATCCTTCATCCCTTCAATATATTGAATGTCTTGTAGTTTAATTTTTTGTAGACGGTATTCGGAGCGGACCAGGATGAAGTCTTTATCCGTACTGGCGGGGGAGATGCTGGCGGGCTGTTGTACCTGACGGGCACTTTCAAATACTTTTTCTGCGGCTTTCAGAAAGCGTTGGAAGCTAAAGGGCTTGAGGAGATAATCGACCACATCCAATTCGTAGCCTCTCAGCGCATATTGATCATAGGCCGTAGTAAGAATAACCTTAGGTTGATTCTTTAATACCTCCAGCAATTGGATGCCGGTCAGTTCATCCATTTGAATGTCCAAAAACATTAGATCCACTCGCTCTTGCCGCAAAAAGTTCAAGGCATCAAAGGCATTGTCAAAGGTGCCCCGAAGGTCGAGGTAATCCACCTTGGCAATGTAGGTTTCCATTTTTTCGAGCGCCAAGGGCTCATCGTCTACTGCAATGCAACTAAGTTTCATGATTAAGTGGTTTTAGTAGGGAGTGCTATGGTTTTGGCTTCCTCTATGCTGCGGCCGATTGGCAGCCGCAAACTCACCTCAAAAGATTGGAGCTCGTCCTTAATATCCAACTTATATTCGTTGGGATAGAGTAGATCTAGTCTACGCTTTACATTGTTTAGTCCAATACCTCCCGTGAAATCCTTAGCCTCTACATGACCGGTATCTTTCCGATTGAAAACATAGAGCTGATAATATACTTTCCCGATCTCTAATTTAATACTAATGCCGGGGGCTTGGCCCGTTTTCTTACCGTGTTTATAGGCATTTTCGACGAAAGGTACCAATAGCATAGGCGGTATCATCTTGCCTTGTGGATTACCATTTACCTCGAACTGGATAAAGTTGGGATCTTTTACGCGTAAGCGGATCAGGTCAACCATACTTTCCAGGTATTGCACCTCTTTGTATAGGGGGACGGATTCTGTATTTGCTTCGTACAGCATATATCGCATGATCTCCGAGAGTTTGACGATGGAGTCGGAGGCCTTCTGCTGGTCCTTGAAGACCAGTAAGTCTATGTTATTCAGCGTGTTGAAGAGGAAGTGAGGGTTGATTTGAGAACGAAGCAGTGCCAATTCACTGCTAAGGCTTTGCTGGATCAATTCCGATTGTTTCTTCTGATCTCTGACCCAGTATCGATACAATTGTATGCCGCAGAAAAGAAAGACATATACGTCCATGCCTAGAATAATGCTCCAAATGCGAGGTAGGTAAAAGAATGGCTGGTCGTAAACCTTTTCCATATAGGGATTCACGATGTAATGGTAGATCCCGTTCTCTAGCAGTACAAAAAAGGCATTGGAAATCAGAAATAGAATTAAGAAGGTCGTATAGCGCTTTCGTAGCAGGAAATAAGGAATTAATAGGTAAGCAGCAAAATAAACGGCAGCGATATCAACGGGAAGCACCCATCCCATATACTCCCAAAAATGCTCTGTCCATTCCCGGATCTGTGCATTGCGGTAGTATACTGATACGACCCCGGCCCAAAACAAGAGGTGGGGCCCTATGCGTTTGATGATTTCAATAAGCTTATTCTGCATCGACTGGAATTCTCCTGTAAAATTATCGAAAAATGTCTGCCTATCGGCGAGATTCCTCCTACAATAGCTCAAATGAGAAACTATCCCCTTCAAGCTCACATTATTGCAGATGAAAAAGTGCAATTATTCCTATCTGTTTTTGTTAGCCGTTCAACGAGGAAAAAAGGGTGTTGGTCGGATATTTCAGATATCCTCACACCAGCATGCAACATTTCAACATCTTTGGAGTTATTACTATAGAGTTTTTTCATACTAGTTCAATTTGGCAGGTCGTGTCTTTGTGGCACGACTTTTTTATTTTCTTACCACCCATTTTCCCCCCTTTATCACTCCTTTTACCTGCCTTAAGTCCGAAATGTTTAGATCTGGCCGACCATCTACGATTAGAAGATCTGCCCATAGCCCCGATTGGAGGCTACCTAAGCGATCCTCCCAACCCATGACCCTTGCGTTTATAGTTGTCGTTGATCTCAAGGTGGCCAGTGGACTCATCCCATATTCCACCATCAGTTCTAGCTCTCGAACATTATCACCATGTGGAAAAACACCGACATCGCCTCCCGTATTAATCATTACACCCGCTGCTAAAGCCAATTTCATTGATTCTCGCTTTCGCTTAATCCTGGACGGCTCATCACCTTGTCCTTTCTGCCAACCTCGATACTGGCTGATAGCATCACCCGCAGCAATAGTAGGGCAAAGAGAAACACCTTTTTCTGCCATTAATTGAAAAACTTCTGCTGTACCTCCATCGCCATGCTCAATGCTAACGACTCCCGCCAATGTGGCCCGACGCATCCCTTCTGCTGTTGCGGCATGGGCTGCCACTACACGACCACTGCTGGCGGCAGTTTTTACGATTAACGCTAACTCTTCTATGGAAAAGCTGGGCCGAGCTTCACCGTCCGGGCCCCAGCGATAGTCGGCATATACTTTAATGAAATCCGCTCCGTGACCAATTTGGGTGCGCACCTCCTTTATTAGCCCATCCACACCATCCGCTGCATGCGCTCCTAAAGGTGGCCTTACGTGTGGTGCAAAGCCTTTCGGACCATAACTACCCGTCGCCACAATAGCTGGTCCAGCTACTTGGAGTCTTGGCCCGGGAATAACGCCCTTTTCTATGGCTGTTCTGATACCGACATCCGCATATCCTGCCCCTTCAGAACCAAGGTCGCGGCTAGCAGTGAATCCTGCCAACAGGGTTTTCTCCGCATGAACGACGGCTCTGGCTACGCGTTCGGCGTGACTTTCCTTAAGGACCTGATCATTCCAACTGGTTTCATTATAGGGATGTAACAGAAGGTGAGAATGCCCCTCTATCAAGCCCGGCAAGAGGGTTGCACCCGGCAACTCGATCACTTCGCTCACTGGCTTCCGACGCAATTCTATTGTAGGACCTACCGTTACGATGGTATCTCCTTGAAAAATTAAACCCCAATCTTTTTGCATTTCTTCACCGTCAAAAAGGTAATCCGGAAGAAGCAAGGTGGAATTTTGGGCCGATAAATGGAAAGATAAACTGCATAAGAGTAGAACCAAGGAGTGACGCATACTTGGAGGTTTGGTTAGGAAATCTTCAGGAAATTAGAAATTATTCTGAATAGTCCAGTGCTATTCATTCGAAGTTTATGGGAGCCAGATCCGCTGAAAGCTCGAATGTATGCAGCTGAATGCTTAACTTTGCACTCGTTTTCAAGCCAAGGAGCCCGGTAATGACTTATTTTGAGATGGAAGCAAGTTTCTTGGTAAAGGCGGAAAGTACGACTATAACCGATTCAGAAAACCAGTTGTATTGGAACAAAGGACATTCACCCAAGCATTCTTTACCCTCCTCTTTGCGGTCTGCCTCCTAGCAGTCTACCCTTTGCTGCACGCCAATATCCCATATCTTCAAGATAACTTTCGAAGCTATAGCGTTTTTGGAATCGGAGGTGCGGAAACAGTGCCTGATACAACTGCTGCTGTCGATACCCTTGCACTAGCGGCTCCAGATACGATTGACTTGGTGCCTGTCATTGAGGACGATACCATTCCTATTCCTCCCCCGACCGTGTTTGATAATGCGGCTAATCTACAATCCTTTTTCGAACGGCTATCCGCGCAAAATGGCCAAGTCCGGATCGCCTATTTTGGAGATTCCTCCATTGAAGGAGATTTGATCTCACAAACGGTTAGAGATAGCTTACAAAGGCGCTTTGGAGGTGCGGGAGTGGGGTATATGCCCATTTATTCACAGGTGGCGGGTTTTCGTCAGTCGGTTCGGCATAAAATCGGAGGGGAATGGGAAAGTCTACGCTTTGGTAAGAAGAATCCGTATGCCATTGCTCGCAATATAACGGGTGAATTCTTTCTGGCTAGGCAGCCTAAGATAGAGGAGGATTCCATTGCCATGGACTCCACAGCCATGGTAGAAATTGATACTACGACTGAAGAAATAGAAAAACACTGGGTCCAGTATGGTGCGGTGCGGCTCTTTCCGGGCTTGCGAAGTATTCCCAAGGCACGACTTTTCTACGGTCGGCCCGCGAGAGATTCTTTGTTGCCCGCTAGCGATCAGCAACCTTTTGTGCAGGTTACCGTAGGAGAAAATACCACCCAATACGAATTAGATAAACGAAAGCATCTCAATCAGTTGTGGGTGACGACTGAGCCCTGCAAGAAGGTTCGATTGGAATTTGAACTGCCGGAAAACTTGCCACTCTATGGGGTGAGTCTAGAAAGTGATAATGGCATTATCCTGGATAACTTCTCTGCTCGAGGAAATTCAGGTGCGATGTTGACGCATGTTAGCGGAGGCATGATGGTGCAATTTGATAGTCTGTTGAATTATGACTTAGTGATTATGCAGTATGGCCTGAATGTGATCAATGCAGATATGGAGGATTATAGTTGGTATCGGGCAGAAATGCGAAGGGTGATCCGCCACATCAAGCGCCATATGCCAAGGGCTGCGATCCTATTGGTTGGACCAACCGATAAAGCCATAAAGGTAGACAGTGAGATGGTCACTGATCCTGGAACACCCAGGGTGAATGAAGCCATGCGCCGAGTTGCTGCCCGAGAGAATGTTAGTTTCTTTAGTTTTTATGAAGCGATGGGAGGAGAAGGCAGTATGGTGGAATGGGTGGAAGAAAAAGAACCGCGCTGGGCTAATTTGGACTATACCCACTTTAATTTTAGAGGTGCGCATCAGGCCGGAAAGCTGTTGCTAGGCTATTTGATGAACGCCTACGAAGAATATACAAACGCCCCCCAATAATGAAATTGTTTAAACGTATTTCCTTATTGCTATTGTTAGCTGCGGCTGCTGGTTGGACCATTGCAGCTTCACGATCAAAGCTGATCGATAAGGAAGCGGCTGAGGACTTAAGCTTGGCTGAGGCCCAGCTGAACCAGGCCGATACCGTAGACGGTAGGGTATTTCATGAATTGCCTCCTGCCGTCAGCTTACTGGATAGCTTTCCAGCTTTTATTGACCAGTCCGTAAATACCATTCTCAACGAAGAAGCACTGCATCCTTTTTTTGAACGATTGCGCGGCCTAGAGGCTCGAGAGCTAGGGAAAGTAACCGTAGTGCATATTGGTGATTCTCATATTCAGGCAGATCTGCTTACGGGGAGAATTCGGACCTTACTACAACAACGATTTGGAGCAGTAGGAAGAGGTTTTATTTTTCCTTACCGTTTGGCGGATACCAATAGCCCCCTTGATCTAAAGTCAGGAACGGACGCCATGTGGGATTATCGCCGCAATATTTACGATCGTAGCGGGCTTCCAATTGGTCTTTCTGGTATGGGTATACAGACCCGAAAGCAGAACTTTACCATGGTGATGCAAATCAAGCCTGACAGCTTGTTTGATTACTCCTTTGATAAGGTCAGTTTGTATTACCAGGAAGGGTCTGACTACTTTGACTATCGATTAGGACACTTCAAGGAAGGACAAAAGGCGGCCCAACCCGTCAACTACACGCGTAAATACCACAAGGTACGCTCCGGAGAAACGCTCTCCGGTATTGCACGCAAGTATCGTTGCAGTGTACGCCAGCTTCAACGTTGGAATGGCATACGAGGCAGTTTGATTAGAGTAGGTCAACGATTGGTCGTTGGCAGTGGAGGTTCGCAAGCATCCTTTGCTGGTCGTCCTTTCCAAGAGTTAGCACATATTGAGCAGCCTGGTTCAGGCTCTAAGCCAAGCTTGATGTCATTCCTTTCCGAAAATTCATTTGATGAATTGGTGATTAAAGGAGCAAAACATAGTGCACAGCAACGTAAGGGATTGATCTATGGCGTTACTGTAGAGGATTCTAAGCGTGCGGGCCTATTGTATCACAGCATTGGGGTAAATGGAGCGTCCTTTTACCATTATAACCGGGCAGAGTACTTCATGGACCAATTGCCGACTCTAGAGCCCGATTTAGTAGTGGTTTCGTTGGGTACCAATGAGGCATTGTCTTCTGGCTTCAAGGAGGCGGGATTTCGGGATGAGGTAGATGCCTTCCTAGCATCGGTAAGAGAGCGATTACCTAGCCATACGGCTATTTTAGTTACGACTAACCCAGATGCCTTGAAAAGAGGTCGAATCGGGAAAATAACCAATCCGATTGCGAGGGAAGTATTAATAGAAACGGCAGAAAAATATCACGCTGCGATCTGGGATCTGCAGGCGATTATGAAGGTTTCAGGTGGTGTCCAGAAATGGCGCGCCGAGGGACTTTCGGGAAAAGATTTGATACACTTTACCAGAACTGGATATGAGCTTCAAGGGCATTTGCTTTATGAAGCGCTGATGAACACCTACGAATTACACTAAAAACCCATGGGGGGACCTTTAAACTGGACAGATTTAGCGCCCTATTTCATCTATGACCCAACTAAGCCCATGCTCTTCAATAGCATGGTGTTCCTGGTATGGTTCATGGCCTTTTATGCGGGTTATCTACTGCTGAAGAAGCAGACGAATTGGCGCTTGATCTATACTTTGGGTTTTTCTCTGTTTTTCTACTACAAATCTAGTGGCATCTACTTTGTGCTACTGATTATTTCCACCCTGATAGATTTTACGCTGGGTCATTTTATCTATAATGCCCCAAATCAACGGTCACGCCGCGGGTACTTGATACTAAGCTTGATCGCTAATTTAGGACTGCTTGCCTACTTTAAATACACCAACTTCTTAATTGGCTCACTCAATAGTATTGTCGGCAGTAACTTTTCCATGCAGTCCATCTTCCTACCGGTGGGCATTTCCTTTTTCACCTTCCAAACACTTAGCTATAGCATTGATGTATACCGGGGGAAATTGGAGCCGCTGACAGAAGGGGTGAAGGATTGGCGTTCCTTTTTAGCGCGATTGCTGGATTTCTCCTTTTTCGTTTCCTTTTTTCCGCAGTTGGTGGCTGGCCCGATTGTACGGGCGGCAGATTTTATTCCACAGATTCGGAAACCGCTCCAACTGAGCGAATCTGATCTTGGTCGAGCCCTACTTTTGATCTGTGGAGGTTTATTCAAAAAGGCAGTTATATCGGATTACATTAGCATTAACTATGTCGATCGTGTCTTTGAAAACCCTGCCTTATATAGTGGTTTTGAAAATCTCATGGCTTCCTATGGCTATGCCATTCAGATTTACTGCGATTTTTCAGGCTATTCTGATATGGCCATTGGCCTAGCCCTCATCATGGGCTTACGACTACCCGAAAATTTCCGTTTTCCCTACCAGTCGGGCACCATCCGCGATTTCTGGCGCCGTTGGCATATCTCCTTGTCTTCCTGGCTAAGGGATTATCTCTATATTTCTTTAGGAGGAAACCGAAAAGGTGGCCTGCGTACCTATGTTAATCTGATGCTGACCATGTTGTTGGGTGGGCTGTGGCACGGAGCCAGCTGGGTTTTCGTCATTTGGGGAGGGCTGCATGGTATGGCCCTAGCCATCGATCGTGCCTTGGAGCAGGCTGGAAGTTGGTGGAAGAATACAGCAGCAAGAGCTGGGGTAATTGTGTTGATTGTGCAAATATTAGCCCAGATTGGTTTCTGGATTGCAGCACAAGGTGACTCCTTAGAGCCCGATGTGCTCCAAAGTCTGACACAGACAAATATCCGAATCTTCACCGCCTGGGCATTGCTATTGATCGCCGCCCTGGGCTTAGACCAGTTGATGAACTACATCGGCTTTAAGTTAACACGCATTGGCCAACAGACTTTCTCAGTCATACTGGTCTTTCACTTCGTTACCTTATGCTGGATTTTCTTCCGATCAGGTGCCTTGAATAATCCCTTAGGACCTTGGGAGACAACGACCGCCGTCCTTGGTCAAATTATGACTTCCTTCCATGGAGAATTAGTGGCGGAAGTATTCCAAAATTATTCTACGGTATTCTATTTGATTGGCCTAGGTTTTGTCCTACATTTCATGCCTACTGCTTGGCGGGAATGGTGGGAGAAGACCTTTATTGCTTCTCCTTGGCCCGTCAAAGGCCTAATCTTGGCTTTTGTGATCTGGCTCGTCACGCAGACGGCCAGTGCAGATGTCGTGCCTTTCATCTATTTCCAGTTCTAATCCGCATCACTCAAACATCAGAAGTTTCCTACGTCTTGTCTCTAGCTAAACTTCTGATGTTTGGCCCAGCTAGCGAAAACTCAAGCCATGCACTTGACGAGCTCCTGCTCGTCCAACCACCAACCCGCCGTTCTCTTCATCTCCCCAGCGCAAAACCATAAACCACCATCAGCCCGACAACTCCTCCAACCGCTTACGCTCCGCACTACTTAAGCTATCGATGCCCTGCATGCGAATTTTATCTAACAGTCTATTCAATTCCTCCTCCTTACTCGGCCCTTTTCGCTGCCTTTTTGCCGGTCGGAAGTTACGAGCTGAGCGAATAGTCTCTCCCCAGTAGTTATCGATCATCAGAACGGCAGGATTACGCACAATCAGATACAAGAATAGGGTGGTAGGGACAAGGATGCCAGCGATGAGCCAAGGAGATTCACTGATGAGCGCGGGGCGGATGGCCAAAGTTAGCAGTAAACCAATAATGGCACCTCCTAAATGCGCCTCATGACCAATGTTGTCCGCCTGTCGTTTGATACCTAAGATGGAAACTAGTATAAAGGCAAGGCCAAAAATCCAATTCTTGATTTCAAAAGGAAGGATCACGAAACCGATCGAACCACCCGGATTTAGGACGATAGCCGCAAAGATCACTCCACTAATGGCTCCGGAAGCACCCACTGCTCGGTAATCGCCATGGCTGCGATGGATATAAAGGGCTAAAAGATTACCCCCAATCAGGCTCACGAAGAAGATGAGCGTAAAAAGGCCCGGCCCCAGCTGGAATTCAACTGCTGCACTGAAGGAAATAAGCGCAATGAGGTTAAGTCCCAGATGGAACCAGCCGCCGTGTAAGAAACCCGAACTGAGAAGCCTTCGGTATTCTCTATCAATCAATATTTTATCGACGTCGAAAGCATAGCGCTCGAAATAACTCATATCACGAAATCCTTTGTAGGAAGTAGCTCCAATAAAGAGCGTGAGCACTATACCAATGACGCTTTCACCCATTATTCAATTACAATTTTAGTTTGTATGGATTCAGATCCTTGCGTAATCTTGACCTGATATTCTCCCTTATAAATGTAAAGTTTGTCGTTTTCTGAAGGCTTCAAAGTGAGCGGCCTTTCATTTTTCTTCTGTTTTTCACGTAAAGGCTTACTGTAGGCTTCCAAGACATCTTTCTTGATGGTCAGGTCGTAAGCAGGATAGTTCAACCCTTTTGCGAGCTCCGTTTCAAAGCTTTGCAAGGTGAGACCATCCTTGGTCTCGACGGTCACGGTAGCTTTCCCGGCATCCTTAGCGTAGATCGGCATCGCCAAACTAGGTTCATTGTAGTCACCTCTGAAATTTCGTCCCCAAAAGCTACTGTGGCGAGTTTTGGAGGGACCAAAACTATGCAAAGCTTTTGCCAAAATATTATCATTCAACTGCTGTAATTCCTTGGCACTGCCAATGTACATGGAACGACCGTGGGTACCCACCAGGATATCTTTATCGCGAGGATGAATCACTACATCATGAACGGGTACGGCAGGCAAACCATTGTTCATCAACATAAAAGATGCACCTCTGTCCAAAGATACATACAATCCATGATCGCTCCCGATATAAAGAATATTTGCATTACTAGGATCCTCTTTAATCACGTTCAAGGGCTCAAGTGGTAAGTCTTTACCAATGGCGGACCAAGTTTTGCCATAATCCTCCGAAACATAAGCCATCGCACTGAAATGATCCCAGCGATAGCCATTCAGGACCATATAGACCCGACCCTTTTCGTGGGTAGAAGCCTGAATTCTACTGACCCACATATCTTTGGGTAAGCCTTCATTGATCTGTTCCCAACTCACGCCTCCATCTTTAGAAACATGTACCAAACCATCATCAGAACCCGCATACAGTAAGCCAAAAGCCAAGGGCGATTCGTGTATGGCTGTCAGGGTAGAGAAAGCCACATCACCTTTTCGCCCACCGGTCGTCAAATCTCCGGAGATGGCTTCAAAGGTATTTCCTTGATCGAAAGATCGATGCACCCTTTCCGAGCCCATGTATAAAATATCCTGGTTATGTACCGACAGATGGATCGGTGTTTGCCAATTCCAGCGGTACGGCCGAGCCCCGAGGTCTGGTCGTGGGGTTATCGACTTACGCTGCCCCGTTTTGGTATTGAGTCTATAGTAATTTCCAAATTGGAATCCGGTATAAACAGTGGCATTGTCTCGGGTATCAACGGCGACTTGCATTCCATCGCCTCCCATAATAGCCTTGAAGGGATATTGACCTGAACCTTGCCAACGGCTACTGGCTTGATAGGTACTAGGTCCCATCCAGACTCCATTATCTTGTAAACCACCGTAGATGTTGTAAGGTTTGGCCATATCTACCGCTACGTAGTAGAATTGTCCCAAAGGAGCAGAATTGCATTTGATCCAGCTCTCACCATCATCATAAGAGATATTAATCCCTCCATCATTACCATTGATCAGGTGACCAGGTCGATCCGGATTGATCCAAAGTTCATGATGATCAGAATGCACATTCGCACCGCCGATAGACTTGAAGGTCTTACCACCGTCATCAGATCGCATCACAGGTACACCCATAATATACACCTTATTGGCATCAAAAGGAGCTACTCGAATCTGTCCAAAGTAATAGCCATAGGAACTATAGGCGGAGATATAATCTTCATTTGCTTTTCTCCAGGAATTCCCTCCATTCTCCGAACGATAGACCTCCAGCCCGATAACGGGCGTGTCGAAGAGTAAAGCATTGGCGTCCTCGGTGTAGGTCACCAAATCAATAGGTTTGAGTTTGTCCGACTCAATCATCTTGATCACCTTATCTGCAGCGTATTTTCTGGGAATTCTATTGGATCGAAGGTATTCCGTCACTTTGTATTTTTCGAGCTTGAGGAAATCATCTTTGCTCATTTCCCTTAGCATATCTTTGGTCAAGATATCTTCTTCAGACTCCTCTTTTGGTCGTCGATTGTAGTTGTCAATGGATACATACAATACCGCCTTACCATTTTGATAGGCCAGGGCTAGGCCAGGGCGGCCCATCCCTTCACCGACTGGCAATCCACTATTCGGCGTAGATAATAGGAGCCAATCCTTGCCACCATTGGTACTCTTATAAATCCCCGTTCCTTTTCCGGCTTCCCGGAAATCCCAAGCACGACGGTCTCTTTGCCAAGTCGCAGCATAGAGTACTCTAGGGTTTTTGGGATCCATAATTAAGTCAACTGCACCAGAATTCTCATCGACATATAGCGTCTTTGACCAGGTCTTTCCACCGTCAGTGGTTCGATAAACACCTCGCTCTTCATTGGGAGAATACAAGTGACCTAGAACAGCCACGTAGGCAATGTCTGGATTTTTAGGGTGAAGCACGATACGGCCGATATGATGACTATCCCCTAATCCCATATGCTGCCAGCTTTTACCTCCGTCTGTACTTTTATACACCCCACTGCCGGCATAGGAGGATCGGCTAGAGTTTACTTCTCCAGTACCGAGCCAGATAATATCATTTTTCCAGTCTACCGCCACAGCCCCTGTAGTAAGGACCATCTCTTGGTCAAAAATGGGGGTGAAGGTGGTACCATTATTTGTTGTCTTCATTAATCCACCAGAGGAATAAGCGACGTAGAAATGACTAGGATCATCAGGATTAACTGCAATCTCTGATACCCGACCACTAAATACGGTCGGACCAACAGAACGAAATTCAATGGAATTCACGATCGAGGCTTTCTCCAATGCTTGTCGTTGTGTATAGCTTTCTATTCTGTCTGTAGCAGAGGTGGCTGGCGGCTGTTTATAGTCATATTGTGCCAGCAAAAAAATAGGAGTCAGACAAAAAAATAAGAGGAATGGTTTGAGCATCATATTACTTTTTGGTTCTCCGTCAATTTTTGTCGATTGCATCGCCCGTAGCCTCCATTGCCTCCGGTGGGAAGCTATATGGGACTTGTAAGGATTCAGTCTATAGAGGTGGTGCCAAAAATTTTCAGAGAAGGAGTTTTACTAGTTCTTAGGTAAACTTAAAGAAGAAATCAGAAAGGGCCTAATACGAGGCAGGAAAAGTAGGGTGGTGCTCAAGCACTTATGGGGCGTTTGTGGATAGATGAAGCTGGTCTGGCTGATCTAAGTTTGTAAGTCTCCTACAATTCGTCGACCATGGTATGCCTGTGCACCAATGAGTTGGTGGATGTGACTCAGGTTGGCTTGGGTGATGCGGCCGGCGGGTAATATAGTCAAGTGGCTAGGAGATTCTTCCATCATTTTTCGCAGGATTTGACCACCGGCTTCGGCCGTCGCTGCTCCTCCTGAAGTCAGAATCGTATCAATATCCACGATGGAGGATAGGGCTTGTAGACTTTTGATAAGATCTGGTGTTGCATCGATAGCTTTATGGAAGGTGACCGATAATCCTTGGGCAAGACTTGCTAGATACTTGGTATTGTCTAAATCAATTTCCTGGTGTCGATCAAGAAGTCCGATTACTATCCCTTCGACACCCCAAGTTCTGGCCGCTAAGATTTCCTCCGCCATGGCTTTGACTTCACTGGCCGTATAGCAGAAGTCTCCACCTCTGTGACGGATCATCACCTTAACGGGAATGTTTACGACTTCAACCACCTGTTTGGTGAGCACTGGTCCTGGACTTAAGCCATCCAAGTCTAACCTACTACAAAGTTCCAGGCGGTGCGCTCCGCGCTTTTCTGCCAGGATGGCTTCCTCTAGTGTTTCTACACAAGCTTCTAATAACATGAAAGAAGAAAATTAGCTGGTCACAAAGAAACAACTATTCTTTAAATTGTAGTTGACTTAACCAATTCTTCATAGCAGGATAGTAGTCTGCACAGAGGCGATACTCGAAAAGGGTAGGGGATACCTATAAAACCGGCATAGTGTCTATCTCGAAACTCAAAATAGAAATCGTTAGTCCCTACTTCCAGCTCAGACTGACCAATTAGGAGGTTGGGTAGGTAAAATAGGAGTAAATAGGCCCAGTGCTTCATATTACTAGGAGTTGGTGGATGGCAATGCTAGCCCAGTTGCTAACACTGCTAAAGTTAAGCCGCTCTTGCAAGACTTAGCTTTAGCAGCGTTAGGGACCTCTAGGCTTTCCGGCGCTTCCGGCGTTCCGGAAGATCACGCAAGAAGTCAGTGCCTTTGATATCGAGATGGATATCATTTAGGTCACTAAATTGTAGTAAACCCTCTAGGCTGAGGAGAACAAAGCTATTTTCTCCGTTAACCAGCAACAGCACATGACTGATGGCGTTCCCTTTTTCCCGAATCAAGATTTCGACATTATCCCCTCCATCTCGTACCTTGATCAGCTCCTCAAAGGAATCGGCTTTGGCCTCACGCAATAACTTTGTATAATCCTCTTTTTTCACCATGTTCCCTTCTTCTAGGACCAGGGCTCTTAAGGCTGTGATTTTTCTGATCACTCGCTTATCCTCTTCGTTGTCGGTTTTACTAGCCACCAGGTTGAGCAGCCCTCCCGAAAGCTTAATATCTAGGAAGTGCTCATCTTGGCTGTATTTATTGTAAAATTCGTTGATGGCTTTGCTTTGAGCAAGGCATAAGAATGGCAGGGCCGCTAGGGCCAACAGGAATAATGGCTTCTTCATGATAAGTTTGGTGTTAAACTAGGAAAGTAGGAAGGAAAGTAAGAAGATCAGGTCTGTCGGTGATTTCAAAATGCTGATCTTTAGTTACTTACGGAGGAGTTAATTAGTTCCCATTAAACATTAAACATTAAACATTAAACATTAAACATTAAACATTGAAATCTCATTCTTCAATCTCATCCGCAATTTTAGAGATATCCGCTAAGTCTAGTAGCCCGACTAGGCTGAGTAAGACGAAACTCTCTTCGCCAATGGAGATCAATAATAATTCTTCCACGGCATCCCCTTTAAGTTTACCCAGAAATTCCACATTGTCTCCGTCTTTACTACGGACCGTCATCAGGAGTTCATATTCTTTTGTACTGATCTTCGACTTGGCCTCGTCATAGTATTGACGTGGATTGACGTCGGTGGTAAGAATGCGTAGACCCTGTGCATCTTCCACGGCTTTGATTACTGCATCCGTTTCGCTGTCGCGTTCACCATCGTCCTCTTTCCCTAAATTTTTCATCCATTTGAATAGGGTAGGACCAACGTAAACCACGCTGAAATTTTCATCATCGACATATTGCTTAAAATACTTGTCGATGGCATTGGCCTGGGCGGAAATGCCGCTGACTGCTCCCATAAGCAGGAATACCATTGTGAACTTCATCCATTTCATTGTATTAGATATTTTAGATATTTAGCGTGTTCTGGTAAGAACAACGGTTAACCAATTATTGATCTATACGACCCAATTGCCGTACTTTTACCACTTCCTTCGCGACCCGAGCGGTGCCTCTGTTCAGCTCCTTAGATAGCATCACCATGGCATTGCGTGTAATAGTGAGGGCCTCTTCTTTGGTCTTGGGTTCATATTGCTCCCAGTTGATTTCGGCGGTCACTCCTTCTCCTGGTTCAACCGCTGCCGTATCGGTTTGGTAAGCCCACCACATGCCAGCGAGCAGGACTAGTACTGCCGCAGCTTGACTCATGGGGTGTCTAAGAAAGCGTCTCACAAAACCGGGCTTTTCTTGAGCTTCGATTTCTGCGAGCAACTTGTCCTGAAATTGACTAGATAGGCTGACCGATTGTTCCTCAACTTGCCAACCGAATAGTGTTCGATAGGCTTCGAATGCTGGATCAATCTCTTTTTGCTGGAAATAGGCCTTTAATTGTCTTTCTTCAGCAAGGCTAGTATTTCCCTCAAAATATTTTTCAAGCAAGGTTTGAATGTTGTCGTAATCCATTACCTTCTTTATTTAATCGTTTCTTGATTTTATTTCTGGCTCTGAACAAGTTCGTCTTGACTTGTGGCATCGTCATGTCCAGTTGTTCCATAATCTCCTTATAGCTCAACTCTTCAATATCGCGCAACTGCATAACCAAACGTTGCGCCTCTGGCAAATCTTGCATCATCTTACTGATGTGATGTATCGTATCATTACTTTCAGCCTTCTCCAAGGGAGTGGCCGAGGAGTCTTTCAAGTGAAACAAGCCATCAAGATTCTGGGTGCGCCGGTGTTTAGATCGAAGTTTATCAATGGAAAGGTTGCGGGTCATTTTCACACACCAGGCTTCCATGTTATCGATAAACTCCCAATCTTTGCGCTTATTCCAGATCTTAATCATCACCTCCTGTACGATATCTTCTGCCTCAGACCGGTCTCCGACAATGCGTAAGGCAAAGCGGAAAAGCTTGTCACTGATGGGTAATATGTTCTTTTTGTAATAATGAAGACTCATTCCTGAGATTTGTGCTGTGCGATTCTTTGCAAGGGACCAAGTAATTTCGAGTTCTTTTGAAATGCTTTGTCCCAGGATTTCTGCGCCGTACAAAGGGGAGACGAAGCCAATGTAGGTTTGTTACAGGTGGGGAAATTTTTTTTGTGAATTTTTGTTTGTAATGACCTGTTTCGCCCTTATTTACTTGTGTTCTAGGCAAAATGTAAACAAAAGGTCAAGGGTAGGCATTTATTAGACTAAGTAACATTTTCATTCTATCTTTGCATCGATGTTTAAAATAAAGAAGCTAGATCGGTTACTAATAGCCAATTTTGTCGGCCCCTTCATCGTGACCTTCATGATCGCCATCTTTGTATTGTTGATGCAGATCTTGTGGTTGTACATTGATGATATTGCGGGTAAAGGATTGGGCTTCTTTGTCTTGATTGAATTGCTTGCCTATAAGTGTGTGGGATTGATCCCGATGGCCTTGCCGTTGGCCATCCTCATTTCTTCGGTTATGGTTTTGGGCAACTTGGCAGAACATTACGAGCTGTCCAGTTTTAAGTCGGCGGGCGTACCGCTACTGCGAGTGATGCAGCCCATTATCATCTTTGGTCTGTTCGCCGTGGTGTTTTCCTATCTCTGTTCCAATTATTTGATACCGATTGCCAATCTGAACTTTGGTTCTCGGATGTATGATATTCAACGACAGAAGCCTGCCCTGCGGCTGGACGCTGGCGTGTTCAATGATGATTTCCAAGGGTACTCCATCTTGATCGGAGAAAAAGGGAAAGATGGTAAGGAAATCAGAAAGGTCATGATCTATGACCATCAAGACGCCAGCAAAGGGCAGCTGAGCCAGATTGTAGCCAATGAGGGACAAATGTACATGACGGATAATGGATCTTACTTCATTATGAACTTGGAGGATGGGAATCAGTACATGGAAACAAGTCCTAGCTCTGCTTCTCAGCGAAATAAGTCTTTCCCCTTCGTTAGAACGTCCTTCAAAAGCTGGACGAAGGTGTTTGATTTGGGTGAATTTGATCTCAGCCAAACCAATAAAGAGCTGTTTAAGCAGAATAGAAGTATGATGACGATTGGGCAGTTACGCATTGCCATCGATTCTATTGCCATTAAGATTCGGGAAAGGGAAGTCAATAGCTCAAATCAGTTGGCAAACTACATCAGTATTCTGAAACTGGATAGTACCTTTATCAAGAGAGATTTGGCCATAGATAAGGCTAGAAACGATAGCTTAACCCTGGCCGAAGAGATGAAATATGATTCTTTGCAACGCATCGCCAAGGCAAAGCGAAAGCGTTCAGAGGATTCCATTGCCGCTTTAAAGATCACCAATACCACCCCACCCAAACCCAAGCCAACAAAACCCGTCAAACCCAAACCTAAGGCATCAAAACCTAAAAAACAGCTTCAACAACCTACTGCTGCTATGAAGGAAGCCAAAAGACGTGCCGTGGAAAAGAGCAAGAATGGCCGGCGATCCTCTAGCACGAATACCACTTCCACTAATCCCAAAGTAGCGGAATTTCAGGCTAAGAGCGAGAACAAAGGCTTGTTACCATCGGATACCTCCTTGCTATTCCACGAGGCTTTTGTTCAGATTCCACATTATCACCGAAAAACGATTTTAACCAAGGCTAAATCTTCGGTAAGAGCGATCAAGAGTCAAGCGGAGTCTGGTACGCGGATTATCGATAACATGCGAGAATCCAAGGTAAAGCATATCTATGAGCTCTATACCAAATACTCGATGGCAGTGGTTTGCTTCATTTTTGTGTTGATTGGAGCACCCATGGGAGCCATTGTGCGAAAAGGTGGGTTTGGTTATCCTATCCTCGTCTCGATTATTTTCTTCATGTTATTTGTAATCCTGACCATCTTTTGTCGGAAGATTGCGGAGACCTTTGCGGTTTCGGCTCAATTGGCTGCTTGGATACCCTGCTTGGTGTTGTTCCCGATTGGAGCAATGCTAACCTATAAGGCTATGAATGATTCTAAATTGGTCAATTTAGACAAGTACGCTAGCTTCTTCGCAAAAATCTTTAAAAAGAAGGAAGAAGAGCAGGCTCCTGCCCAACCTGCGGCTTAGTTCGACCGCTACCGGTACGTCTTCATCACACCTGGAACCCTATCTCATCAGCTTCTAGTTTGTCAGAATCTTGGTCGAAAGACTGAGGAATATCGCTCGGAAATTCCTATTGTTGCACTGTAATGGTGTGAGACCATTTTATGATGAATGAAGGGGAATAAACGGAGGCAGATCAGAATGATGATCTTACCGATCGATATTTTAAGAAATTACTTTTCCAAAGATGTTACGACACAATAAACCTATCCTGCATTGGTGGCGCCATAATCGGCTATTTTGGATCACCTTTAGCCTCTTCTTAATTTTTGGAGGAATCTTGTTATTGTTCATTGAAAAAGGGGATGCCATTTTCTATTTCAGTGAGCAGCGGAGTCCTTTCAACGATACCTTTTTTTACTATTTCACACAGGCAGGTGAGCATATAGCTTATATCGTTTTTCTATTGATGCTACTGTTTTTTGTGAATTATCGCGCGGCCATGATGCTACCGCTCATCGGGGGATTTGTTGCCATAGTTAGTGCCATTACGAAATCTATTTTTGCCCAACCTCGCCCCGCTTTATATTTCAGAGAAGCGGGTATGCTCGATATGATTGTGCCAGTGACTGGGGTAGCTATGCATGGCGGGAATACCAGCTTTCCTTCCGGACATACCATGTCGGCTTTTGCCTTGTATACCTTTTTGGCCCTAACTATTTCCTACAAGCGTTCTTGGAGCCTTGTCCTGCTTCTGATGGCGGTTTTGGTGGGGGTATCACGGATCTATTTGGTGCAACACTTCCTAGAGGATGTGGTGACAGGGGCAGCTATCGGAGCCTTCATCGGTACACTCTGGTACCATTGGCAGTATCGATTGTTTCCGATTCCGCATAAGTGGGCCGATCAAACATTGACTTTGATTGCTAGCAGCAAAAAAGAAAAGGCTTAAGCCAGAAAATACTTATGGCGAATAAAATGAAACGGGGCTTCATCTTGTGATGGAGCCCCGTTTTTATCGCAATTATAGTGGGATATTACTACCCAACTTTTTTGATTTCTCCTGATTTAATGCGTGCCATGTAGTCCGAATATGCCCGACGAACATTTGGCATGAGTACATACAAACCAAATACGTTAGGGAAACACATGGCGAAGATCATCGCATCACCAAAATCAAATACTGCGTTGGCAGAAATGGCCGAGCCAACCACTACGAAGATGCAGAAAAGAATCTGGTAAATGATCTCGTTTGTTTTACCCTCACCAAATAGGTAGGTCCAAGCTTTAAGACCGTAATAAGACCAGGATACCATGGTAGAAAGGGCAAAAAGGATTACAGCCACACTTAGTACTACTGGGAACCAACTCATAACGGACTCAAATGCGGCTGAAGTCACGTCGATCTGAGCAATCTTTGCGTCATTCAGTCCGTTCAAGGCCCATTCCGCGCCGTTTCCTCCGTAGTTCGTGATAACGATAACCAAGGCGGTCATCGTACAGATTACAACGGTATCGATAAAGGGTTCCAATAAAGCTACTACACCTTCGCTAATAGGCTCATCTGTTTTTGCAGCAGAGTGAGCAATGGAAGCCGATCCTACACCTGCCTCATTCGAGAAGGCTGCTCGACGGAAACCTTGAATCAATACCCCAACAACACCTCCATACATGGCCTCCGAATTAAAGGCACCTCCGATGATTTTTCCGAAAGCAGCAGGAATCTCTGTGAAGTGCGCCCCCAAAACGATCAACGCACCAAGTATGTAGATGCCGACCATGAAAGGAACGATCTTATCCGTAACTTTTACAATACTCTTGATCCCACCAATGATCGTAAAACCGATCAATACTGCCATAATCAAACCAAAAATCCAACCTGAACCGCTAAGCGCAGAGGCATCCCCACCCGTAACAGTAATTAATTGGTTAGTTGCTTGATTAATTTGCACCATGTTGCCACCTCCGAAGCTACCTCCGATACAAGCAATAGCAAACAAAACGGCAAGTACTTTACCTACGGGACCCCAAAAGCCTCCTTTTTCTTTAAACCCTTTATCCAAGTAATACATCGGTCCACCAGATACAGTCCCGTCAGCATTAATGTTACGGTACATCAGACCTAGTGAAACTTCCGTGTATTTAGAGGCCATACCTAAGAGGCCGGCAATGATCATCCAAAAAGTAGCTCCTGGGCCACCAATACCCACAGCCAATGCTACCCCGGCAATGTTTCCTACCCCGACAGTTCCTGATAAGGCAGCCGTTAGCGCCTGAAAGTGTGATACTTCTCCTTTATCATTTGGGTCGTCATACTTTCCACGTACTACATCAATGGCATGCCGAAAAGCGGTGAATTGGACAAAGCCCATGTAGACACTAAAAATTAGGGCACCGATAATTAGCCAGATGAGTACAAAAGGAATCGTGAAATCACCCAAGGACACTGTGAAGAAGATGACTCTACTTACAGCATCTGTAATAGGCTGGAATACTTCATTTATCTTTTCGTCAGTCGTTTTTGCCGCTTCCTGGGCAAAGGACCACAGGGGCGTCATCAACGCGGTCACTAGAAAAAGTAATACTTTCTTCATACAATATTAGGAGTTAGTGTTTATTGCAGATTTTATCCGATTAATTATATAGATCAGAAGAAGAGAAATGTAGTCTGCATATCTAAACGGATGTGTTAAGGTATTTTTTTCTGTGCATTTATCAAAAGAATGCCTCAACTTTCATCGACAATGGATAGGCCGAAGATGTCAGCGGAATCAGTGCACTCCAGTTGAATCGTCGATATTACTGAAGCAGAAAATTGAAGAAAATAAGCAATATATTCCTCCAGAATTTTAAATTTGAGATCACTATCACCACATATCCCGACATTTTAGTGTCGACAAATCCCGTTTTTTGCAACAAGAGTATACAGATCAGGAGTTAAAAGCCCTTTTTCAAAAAGACGCTGAGCAAGCTATTGAGCTGTTATTCCGATTGTACTACAAGAAGGTTTGTCAGGCAGTGTACAAAATCATACCTAAAGAAGAGATCACGGAAGACCTTGCGCAGGAAGTTTTTTATGAGCTTTGGCGGAAGAAAGACTATTTAAAAGTACACACTTCCTACGCCGCCTATTTGCGTCGAGCTGCCGTTAATAAGGCTCTCAACTATCTACGAGACCAAAAAATAAAGTTGGACGATTCCACTGTCGTGGGACAACTAAAACTACAAGCGCCACTAAGTGATGAAAAGCTGGAAGCTGCTGAATTACAGTTGATTATAGATCAAGCTGTGGACCAGCTGCCCGAGCGCTGCCGTTTGGTTTTTGTGTTGAGTCGCTTCGAGCAAATGAGTTACAAGGAAATTGCTGAACAACTCAAGATATCTCCCAAGACTGTCGAGAATCAAATTACCAAAGCCCTCAAGTTATTGAGACAGACCCTAGGCCCCTATCTTCCGATCTGGGCAATCTTGGTCGCTCAAATTTTCTAAAAAGGGCGTAGGGGCAAAAGAATTATTTTGTGTCATTAAGGATGCAAATAATTATGAAGGAAACCGATGAAAGGAATCGTATTTATACGATTTTTGTAGGGTACCACCTAAGACACACTTTTTCACTTTCGATTTTTAAACAAGGTGCCCTACTCTAAGCGATCTCGGTTGGACAACAAGGTGCCCTTTAACATTGCTAATTCACTAGTGGTGAAGTTATACTTCATCTGATAAGCCGAATAAGTGTTATTCTGAATGAGCGTAGACAAGAACCTGCATCGAATTATTCAAAGGCTTCAAGGGAAGCTGCCTGAGGAAGAAACCGCTGACTTGAACCAGTGGCTTTCGGAACCAGACAATGCTAGTGTTGAGAATGAACTCAACAAGGTCTGGTCAATGACTGGATCTTATAAGGCGGGATTCGAGCCCGATTTAGAAAAGGGTTTTTCTCGCTTTAAGAGTAGTATTGCGCAGACTCCCGAAGAAACGCCAATTCGTCCCATAAAGAGACAATCTTTTAATTGGAGAATGGCGGCCTCTATTGCCCTGCTTATTGGTGTGGGCTTAGCTGTTTATTATAGTTTCCAGCCTGGACAGCCAGAGATGATGGCTATTTCTACTAATCCAGGAGAAAAGAAAGAGATAGGACTACCAGACGGTAGCCGTGTTATCCTGAATGAAGACAGTAAACTGATTTTTCCAGCGCAATTTGGAGATCAACGAGAGGTTCGATTAGTGGGAGAAGCTTATTTCTCGGTAGCTGAAGACCCTCAGCATCCCTTTGTTATCGATTGCCCGAATGGACATGTTGAGGTTTTAGGCACAGCATTCAACTTACGTGCCTATCCAGAGGAGGAATTTGCGGAAGTAGAAGTAGAAAGTGGTAAGGTGATGTTTAGTCGACCTAATGGTGATGATTCCGTTGTTCTAGAGTCAAAACAAATGGCTATTCTTGAACCATTGAACGAAGGACAGGAAGTTGTAGCGATCGAGGCAGTAGATATCCCAGCCTTAAATGCGCAGTCGTGGAGAACCAATCGATTGGATTTCAGAAGATTGAAAATGGAGACTATCGTTCAAATCATCGAACGTTATTATGGCGCCAAAGTAGAGTTGGTAAATACCGAAATCGGATCATGTACCTTTAACTCCCGCTATGAGCGAGAAAAGTTAGAGACGGTTCTTTCTGAAATAGAACAAGGCTTCAATGCTAAGTTGAAAAAGATAAATAAAGAGCACTATCAAATTATTGGTGGTAATTGTCGCACCAGTAATGACCAGTGATCGAAGTCCTTATTGACTTCGATATGTATCCCTAAATAACGCCTCTACTCAAAAATTAAGGGCCGATACGCATCAGTATCGGCCCATTTTTGTATATGGTTTTAGGTATTTACCGTCTTTTAATTATCCAAGTGTAGTATAGATCGCTACCAGGATCAAGGTAATCGCTACTGCAGCAATATTAAAAATGCCATCCGTCTTGAATAATTTATTGTCGATTTGTAAAGCTTTTTCGTGATCTTCCTTCTTCTCTCCCAGCACCAACCCAATAGCTGCGATGCTCAAGGCAATTACTAGATAGCCTGTACCATTACCTACATTCGGAATATCTTCAAATAGGATGCGAATACCAGTGGCCATCCCAATGCCAATAATGGCCGCAATCACTCCCCAACGGAGGCGAGCGTCTGTTACTGCTTGCTTTTTGGTCTTGATTTCATACAAGGAAATTCCGATCAGTAGGAATACACAGATCAAGAAGGTAATGGCGATACGATCCACGAATGGTAAATCTGGATACAACGCTTTGAAAGCGATGGATAGTGGTATGGAAGCCAATACTACCACCAAACCTGCATTCGGGGTGGCACGTTTCCAGAACATACCAAAGATGAATACGACCACTACACCTGGACTAATAAAACCTGTATACTCCTGAATGAATTGAATTACTTGTCCTAGGTTACCTAGAAGCGGTCCCAACAAGGCACCAATCAACAAAGCGACACTAGCTGCAATCTTACCAATCCGAACCAATTGCGTCTCATTGGCTTCCTTATTCAGGTGTTCTTTATAGATGTCAAGCGTAAAAATGGTGGATGCACTATTGACCATTGAACTAATGGAAGATCCAATGGCAGCTACCAGGGCAGCAAAAGTCAATCCCTTAAATCCGGTGCTGACATAATTGTTGAGTACCCATGGAAAAGCTTCATCTGCTTTTTCAATATCCGCATTCAAGATAAAGGCTGCAATACCAGGCAATACCACGATAATGGGCATGAAAAGTTTAATGAAGGCTGCAAAGGCTACCCCACGCTGCGCTTCCCCAAGGCTTTTAGCTGCCAACGCTCTTTGTATGATATACTGATTGTTTCCCCAATAGTAAATATTCGCAATCCACATCCCGCCGAATAAGACGGCAAAACCTGGAAGCAAGGCATAAGAAGACTTGGTCTCGCCAGAGATTTGCTCCGTATAAGTATCGGTAGGGGAGAAGATCATGTTGAATCGCTCAGGTGTTTTTTCAAATAGCGTACTTACACCACCAAAGAAGCTGCCATCGCCCACCGCAGAAACGACAAAATAGGAGGCCAATGTTCCGCCCAGTACCAACACCACAACCTGGATCACATCCGTCCACACTACTGCTTTCAAACCACCAAAAATGGAGAAGGAAGCTGAGTATATTACCAAACCCAAAATACCCCAGATCAAGTTGATGCCTAGCAAGGACTCGATGGCTAGACCACCTAGATACAAGACGGAAGTGATATTGACGAAGACAAATAGCGCTACCCAGAAGATCGACATAATGGAACGGACTGACTTATTGTAGCGCCGTTCCAAGAATTGAGGCATCGTGGATATGCCTTCTTTCAAAAAGACCGGTAGGAAGAACTTGGCTACAATGATTAACGTAATGGCCGCCATTAGCTCATAAGAAGCGATGGCCATCCCGATTTCAAAACCAGAGCCATTCATCCCCATAATTTGTTCAGTGGAAATGTTGGAGGCAATAAGGGAGCCACCTACTGCCCACCAGGGAAGTGCTTTGCTTGCCAAAAAGTAATCTTGTGAGGTGGTCGCTTTTTCACGATTGGCTATCCAAATCCCAAACCCCATCATGGCTATGATGTAGCCAGCAAAAACAACCAGATCTGTCGTCGCAAACTGCATGTTAACTTGGTTAATAGTTGAATAAATGTTTTCTGTTTCACGCTCTCTAATAATTTCTATGGTCAGCGTTTTAGCAAGAAGAATTGCGCCCAATGGCGGCAACACTTTAAGCTAAAAGGGTGACTCCAAAACACAGGAATTGTTAGAGAACCCTGTTTTCTGGTTTATCCCTTACGACTTTGCTACACCTCAATGAAGGTTTTACAATCAAGTTCGTCGGGATTTTTGGTCGAAAAAGATAGGGCTATGTTTCGCTTTTGGTCTTGTGAGGGCTCGAATCAGGATTCGAACGAATGGGGATCAATTGTTTTACTAAATTCTCATTCTCTAAGAGTCTCGAGGCTATGCTTTACACCCGGCATTTGGAAGCTTGCTGGTATGATTCTCCTTTGCCTGAATTGCTAAAGCTGCCGTAAAATTCAAAAAAAACTTGAATTATAATAAATCAAGATATCGAAAGTTTCCGGTCCAAGGTAGCAAAATTGTCTCATTATGTAGCACTCTCGTGTTCTCTACTATCTTATAATGGCTTGAGGTGTCTGGGGGGTGAAAATAGGTTTTGGAATAGTAGAAATCGAGTGCAATAAGTCGCCGCGGAGACCCAATGATTCGGAAACCATAAAGGGCTGTTATCGGACTCCTGGGCGTTTGATACTATGCGCATTTACTTGTATATTTGATCAATATCCATGGATTAGATGAGAAAGGTCCTGCTTTTACTGTTTCTAGGAGGTTTCAGTATCAGTGCTTGGGCTCAAAAGCCACTTGATGTTCAGATCTCTATTATCTTCGATAATACATCATTAGAGGAGGCGCTTTTCTTATTGACCGATGAGGCAGATGTGCAAATTTCCTTCAGTAGTGACATCCTGCCGGATAAGTACATCACTTATCATGCTCATCAAAAGCGCGTCTCTGACGTACTTCAGCATCTCTTCAAAAATACTTCTCTACAATACGTTCAGCGGGATCGCCGCATTATTGTCTACGTAGGAGAACCTCCTCCCATCAAGCGTTGGTTTACCATTAGTGGTTTTCTAACGGATAGTGCTTCCCTAGAACCCTTAATTGGGGCCACTATAGTGGACGTTATCACACAGAAAATTGCCATCACGAACAGCGATGGATTTTTCAGCCTTACCTTGCCGGGTGGACCAGTAGACTTGTCGCTTTCCTACGTGGGGTATGAGGCGCAGCGACTGGGCTTTGAATTGAAAGCCAATCAGCAGTTTCAGTTTAGTTTGAAGCAGTCGATTAACATGATTCCGGAAGTTATTGTTGTTGCTAATGATTCTCTTAGTGACAGCCCTAGAACCGGGGTAAGTGAGGAATATATCAACGTAGCAGATATCAACCAAGTTCCTCGGCTGGGCGGTGAATCAGATCTGATTCGTACCACCTATTTGCTCCCGGGAGTGCAGTCCGGGACCGATGGGGTAGAAGGGATGCACGTTAGAGGAGGTGAACCTGGCCAGAATTTGATTCTGATTGACGGGGTGCCCGTTTACTACACTGCGCATGCGGCGGGCTTGTTTAGTATTTTCAATAGTAATGCGATTAGTAGTGCCAGACTGCTAAAGGGCGGATTCCCGGCTCGATTTGGGGGGAGAACCAGTAGCGTTCTCGACATTCGCACGCGCGATGGGAATAAGCGGGAATTTAAAGGCGGATTGGATATTGGGATGTTGACCACCCGCATGACGATTGAAGGGCCCATCGTAAAGGACAAGAGTTCCTTTATCTTCAGCGCTAGGAAGGCTTTAATCAATTGGTACCTCAAACCCTTTTCCTCCAACATCAAGGCGGCTAATGGAGATGATGGATTTACCAGTTACGATTTTCATGATATTAATGCCAAGGTCAATTATCGATTTAGTGATAAGGATAAGGTCTATTTAACCTACTATCAAGGTGCGGACAACTTTGTTAATGAAGGTTTTGCAGGTGATACCTTGAATCTGAAAGGGCCGAATGATCTTCTACTGTCTTATTATTTCCCACAACGATATGAAGAACGCTTTGATTGGGGCAATCGCCTAGCAGCCTTCAAATGGAATCACGTATTTAATAATCGCCTGTTGGCCAATATTACGGCCTCTTATACGAATCTAGATGTTGAGGTAAATTTTGATGAACGAGATTCTGTGATTTTGCTTAATACTGGTGCCTATCAGCACCGAAAGTACGAAGGAATTTTCCAATCCAACATCGAAGAAACTGCTATCCGCGCAGATTTTGATTATATCCCTTTTGATCGTTCTTATGTTCGGTTTGGATTCAGTGGTTCGGTGAGAGGAATGGCGAATGGGGTAGTGGTTTCGCAAGATACCGTGCGGGACAATGATCTGGGTATTGACATACTTAATATCCGTACACATGAATACGACTTTTATGTCGAAAATGAGTATCAACTCAGTGACGAACTTTTTATCAATGCAGGGCTTCGTCTGTCCAATATGCACGTACGAGGCAAATCTTATCATTCCTTGCAGCCGAGAATTTCTGCTCATTGGCAGGTCCATCCTAAACTAAGTTTCTTGGCTTCGGCCAGTAAAATGACCCAGTTTCTTCATCTGTTGTCTCCTTCTGGTCTGGGGTTACCATCTGATATTTGGGTTCCTTCTACTAACCGTATCAAACCACAAGATACCTGGCAGGGAGTAGCAGGCTTTAGGATGAATCTAAAGGAAGACGTCAGCCTGAGAGTAGAAGGATACTACAAGCGTATGGATAATCTGCTGACCTACTCTGAAGGAGCTAACTTCTTCAATAATTGGGAAACCAATGTGACGCAAGGGAAGGGCGAGGCTTATGGTATGGAAGTGATGTTGCGGAAGACTCAAGGTAGAACCAGTGGTTGGTTGGCTTATACGCTGGCTTGGTCTGATCGACAGTTTGAATTCGTTAATAATGGAGATCCTTTCCCTTTCAAATACGATAGAAGACACGATCTAAAAACCGTGGTGGCTCACCGGGTCAACCCTTGGCTGGAATTGACGGCTAATTGGACATTGAGCTCTGGATCTCGTTTTACCTTTCCCCAAGGGAGTATACCCTTGCGCGTGCCAGGTACAGCAGATGCTGAAGTGATTGAGGTGCGCATTCCAAAATTTGAAGGGAAAAATGCGACCTCTATGCCCCTATATCATCGCCTCGATGTAGGTGCGAATATGACTTTTAAATCTGGTAATCTAATGCATATCCTTAATGTGGGGGTATACAATGCCTATTTCCGCCAGAACCCGCTCTATATTCGAGTGCGCTCCAACTATTCGGACGAGAACAATACCTTAACTGAGGTTCCAGAACTCGTACAGGTATCTCTCATCCCAATAACGCCATCTCTCAATTACTCTATCCGATTCTAGCATAGTTCTCTGTTAAAGATTTCATAAAAAGGACGGCTCTCCAAGTAACTTTTTTCTTTTTTTGCATTATAAGGTGATAAGACCTTTTGCGGTTTTATCGGAGATAGCCTCCAGGTAAGAATAACTGAAAAATCAACTATTGTATGAGTTCCGAATTGAGTACTCGGCCACTACTGTTATTAGTTTTTGTCCTATTATTAAGCCCCCTGCAAGAAATATCTGCCCAAAAGTATGGCAGATTCAAGAGTAAATTAGAAAAGATACGGGGCGAAGAATGGCCCCCCCAACGATCCTATTCGCGCATTTCATTAGGCTATGCCTTACAAAACATCTTCAAGAAACATACTTCCTATTGCGGCTTCTCCATCGGAGATGGCAAGCGAGATTTTGTTCCTTACGATATCAGTAAATTTCTAGGGAGAAGAGATCTCCGAACCAAGGTTGAGATGGCGGATATACGTGGTGGCGGTTTGCTCTACTATATCTTTAATCGGGAGGAAGTAGACAAACCCTTCGGTGCGATCAAGTTTAGTCCATCCAGAATACTTAGAATTCCTAGTGTCAATAACCAATTTGTTATCAATCCGGATGACAATTTTGATTCCTTTATTCTAACTAAGAATTGCAGTGGGTATTTAAAGGCCGCTCTTGACGCGGGCATTGAGCCACCGTACGTAGCTTTTAAAACTGCATTGAATTCTGATGATCGACGAGAATCTAGCGTGGTAGCCCTTTCTGGTTCTTTCCAGTCTCCTTTAGGAGTAGTGCTGCAGGCGAATGACGATCGTACCACGGAAGCCATGATGAATCTTTGGAGCTTCTATACCACTAATCCACAATTTGTCAATCAAGCCTACTACTTACGAGAATTCGAAGGGGTAATGATCAAGCATAGTTCTTCTGCGGAGGATAACTTCCGTATGGAGTCAGAAGTGGGAGTGAATATAAATGGGCCACTCTCTTCCCGTTTGAAGACCAGCTTTGGCTTGGGAAGAACTTCCGGCACCACCTTCTCGGGTACAGATTGGCAGACGATTATCTTTGCTGACTTTGGAGGAGATTATTATCGTCAAAACTTATACGCTCCTTTGCCTCGCCCCACGGATATTGCTGGGTATTTTGCTGGTATCAAACCGATTTTTCAGGAAACCCGAGATTTTCCTTTAATGACTGAAGGCGCAGAGCATAAGCACTATGTCATCGTAGAGGGAATTCCGGAAGATATGACGGCCAACTTTTGGGAACTCGATTACGTCACACCGGGTGTATATGATGGCGAACCTTCCCTTCGTGCGGAGCCCTTTCAAGACAGTAAGACCGGAGCCTTTGGTTGTCGCTTCACCGTGATTGGTAAGCCCTTAGCTAGCAACTTCAGGGGACCCTTAGCTTCTCGTCCAGGAAACTTGAAGCTATCCTATCGGATTAAGAGTAGAAGGCCAGTAGGTGGCACCTTTTTATATTTGAATGTAAATGAGGAAATTCAGACCAGTGCCCACCCCATTGCTAATATATCCGGTGGGGAATTTGACTTAAGTAAGAAGGAAGATCGACGATTTGCTTTCCAGTGGCGTTTTGTAGTAGATCTAGAGGATCGTGATAATCCTGTGGATTTCAATACTATACCCTATATTGGAAACCTGATGGTTCGGCGAAGTGATAAGAAAATTGATGTTAACCTTGCCGATATTCAAGCTGATCCACAAAGACGCCGATATTATATTACGATTGAAAGTTTGGATACCTACCCGCTGGATAAGATTGATGATCGGAATATGATCAATTACAACCTTTCCTTGGATGTTCATCTTCAGGGTAATAGGTCGGCAGGGAGATCGACCCGGCCCTTAAAGTCTGTATTGAGTTTTCCATCCATCAAGCCAGATCCAAAGCCAGAACCAATTCTGCCCACAATACTACCGATACCAGCCATTAATGGTACGCAATCAAAAGATGGTACATTGATTCCTGTGTCGCCTACCCTAAACCCTAGTGAACCGGTGAAAAAAGAAGGGAAGAATAACTAAGCTTTTCCTCCTGTGGAGCATGAAAGAGCGTGCCTGTAAAGTCGTTCTTTCATGCTTATGCTTCGGAAGAATTTTTGCTTTCGGAGGATTGGACCTGTGGCGGCGTCTTGGCCCTAAGGATCAACCTCAGAGACTGGTCGTAAGTGAGGTAGTTCCAAACCCAATTGATAAAAACAAAGATCTTATTCTTGACACCAAGGATGGCAAAGAGGTGAACGACCATCCAGACAAACCAGGCAAAGCCTCCTTGAAATTTGAATCTTGGCAAATCTACTACAGCCCGGTGGCGCCCAATGGTTGCCATTGATCCCTTGTCATCGTATTCAAATTGATTCAACTCCTTGTTCTTTAGTTTGCGCTTGAAGTTCCGGGCCAGATTTTTGGCTTGTTGGATAGCTACCTGGGCTACCTGTGGATGGCCATGTGGATAGGCTTCCGATTCCATTTGAGCCAAATCTCCGAGCGCGTAGACCTGCTCAACGCCCTTTACCCGATGCAAGTCATCCACTAACAGTCGATTGCCACGACAAATTGCCTCTTCGGGAAGGCCCTTTATGATATTCCCTCTGATACCTGCTGCCCAAATTACCTTGGAGGTGCGAATGGAAGTACCATCATTCATATAGGCATATTGACCATCAAAGTCTTTAACCCGGGTATTCAATCGGACCTTTACCCCCAACTGCTTCAGGAAGGTGAGTGCCTTTTTACTAGCTTCCTCCGACATGCCTTTCAGTAGCCTAGGACCACTCTGAACCAAATAGATATCGATCTCACTAATGTCCATTTCTGGATAATCCTTTGGTAGGATAAATTGCTTCATCTCAGCCAAAGCACCAGCTACCTCCACGCCAGTTGGGCCGCCCCCAACGATGACAATATCTATGTAGCGTTGTCTTTCTTCATAATCGGTAATGACCAGGGCTTTCTCATAGTCCTCTAGGATCTTATTTCTCAATAGCAAAGCTTCGGAAACGTCCTTCAAGGGCATAGCTAAATCCGCGATCTGTTGGTTACCAAAAAAATTGGTATCTACGCCCATTGATAAGATGAGATGGTCATAATTGACTATGCCATAAGGGGTTTGCAACTGTTTTATGTCTAAATCTACCCCAGTGACTTCCGTCATTCGGATAAATACATTCTTATGATGTTGAAAGAGCTTTCGGTAAGGGAAGATAATCGAACTGGGCTCCAGACCGGCCATAGCAACCTGATAGAATAAGGGCTGGAATTGGTGGTAGTTGTTCTTGTCGATTAAAACTACCTGGTACTGGCTTTTGGCCAATTTACGTGCCAGGGTGAGCCCGGCAAAACCTCCACCTACGATCACGATGCGTTCCTGTCCGGTTTCTGGGAGATTGATTTTCATTCGATTATTTGATTTTTATTCGGTGGACTCCAGTAGAGTAGCCCTGACTAAGGTGGCCCAAAAGTATCTCATAGTGACCTGGATTGGCCAAGAAATCTGCTTCTTCCACGTCCAAGATCAAGATAGGTAGATTCGCCGCCGTTTTAAAGAAATCAAAATAGGCATTTTGGATTTTTTCCAGGTAAACTGGGGAAATCTCCTCTTCAAAGCTTCTACCTCTTCCCCTTATATTTTCCAGTAAATTAGGAACAGGTCTATGTAAATACACAAGTAATTCCGGCTTCGGGAAGTTGGCATTTAGGATATGGAAAAGCCGCTGGAACAAGCGAAACTCTTCAGCATTTAGATTATTTCGGGCAAAAAGAAGCGTTTTGAGAAAGAAATAGTCCGCTACGATGTTCTTTTGAAACAAATCCTGTTGGGCCAGTTCTTGCTGCAATTGCTTGTGCCGCTCCGTCATGAAGAACAACTCTACGGGAAAGGCGTAGCGCTCAGCGTTTTCATAGAAGAAGGGTAAAAACGGATTATCTGTGAATTGTTCTAAAATGAGTTTGAAACCATAATCCGCAGCAATTCTTTTCGAGATAGTGGTTTTCCCTGCCCCGATATTCCCTTCTATGGCAATGAATTGGTATGGTATGTTGGGTAACTGCATGTTTGAGCGGCTGAATTTCGATAATCCTTGATGAATTTCCAAGTCGAAGTAGATAAAGCCGCTGATTTGGGATAGATTCTGTGCTTTTGATTTAATCCAAGGGTTCTACAGCTAAGGTATCAGGGCAATCGGCTAATAAATCCCTGATACTGCGTTCAAAAATAGGATGGATGAAGTCTGGCGCGATTTCGTTCATGGGTACGAGAACAAAACGGCGTTCGGCAATAAAAGGGTGGGGCACCAATAGCCTAGGTAGCTCGACAATCTCTGAGCCGTAGAAGAGCAAGTCGATGTCAATACTGCGTTCACCCCATTTTTCTTTTCTTACTCGCCCAAGCTGTTTCTCTATAGCTAAAACACCATCTAAGATGTCGATTGGGGCCTTTTTTGTACTGATTCTGATGACTTGGTTGATGAAATAAGACTGATTGGTCTTTCCCCAAGCTGCCGTTTTGTATAAACGAGATTGCTGCAGGCATGGACCAATTTTATTTTCTATTTCGTTGATAGTCTGACTAATATGTTTTTTCCTATCCCCAATATTACTTCCTAATCCCAAATAGACTTCTTCCATGCGAGCAAAGTTAATTAGATTGTTTTAAATGTTAAAAAAGACCGATCGGTTTATTTTTTAGAAAAAAGTCATAACTTTGAATAGTCATTTGAACTGAACCCTATCAATGAGCGTATTTTGTACACTGCGTGTAGGTGATTAACATAGGGCTAAGTGAAAAAGATCAAACCAAAACAAATGAGATGGAAGCAACACCTACAACCAAGCAAAGTATTTTTGAAGGATTAGCGGAAAGTTTTCAAATCGTGGACCAAAGCCTTGGAGAGTTAATGCCAGGGCAGTGCCAGGTGGGATTTAAGGGGAAATGGAATATAGCTCAACAGATGGAACACCTGATTTTGTCCAATGTGCCCGTTTTGAAAGCGCTTCATTTACCGAAGCCACAAATGCGCCATATGTTTGGAGAACTGGATCGAAAGGGGCAGAACTTTAGCGATTTAAAAGCTAGATATCTACAGATACTTAGCGAACAGAACATCATTCCACCCGCCCGATTTCAACCCAAACAGGAAGCGGTTGAAACCTTAGATGCAGCTCGGACCCAATGGAAAGAGGTCTCAGTTGGCTTTCAGGAAGTGGCTGCGAAATGGGGCGAGGAGGAATTAGATGATTATGTTATTCCTCATCCAGCAATGGGAAACTTAAGTGTACGGGAAATGCTGTTTTTTGTCATTTACCACAATGCGCATCATCTTCGGCAGATTGAGGAGATTAAAGCTGAACTATTAAACATGTAGGTGGTCTTCTCGGAAAAGATAAGCGTCATAAGGAGAAGCTTTACCTAATGATACCATAAGAAACTACATCGGTACAATGTCAATGACTAAGGCTGAAAAAACAAGGCAACATATATTAGACAAGTCGGCAGGACTATTTAATCTTAATGGTTATGCTGGCACTTCCATGAAGGATATTATGGAGGCGACCAAGATGTCAAAAGGTGCTTTGTACGGACATTTTCAGAGTAAAGAAGAAATAGCCTTAGCCTCCTTCGAACTGGCGGTGGAAAAAGTTCTACTAGAAGTGGGGCGTCGTACTAAGGTCATTGATAATACCTTAGATAAGTTAAAGGCCGTTGTATACTTCTATAAAGAAAGAATCTTGAATCCTCCGGTGGAGGGTGGCTGTCCCATCCAAAATACCGCTGTTGATACGAAAAATACCCATCGCTTTTTACATGCTGCCGTTAAGGAACAGATGGATGTCTGGATCAATCGTATGGTGTATACGATCGAGAAGGGCATGTCCAAAGGACAGGTTCGAATAGACCTAAACGCTCGGGATTTTTCGATACGATTTATAGCTGTATTGGAAGGTGGAATCATGATGGCTGAGCTTTACAAAGATGTGCACTACTTTGATGTTATCGCTCATCATTTGGTAGAGATGATCGATTCTTTAAAACCCGATTGAAATGCAAGCAGTTAAAAGAATTGAATACCTGGCTTCGGATTGGCCAGAGAAAAAGAAGGAAGAGGGCGTGCAAACGCCTTGGTTGATACACCCGATCCGTTTTGGTTTTCAAACCATCGGGAGGATATTCCCAAAAGCAGCCGGAAAATTAACCTACACCTTGTTTACGACTCCTAGGAGAAGAGCCCGCCATAGAGTATCCGATCCAACATTAGAAAAGGCAAGGATATTTGAATTCCTTTATGGCAAGCAGGTCTTGAAGGGCTACAGCTGGGGTAAAGGGGAGAAGACCATACTATTGGTTCATGGCTGGGAATCCAGGGGTACTGCCATGCGTAGCTTCGTTGATCCCTTCTTAGCGGAAGGTTACCGAGTGGTAGCCTTTGATGGTCCGGCACACGGCAACTCTGAAGGGCGTAGAACCAATTTGCCGGAATTTGCAAAAGCCATTCGTGCTTTCATTCATCATGTTGGGCCAGTGGAGGCGGCCATTTGCCATTCTTTTGGGGGGGTGGCAATGATGTATGCGCTAAGTCAATTGGAGATAGACGCCGAAGTCCGTCGAGTGGTGACCATAAGTTCGCCAAACGATATGAAGTTGATGTTAAAGCAAGCAACGGACTTTATGCGTGTCCCCAAACCCGCCCAGAAACATTTTCGTACTATCATTGAATATAAAATGCTCATGCCTGTGGCCAAGGCTAGTCTAGGAAAATGGGGGAACAGCATTACGACGGAGGATATCCTCATCGTTCATGATGAAGAGGATAGAGTGGTTCCCGTCAGTGAAGCCTTGGCCATATTTGAATCTATTGATCAAGCCAATGTGCTGATCTCCAAAGGATACGGACATTATCAGATTACAAAAAACCCCGACGTAATTCGCCGCGTAATTCAATTCATCACGGAGCCTTAGTCCCGGGTTTCTCGCTTAGAATCTACTACGGTTTGTGGGGCGGTCTAGGTTGCTTGGCTGCCCAAAAAAGAATAGAGCCAGCCGGTATTATGTCGGCTGTCTTTACTATATGAGCCTTTCAGAATGGAAATTATAAAATTTGTTTATTTTTGGTCAACGCAATGCATGGATCAAGCTGTCTAAAAACCTGAACAAACCCAATGACAGCAAGATGAAAAAGCGGCTAGAAGGAAGCGGGAAACTACATTTTTCCTCGTCAAATAGCGCTTATTCGAAATGCGCAAACGGAATCAGCCCTCGAATAAGTTGATCGCCAAAAGTTACAGAACCAATTTCCAAAAGAAAGTCATCATAATGAAGAACATTCTCCTCGTTACGCTCTCCCTTTTCCTAATTAATTTTACATATGGACAGGCTCCGAGTAATAACGAATGTAGTGCAGAAGTTGATTTGGGTGTCGTGCCAAATTGTGGGCAGACGGTCTACACCAACGTAGATGCCACGGCTAGTGATATAGGTGTTGGAAACAATCCGACTTGTTTCAATGGAGGTACCACGCAAAATGATGTGTGGTTTACTTTTACCACCACTGATGAGATCAGAGATGTGACGATTCGTGTCACCGGGACAGATGCCGGGGCGAATTCGGCGCTACAGAATCCACAAATAGCGGTTTATCGCGGTACCTGTTTGGTAAATGGACTACAGGAGATTGCCTGTTTATCCAGTAATGATGGAGCAAGTAGCTTGGAGTTAGATCTTTTTGACCTTTCCGCAAATGTTACTTTTTTCTTACGTATCAATGATTTTTCGGCTACGGGCACTCCAAACTGGGGTGATTTTACCGTATGTGTAGAAGAATTTGTCGCAGACTTCAATATAGGAGATGCGCCTAGCACAACAGCTTGTACTGGGACCTTATATGATTCAGGTGGACCGGATGGCGCCTATGGCATCAACGAGAATAGTACTTTCACCATTTGTCCAGATGATCCGCATTCTTGCCTTCAAATTGATGTAGTAGAATTAGCGACAGAAACCTTGTTTGGAGCTGGTATTGACTTCCTTCGCGTTTATGCAGGAACCAGTACAGATGCACCTTTGGTCGCTAACTTATTTGGCGTAGTTAATAATTTGCCGGTTTACGTAGAAAGCGATTGTGCTACGATTCAATTCCAATCTGACCTTTCCGTTAATCTTGATGGATTTATGTTGACCTGGACTTGTACCCCTAACGCGTGTGGCGGTTCTACTTCAGGCAATCCAACAGAAATTGCTAGCATACCATTCTCCGATTCCTTTGACACCTGTGAAGGTGGTGCTTCTATCGGGCAAACGGCTTGTGAAGGAGCGAGTTTTGTACAAGGACCAGATTATGTATTCCGCTACGACTCTCCTGGCAATCTTTGCGCCAGAATCGAACTGTCTAATGCGGCTCCAGGAACGGGGGTATTGGTATTAGATGGACCACCAAACGACCCCAATTCGAGTTGTGTGGGAGTGGGAGCTGCTGGGGTGATTGGCAGTGTAGATTTAAAGGATCCACGATCTTATTATATCGTGGTGGCAAATGCGTCGGGCTGTACAACTTTTGATATTAATATCACCGAGACAGACTGTGCCCTTTCGCCCGCTCTAACCAATGCCCTTTGCAACCCCTTAAATGGTTGTTTACGGGAAGACGGTTTACCCGTTGTCTTACAATTCCAACAAGGATTTCAAGATATAGCCTTTAATGAAGGGCAAAATGATGGATGTTGGTTAAACATCGGATCTAATCAGCCAAACTACTATTGGTTCAGTATTGAGGCGCAAGAAGCTGGAGATTTTGGCTTCATCATCGAAGCGGCTAATCCATCTGAAGCTTCCGATATTGACTTCAATGTTTGGGGACCTTTTACGAACGAGCAAGTTTGTCTTAGCCCTAATGAGGTGATCAATTTTATAGAAACGAATCAACCCGTACGTTCTTCATGGGCGGCTGGCGTAGAGCCAACCGGACTAGCGAATGTAAATGCTGATGGCCAACCCGTTACGGATGAATATGACTGTGGGGCTGAGCCTGGAGCAGGAGGGGACGATTTCGTAAGACCAATTCAAGCCCAACCTGGCGAAATTTACCTAGTGCTAGTCAATGACTGGGGAAATGATATTCAGAGTGGAGAAATTTCTATTGATTGGGGGCCATCAGACGCTGCCGTTTTGGATCCAATTATTCCAGAAGTTACCGCCGGTGATACGGTAGTTTGCCAAGGTTCTTCTGTACAAATTCAGATTGAGGAGGTAGTAGATAATATTACCTGGATCAGTGGAACAGAATCTTTGTCTTGTAACAACTGCTTTGATCCGATTGCTACACCGGATGAAACAACAACTTATCAAGCCGAAATTCAAGGCGTTTGCTTTACGGATACCATTTCGGTAGAAGTAGTAGTATATGCAGTGGATGCAGGACCAAATGCAACGGTATGTCGAGGAGAAGAATTCCAGATCGTGGCCGGATTAGATTTTGATATTGGAGACTATACTTGGTCAGCACAGGATGGGGTCACTTTGAGTTGTACCGATTGTCCTGATCCTATGGTTTCAGCTGATGCTGCGGGAGACTACACCGTTACAGTTACACTGGTAACCCCTTCTTGTACGCTCACGGACGATATGACCTTGACCGTATTAGACAGTGAAGCTCCTCAATATAATATTGCAGATGATTTGACGCTTTGTGAGGGTGAATCGTTGGACTTAGGTGGAGCGCCAGTGGATGGTACTTCTTATGTTTGGACTTCTCGCCCGGGCGGATTCAACTCAACTGAGGCTAATCCATCAGCTACACCAACCGAAAGCACAACTTATTTGCTATCCGTAACCAATGCGGACTGTCCAGTACCATCTTTAGACTCGGTGGTAGTTGATTTCTTGGCACTGCCAGTGCTCAGTGTTCTACCCGATACTACCGTTTGTCAAGATGACGAGCTAGTTCTGGGAGCTACCATGATTGAGGCGGATGTAAGTTATCAATGGAGTGGCCCTGGAACCATTGCGGATGATGCCTTAGCTAATACTTCGGCAATAATTACTTCTAGCGGTACTTATTCACTGACTGCCTCTAGAGATATCTGTTCTACTACCGCTTCCTTTGAAGTGACTATGACAGAAATTTCCATCGATATTTTGGGAGCGGACAGTTTAGCGGTTTGTCGGGGAGAGGAAGTAGCCCTTGAGGTAGAAGCCACGCCTGCTGATTCCACGGTGACCTGGTTCCCTACGGCAGGACTAAGTGCTGCAGAAGGTCGTAGCATCACCGCAACTCCGGATTTTCCAACGACCTATTATGCGACTGTAAATGCCCCGAATGGGTGTGTTCGCACGGATTCCATCTTTATAGAAGTAGATTCGCTACCGGTCAATTTGGATATTATGCCTTCAGATACTTCGATCTGTGAAGGATCCTTATTGGTATTGACCTCTGAGATCTTCGAGCCTAGTGATTTTGAAGATATTGAATTCCAGTGGGGAGGTGGTAGTGGCTTTATCAGTGGCGATTCTCTATACAACATGGTTTTGAATCCAGATACGACTTCGCGCTACTTCCGGGTAGCTACTTTAGGCGTATGTGTAGATACCTCTTTTGCAGATGTCGAAGTGAAACCGATACCACAGATTCGGATTATGCCGATGGATACTACGGTTTGTGCGGGGTCGCCAGTACAAATAACCACAACCTATGACCCGGGTATTGATGAAGTGATGTGGATGCCGATGGAGGGGCTAAGTTGTACAGATTGTGAAGATCCGATCGCGATAGCGGTTCAAACGACGACCTATACGGTACAAGGTGATCTGAATGATTGTCCGGGATCTGCCTCTATGACCATTAATGTAGATCCCTTGCCTTTAATACAGTTAGTACCAGATCAGGTTATTTGTGTTGGAAGTACCGAGACGATACGGCTGAATGAAGCACCGGCAGAAGCGGATGCCACCTATTTATGGGTTTCCCCAGATAATCCAGGCTTTAGTTCTACTGATCCTGGTTTGGCGGTGTCTCCAGAAGAAACTACTACTTATGAGTTGACAGCTACGAATGACTGTGGTCCTGTAACCCAACAGGTAACGATTTTTGTGGTGCAAGATGCCACAGTTTCCCTTGATGGACCAACGGAGGTTTGTAGAGGAGATGATATCACTTTCAATGCAATGGGTACAGCGCCAGCCAATGTTCAACAAGTATTCGAATGGTTGGTGAACGGTCAGCCTACTGATCAAACGGGACCTAGCTTCAATCTAACCAACCTGCAGTCTAGCGTTACGGTTAGCGTTAACTACACTTACGGTCCAAACTGTGGAACAGCTACAGCTTCTGCAGATGTACAAGTCTTTGACGCGCCTGAAATTACTTTCGTACCTATTCCGGATACTATTTTCAATGGGGAAACTGTGACCTTAACGGCACAAATTTTACCGGCTATTGATGGTTTAACTTATCAGTGGGAAGGAGAAGGAGTTCAGGAACCATCTGATGGAGCAAGTGTTATCGTTCGCCCCTTCATTAATGGTGAAGAGCCAGAACAGGAGACTTTCTTCTATACCTTGACTGTAACCACCCCTACAGGTTGTACTGCAACAGCTACTATCGGAGTTTTTGTTTTCAACCCAACTCCAATGATTCCTAATGTATTTACTCCAAATGGGGATGAGGTGAATGATGAATTCAAAGCTTTTTTCCCGGGTACAGCCATACAGGTAGTCACCTTTAAGGTGTTTAATCGCTGGGGACAAATTGTTCATAATGTTAGTGACAATACCCCATGGGAAGGAGAACATAATGGCAAGCCAGCACCATCGGATGTATATGTTTATCAGATCATCTATGAATTGCCAGGTGGACTTCGCAAGGAAGAGAAAGGGGATGTGACACTCGCTCGCTAAGCAGCAGCAGCAATTCCCTAAAACGGAAAGCGCCCCGATTCAGCATCTTGTCTGAATCGGGGCGCTTTAGTTTTGGGCCAGGAGAGGGAATCGAGATCCTAAGAGATTACGGTAGTTCTTCAATGCTCTCAAAACTTGGCAAGTAGGAATATGGATTAAGAAGAATGGCATCTAGCTGGCCAGAGTGCGTAAAGAAACGGCTCGGAGGGTTGTCTTGGGAATCTACCTGAGCCTGTAGCCAGGATAAGGTAGATCAGCTTAGGGAAAGTCAGTAAAGTCAATTTAATATTTTACTCAGCTATAATTTTCTTTTCTGATTGAATCTAGAAAAAGATAAAGCTTGAGGTACGCCTATAGTAAGATCATCTTAGCACTATTCACTGGCTTCAGAAAATAGCTGCTCCAATTCCAGTCCCGTTTTCCTAAGTTTAGTCCGACAGTACTGAATTAATTCACTGGCTTTACCAACTTCTTCAGACAGTTGATCTATACTAATATTGCCTTCTTGTAGGGCCTTGACAATGGCTTTGATTTCGGCTAGAGATTCCTCGTACGTTTTCATAGACATTAGGCTATTTTGGTTCTCGGCTAAATTTCATGTTTAGAGACACTCAAAAATAAGATGCAATACTTTACTGACAATAATCGTCAGCATCGCTTTTGACTATTATTTTGTGATTGTCCACGACATTTGTCTAGGAAGAGGATATTTTACCATCCACCGATCCATCCTTAAAGCGGATTTCGATTTCATCTTCCGGTGAGAGTTCGGTTTTAGATTGAATGACCTTCCCGCCCTTTACAGTTAGAGAATAGCCGCGTGCTAGTGTCGCCTCCAGATCCAGCAAGCTTATTACTTGGGAGAATTGATCTAAGGCCAACTGTTCTTTTTGCAACTTGATCTTGCTCAATGGATTCAATAACTGTTGAAGATGTTTTAGTTCCACCTCCAATTGTTCCAATTTATTATTCGATCCCAGTTGTAGCACTTGTTGGTATTTTAGGAGTTCATTCTCCGCTAGCTGCAATTCCAATTGACTAATCTGAGTAAGCTGCTGGGCTAGTAGCATTAACTCCCCCTCAAAGGCTGCATTGTGCTGAATAAGGTATTCTGCTACGGCGGTTGGGGTTTTTAGGCTTTGGTGAGCCACCAAATCGGCTACGGTCTCATCGATATCATGACCAATTCCCGTGAGTATGGGTAGGGGGCAGTCTGCCAAAGCAGCACAAAGGTCATAATCGTTAAAGGCTTGTAAATCTAGTCGTGCTCCTCCGCCTCTGATAATTACCACGACCTCATACAAATGCTCCCGCTTTGAAATCTTCCGCAACTGGGTGCGCATTTCTTCACTCACCCTATCCCCCTGCATAGCCGTAGGAAACAAATCCACTTGGTAATGGTAGTGATAAGGATTAAAGCGAAGCTGATTTTCAAAGTCCTGAAGTCCCGCCGCTGTGGGGGAGGAGAGGACGGCAATCCGCTGGAGTACGCTTGGTAATTCCAATTGTGCATTTTGGTCTATCTTGCCTTCTTTCTCGAGGCGTTCAATGGTTTGTTGTCGTTTAAGCGCTAGTTTGCCCAAGGTGTACGTGGGATCTACATCCTCGATTACCATCTTCAGGCCATAGCGTTCATGGAAACTCACGCGCACCTGAACTTTTACCTCCAAACCCTCCTGTAGAATATCTACCAGTTTCTTACCAATCTTCTTCCTTAGTTGCCGGTAGTTTGGGCCCCAAAGGGCTGCTTCTGTTCGGGCAATGATGGTATCCTCTTCCTCGGATTTCTCCACCAACTCTAAAAAGTAATTCCCTCTGGACTCATTGAATTGAGCAATCTCACAAGTTACCCATACGGCGTCTGGTAGATTCAGCGCCAGTATCCTACGGATATACTCGTTGAGTTCGAAGAGTGAATAGGTCTGCAAATTTTTAAGTCTTTATGCGTGATTTTGGGTTAAACGACTACATTCCTTGCTTCTCCAGCAAAAAAGGCCTCAATGTTGGCCTTGGTTTCACTGATTAGTCTTTTGCGGGCTGCTTGACTCGCCCATGCAATATGGGGGGTAATGATACAATTGTGCAAACCAAAAAGAGGATGATCTTTTGGTGGCGGTTCGCTGGACAAAACATCCAGGGCAGCTCCACGGATCGTTCCTTCTTGCAGAGCGGTCTTAAGATCAGCTTCATTGATTAAGCCTCCTCTGCCGGTATTGATCAAGATAGCGGAGGGCTTCATTTTCTTTAACAAGCTGGAATTAACAAAGCCAGCATTCTGATTGGATAGCGGCGCATGTAAGGTCACAAAATCACTTCGCATGAATAGCTCTTCAACGCCTACAAACTCTACCCCTGGGCGTGCATCTCTTTCCGGGTGCTTGTGGTGGGAAAGTACTTGCATTCCAAAAGCTTGAGCGATTTGAGCTACACTTTGCCCTATTTTACCCAATCCATATATGCCCATCGTTTTACCCTGTAACTCATACAGCGTTTCCAAGGTATAGCAGAAGTTGTCCTGGCTTGACCAATCTCCCTCCTGTACGCTCTGATGGTGCTGCCACACTTGATTGGTAAAACTGAGGAGCAAGGCAAAAACATGCTGAGCAACCGTATGAGAGCCATATCCCCGAACATTACATACGGTAATTCCCAGTTCCTTAGCTGCTTCAACATCAATGTTATTGTAGCCGGTAGCGGTGAGGGTGATGAGCTTCAATTCTGTTAATTGCTCCATGAGAGCTCTGCCAATCGGTGCTTTATTGACCACCAATACTCCCTTACCCTTAGCCCGTTCGAGCAGCAGATCACTGGCACTATGATCATGGATCTGGATCTCACCTAGAGAATCCAAGGCTTTCCAGTCCAAATCTCCTGGATTTAGGGTAAAGCCATCGAGGATGGCGATTTGTAGAGCTTGGGCCATAGGTGGTGTTTTTTAGTACTGAAGTTCCTTCTCTGACAATTTTTGTGGTCCCATCCGGCTGGCCAGACGGATCTATCCAGCTAAACAGGCAACTCAAAGTGAAAATCGTAAAATATTGACAATGAATGTTGATCAATCTCGAAAGCTTTCGGGATAGTTGACTTAAAACACAAAAACTGGCAGCGCATCCTAAAGTTAAGATAGGGGAGGGGAAGGCTCTGTGAAGAGCCTTCGGTATTTTATAAAGAACCCGTTTTATTCAAAAGATTTACGGACCTCCTCTGGGATAATCTGGGATAAGATTACTTGCTGTTCGGCATTATTCTCTAGGAACTTCCATTCCTGCGTCTTGAGTGGCGCAATAGCAAATAGGTTCTTATTGGCTTTGATCAAAAAACTACTTTCTTCTTTGTTATAATCCACGTTTTCCGCCCCGTAGGTAGTTTCAAAGGTGGTTTTCATGTAGTTCATGACATTTTCATCACTAAAGCTTTCTCCCGAAAACTTCATGCCCAATTCCATGGCATAGTTGATGTTGACAAAGTGTTTGTCCTTTGTATCGACTTGTCCAATAAAATCTACCACTTCGAACTTACCCATGTTAATCTCCATACCTTCGGCCTCCATCTGTTGGAAAAGCATGGCCATTTGCTCTTTTGGTACGAGGTTAAACAGGGAGTCATAGGTGAGATCCAATACACCCATCCAATCCTTTTTTGCCGTGGCATCGAAGAACTGTGCAATACGTTCATTAATGGGTTGCTTAAAGGATTCGTTTACTTTGTTTTGAGCACTCAAGTCATTGATAAGGAAAGTCATCAGGAGACAGAGCGAAAGCATTAATTTCTTCATTTTCTATTGATTATTTGGTTCTTGGATAATTATTGTCTTTTTGATTCAGGTCCTTAGCGCTAAGCTTTGCTGCTGTTGGACTCCATTTTTTTCACAGAAAGACTAGCTGCAAAAACCGTGCAAGAAGAATTGATTGTGCTGGCAAAGATAATCCCTTCCTTGACAATTGCTACCGCAGAAGTTGAAATTACAGGAAGTCTTCGGTTAAAGCGTCTTTAGGTATTCCACCACCGCCTGCCTTTCATCCCGGGTAAATTCATCTCCGAAGTAATGGCCCTTGTTGCTGTAACCAGGAAGATCAGTATTAAACGTCCATTTCCCTGTCGGCTTTTCTTGAATTTGATATACCCAACCCACATGGGTATAGTCGTAAGCTGCATCTTCCCCCGTTCTACTCCAATACTGAGGACGTGCTTTGCTATTGAGTACGGCATCCAGATTGGGTACTGAGCCATTGTGGAAATAGGGCGCTGTTGCCCAAATTCCGTCTAAGGGCGGAGCCATATAAGCCAATTCCGGTTCAAAATAGGAGCGTGGACTGGATTGGGCAAACCAACTGTTGTTGTACCATTCCACGATGCCAGAAGTATAAGCGTATTTGGCATATAAGGGGTCTGTTTTGACCTCCTCAAGGGCTACTAACTTGTTGGGGTAGGTTTCATTTTCTCCGTAGGTGCCATGGCAATTGCTACAAGTCTTTTCAAACAGTATTTCCCCTTTTGCTACCAAATCTTGATTGACGGCCTTGGGGTAAGTGGGCGGTTCCAGGGATCGAAGCCAGGCTAGTACGTCTTTGAAGCCCGTCACAGCCTTGCGTGCCGCAGCACTGTCCGGGATGCCCAGGACGGAGGCCTGAAACAATAATTTCGTAAAATCACCTCTTCCAATACCGTTGTAATAAAGGGCATTCTTCTTCTTAACATGCCAAAGTGCTGGAACATCCGTGGCGATCGGATACTTATTCATTTCATAGTTGGGCTCCTTCACATAAGTGAGATCTACCGGATCACGATGCATCATACAGGCCTCGGCGAGGCGGAAGGCGGGGTTGGCTCCTGCTTGATTGGTTTCGATGTGCGGAGCCATTTCTCTGAAGTACTTGCCAAAGGCTTCATAAGCCTGATATTCAGCTGCTGACTTTTTGTACTTTAGGTTCATACCAAAGTTAATCAGCTTTGCCATGGTAGTTAGGTTGCGCCGATAATCTGAAAAACTGTTCCCCATACCGATAACGATTTCACCTTGAAAAGGACTGGCGTGACAAGTGAGGCAATTCCCATTAACGACCTTTTGGCCATTGGGTGCTCTAAAGGCTGTTACCGCATATGGAACTCTCTCGTTAAGCCCCTTACGGCCCAGAATGGTGTCTGGTTCCTTTAGCATCTGCCTTTTGAACAAGCCATATGGCACGCCTGAGCCGATATAATCGCCATTTATTAAGAAATCGAACCCTGCCTCGGGATCTCCATCTAATTGTTGCTCACTTGGGGGGATCTTCACGACCTTATAGGGAAGGCTTCCTTCGGCCTCAGGAAGGTTTTTATAGGTGTTGCAAGCCAATAAAAAGAGCAAGGCAAACAGAGTAAGCGCAAAGCGAGTTTTCATGTTTTTAGCATTTTGATATCGATCAAAATCTTTAGGAACTACTTGGGATAGATGGTATAGTTGCAAAACAAGCTAACTGGAAGAAAGTTCTGCAAAGCGTAGCTTGATGGTCGTCTGTGATAGGAAGTTACAGGGAGTCTTACTTATGAGTTGATAACCAGGGGCTTAAGTTTAACCAAAGGTTGTGTCGAAGTACTATAAAAGCTCTTGGATTTTCTCGGCCATATCCTCCATTTTTCTTTCTTTGGCCAGTACTTCATCGATGATTACGAGGTTAGTAAAGTAGTTATCTGGATCAAAACTCTTCAAGTAAGATTCATTGAAGTAGAAGTGCAAATCTTCAAAAGGTGCACATTGGTAAAGCATATAGGCTTCTTCATGAACATCGAATACGCAGAGCAAAAAGTAATGCTTGGATTGCTCCGGAAGGCAGTTCAACATGATAGGATAATCGAAGTACTGTGCTCTCCAGAAACCAAAGAGGTTCGCTTCAAATAATGGATAGTATTGCACCTTACAAGTGCCCTGTCTTTTGTTCAAGAAGTGCTCCAGTTGCCCTAGTTGATTACGCATCTTGGTCAAGGGAATATCCTGCGAGTGTAAGCTAGCGAAGGACTGCCAAGTATAGGAACGTAAATCGTAGTATTCAACTTCCCCGATCCGTAATTTATAGTCAAAGCGTGGATACCCTGGCACAATGTAGCCCGGATAATAATAAGGAAGGTTTTTTTCCATGCAGAAGGAAATTTCCATTAGCATGGTGTAGAAACCTAAACTATTCTTTTGGTAATCGGGGTCATAAATACCCATGATACTGGCTACGCTATCTCTGCCTTGATCAAAAAAACTAGCTGCAATTAAGCGGTTATCCTTGTACACCGAAACCTCAAAGGTATCATAGATGTTGAAATCCTCTCCATCTAACAGTGAATCCTTTAGGCTTGGCGCGAGTACTCCCCGAAAAGATGCTTTGTATTTCTGGTAAAGGTGTTCCTTCTCCGAATCAATGAAAGCCCTGCGAATTTCCGTATGAAACTCCGATTGATTATTCCGAATGATCTTGCGTAAGCTCTTGCGAAAATGGTAACCTTCCAAGGAAAGCCGAATCCAAATGGCAGAAAAGAATTGGTGGTTGAAACAAAGAAAATGTGTTGTAAAGATTGTTTGCCCCATACGATACCACCCTCGCGCCAAATAGGCGTCAAGCTCTTCGGGAACCATCATGTCAGGATAGTGTTTTTCAGCAAACATTTCGATTCAAGATAGGATCAATTCCAAGACGGTAAATTATGTTTTAGCCTTAGATAATGCAAATTTTACCTCAGAAAATACCGGATTCTTTACGACGGTCACACTACTTAAATGATTCCATATAATTCACCTCCTTTTGCAAATAACTTATCGACTCTTTTGCTTACTGCCTTGTCCGTGATTAAAGGTGGGGCATGATGTGGCTTAATTCGGGCATCTATGACTAGGGGACCAGTACAACCCCAATGTTTATGGATCACGGAGCTACCCAATCCATATATGTCATGTGATGGATTGGCTCGAGTAAAGCTTGCCCAAAGGAAATTATTTAAGGTTTCCGTCAAAAACTGGCTGTCATCACAAATCACTATCATCGGTATTTTAGTCCAGTCATAACGTTCTAAATGCTGCACCAACTGATCCATTACTTTTGATGGCTGACTAGGGTCAAATGCTGGCCCTTTGATCGCCAAAATACCGGGCTGGACAAAACGAGGAGTCTCGAAACCAGCCGGTAGCTGTAAATCAGTTGGGAGTTCACTGCCCAGTTCTCTAAGTTTTGGACCATGACAAGCTATTACCACCTTAGAACCAGCATTCCAGCCAGAGCCAGAGTAGTCCAAAGTGTCGATAGTTGTATTGGTTTGGAAGTGCAAATCTCTCCGCCAATCAATCCGTTCTAATAAATGCCGGAAAAAGCCTGGAATATCGTGGGTGTTTAGATCAGGATGGTCATTCGATGCCGCAATAAAAAGGAATTTAGCCAAAGAGGTTTGTCCCGTTCCCAAGATACGGTTAGCCTGGGTAATGATTTCTTCTGGCTTAGGATCACGGAACGGCATGTAACGCTCTGTTCCGATGGCTAACAGCAAGGGATGTACACCGGCTGCATCCACGGCATTAATTTCCTTGATGCCTGGAAACTCCTGTGGCGTCAGCAATTTAACCATTTTATGGATTAGATAGCCAAAACTGGAATCTTCCTGAGGAGGCCTACCCACTACCGTAAAGTGCCAGATCGGATCCTTACGGTAGTACACATTTTCTACTTCCATTACCGGGAACTGATGCGCTAAACTATAATAGCCTAAATGATCCCCGAATGGCCCCTCCAACTTCTTTTCTCCCTTTCGGATAATCCCAGTAATTACAAAATCTGCATCCGATGAAAGATGAAATTGATTACGTGTGGTGTACCGAAAGCGTCGACCCCCCAACATTCCGGCGAAGGTTAGTTCGGACAAGCCCTCAGGTAAGGGCATGATGGCAGCAAAGGCATGCGAAGGTGGGCCGCCCACAAATATAGAGGCACGAAATGGTTCGTCTGTCTCGTTGAACTCGGTGTGATGAACACCGATACCTCTATGAATCTGGTAATGCATCCCTACTTCCTCATTGAGTACATAATCATTCCCGGACAGCTGAATCCGGTACATACCCAAATTGGACTGCATGATTTGCTTGGAGAACGGAGGGAGCGTAAAAACCTGTGGCAGGGTGACAAATGCGCCACCATCATCGGGCCAAGACTTGATTTGAGGAAGTTGATCAATCGTAGTGGTGCCATAGGTGATGGGACTGCCGATTCTGCTCCGCATTGGCAAGGCGGATAAGGCTGTAAAGGGCGCCCCAAGATAACGTAAGGGATTTTTGAAGAAGTTAGCAGGGTCGGCCTTCAGTTCAATCACCCGTTGCACCTTCTCTAGAGTCTTCCGAAAAATAAAATCAGTCCTTTCGTAGGTTCCGTACAGATTTGAGGCCGCCTGAAAAGGGCTACCCTTAACTCGCTCAAACAATAAGGCTGGCCCCTTGGCATCAAATATTCGCCGGTGTACTTCTGCAATTTCTAGATTTGGGTCTAGTTCGGTCTTTATTCGTACTAAATGTCCGTGTTTCTCCAGGTCATTCACGCAAGCGCGCAGACTACTATAACTCATAAAACAGTTTCTAATTTATTCAGCATTGCAATTTCGTCCAAGAACTTCCGCTCTGGACTGGCTTCTTAACAAATGGAATTGAGGGAAGTTTTGTATTATTGCGACAAGTAAGCATTTCCTATGAAAAACTATTTAAATCTTCTCCAAGACATTCTAGATAATGGTGCCATCAAGAGCGATAGAACCGGTACGGGTACTCGCTCAATCTTCGGGTATCAAATGCGATTTAATCTCCAAGAAGGATTTCCTCTTGTCACCACCAAGAAGTTACATTTGAAGTCTATTATATATGAACTTCTATGGTTCCTTAAAGGGGACACTAATGTAAAATATTTGCAGGAAAATGGAGTGCGGATCTGGAATGAATGGGCAGATGAGAATGGAGATCTCGGCCCGATTTACGGGAAACAATGGGTAGCTTGGCAAAAACCTGATGGCACCTCCGTCAATCAGATTGAAAGAGCCGTTAACCTGATCAAAAACAACCCCGATTCTCGCCGCATTATCGTAAATGCTTGGAATGCGGGTGAATTAGATCAAATGGCGCTTACTCCATGCCATGCTTTGTTCCAATTCTACGTAGTAAATGGGAAATTGTCCTGTCAAATGTATCAGCGATCTGCCGATGTGTTTCTAGGTGTACCCTTTAATATTGCTTCCTACGCTTTGTTAAACATGATGATGGCCCAGGTATGTGATCTAGAGCCCGGAGATTTTATCATCACCTTTGGGGATGTACATCTGTACTCCAATCACGAAGAGCAAGCGCGCCTACAATTGACCAGGGAACCTCGTCCCTTACCACGTATGCTGATGAATCCGGAGGTCAGGGATATCTTTGGTTTTCAATATGAAGATTTCACCTTACTAGATTATGATCCTCATCCACATATTAAGGCTAAAGTAGCCGTATAGATTAATTATCCCTTCGGATTAAAAATATCATCGATCGATTGTTGTAAATCGTCGGCGTCCGAGTCCAGGCTCTTCTCGGTACGCCCAAGACCTAGTGCGTGCGCCAGCGGATCTGTTCTGGGTAGTTCTGGCGACACAGAAGGGGGCGAAGTTTCCTCAACTTCCAAAACCTGACGAATGGTTTCCAGCACCTGAGGGTCAGTGGTGGCCATGATCTTCTGTACCAAACTCAATTTTAAGGACTTCATACCCACTAATTTTCCATAAAATGATTCAAAACCTGCAATTTAGCAGGTCTGCGTGAATTTAGGCCAAAATCTAGGTATAGATTATGCTTGGATGCCTGCCCCCTTCCCATATGTTGTAACCCAATGCAAAAAAAAGGCGTCCACTAAAGGAAAGGAACAAAACAATCTGACATATGAAGAAAACGCAACTTCCTTTCCTAGCCATGTTGTTGGCGGTTGCCATCACGACCTACATGGATTTCAATGGCTTTTTTGACTTTAGTGCACTTCCGCTTTTTGCCCTTACCCTCCTGTTTTGGCTAATTGGTCGTCAGACTCGATCCGAATTAGGGCTAAAATGGGGACGGCTGAGGCACTATGGTGAAGCGCTCCTGCACCCCTTATTTGCTTTAACGGTCTGTGCTTTATTTGCTAGCCTGCAGCCCGGTTTTTTGGAAGGGTCAGTGGATTGGCCCAAGATGATTAGAAACATTTCGATCTATATAGCTGCGGGATGGTTGATGACCCTGATCACCGAAGAAGGGTTCTTCCGCGGGTGGCTATGGGCAGCTACAACTACGGCGAAAGACAATCAGAAGATGCCATTACTTACTACTAGTATATTTTTTGTCATCTGGCATATTTCTGCTGTGACCTCTGGCACGGATTACGGTTTACCCTATTGGCAAATCCCAATCTACTTGGTGAACGTAATGTTGTTGGGCTTGATTTGGGGTTTGATGCGATGGCGCTCAGGTTCGATCCTAGTTCCAACCTTGGGCCATGCAGTTTGGAATCCTTTAGCCTATGAATTATTTGGAACAGGCACCCAGCCTGGAGCCTTGGGAGCAGAAAACACTTGGTTTTATGGCCCAGAAGTGGGATTGATGGGCATTCTATTTAATGCGCTGTTCTGCTGGTGGCTCTGGAGTCGGCCAAGGACTAGTGAAAATTGAAACAAGTAATTGATCATCCCGAATGTGCTAGGCTGCCCTTCGGGATGATTTCCGGTCCATCTAAGATTTGATCCACAAAGTATCAATGAAGTATCGTTTAGAATCGAAAAAGTTCTTAACAACCTGGAAGCCAGATACTCTAGCCAGTTGTTGAACTTCTTCGACGCTATATTTTTGCGAAAGCTCTACCTCGATGGCTTCCCAGGCATCACAATGAATAATACTGGAAATAGCTCCGATCTCTACTTCTTGTTGCAGCTTGCTCACAATGTAGCTCTTAGTTTCTCCAGTTAATGGGTTATAGGTCTCCCAATGCTTAAATTGATCCACCTTGAAATTACCATCCAACTCTCGATTAATGCGATGCAGGAGATTAAGATTAAAAGCTGCAGTTATGCCTTCGGCATCATTGTAGGCTTCTAGAATCACGGCAGGGTCCTTCTTGAGGTCAACACCTAACAAGAGCATATCCCCAGGTGCTAGTAAGTTATTCAGTTGACTAAGAAAAGCCTGAGATTCTTCCCTAGTAAGATTTCCAATATTTGCACCTAGAAAGAAGATGACCTTTTTTTGGTGGTCGCCAAGCTGTTGTAATCCTTCCAAGACCTGAAAGTATTCTCCATGCAATGGGGCTACTTCCAAATCCGGCAGCTCTGTTCGTAGGGACTCCTGCAGGGTATTGAGAACAGAGGAGGAGATATCGACTGGACGATATTTGAAAGAAATATCATTTTCGAGCAGATGTCGAAGCAATACTTTCGTTTTCAGGCCATCACCCGCACCCAACTCGATTAAGTCAAAAGGGTGGTCGCCCAAATGCTGCAAAATTGCTCCTTTCTGACGGTCAAAAATCTCATATTCTGAATCCGTCAGGTAATAGCTGGGCATCCGCATAATCTGTTGGAAAAGCCGATCACCATGTTCATCGTAGAAGTATTTAGAAGAGATCTGTTTTGGAGTACGCTGTAGTCCTTCAAGTACGCTTAATGCAAAAGCTTTTTTACTCCCAGCTAGGGACGTCGTGATAGTCATTGTTTTAGTATTAGATACAAACGGTTTAAGAAAGTAAAGCTGGAGCTGTCTTTTGATCAGAGTTGGACCAGATACAGATGTTAATAAAACATCTTTTGGATTAAAAGGATCAAGCTTTGGCCAGAAATGAGTCTGAAAAGCCGAATCCGTGTTATAGAACCTAGTTTTCTTGGTAAGGCAAGAAAACTAGGATTAGCATTGTTGACTTATCTCGCCAAGCGAATGCCTGTGAATTGCCATCTTTTATCGGTTTGAAAGAAGTTGCGATAAGTCGGCCGAATGTGCGATCTTGGCGTGGCACAAGAACCACCTCTCAGCACCATTTGGTTAACCATAAATTTGCCGTTATACTCTCCCAGTGCGCCCTTCAATCTGGGGTAATTCGGGTAGGGTAGGTACGAACTTGCCGTCCATTCCCATACATTCCCCAGCATCTGGTAGTCCTCCTCATGCTGTTGAGCGATTGGATGAAAATGACCATCTTCCAAGAAGTTACCATCTTTCGGGATCTCATTATACCATTGCTGGCAAGCTACTTCCCATTCAAATTCTGTAGGTAATCGTAGTCCCTTCCAACGGGCAAAGGCATCCGCCTCGAAGTAACTCACGTGCGTTACCGGCAAATTTGGATCCACTTTTTGTAGCCCTTGCATCGTAAAGTGATACCATTCGCCCTCTTCTTTAAACCAATGCAAAGGAGCTTTGAAACTCAGTCCTTTTGCCCATTCCCAACCTTCTGACAACCAGTGCTCAAAATGCTCGTATCCTCCTGCCTCAATGAATTCTATGTACTCACCGTTGGTTATCAGCCGATTCTGTATCTCATAGCTATGTAGGTAAACCTTATGTCGGCTCAGCTCATTGTCCCAGCAAAACCCTTCTCCTTCATGTCCTACCTCATAGATCCCTTCTTCTATCCGGGTAAAGGTAGGTGATCCCACTATTGAAGCGGCTTGTCCGGCTGACGCATCCGCTTTGTAGGTAGGAAATAAGGGGTTATTCCCTAAGATATATTTGATGTCTGTGACAAGTAATTCCTGATGTTGTTGCTCATGTTGCAATCCAATCTCTACCAAATCTGCTAGTTCTTTAGGCAAGAACTGCTCATTATATTGCTGTAACCACTTGGACATATATTGGTCCACATGATCTCTATACTGCAAGATGGTATCCAAGGTAGGGCGTGTCATGTTCCCACGCTTAGTACGCAGGATTCTTGGCCCTTGGCTTTCATAATAGCTGTTGAAGAAATAATTCAACTGCAAATTGAAGGGTTCATATCCTTCCAGTTGCTCTACCAAAATAAAGTTTTCAAAAAACCAAGTAGTATGTCCGAGGTGCCACTTCGGCGGGCTGACGTCCATCACCGGTTGAACAACGTAATCCTCAGCGTGTAAAGGCTGACAAATCTTGATGCTCCAAGATCTTACCTTTTCATAATTAGCCAGAAGTGAAATGGCGGGGTTATATGTGGGCGTTACAGTCATAATAGATCACTTATACAAAAGAGAAAATATAGGATTCAGAACAATATTACTTAGGCATCAACTACTTCAACGCCCTTCCAAAACGCTACGCGATCCTTAATTACTTTGGCAGCATCCTTTGGAGCGGGATAATACCAGGCAGCATCGGAGTTTTGCTGTCCATCGACGGACAGCGTGTAGTAAGATGCTGTTCCTTTCCAAGGACAAACGGTATGAGTGCCGCTATCCTGGAAGAAGTCCTTGTTGAGACTATCGGCCGGGAAGTAGGCATTGCCCTCAATTAGCACGATGTCATCGCTTTCGGCCAAGACTTGGCCATTCCAAATTGCTTTCTTTTTCATATAACAGGTTTACAAAGCCTAAGGCAACAATAAGGGAAGTTCGATCTTTTCTCTAGGATCTATCTCACCCAGTTAATTGTAAGGAAGCCTTGATGGCTGAATCAAAAAAGGTTCGTATTATCTTCCTGCTGATCATGCGATTGGGCTGCAGCTGTCAATACCGTAGAAGTAAGACTATGCCAGTCCAGTTTTCTTGATACCAATAATTGCCTCTACTCAATTCCGCTTAGGGATTCGGGTACACAATGGTGATATTGGACCAATGATTAACATACAAGTACATGTCATTAACTGAACCGTCAGGGGCTGCCATCCCCAAACCTATGGAGTTTAGGTCTTGATGAGCTTCATTTCTTCGAATAGGAATATGGACCCAAGATCAAATTGGGGTGATCATATTGTGAAAGACGAAGTGAATAGATACTCAGGCGCAATAGAAACAAAAATTTCTTGTGCATTGTTTCTCCTGGCGGCCAGTTATAGTCAATTTTCTTATTAGGAGGTACCATATGGTCGTCCTTTGACGACTACATGTGCTGGGTTGCGATGTCGGTTCGCAACTTGGACACACATACCCAACAAGTTCAAATTATTGCGTCTAGTTTCCAGTCACTTATACACGCATTGCTTGGATTTGTTTACCTTTCTGACGCTATAAGTTTCTCTAAATATATGGGTTATGTTGACCCATTTTTGTCAAGCAGGCTGAGGAGCCTGGATTTCGGACTTATTCTGTCGTTTTACGACAACATTTCCAGAAAAATTATGGAGTATAAGCAATTAGGGAGTTCAGAACTTAAGGTTAGTAGACTATCCTTGGGGGGAATGTCTTTCCATACGGAAGCACAGGCCCAACCTATTATCTACCAGGCCTTGGATCTAGGTATCAATTATTTTGATACAGCTGATCTATATGATAAAGGAGAGAATGAGCAGATCATTGGCAAACTGTTGAAAGATCGGCGACAGGACGTTATTCTGGCGACAAAGGTGGGTAACCAGTGGCGAAAAGATGGTAGCGGCTGGGATTGGAACCCTAGTAAAGACTACATTAAAACTGCTGTAAAACAAAGTCTCAAACGCCTGCAAACAGATTATATTGATTTGTATCAGCTGCATGGAGGAACAATTGATGACCCTATCGACGAAACGATTGAAGCTTTTGAGGAGCTTTGTCAGGAGGGGTGTGTGCGATACTACGGTATCTCCTCGATTCGACACAATGTGATTAGAGCATACGTGCAACGATCTAATATCGTAAGTAATATGATGCAGTATAGTCTTTTGGACCGTCGTCCGGAAGAGTTTGCTTTGGATCATTTAGCTGAGCATCAGGTGGGGGTTTTGGTGCGGGGAGGGATTGCTAAAGGTTTCCTAGCCAGCAAAGAGCCGAGAGCTTATCTAGGACATGAGCTGGAGACCATTCATGAGGTTCAGGCATTGCTCGACCAAAACCTTGTTTCCCCACAGCAAAGAGGCCATTTGGCCTTGGCCTACTGCTGGCAGCATCCTGCCGTTACGAGTATTGTGGTTGGGGCGAGTTCGGTGGAGCAACTTCAGCAAAATGCGGAGGCCATTCGATATCAACCTTTATCAGCAGCTGTATATCAACAGCTGCGATTGCAAGCACCTTTATGGCAATATGAAAAACACAGGTAAGCAGGGAGGGCAGTGAATAATTAGAAGATTACTTCGGTGGCCCCAAAGCCATAACGAGGGTGAAACTCGTTCTTGAAAGAAACTACTTCCGGATATTTGATCAAGCGGGTGGCAATGGCGTTCCGCAATTTGCCCTCTCCAACACCATGGATCACGAAGACTCTTTCCATGCCCAATCGAATGGCTTGATTGATATAATTCTCGAAAGCCTCTAATTGTACACGCAAAATGGCTCGTTTATCCAGTTTCTGGCTATCAGGCAATAGTTTTTCTATATGGAGATCTATTTCAGTGGGAAATTCGGCAAAAGCCATGGTGTCTAAATTGACTTTGTCGCCCACGTAATTGATCCTAGTTTTGGGGCGACTCATGCGCTTTGTATAATTCTGTAAGTTTTCCTTGCTATCTCTCCTTTCGGTATTGAGGTTGTCAAAAACCGGGAATAGATGCACTGACTTATGTAGCAGAGGAGCGATTTGGGTGGACTTGAAAAAGGTTTTGGCCTTAAGCCGGATCCTCTTTTCTTGCTTTCCACCTGTTCCATCCGTTGTGATTCTCCAGATAGCAATTAGAACTTCCGGAGCATCATTTAGTTCGTCGTACCATAGTTGTCCCAGTTGTATTACTGAGGCCGCTTTCAGTTTATTGTTCACTTTCTCCTCGACTACTCCTTCTAGAGAAAGAGCGTATTGAAATAAAATCTCGTACTCAGAATCATTAATGAGTTTCACCAAATACTTTTCAGCTGTTGCATCAGCATTTAGCACAGGCTCGAAGGCTAGCAGTAGTCCTTGGTAGCTAAGCGTTTCCTTCGAGTAGGTTGTGACAGAAGAGGAATCCTTGGCGCTCTTCGAGCTGGGAGGCGAAATTTTAGGTTTACTGGAAGGGACTATTTTTTTTGGAGCAGTTGGAGTGTCGGTAAATGGAGTGAGGTCTTCCGGTGACACAGGAATCACCATATCATCATCCAGGACATGGACATTGAGCATACCATTGCTCAATAAGCCGATTACACGGCCTTCATCGCCCGTATGGATAAGTTTTACTTTTGTACCAACCGCGTATAACATCTATCTCCGATTTAAATTTTCAGGGACCTAACAAGTATTTGTTCTCTAGGTTGTGCTTTTTAAAAATAAAGAGAGAACTGCAGCTCGAGACCATCTCTATTCGTTCTTGTAAAATTACCTAATATGCCGTGAAGGTCCCGGAATTTTCACACATTTGTCTCAATCCAAAACTAGCTAACACCAAAACCATTTGTTACCATTTGGCAACAGCAGTCAGAAATTAGAGAAATAGCTTTGTGACGCACAAATCAGATAACCATGCGTTCATTAACCGTTTTAATTCTAATTTTCATGACGATTAATACTGCTCAAGCTCAAAAAAGAAAGAAGAACAACTATCCTAGCGTAGTTGTTCCTGTAGATATTAAAAGCAGACTTTCTTTGAAAGAATCATTTGAATACATTGTTCCGATGGACTTGGAGCATATTTTCAACAAGCCGCATAAACTTATTCCGAGCATTGATAGTACTAGCAATCAGGAAGCGTGGTTTTACCCAGGAATGCATCGGGTCGTTCACTTTACCGATGGAAGCACCTCACAAGAAGAATTATTAAGCATTACACCTTCCTCTGGATTTACCTACAAAGTAACAGGATTCACTTCCTCCTTGAGAAGGCTAATCAAGCAAATCAATGGGAGTTGGACATTTGTGGAGAGGGAGGACGGTCATATTCACATCGAGTGGACCTATGAATTTTTACCTAGGAATTTTATTGCTCGGTTTCTGGTGAAAAATATAGTGATCAAGCAAATTAAAGTACCCATGAGAAATGCGCTACAGATAATGAAGGAAGAATTAGAAAGTGGTCAATTGTATCAGTATGAAAGGAGAGTCGGAACTTGGTAAATGATCAAATCATGGAGAACCTAATCAATTCTTTGTTGCAGTACGGACACCTAAATGCACAGCAGATTGAACTGATAAAGAAATCAGTTAAGCTCGTGAATTTAGGAACTGGCGATTACTTCTCGGAGGCAGGAAGGATCGCAAATCAAGTGGCTTTTGTCGAGGAGGGAATTTTACGAGTTTGCTACTACAACAAAGAGGGAGATGAAATCACTCGTTACTTTATTGATGAGAATAATTTTGCTGTGGATTTGAATAGCTTCCATTTAAAATTGCCATCCACTGAATATATCGAAGCAGTTATTCCAACGCGATTGTTCGTTTTTCACCGAACGCATCTCGAGAATCTATCCAGTATTATAATTGCATGGGACAAGATTGTCAACCAGATTACAAACAGGGCATTAATGGAAAAGGTTAGCAGAATAAGTCCTATGCTTGCTGAAAATGCTAAAACCAGATACCTAGAGTTCTATAATCGTTTTCCGACCTTAGCCAATCGTATTCCTTTACATTACTTGGCCTCTTACATCGGGATCACGAAGCATTCTTTAAGTAGAATCCGAAAGGAATTGAATCCTTGAGTAGTATGACACTAGATCTTATCCGTCATCTACTGCGCTTTTTCATACTGATTAACAACAACAAAAATGACGAAAGGAAGAAACTACATCTTGCCAATTGGAATTGTGGCACTATTGATTTTGGGCTACTTCATAGCAGATTCCCTACTTTTTGATGGCGCAAAGCCAAAATTTATCAACCAAGATGGATTCCAAGCCACCTACTTTGCGAAAGATGACCTAGAGAACAAGCCGGCTATCATTATCATTGGTGGTGGGCAATCAGGGGACTATTGGGCTCAAGAATTTGCTCAAAGGGAAATGGCCGCCTTATCACTACCGTACATAGGTGGAGAGGGCTTACCTAGTTTACCCGAAGAAATTGAATTGACGTACTTTGAAAATGCCATCAATTGGCTTGGCCGGCAACCGCAAGTTGATGCCAATAAAATAATCCTGATGGGAGCATCGAGAAACGCAGAATTAGCATTGATCATTGCTTCCACATTTCCTGGAATCGTAGGGGGCGTCGTTGCTTATGCACCAAGTTCGGTTTCTTGGTCAAACACGGTCTTGCCCTATAATTCTGATGAGGTGAAGGCAAGTTGGACATACAAAGGGCGTGATATTCCGTATATTCCCATGGAAAAAATTTCAGGCAATGACACAGATAAGATTGAGACCTTAGCCTACTGGGAGGGAGGCTTAGCTAAAGCAGATTCCCTCCGTCAAGCTATCATTAGGGTAGAGCAAATAACTGGCTCCATTTTACTATTGTCTGGAATGGATGACAAAATTTGGCCTTCTGCACGTATGGCTGATATGATCGAAAGAAGATTAAAAGAGAATGGGTTTGGGTATTCTATCCAAAATATAAAATATGAAAACGCGGGACACATGATTTCAGGTAATCCCGATGATAATTCAGGGTATAGAACTGGGATGATGAATATCAATGGAAAAGAATATCAATATGAATTTGGCGGAACCAATGAGGGCGATTTTCAAGCCAAGCAAGATGCGAGAATAAGGTTAATGGAGTTCCTAGAAAAGCTGTAAATATATACAGCCTATAAAAATGATACATCCTTATGAATATTAGGTGGCGGCTGGCTCAATTTTGGGAAATAAGATGGTGGCGGTGGTACCTGCGAGATAAAGATAAAACTGTATATCTGCGCAAGAAAGCGGAGTATTGGGACCGGATAGTAGCCGTTTGTGAACTAGAGCTCAGTGGGGCCGAAGCCATTCTGGATGCAGGATGTGGACCGGCGGGGATCTTCATGGTTTTGCGGGGAAATCCTTTGATCGGTGTGGATCCCTTGCTAGAAAAATACCAAGAAAGTTTAGCGCATTTTGATCCTGACAATTATCCTCAAGTTCAGTTTGTCAACTCAACTTTAGAGGCCTATTCCCCTGATCAACCCTTTGAAATCATCTTTTGCTGCAATGTCATCAATCATGTAGCTGATCTAGGGGAGAGTCTAGATAAGCTGTCTTCCTGGCTTAAACCGGGCGGCACCTTAATCCTTAGCATTGACGTGCATAATCACAAGGGTTTAAAGCATCTTTTTAGGTTAATTCCAGGAGACATCCTTCATCCCCACCAGCATGACTTGGAAGATTACCAAGGCATGCTGAGGGAAAGAGGATTTCGTCTAGAAAAGACTACTCAATTAAAGAAGGGTGGCATTTTTGATTACTATCTGATCAAGGCGATATCTCCTTTAAGCGTCATCACCTCTCCGTTGGTTAACTCTACGTCCAGCCAATAGACGTATACTCCCGCATTGAGCAACTGGTTTCTGTAGGTTCCATCCCAGCCTTCAGTTGGATCATTCGGAGGGAAGTTGACGTTTTCAAATACCTTATTCCCCCAACGGTCAAAGATTAAGAACTTGAGCACGGTGTTAATTTGAGCGCCTCCCTGAACCATGAATATATTGTTCACGCTAGCAGAGCCGGGCCGGAATACATTGGCCATGAATACATTGATGTTTCGATTCACGAGTATGTCAATACTAGCGGTACTAACGCAGCCATTTAGGTCTGTGACGGTAACTTCATAAGTAGAAGAAAACTCAGGTTTAACCAATACACTGAGGTTGTCCTCACTCCCTGGCAACGCTGGATTCCAAGTGATAGATTGAATCTGATCTTGGGCTACATTAACCAGCGCTTCCAAGACTACGCTATCCCCAATGTTGATCATATTATCCGTGCCATTCAGCTTCGCTTGGAGGTTAACAATCACAGGAGAAGGCACGTCCAATATATACTCGAAACTTTGTTCACAGCCCTGTGCGTCCGTAAACATTAATTCATAAACCCCTGGACCTAAGGGACCATAGGTGCGAGAATCTGCCAAAGGACTACCGTTCAAGGACGACCGTACTCCTGAAGCCGTTCCCACAATCGAATCAATGACGAGAAAACCATCATCTTCACCATCACAAGTTACTGGGGATACACTAACGAAGGGTACAAAGAAATCATCGTAGGCTGATACTTCTACCAAATCCTCGGCCGAGCAACCCGTTGCTGGATCTGTCACCCTAAAGAGATAATTACCCGCCATTTCAACCTCAATGTTCTGTTGATCGGAAATAAACATATTACTCAGTTCCCATTCATACACCATCCCTGCACTAGTCTCTGAGCCACCCAGTGTGGCCATACTGCTCAGACAATCAAGAAATACATCCTGACCCGCAGCAGCTACCGGAGTTGGATTTACCGTAAAGCTTACAAAACTAGTATCGTTTGGGCAAGGTGCTCCTCCAGCCACGATATATTGAAATTGAAAAGTACCTTCTACTGTTTCATTTATTACGAAACTGCCGGCATTCGGATTGAAAGCCCCATTCGCATCATTACCATTTACTTCTGTCCAAATCCCCCCTGCATCTTCTCCATTAAGCAAGGAGAATAGATCAAAGCTCTGGTCATTCCCATTACATAATGGGGCAGGATCAGTACCAGTACCAGCAGTTAAGATACCATTGACATTGATGGTTATGGGATCAGGAATCTCCAACGAGCATTCTGGTGCGCCGGGAATACTAATCTGAGTGATGGTAAAGGTGGTGCTGCCGTTCAAATCTACTAGCAACTCTTGCCCATTGACTACACCAGGCAAATCAATAAGGTTGCTGCCGTCACTAACCTGTATATCTACACCTCCTACGCTAGGGGAACTCACTGTGAAAGTGATCAGAGCTTGACTGCCATCGCAGACGGCTGGGGGACCATCCCAATCTACTTTGATCAGAGGACACTCTTCCGTTATACAGGATTGAGTTACGGTCACATCTCGACAGCCTTGTGGATCAATGGCAGTTACTTGTATTTCTAGGCTGGTACCTGGGTCTAAATTCGTTACTTGATAGGTAGTTTCATCCAAAAAGGATCCATTCACACCTGCAGGACTAAGCACCACATCGTAGGATAAAGCCCCTGGAACCGGGTCCCAACTGAAAGTAATGGAAGTACGATCCACATTGCAATCCACGATTGGTGTGATAAAAGGTTCTAAAACCGTGGTGGAATTTCGTGCGGTACCAGAAGTACATCCATTATCTGCTATGGATAAGCTAATTTCAAATGTGCCACTGCTAGACCAATTCACCTGGTGTGGACCTGGGCCTGTCCCTGGAGTAGCCATCCCACCACCAAAATCCCAATTGAAAACTGCATCCGCGCTCGCGGTACCGGTAAATACGACTTCTGCCGATTCCGTTGGACAGATTTGAGCAGGAACAGTGAAGTCTGCAAGAGGCCCTTGTTTAACCTCAATCTGTATGGTGTCACTGAAGGAACATACCCCAGAAGTGAAATCCAAAATGATTTGATTGTCACGTCCGATGGCATTTTCATCCAATTGCCATAAACCGTTTAGCGCATCAATCACACCTGGACCTCGCCAATTAGGTACACCACCGCTGAGCTCTGGGTCAGCGACAAAGGTGAGGTTCAAGGTACCAGGCCCCAGATAACAAATGGGAAGTACCGGATCAATGGTTACCCCAGCATCTGGACAACCTGTAGTGGTACAGCTCGCGGTCACAATGGTATCGGGGCAGTTCATGCTACTTGGGAATAGCACAGATATCTCTACGGTCTCTTCAGGGGCTAAACCGGATACTTCGAAGGAGGTAGGCGTTAATAGGTTTCCGTTCTGTCCAGAAAGTACCGTGACCTGGCCATCTCCTAATCCAGCTACGGTTGTCCAATCAAATTGGACCTGGTCGACATCTGGTGTACAATTGACCGTAGGTGGAGCAACTGGCGCGCTGATCATCACATTCTGAACCACCGTTTCTGAGAAACAACCGTTACTCGCCACAAAGAGACTCACATTTTTCACCCCTTCTGTATCCCACGCCAACGTAATGTTTCGATCGCCTACATTATCGAGTATGTTGGCGCCATCAAATTCCCAGACTAAGGTAGCATCGGCCGGAGCAGTACCTGTATAGGTTAAGTTCAAACTCTCGCCTACGCAACTATTGGAGCCTATATCGAATGAAGCGGTAGGGGTTTCAAAGACTTCGTACGTGACACTATCCTGATAAGTACATATCCCAAAACTGTAAGTGGCCACTACCTTGTTTTGAGCCCCAATGAGATCCTGGGTGATGATCACCTCAGGAAGGGTAGGATCATATATTCCGGCCCCACTGAAGCTGAGGTCGCCACCAGGTACACTCAAATTGATATTCAAGGGTATCGTATCTGTCATCCCGCTGCTGAAGCACTGTGAATTGAGTGGAATCATAGTCACATTGACATCAGGACAAGGTTCGGAACTACAACTTAAAGTCGTTCGACTCCCGTCACAGTCGGCACTGGAATAGACTACCTCTATCGTGACCGGAGTGTCCGGGGGTAAATTGCGTATGATATACTCACCTTCCACCAATAGCTCTCCTTGTGGGCCCTCCAACACATTAACGACGAAGCCACTGGCACCTGCAACTGGATTCCAGGTGAATAGCACACTATCCAGACCCGCTTGGCAATTGATTGTCGTTTGGGGTAAGGGGGCAGCAATATTGATGGATTGAGAACTAAAATCATTGCCACATCCAGGGTCAACGACTTCTAATTGTGTGGTGAAATTGCCTTCACTCGGCCAAGTAATTAGATATGGATCGGAGTCCAAGCCGGTACCGGCCAGGATAGAGCCGCCGCCGAAATCCCATCTTAGTTCTGCATTGGCAGTGGCTGAGCCGGTAAAGAAAACTTCGGCCGTATCTCCTAAACAGAATGCGGTGGGCATAGAAAAGCTAGCCTCTGATTCCGTTAAAACTTGGAAGGTGGTGCTGTCTTGATAGGTACAGAAAGCATTCGTATAGTTCAGGTAGATCTTATTTTCTTGTCCAACCATGGAAGCGTCCACGGTAATTTGCCCGACTAAGGTATCCGTGATACCGGCACCGTGCCAGCTGACTACACCTCCGCCAGGACTATCATCAACTAGATTGAAGCCAAGATCAACTGTTTGGGCTTGGCCACCTGTCAAGCAGATCGGTTGGATTGAGTCGATATCCATCTCAATGATGGGACAGAGTAAGGACTCACATCCAAAGTCCTGAATATTTCCAGGGCAGGTATTTTCACTAATCGTTGCTAGACGTACGACCACAGTTTGACCAGGTGCTAAGTTTTCAATGGCATAACTGGTATCCGAAGTGATAAACCCATTCGGCCCCTCCACCACAAAGATCACGAATGCCTGCGCATTGTTCACTTGCTTCCATGAAAAATCTACTCGGCTATTGGTCGGGTCGCAAGCCACGGTGGGGGTATCGATTGGGGTATCCAGTCGAATCGGAATGGGAAAGGGGTTGGATAAGCAACCGCTCTGTTCCGCTTGCAATTGGATCCACTTATCTCCAGGTGTATCCCACCGGATGAGAATGGTATCATTGGGGTCGCCACCAATGATTTGTCCTCCATCCAAGTCCCACACGGGATTGGTATTTGGGGGAAGTGGAGTAGTCAAAAATGCCTGGAGTGTATCTGATTGACATTGAACATTTTGAGCAACGTTGAATGCAATTAGAGGCGTACTGAGAATCTCCAGATCAACAGTGGCGGTGTATTCGCAGTCATCCTCTCTGTAGAGGTAGGAAACAGTTGTAGTCCCAGCATTTACAAAAAGCGGATTAAATACTCCATTAGCTGGGTCTACGATGCCAGGCCCAAACCAAGTTCCGGTCCCATTGCCCGTGCCTCCACTAACGGTTACCAAAAGCGGGACAGAGTCGTTTTCTGTATTTCGACAAATGGGAATGGGAACATTAAACTCAAAGGTCAAATCTGGGCACATCTGCATCGATGCAGCTGGGGCTGGATCTGTAAGTGGAACCTCACGCTCTAGTGTGCCACTAATAACTTGGGTATGGGATGGTGCTTTTTTACGGTTCGATGCTGGAACGGCAAAAGGAGAGTCTTCTACCTCAGTTTCAGACACGGAACTAAGGAAAGAGACATCATGTTGGGTTGGGTCGGCGAAACGCTGTAGTTGACGTGAATGTACACTGTAAACCAGGCACATAAATAGTAGTGTCGTCCAATGTTTCGTTTTTGGAAAATGATTCATTATTAGTTAATATAATGGGTTAAAACCGTCTAAATCGGTTGTTTCAAAGGGGGAACCCATTGGCCGTAAGCCATTAACATAGGGATGTATTTGGATTGGGGTAAAATTGGTTTAGGTCGTCAAATCTTAAAAACGAAACTGAAAAAACGAAAGTAGTAAAATAAATAAAAACTATATGTGTCCCTATGTATAAAAAGATAAGACAATGCCAATGTGGTTACACACAAGCGATTGTCCTGTTTGTCTATCCTAATTATACGACACAGACCTAAAAGGAGGGGGAGGGATCAATGGATCCGCTGCTATAAATCAATCGTCTGTTCTTTCAGACGCTAAAATAAACAGATTTCTAATATTAGAAAATTCCGATGTGTGAAGGATTTTCCTAAAAACTATAACTACTAAATATAAAGATTTTCCTTTTCTTGATAGCTACCTCATAATACGTATTTCTCGCATATATGGTTTCGACCTCCCTTAGTAAATCACCGCTACCTCACCTTGGGTTTGCACAAGGGAGCCATCTTGCAAGGTAATTTCTGCAAAAAAAACGTACACGCCAGAATTCACCAATTGCCCTCTGAAGGTTCCATCCCAGGCATATTGCTCATCATTAGGCATGAAGTTATCTCTTTGGAAAACGAGATTGCCCCAACGATCCAATATCTGGAAGCTGTTGATCACATTGACCTGCTCTCCCGCGGCATTAATCACAAAAAAGTCATTCTTGCCATCATTATTAGGGGAGAATGCATTAGGAACAAAAATCTTTGGGGTTCGATCTACTCGGATTGTGATCGAGGCCGATGCTTCACAAGCGGCAATATCAGCGACCTGTACGGCATAATTGGTCGTTACCGTCGGACTGACCCAAATGCTGGTACAGCCTGGGCAGTCGGCCTGTTCAGGTTCCCAGATCAAATTAGTGATGCCATCCTCTTTACTAAGTAAGACCTGCAGCTGGATACTATCGCCTAAAGCTACTACTGGATCATTATTATCTTCTTGGTTTTTGGCAATGATGACAGCTGTTAAGGGCTCCGGAGACTCTAGCGTTACCGCTAACATCTCTTCGCAGCCATTGGCATCCATTACGCGTACCTGGTAAGAGCCAGCACTGAGATTACCGAATACCGGCTGAGCTTGAAATACTCCATCATTTAAGGCATACATATAGGGTTCATCACCTCCGGAGACTTCCGTTATGCTGATGAGTCCGTCGTTGTCACTGTTGCAACTAACGGGTGAAACCTCCGACACAGCTGTAATATTTGTAATGCGATCAATGACCTGGACTTCATCTGTATTGCTGCAACCATTGGCTAAATTGGTAACCGTTAGAACATAAGTACCGGCTGCTGTGACTTCGGGAAATGGCGTATTCCCCATATTAATTGCCGTACCATCAGCAAGCGTCCATTCGTAGCTGAGGTCAGCACCAACGGAAAGCGATGATCCACCCAATGTGACTCGATCCACAATACAATCCAGTACTCCTTCCTCGCCTGCGTCCGCATTTGGGGTGTCTTCTATGATTACAGTTACGTCAGCTGTGGAGGCTGGACATCCTGCCGGCCCCGTGACAGCATAGGTGAAAACATAGGTACCTGCTGCTTGATCCAGCGTATTGAAAGTTCCAGCCTGGCCATCAAAAGCACTACCGCTCGAAGGGTTAGAAGAAGATGCTGTCCAATTCCCTCCCATATCTGCCCCATTAAGCAATCCGGATAAATCAATAGGGTTGTTAAAATTACTGCAAAAGCGGTCCGGAGCCGCAGGTAAACCAGCAGTGGGCGAACCGATGATCATTACGTTTTCAGGGAAGCTTTCTGTACAATTCCCCTCAGTAACTGTGTAGGCAATTTCGTGCATACCTATACTTAAACTGCCGGGATTAATGGTCATCGTAGGTTGACCATCCACGGTCCAGGTCCCACCCGGAGTAGCTTCTGCATCCAAAAGCTCATCCAAAACAAAAGCAGGCTCATTTTGGCAAAGTGTACCCGGAGAATTCCAATCCGCATTGAGCTCCGCTATAGTTATGGTCACCTCCTCGGTCTGCGTGCAGATTTCTTTGAAGCTGATATCATCTAGGGCAAAGTCATTGCCTGCAATGCTTAGGTTCACATTTACAATGCAGATATCGGCACTAGTACTGCCACCGGAATTCCATTGGGCAAAAAACTCTTCCCATAGGCAGGTGTTCGAACTGGCGTTAAAAACACTACCAATCAAAGTGCCATTTATTGAAAACTGTAGTTGGGCCGGGTTTTGACGTTCAACGGTGGTGACCCACGCACTGAAATCGTAATCTGTATCCGGATTAACGGCAACTGTCTGACACCAAACATTATCTGTATCCCCCGATGCATTCACAACCATCATGTTACCATTTCCAGTATGATCGTCACATCGTGCAAATCTCCGATGGGTGTCCCGAGCATTATCATCAACGGCATATTGCCCTTCCATGGTCAAAAGGCCATTACTTCCTCCTGTACCCGGGATATAATCACTGGTAAAGCCAAAATCCCCTTGAGAAAAATCGCCGTTTACAATCAGATTTTCGTCAGAAAGTGTGCCAACGGTCACGCTGAAGGTCGTTGTTGTGTTGACTGTTGCAACTGGATTGGTTGATTTGGGATCATTGACCAGGTTGGCTGGGCTCCAGTCGATGGAACGGGCGTTTCCATTGATTGTCACCGCAAGATTTGCGGTTGCGCCAGCGCTGCAAAAAGTTTGGTCTGATCCGGCATCAATTGTAGCCGTACAATTCAACGAAGAAGTTGTAGGAAGAGTAGTTAGGTGTGTGCAATAGGCTTGTCCAACAACGACCAGCAATGCCGTGAGCAAAAGAGTACTTTTTGTTTTCATCATAGACCTCTTAAAGTTTGCTCAATCTGGGTCGTCCTTTATTACTATTATCTATCCGGTATGACAAAGATAGGGTTCTGAAACAGAATAACAGAGTTTTGGCGGCAATTTTTCGGTTTGGTCGGCTAGCAGTAATTGTTAATGAGTTGCAAATAAGTTGCTTCATCTATGCATTTCTAGCTGGCTTTGCATCTGTATGATAAAAAACCTTATTATGAAAACCAAGATCTTTTTTGTTGCGCTCTTTTTCCAATTATTCGCTTGGAGTTGCCATCATACAGGCGGAAATGTAGGCCTGCAGGAAAAAGCTTATCCTCCAGCGCCAGAACCTCCAATAATCCATGAAGTCGAAGAGGGAACGGCCGAAGATGAGCACCAACACAACACTGAAGAATACGACCTTATTCGGGAGAATGAATTCTTAGACGCTAAGCAGAATCCTTTATCTACTTTTTCCATTGATGTGGACAATGCCTCATACAGCAACATCCGTCGCTATCTAGACTATGAAATGCCTCCAGTAGATGCAGTCCGGATTGAAGAAATGATCAATTATTTTAGTTATGATTATCCAGCACCGAAAGACGCTCACCCCTTTAGTCTAAGTACGGAAGTGGCTGCCGCTCCTTGGAATGCAGAACATCTCCTGGTTCACATTGGGATGCAAGGGAAAAAGCTGGATCTGGATAATCTAAAGGCCAGCAATTTTGTCTTCCTGATCGATTGCTCTGGATCGATGAGTGACACCAACAAGTTACCTCTTTTGAAGAAATCACTACGCATTTTGTTAGATCAATTAGGACAAGAGGATAAGGTAGCTATCGTAGCTTATGCGGGTGCAGCAGGTCTTGTTTTACCGTCTACTCCAGCCACTGAAAAACGGAAGATTCTCAGGGCCTTGGATAAATTAGATGCTGGAGGATCCACTGCTGGTGGGCAAGGCATTCAACTGGCTTATGAAGTTGCTAAGCAAAACCTCATTCCAGGAGGCAACAACCGGGTAATTCTTGCTACCGATGGTGATTTTAATGTGGGCGTTTCTTCTTCTGCTGATCTGGTGAGGTTGATCGAAGAGAAGCGAAAGGATGATATCTATCTAACTATTTGTGGCTTGGGAATGGGGAACTATAAGGATGGCCGCATGGAACAAATTAGTAATGCGGGTAATGGTAATTACTTCTACATCGATGATATCCGAGAATCTGAAAAGGTATTCGGACGAGAGATGCGTGCCAATATGTTCACCATTGCTAAGGATGTAAAAATGCAGGTAGAATTTAATCCAGCCACGGTTAAGGCCTATCGCCTGATCGGCTACGAAAATCGACGACTCGCCAATGAAGATTTTGCCGATGATACCAAGGATGCCGGAGAATTAGGGGCTGGACATACAGTGACGGCCCTGTATGAAATTATCCCGCAGGGGAGTAGTGAAGAAGTTCGCACAACAGCAAATCTAAAGTATCAACAAACTAGCCTAAGTAAGCAAGCGATTAGTGGCCAAGATCTATTAACGCTGAAGCTCCGGTATAAACCACTAGATTCGGAAAAAAGTATTCTATTGGAGGAGATTGTGGCCAATATGACCAAGTCATTTGCAGCCTCTTCACAAAACTTTCAGTTTTCAGCTGCGGTGGCAGGCTTTGGTTTGCTGCTCCGTGAATCACAATTTAAAGGAGATATTACCTACGATCGAGTGGCTAGCATTGCGCGTGGATCCCTGGGAGAGGATCCCAATGGCGACAGAGCAGATTTCGTCCAACTAGTCAGAAAAGCAAGTCTACTTGATGATTAATAAGGGCTTACAACTCCAGTTCTAAATTCATCCTTGCATTGGATAACTCACCTAAGGCATGGTGGTCGCCAATCTTTTTTGCGATCAGCATGCCTTTTTCATAGATAGCAAGGGCTTTTTCTGTCTCTTCCTCCTGCTCCAACAGTTTGGCATAATGATAATAAGTACCAACGTAATCAGGATGTATTTCCGTTAATTCCTGGTACTTCTGTAAAGCCTCACTTACTTGTTCTAGGCCTTCGTACTCTTTTGCAATGGCATACAGAAGGAAAGAATCATTAGGGCTATTCTTTAGCATATTTTGAAGCTGCTCTAATCGCTGTTGGTTCATTTCTTTAGTCTTGATCTTTTAGGTCGAAATATCAGCTGGTAAAAAGTATGTAAAAATTAGCGAAAATTCGCTGGGTGGCCGACATTCTTGCTATTATTTTATTTATCTTTGTGCCGCTTAACGAGAATAGAAAACATTTTAAACCACAGTAAGTTTAATGAATAAAGCCTGTATTTGGCTCCAAATCGCTCGGAATGAAATGACTGATCTCTCTGAAGCGACTTCCTTGAATAAAATTATGAAATTGTAAAATAGTGATTAATGAAATTACTTGTTTGCGTTAGTAAAACACCAGATACTACCACCAAAATTGCCTTTACGGATGGTGGTGCCCAATTGGATACTAATGGGGTACAATATATTATGAATCCCTACGATGAATGGTATGCTTTGGTTAGAGCTTTGGAATTGAAAGAGGCTGCGGGTGGTACCGTTACCATCATTAACGTAGGACCAGCTGCCAATGACCAAGTGATTCGCAAAGGACTAGCTATTGGAGCAGATGAAGCGGTGAGAATTGATGCCGACCCCAAGAGTGCGCTCTACGTAGCAAAACAAATTGCTGCCTACGCACAGAAAGAAAACTTCGATATGGTTTTGTTGGGTAAAGAATCTATTGACTACAATGGTTCGGAAGTGGGAGCGATGATCGCTGAATTATTGGATCAGCCATTCATTTCCTATGCTAGCAAGATGGAGATAAGTGGTAATACGGCTACTATTTCTCGAGATATTGAAGGAGGAACAGAGATAGTGGAACTGGATACGCCCTTTGTACTCAGTGCTTCTAAGGGGTTAGCCGAGCAACGAATCCCCAATATGCGCGGTATCATGATGGCTAAACGCAAGCCTTTGAAAGTGGAAGCGGCAGTGGAAGCACCAGATATGTCTACTACTGTAGGTTTCGAACTTCCACCAGCAAAATCTGCGGTTAAGCTCGTAGATCCTGAAGATATGAATGAATTGGTGCGTCTATTGCACGAAGAGGCTAAGGTTATCTAGGGATTTGTGTTGAAAAAGAAGAGCAAAGGTGTTCTTCTCGGACTCATAATTATTTGAAAATTACTAGCCGAACGATTCCTAATCCATACAGGTAGTGGAATCCTAGATTAGAAAAATTATAAACCATGGTTTTAGTATTTGCAGAAAGCCAAAAAGGTGAATTTAAGAAAGCGGCGATGGAAGCCGTTTACTATGGCCATAAGACAGCAGAGATCCTTGGAACCGAGTGCGCAGCACTTACCCTGGGACCTGTAAATAATGCGGCTGTTCTCGGTCAATATGGTGCGAATAAAGTGTATAATGTTGGAGACGACAGTTTAGCCCAATTCGATAGCCAAGTGTATACTGCGGTTATTGCAGCTGTGGCTGATCAGATTGGTGCAAATGTGGTAATTGTAAGTCACTCTTCTACCGGTAAGTCTTTACAAGGTAGATTGGCTGCGAAACTCGATGCAGGCTCCGTTTCAGGAGTGAATCACTTGCCAACTAATGATGGAAGCTTCAAGGTTAAGAAGAACGTGTTCTCCGGCAAAGCTATCGCGGAATACGAAATCTCTTCTGATAAAAAGGTATTGTCCTTGATGGGCAACTCCTTGAAACCAGAGGCCGTAGGATCAGATGCGACAGTGGAGAGTCTTGCTGTAGAGGTACCTGCGAGTCGAATTAAGGTTAAAGAGGTAAATACGGTAGAAGGTACTGTGCCACTTCCAGAAGCGGAATTGGTTGTATCTGCTGGTAGAGGAATGAAAGGACCTGAAAATTGGGGAATAATCGATGAAATGGCAGAAATCCTAAATGCTACGACTGCTTGCTCACGACCAGTTGCGGATGTGGGATGGCGCCCTCACCACGAGCACGTAGGTCAAACGGGTATTGCTATCCGTCCTAACCTTTATATTGCCGTAGGGATCTCTGGAGCTATCCAGCACCTGGCAGGGGTAAATAGTTCCAAAACCATCGTAGTGATCAATAAGGATCCGGAGGCTCCTTTCTTTAAAGCAGCAGATTATGGGGTAGTGGGAGATCTTTTTGATGTGGTTCCTCGCTTGAATGAGGCGCTACGCAATTTCAAGAATAGTTAGTTGTATCAGTAGATACCCAACTATAAGAATTTATCGCCCTCAGCATCCTTAGGTGTTGAGGGCGTGCTGTTTATAAGGAATTTGTAGGAATAGGTTTAGATGAGTAGCAGCCCATTCTCCCGTAATTGTCTCCATTCAAAGGAGGTTAGAAAAGTTGGAAAGTCCTCCTGAACTCGCCTTTCAGTATAGCTTTCTCGAAACTCCTTAAAACTTAATGGCGGATGCGAGCCAATAACCCATTTATCAAATATTGCCGCTAACCAGCGACCAAGCTCTATGCTCGTTTCAAAACCCCATTCCTTCTTCTTGTCATAAAAGCTTAAAACGGCAATTCCTTCTTCTTCAAAAATATCTAAGGTAGGAGCTTGCCCTAGCCATAGGACTAAGCGGGTGTCAGTGGGTTGCTTATCTGCCGGATCAGCGTTTAGACTGCGCAAAATGTATTTCTTCTGAACAGAGGTCTGTGGGGTCTCAAACTCAAACCAATCCTGCAAAGGGAATTCAAATCCTACACCATGCATGTAGTTGAATAACGATTTTCGGAGTCCTTCGGAAAATAACTCGTGTTCACAACCTACTTCGTCCTCATGATATAGATCATTATCCGCAAACCCGCCAAAGGTTGGCCCGATAGCTTTCACCTGATAGGCAGCAGGATCTAGGCCGACAGGGCTATGAGACGTCATAGCAAACTGATGCCAAAATCCAGATTGGACCACACCTTCCTCAAAGAGTTGGCGTACCATTTCTAGTGAATCGATGGTTTCTTGAGCGGTTTGAGTTGGGAAACCATACATTAGATAGGCATGAACCATGATGCCCGCTCGTGTGAAATGATCTGCTACTCTTGCTACCTGAGCCACGGTTACCCCCTTCTTCATTAGGGTCAACAAACGATCCGAAGCCACCTCCAAGCCTCCCGAAATAGCAATACAGCCTGATGCTTTCAGTAGCCGACATAGGTCGGCCGAGAAGCGTTTTTCAAAGCGGATATTCGTCCACCAGGTAACCGTCAGTTTTCGCCGGATAATCTCCAAGGCTAAATCTCTCATTAGGGCAGGGGGAGCTGCCTCATCCACAAAATGGAAGCCATTCTGTTGGGTTTGAGTAATGATTTCTTCGATTCGATCGCAAATTAATGCTGCGGTGACCGGCTCGTATCTTTGAATGTAATCCAAACTGACATCACAAAACGAGCATTTACCCCAGTAACAACCATGTGCCAGGGTCAATTTATTCCAACGCCCATCACTCCACAATCTGTGCATAGGATTGACGATCTCGATCACGGATAGATAATCGTGCAACTTAAGGTCACGGTAGTCTGGGGTTCCGGTTTCTCGCTGAGGAATGTCGAATTCTTTCGCGCCATTAAAATAACTGACGACTCCATGCTGCCTGGCGAATACTCGTTTCAGCTCTTGTAAAGGTCGCTTACCCTCTAGGTGTTCTAACAGAAAAAGTAGCGGCGCTTCTCCATCAGCCAGAGTCAACAAGTCAATGTAATCAAACAAGCGCTCGTCACCTACCCGCCGAAGTTCGGTGTTAGCGTAGCCACCTCCCATCACCACCTTTATCTCCGGGTGATGGGTCTTGATGTATTGACCACACTTCAAAGCACCAAATAGATTGCCAGGAAAGGGGACGGAGAGGCAAACCATGGACGGAGCAAAGGCTTCGATATACTGAGCTAGTTGTTTCTTTAATATACGACTAACCATAGAATCAGCTTGCCGCAGAGATTGATCAATATCGTCAAAATGGGAGGCCGTTCTGCCCAATCGCTCCGCATAACGACTAAAGCCAAAATGGGGATCAATGGCTTCCTTAATTAAATCCGCTAAGTCCTCCAAATAAAGTGTGGCTAAGTGCCGGGCCTTGTCTTGTAACCCCATGGTCCCGAAAGCCCATTCCAGATCTTCTAAGACGGCAAATCTCGAGCCTTCTGGAAGGTAGGTCCCATCGCAAATACTATGTGCGAGGGTAGGGTTCTTGTGTTGAAGGAAACGAATAACCGGTTCAATAGTGCTGATGTAGGTGTGGCGTAGGCAGTAAATTCGATAGGCATTATCAGAAAGTGCTACTTCACTGCTTTCTAGTGCATCGAAGAGCTGCTGTAGACCGGACCGAGAAAAGATCTTTAGAATAACCTCTATTCCCAAGTCCGCTTGCAGACTCGCGTAGCCTTTAGTGTTCAAAAATCCCTTCAGATAGGCAGTCGCCGGATAAGGCGTGTTCAGCTGCGTGAAGGGAGGGGTAAGTAGCAGAACTTTCTGTTTCAAAAGATCAATGATTTAGGGGCATAAAGGTAAAGCTTTTAGCGATACCGTTTGCAAACCCGCTTGGCTTCTTTACCGCTGGAGTAGTTAAATCCCAAATCAACTTAAGTTTTGCAAGTATGCGTAATTATTGTACCTTTGCGCCGCTGTAACTGATTTTAGTAATCACTAACGGTTAAAACAATTAAAATGGCAGTATACAATTCGAAAGAAAAGAAAGAGGAAATCTTTCTAGAGTACGGAGGATCAAAAACAAACTCCGGATCAACAGAGGGGCAGATCGCCTACTTTACTTACAGAATTTCAAAGCTTTCTGAGCATTTGAAAGAAAACAAAAAGGATCATTCTTGCCGCCGTACCCTACTAACGCTAGTAGGTAAGCGTAAAAGACTACTAACTTACTTGGCTAGCAAGGATATTCAAAAATATCGGGACCTGATCGAAAAATTAGGTATTCGTAAATAAAGGCTTCTTTGGCCGTTTTGTGGTTTGCCTGCTAGAGGAAAAGATTTCAACGCTTGGGAGTAGATGCTTCCAAAGTAGGGTAAAGTCTGAAACGCAAAAATGGCTAGAGAACTATAAAAAGAGACGAGGAAGCGTGCAAATTGGCATTCTTCCTCGTTTTTTTTACTGCATATATACTAAGGTGTGCTAGATAAAAGTTAAATTTGACGCGATAAAAGAGGATTATTATTTATTAAGAGGTTCAGTATTCAGCTAAACTTGGCCAAAGCGAGAAAAAAATGGCCAAACAACCTCAAATTGAAAGCCTGACAAATCGATCAACAAAGTGACAGCGAGTGTTTTCTCGAGTAGATGCATAATTAAGGCACATATTCCCAAATCTCCTTCACTTGATCTTATTCTTAGATCAAGTTGTGCTTCCCTCACCGCTTCTCACAAGTCTCATCAAATTATCTGCTTTCATACTAAGGAGGATCCTAGTATTTGTACTGGACTTAGCTAAACAATTAATTGAAAAAAAATGGGACAACAGATTCCAATTTCTACCTCATTCGACTTACCTGATGGTAGAACAGTTACCCTAGAAACAGGAAAATTAGCCACCCAGGCAGACGGTGCCGTCGTGGTCAAGGTAGGGAATACGATGCTATTTGCTTCCGTCGTTTCCGCCAAAGAGGCCCGCGAAGGGCAAAGCTTTTTTCCCCTATCCGTTGACTACCAAGAAAAGTTTGCCGCCGCGGGTAGAATCCCCGGCAACTTCTTCCGCCGCGAAACAAAACTTTCTGATTATGAGGTTTTGACGTCTCGTTTGGTGGATCGCGCTATTCGACCATTATTCCCTGATGGTTATATGCACGATACCCAGGTGATCATCAACTTGATCTCTGGTGATAAAGAAACCCTTCCTGATGCCTTTGTGGCATTGGCTGCTTCGGCTGCCTTGGCCGTTTCAGACATTAATTTCGATGGCCCTATTTCTGAAGTTCGCGTAGCTCGCATCGATGGTGAGTTTGTGGTAAATCCAAACCGCGAACCGCTAGCAGAGGCAGACCTTGATATTATCGTGGCCGCCACCATGGATAACATTATGATGGTGGAAGGAGAAGCGAAGGAATGCTCAGAGAAAGATTTGGTGGAAGCCATGAAAGTGGGACATGAAGCGATCAAAGTGCAATGTGAAGCTCAATTGAAACTAGCTGAATTAGTAGGAGAGGGTGCTACGGTGAAGCGAGAGCTAGCAGAAGTTGAGGTGAATGAAGAATTGAAAGAACTGGTGAAATCTCTAACCGTAGAGAATATTCTGACGGTATCTCGTGGTGCTTTGGATAAGAAAGCGCGCAAGAAGGGTTTTGCTGACGTAAAAGATAAATTGAAAGAATCCTTGCTGGAAGCAAAAGGAGAAGAGTTCTTAGAGGAGAACTGGGATGAAGCCAAAGGATATTTCGAAAAGATCAAGAAAGAGACCATTCGCAACATGGTCTTGGATGAGCAGGTGCGTTTGGATGGCCGTAAGTTTGACGAAGTTCGTCACATCTGGTCGGAGATTGACTACCTACCAGCTGCTCACGGTTCTGCTATCTTCAATAGAGGAGAAACTCAAAGTTTGACTTCTTTGACTTTAGGAACCAAACTCGATGCGCAGATGATTGACAACGCATTGAATTTCCATTACAACAAGTTTATCCTGCATTATAACTTCCCTGCTCTTTCTGTAGGTGAAACTAAGCCGATGAGAGGTCCTGGCCGTCGTGAGGTTGGGCACGCCAATCTAGCGGCTAGATCATTGAAGCAGGTGCTTCCTGAAGATTTTCCATACGTACTTCGTATCGTTTCCGATATTTTGGAGTCGAATGGTTCGTCTTCTATGGCAACTGTTTGTGCGGGTGCCTTGGCCCTAATGGATGCCGGTATTGGTATTACAGCTCCTGTATCAGGTATTGCGATGGGTATGATCTCCGATGGTGATCGTGTAGCGATTCTTTCTGATATCCTGGGTGATGAAGATGCCTTGGGAGACATGGACTTCAAAGTAACAGGTACTGAAAAAGGTATCACGGCTTGCCAGATGGACATCAAGATTGATGGACTACCATACGAAACTTTGGAGAAAGCCCTGGACCAAGCTCGCGAGGGTCGCTTGCACATCCTAGACAAGATGAAAGAGACGATCGCTGAGCCTAGAGATGACTTCAAGGCACATGCTCCAAGAATTGTAGAGATCAAGATCGATAAGAGCTTTATCGGTGCGGTGATTGGACCTGGTGGTAAAGTGATTCAAGAAATCCAAGAAACTACTGGAACGACGATCAATATCGAAGAGGTAGACGACAAAGGAGTGGTGAGCATTGCTAGTTCTGACAAAGCTTCTATCGAAGCAGCTTTGGCTCGAATTAATAAGATCACATTCCAGCCAGAGATTGGTGACGTCTACAAAGCCGTAGTGGTATCTGTAATGCCTTACGGTGTGTTCGTCGAATTTAACGGTAAGAGTGGATTGTTGCACGTATCGGAAATTTCACACACACGCATCGATAATGTAGAGGAAGTGTTGAAAGAAGGCGATGAAGTGAAAGTGAAGTTGATTGGTCTTGACAAGCGTTCTGGTAAACTCAGATTATCGCGGAAGGCCTTGATTCCCAGACCTCAACATCAAGGTAACAACAAGCCACCACGACGTGACTAAAGTGTAGCCGATGTCCGCTTGGGTTGTGCATCGCCAGCCTGGACCGGATTAAGCAACATTAAACTATAAATTGGGAATGCCGAAAACTGGTCTAAGGACCGTTTTCGGTATTTTTTTTTTCATAATCTTATTATTACCTTTAGAGAGCTTGCACACAAGATTTGTTGTCCAATTAACACAAGTCTAGTTTTACTTGTACTTTCTAAAAATAATTGTAGTTTTCGCACCGATGGGGAACTTTTTCACGTTACTCATTGTATAAAAATTGAATTCAATAGGGTTTTTTAGTGAAAAAGTCAAGTAAATTCAAAGCCCGGCAACTTTTTTTTGATCGTAAGCGTATTCATTAATAGAATATTCTTCTCCATAAATTCCAAACTTCATGCGTCAGCTTAAGATTACCAATAAGATTACCACTAGAGAAAGCTTAGCGTTGGATAAGTATCTAAACGATATCGGCAAGATTCCTATGTTGACGGCCGACGACGAAGCTGATCTCGCTCGACGTATCCGAGCTGGGGATGCGGAGGCTCTGGAAAGGCTGACTAAGTCGAATCTACGTTTTGTTGTATCTGTGGCTAAGCAATATCAGAACCAAGGGCTTTCCTTGAGTGATTTGATCAATGAAGGGAATGTGGGCTTGATGAAAGCAGCTAAACGCTTTGATGAAACTAAAGGTTTTAAGTTTATTTCTTATGCAGTTTGGTGGATCCGTCAATCCATTTTGCAAGCGATCGTAGAATATTCTAGAATTGTTAGACTTCCACTCAATAAAGTTGGTTCCTATAATAAGGTGAATGAAGCCTTTCTTTCCTTTGTTCAAGAATTTGAACGCGAACCCACCAATGAAGAATTAGCTGATCTATTGAACTTGAAGCCCAAAGAGGTTTCTAACATGCTGAAAGGAAATGGTCGTCATGTTTCCGTAGATGCGCCCTTGAGTGGAGAAGAGGGAGATTCTACCATGCTTGATGTGATTTCTGGGGATAACGATATGAGTCCAGATGGTCAGTTGATGGAACAGTCTTTGAAAGAAGAGGTGCAGCAAGGTTTATCTATCTTGTCTCCTCGTGAAGTGGAGGTACTTTCAGCCTATTACGGACTGAATGGGTACAAAGCACTAACCTTAGAGGAAATTGGTGAGCTTTACGGACTAACCAGAGAGCGTGTCCGCCAGATTAAGGAGCGGGCCATCCGTCGCTTACGCAAATCTTACAACCGAAATTCATTGAAGTCTTATCTGGGATAAGATATTTGCAATAATAATTCCAGTACAAAAGCCACCTCGTTACCACGGGGTGGCTTTTGTTTATTAACTTTGGTCAAAACCATAGCTCTTAATGAAGTGTAAAGTATTGATACTGATTTTATTGACCACCGGAATCTGGTCCTGCCAGTCAGACAACAAGCCGGCTGAAAGTCCAGCTGAAAATGACGCACCAAAGCAGACAGAAACCACAGACGAGGCAGGAGAGCAGACCACCTTTATCGTAAATATTGATCGACTGCGGATGAGAGAAACAGCTGGGGAGAAAGGCAAGGTGATTAAAGAGCTAGAAAAGGGAACTGTGTTATATGATGAAGGGGAGGTTAGTGATTTTACGACTCGCATAAAGTTGCGTGGAATAACCTTTGATGAGCCATGGCTCAAGGTCTCAACAGCGGATAACACGATTGGCTGGATTTATGCCGGCGCCATTCATCTAGGCACCACTCCCGACTCACAGGTGGCTAAAATCCTAAGAGAAAAAAGATTGATCAATCTTTTTGGTCCTGCGGGAGCAGAAGAGATGCGAAGGTACCGGATGGATTTTCATAAAACCCAAACTGCACAAGAAGTATTGGATGTATACCGGAAAGGCCGTAAAATTCGTGAGGATTTTGTGGATATGCTAGAAGAGAAAATTGATGCCTATAATGCACAGGTCCAGCCTGATCTTTTCTGGTTGGAAGAGGCGCTCCCCGGATTTGTCCCGCAACTGGTGGCAGAGGGTACTGTCTATTATCTTTTCGAAGATTATCGGCAGTGGATCGAAAAAGCTAAAGCTACCAAAGAACTTGTTGATGATCAATTTGTTGAATTTAAGATTCAGGCTTTTCCAATGGACAGTATTGAGTACTTCTTTTCAGCCTGGCAAATTCAGACTTGGGACTATGGCGGAAGTAGTCTATTGGGAAGAGGTTTTCATTTTGCGCTGCTAAAAGAAGCTGACCAATTGATTCAGAATAAGCATCCATTGCAAGCCGAAATCACGGAAGTGAAGAAGAATATTGTGGAGGATATTTTGCAACCTTCTAACACTTTTTGGGAGTCCAAGGATAAGGTGCTGATTGAATTGGATAATATCTTGGAAGCTGATTTAGCAATTCTGGATAGAAACGACAAGATTGCCTTGAAAGCTAGAAGAGAACAGTTTGATGACCCAGAGGGAAATGGGATTAAGATGAATGAACGATCTGGGGGATAAAAGTTTTGCCACCTGTAAATAGAAATTATTTTAACCAATGACGATACTGACAATTATGGCGGTGGTGATTATTGCCGGAGCTTTCGGACTCTTTGCCAATATCACTAAGAACTTTCGCCCGAATAAGAAGCGCGTACAGCAGGAAATTGCCAAAATGAAGGCGGATGTGGAAAGTTGGGCGGGGGAGCTAGTGCCCATCACCAGAGAAGAGCTGGAGCTATTCTCAAAAACGCAGATTAAGCAAAGAAGTAAGAGCCGATCTAAGTCCAGCTTTAAAGGAACTTTCAAGACGATCTTTGAAGAACCTATCGTAGCCTATAGTTATCGTAGCTTTCTGGGAAAGGGCAACCATGCCATTCTATATGCACGCACCGTAAATCACGAATTTGCTTATTGGATCAATGATAAAGGTATCCAAGTGGTGATCGATAATCAAATGGTGGGCACCATCAAGGATAATGATGTGTTGTACGGTGCTAAATCAAACCGGATGATCGCTAGATTGAACAGATCCGAAAAGGAAATGTTACCCATCTTAGTGAAAGATAGGGAGGTTGGAAGTATGGTAAAGGGCTTACCTTCTCCAAATGAGGCTTTAAGTTCCAGAGCTTTTGAATTTGTGAAAGAAGATCTCAGTGAAGAAGAACAAACCTTAATGTTGTCACTCGGGATCTTAGAAATGGTCAAGGTGACAAATGGCCAATAGTAAAACATTTTTTTGTTGATAACAGAAAATGCAATAAGATGAAAAAATTGTTGTTGTGTACGTTTATAGGCTTGCTTAGTTGGCAAACGAGTCAAGCTCAGACTTCACCAGAGGATTTTAAGTCGGAAATGGATAGTTTCCAAAAGGAGATGTTGAAGATGTTGGAGCAGTTTGGGTTTCAGGAAGGGGCGCCAGGTATGAGAATGGATACGATCATGATCCAGCCCTTTGGGTTTTTCCCAGGGATGGGTATAGATAGCCTTAATAACCAGGAGTTTATGAAGCAGTGGCAGTCGCTTTCTGAGCAATTGATGAGGTCTTTTCAAGGAGAAGGGGGGATGGAAGGCTTCGGAGAATTCTTCAAGAACTTGCCAGGTGTTGATCCAGAGAGTTTTCCATCGCCAGGTGAACAAAAGCCTTCAGAGAAAGGAACAAAGCCCAAGAAAAAGCGTAAGATTTACAAGATATAAATAGGATAGGGTCAACAGCTTCATGGTACAGGCAATGATCCTGTTAAAAAAATCTCGTGAACAACCATAGAATGAGATAAACAAGCGCCCAAAGGAAGCGTTGAATTTCATTTTTAAGTGTCTCAAAACACGAGGTTTGCCTAAGAATCAAAAATTATTGGCGTTCCATCTGCCATGACTTATATTTACACCCTTTAAGCAGAATAGAGAACCTTTTTTGGAAAAAGCTGTTTCATCCTAAATCTTTTGTAAGGAAGCCTAGATCTCAATATTATGAGTATTTCAAAGAAAGCTAGTCTTATCATATACCGTTTTAAGGAAAAAGGACTGGAAGTATTCTTAGTAAATTCGTCAGAGGCAGAGGAGCAATGGGAAATCCCTGAGGGGAAGGTCTCAATGGAAGATACCCAACCACTTTTAGATGAGGAGCGATTGATTGAGTTGGACCCAGTGGAGAAAGGTGTCGGGGAAATGGAAGAAGCCCTTGCCGTGGAAGGAGATTGGCACGAAATTCCTTCCCTGAAAAATATGCTGTACGAGGACGCGATCCAGCTAAAAGAGAAGTTGAAAGGGATGGAGAACGGCGCCTTCTTCGTGGTAAAGGAAGCTTTCAAGAAGGTTTTGCCCCATCAGTACAACTTTTTGAAAGAGTTGAAGGACGTTTTATTAGACCGCAATTCCATCAAGGATCTGTAGATATATCTTACTTTTTCTTGTTTTAGAATGCCTTTTGATTTATAGGTAAATAACGCCTGTAAGCCAAAAGGCATTCTGCATTTTTACCCATTCTTTAAACTAATCTATTAAATTAGCGCCAAAACTAGCCTAGGTCATTCGGCTATCAACACCGGATTTCATCCCTTAAAACTGAAAGATGCTATATTCAGTGACCCCTATTAATAGTCTACACAGAGGCCTCCTAAGCCTACTAATGATTCTCCCTTTTACCCTTCTCCTCAGTCAAACTCCGAACCTGAGTAATCCTTCTGCATGTCGCCTTGGCCTTCCCATCGTCGATAACAACTGCCCGGACGGAGAGGTGTTTTTTCAACCGAATCTCTTCAACATCAACGTCACCAATGCACCAGGTAACACCTTAGGTACCGATGTTTATCTGAAGGAAGTACACTTGCTCATTAATCATTCCTGGGATAATGACTTGGATATCACCTTGATTTCTCCAGGCGGTGCTAGCGTATTGTTAACGGCTGATAATGGGGGCGGGGATGATAATTTTGGGGATACTACGGCAGTAGATTGCGCTTTGCATACAGTCTTTGCCTTAGGAGCTTGTCAGTCTATCACCGAAGGAATAGCTCCCTTCTTGGATAATCCTTATGCCCCACAAGAAAACTTCTATGGTTTTAATGATAATGTGACCAATCCGAATGCCACGTGGCAGTTGCAGATCTGCGATGATGCCATTAATGATGAGGGGACGTTGGAATACGTGAATTTGGTTTTTGAACCCATTAACTGTCTACCTATTGCAGAGACAGAAGTAACCAATGTTGATACCACCTCAATTTTCTTGGCCTGGGAACCTGACTTTTGTGGGACTACGATTGTAGAATACGGACCCGTAGGTTTTACGCCTGGAATGGATTCCCTGGCTGGCCCGCAAGGGACGATTGCCTTCGCGGAGTGTAGCCCTTTTATTTTGAGTGGACTAGCAGATGAGACAACCTATGATATCTATGTGCGGCGGTATTGTGATGCCACCGGTACCTTTTCGCTGAATACTTGTGGTATTTCTGCAACGACGAGTTGTCAACCCCCTCCTTTGACTATTTTGGAAAATTTTGACTCCGAGGTGCTCTGTAATGAGTCCTGCGGAACTACCTGTGATATGATTGGGGTATGGCGGAATGCAGTATCGGGGGATTTTGACTGGATTGTTGGGGAGGGAGGCACTCCCACCCAAGGTACTGGTCCAACGGATGACGTACCGGGAGGAGGTAAGTATATATATCTAGAAGCAACTGGATCTAATTGCGAGGAAGGAGCCGAGGCTCATCTTTTGTCAGGGTGTATTTTATTGGATAAACAAGGTACTGATACTTGCCACGTTTCCTTCAATTATCACATGAGAGGGATTGACATTGGAACACTTCGCTTGGAGATTTCTATTAATGGAGGCTTCAATTGGCGTACCATCTGGGAACGCTCTGGCCCACAAGGTGTGGATTGGCGGAAGACTTATTTAAGCCTTTCGGATTACTCTGACGGGGGCCTTTTGCAGTTCCGTTTTGTTGGGGTGAAAGGAAGTGGTTCTAAGGGGGACATAGCCCTTGATAATATTGCATTCTACGGCTCGCAAAATCTTGGTTACCCCACCCAGCAATACTTTGTGGATAGCGATGGTGATGGCTTTGGAGAACCAGGTTTTTTTGTGTTGAGCTGTAGCCAAAACCCACCTACCAACTTTGTAGCGAATGATCAGGATTGTGATGATACAGACATGTCCATCAATCCAGGAGCACCGGAAATTGCTTGTGATGGTAAGGATAACAACTGCAATGGAATAGAGGACGATTTTAATTTACCTTCACCTGTGGTGGAGAATGATACGATTTGTTCTGGAGATAGTGCCAAGGTCATAGCTACTCCGCAATTTGGGGGATTCATTTTTTGGTACACTTCTGAAGATGGGGAAGAGCTGATCCATTTTGGTGAAGAATATGAGCCGGAACTGCCAGTAAACAATAGCCCGGTTCCTGTAGAATATACTTTTTACGCGGAGGAATTTGCCTTCCAGGAGTCTGGCGATTGTCGATCTACGGTGAGAGCAGCAGCTAAGATTATTGTGAATCCAAACCCGATGTTGCAGCTCCCGGAAGCACCAGGCATTTGCCCAGGAGATTCTATTGAATTGACGAGCTTGACCATCGAGGATATTAACTTTACCGGAGCAACAATCAGCTTTCATGGCACCTTCCCACCTAATGCGGGGAACCTGCTGACCGATACCAGGGTTGGCCCACCGAATACGACTTTTTATTATCTAAACGCGGTCAATGACTATGGATGTACTGACGTGGATAGCATTGCTGTAGAGGCGCGAGTTGGTCCCGCTTTAACCTTCACCCCAGCTGATTCTTTCTCCATCTGTCGGGAAGGTACTACAGCAGTAAGCGTGGAAGCAGATGGGGGTGTAGGCCCTTACTCTTATTTCTGGAGCACCGGAAGTAGCGACTCGGAAATCGACGTCAGAGCAGCCTTCCTTCCTGGCACGCTAGATGCCTATTATCTGACCGTTACAGATGCTGAAGGCTGTTTTTCGACAGATAGCGTGTTGGTTACTACCATTAATAGCATAGATTCGGTTCGAGTGGTTGTGGACAATGTGACCACTTGTAGTGGAACTGACGGACAAATATTAATGGTTCCTTTGAGCGGTCTTAGCCCATTCACCTATAGTTGGTCCGGTAGTTCAGGGATCAGTGGTTCCAGCGCGGGTATTACAGATACTTTGACCTTGACAGGTTTGGACCAAGGAGCCTATCGCATTACCATTACCGATAGCTCGCCCGAAGCTTGTGAATTTATACTTCGGAATGTATTGGTACAAGGACCAGCTGCAGTTGTGAATGATGTAGATGTGGACAATGTCTCTTGTTACGGAGCAGGAGATGGCAAAATTTGCTTAGACGTGACGGGGACGGCCCCGACTTATCTATGGAGTACGGGGGATACTACACTTTGTGTAGATAGCTTGGCGGGCGGCTTATATTCCGTCACCATTACAGATGATCCTTGCCAGACCATATTAACGGATATCCTGGTAGAGGAGCCAGATTCTTTAGTTATAAAGCCGAGCTTTGAATTGCCAAGCTGCCATGATACTTCAGATGGAATAATTAGTGTGGCCTTCTTTGGTGGGACCGGCCCGTACAATTTAAACTGGTTCAACGGCCAATCCAGAACTAGACTGCCCGATTTAGCCCAAGGTCGCTATGAATTGACTTTGACGGATGCGAACAATTGTACCCAGCTAGATACCCTTACCCTTCTGGCTCCTGATAGCCTCCAGGTGCAAGTGGATTCCTTTGCTAACATTAGTTGTAATGGAGATATAGATGGGTTCATCAGAGTTTCGGGGCTGGGTGGGACAGCACCTTATGCGTATGACTGGAGTACTGGCAGCCGTTCTTCCGCAATCGCCAACTTAACGGCTGGTGATTATGTGGTTACCATTACGGATTTCAATGGATGCACGGTTAGCCAATCTTTCACGATTATTGAACCAGATATACTAAATGGAGAGCTGGTGGATCTCGTCCAACCGCTATGTCCTGGGGACAATACAGGGGTTTTGGAAGTAGGAGCTATCGGTGGGACCGGACCGTTTACCTATAACTGGGAGCACGGGCCTATGGGAGCTAGATTAGAGAATCTCGAGATTGGTGCCTATACGGTTACGGTGGTTGATGCTAAAGGATGTGAAAGTCCAGGCTTTTCGATCCAGTTAGATCCGCAAATCGAATTAGACTTAAATTTAACGATTACGAGCCCACCATGCGTCGGGCCAGAAACGGGGAGTATCCTATTGCAGCCCCAAGGTGTGGGACCTTTCGAATTCCTGTGGGAAGGAGGGGAGACAACAGCCTTGCTTTCCAATATTGGGGTGGGAGACTATCCTGTTAATATCAAAGATGGTCAAGGTTGTAGTTACGATACGACTATTAACTTGACAGCACCACAAGTCTTTGATTTAGATGTAGATACCAATCAACCCTCCTGTTTTGGTGTACAAGATGGAGGCTTTGATGTGTTGATCTTATCCGGTGGAACGGGGGCGATCAATATTAATTGGAGTGATGGGGGGGTAGGATCGGAGCGGGATAATCTTGGTCCTGGAGCTTATACGTTTGAGATCAGCGATGCCATCGGCTGTATTTCCGCTTCTGATAGTTTGACCTTAACTTATCCCGATCGTCTTCGGGTGATTACGGAAGCCATCAGCCCCATCCCTTGTACCGGTGATTCAACCGGTTTTATCGAAACTCGGATTGAAGGAGGAACAATGCCCTATGCGATTAATTGGGTAGGGACGAATGTGACGGGGACCAATATCTTTGATCTGCCAGCAGGTGATTATCGACTTCGAGTTACGGATGCGAATTCCTGTCCGATAGATACCACCTTTCGCATTACGGAGCCTGACCCTCTTGATCTTGACGTTGCCCTTTTGCAGGGGGGAGGGTGTGATCCACTGAATGCTGCAGATACCTTAGTGGCGCTTATTACAGGTGGAACTGCCCCCTATAGCTATGCCTGGAGTACCGGGGATACAACTTCGATCCTTTTTGATGTACCATCGGGTGATTATGCTTTGACCGTGACGGATGCTGCTTCTTGTCAGGATGAGATTGCGTCGATCAAGGTTCGAGAAAGAACGATTCCTATCACCCTGGATAAATTCATTGTGGAAGGACCACAGTGTTTTGGTGAAGATGATGTGACGGTGACCGCTAAGATTAATGATGGTTCCGGCTTGTACCGCTACCATTTTACGCCTACGCTGATCTTAGATAATCTAGAGACTGATAGTGTTACGGTTACTACCTTGCCAATCAATAATAGCTATAGTCTTACCGTAACGGATTTGAAAACGGGTTGCCGCATCGTTGCGGAACGAGAGGGCGTGAGTGTACCTCCACCACTATTGCTAAGTGTTGATGACATTGAAGAAATCGAGTGTGCTGGTGGTTTTGATGGAGGGATCAGCGTGAGTGTTCAGGGAGGCATCGGACCGTACCAATATTCATGGAGAGATGGGGCTAATATAGAAGTCTCAACCGCTGAGGATCTAAATGGAGTGCGAAGTGGTACTTACACTTTGTATTTGCAGGATGCCAATGCTTGTGCGGACACACTGATGGAGGAGATACCTGAGGTTAATGCGGTTATCAGTATTGATGCTACTTTGATTGATCCTGTTTCTTGTAATGGCGGTACTGATGGAGCCATTGCGATTGATGTCTCGGGGGGGGAGCCTCCCTTTCGGTACGAGTGGAGTTCCGGAGCAGTTGATCAAGATATAGTTGGACTAGCTGCCGGTCAATATATGCTGACCATTACTGATGCAGATACCTGCAAAGCCATCTTTGATGGGTTTATTGTGGAAGAGCCTTCCTCGGCCATTATGGTAATGGATTCGGTGAGAAATGTTTTGTGTTTTGGAGAAGCTAATGGCTACATTGGTACAGAGATTAACGGTGGGATGCCACCTTATAGTTATCGCTGGTTTAAGGAAGGAAACGTAATCGAGGGGGAGTTAGATTCCATTCTGACCGAGTTGGATGGTGGGGCCTATACCTTGGAAGTCAGGGATACGAATGATTGTATTCAGGAGTTTGATTTTGCTGTTAACGAACCAGAACAACTGGCGATTGGTCTCAGTTTTACTCCGCCAATGCCTCCTAATTATAATGATGGCCGCGCTGGAGCCAGCGCTAGTGGTGGAGTACCAGAATACAGCTACAAATGGAACACAGGTGCTACCACTGCCGAAATCGACAACCTGGTACCTAGCACTTACTTCGTGACGGTCACTGATGCCAACAACTGTACACGAGAAGCTAGTTTACTAATTACAGATAGCGGACTACCGGCCTGGGTGAATCGCTTAGATATATATCCAAATCCTACCAGCGGACAAGTATTTATCGACTACCAATTACAGCGGGCTGAGGCCTTGGAGTTACGTTATTTCAATAGTTTGGGTCAACAGATCGGTAGACTCCCTTTGGAGGTGAGTACCGGGCAGCGGTTGTGGCAGGATTGGAGCAGCTGGAATGCAGGTGTCTATTGGATAGCTGTATTAGCTGAGGGGAGGCGGATTAGTCTGAAAAGAGTTATTATAAGCCGTTAGTTCGTACTGCATTAGTTCATACTCTAAGTTCAGTAAAAAAGATACTCTCCTTGTGAAAAGTCCTTCGAAATGGGTTTATGCCCTGCTTATTATTGCGATTTATGTATCGGTAAAATATATACGTCCGCTCAGTTTGGATCTAGTCGGTACGGATCTGAACCTACGTAGAATTGTCTACTACACTTGGTATATCCTACCTGTTCTACTTTACTACTGGCTTAGTTGGGGGACCAAAGGTGTTTGGGGGCGACTAGGGCTGGCTAGCGGCCTGCGGGAAGGCATCTTGTATGGCTTCCTATTTACCTTGCCGATGCTTTTGGGTTTTGCCTTTATCGGGAAACCTAGCTTTTCTGATTGGTCTTTGGAATTAGTAATTGTTAGTGCCTTGTTACCTGGCTTCTTTGAAGAGTTGTACTACCGAGGTTTTGTATTTGGTGAGCTCTATAAGCGGGCGGGCTGGGGCTTCTTGTTGGCAGCTGCCTTTAATGGGCTGATCTTTGGCTTGTCACATATCTGGCAGGGCAACTCCTTGGGTCAGACTGTGGGGGTATTCTTCGTGACATTTGGGGGAGCAGCCTGGTTTGCTTGGCTTTATGTAGAATGGCGCAATAATCTATGGTTACCGATTACGCTTCATATCCTAATGAATCTTTATTGGGCTTTATTTGAGATAGAGTCTACAGCCTTGGGTGGGGTAGGAGCTAATATTTTCCGCGGGATCACTATTGCCGTATCAGTGATTTATACGCTGAGGCGCAAGAAGCCCCGTCAGATCACTAGAGGGGAACTATGGTGGAGAGGAGAAGAAAACTTAGCCGACCTCCAAAAACAATAATTTTGGAGGTCGACACGCACAGCGGCTTATTCGCTCTCAATTACCTTGAAAGTAGTACGTCGGTTAGTTTGATGCTCGTCTTCTGTACAACGAGAACATAGACATTTGATATCCGGTGATTCTTCTCCGTACCCTTTAGGTGTAAGTCTTTCTGGACTTATTCCGTTGGAAATCAGATAATCAACCGCGGCTTGTGCTCTTCTTTGTGAAAGAGATCGATTGTAGCCGGTACCACCTCGACAGTCAGTATGAGAAGACAACTGAATGTATAGATTCGGATTTAACTTGAGCGTTTCTGTCAAGGCATTCAAGGTTGGTTTTGCATCATCTCGAATGAAGGACTTATCAAAATCATAGTAGATATTCTCCAAACGGATTTCCTTATCTGGGAATATCCGATCTAGTACAATCTCTACCTCAAATCTCAATTCGGGATTCTCTGGATCTTTCCCGACTCCTTTAGTTGAGAATTTGGCAATATTGTTTAGATATTGTTCTCGTTTGGCCAAGAAGTCGTAATCGGTTTCTTCGTCAAGCTCCAAGGTGAATAGTCCATCTTCTCCTACCGTCACTTGTTTGGTCTTTTTCCCGATCTGGATGTCTACAGTAGCTCCTTCTAGCGGTTTTCTTCCCAGTACCCGACTATTGGGATCGGTTGGATCGTCATAGATTTTCTCGAGCACATATCCGTCAAGGATCATCTTGTAAACAATAGGCTTTTTCTCTTCTTCAGGAACGGGGGGAGGAGGAGGCAATGGACGCCTTTCAAAACGATAAATATCATCATTACCAATACCTTCCTCCCGCGTGGAGGCAAAGTAGCCTACTTGCAATAGATCTCCTGATTTCTTTGCCTTGTCATCTATGATCAAACCGAAGTCATCTCCACCAGAGTTGATGGGAGGGCGAAGGTTCTTGATCGGAGACCAGCGGCCATTAGACTTCTTATAGGTCTTAAAGATATCTAAACCACCCATCCCTGGATGATGGTCTGAGGAGAAGTATAGCGTATCTTTGTCGATGTAAGGGAACTTCTCATTACCCGCCGTATTGATCGTGCGGCCCATTAACTGAGGTACATCCCAGCTGTCACCTTTGCGTTCACTCACATAAATATCGAAGCCACCCCATCCATCTGGATGATTGCAAGAGAAGTACATCTTATTACCGTCAGCAGAGATAGTTGGATGGCCATAATTCACGCCATTTTCTACGAAGTTCACTACTCTAGGCACGGTCCAGCTATTTCCATTGCTTTCACTGAACATGATCTTGCAGTACGCATCTTCCTTCTTGGGACCAAAGCAACGGGTGAAATAAATTTCTTGATAATTAGGACTAAAGGCGACCGTCCCTTCATTATCCTCTGTATTTAAAATCTTATCAAATTGATTAACGGTATTGTCCGTCAGGTCAACCACGAAAAGGTCTGAAAAGCTATTTCCGGTCCAGTTGTAGGTGTCATCCCCGGTACTGCCTTTGCGATCAGAAGTGATAATGAGTTGTTGATCCTTATAAAGCATAGGAGAGTAATCCGCATAACCTGAGTTGAAATCCGTCAAATCTACAGCATATGCCCGTCGTTTCTCCTTCTTCCAAACCTCAGCTACTTCACAGGCACGAATTTCGCGACGATACTCATAAGGACTACCAATTTCTATCCCCAAGTCCTTGAAAGCCTGGCGAGCTTCCTTATAGCGCTCCGCTTTTTTCAGTGCATAGGCAAACTCCTTCAGTGCATCATAACCGGCATTGTTGTCGTAAGCAGTCTGGTACCAATTGATGGATTGTTCGCTCTGATTCAACTCGCGATAGGAGTCAGCCAACTTTAAGGCAATCTTTCCTTTCTCAATTCTAGTCTTTGCTTTTTTATATTCCTTTTGTAGCATCTTCACAGCTACTGAATACTGCTTAACTTCATAGGCAGTAGCTCCATCCCTTACCTTTTCAGTGTAGGTGCAGGAATGTAAGATCAAAGCAAGAACAACAACAGTTGGAAATAAACTATATCTCATAGCTGCTTTGCATATTTTGTCGGTTAGTGATCAGGAAGACAGGGATGTATTGAGAAAGCCTAGGCTTCCATGTGTATAGCCAATATAATTAAATAAACGTTTCAAGAAAACTTCTTGTTGCGAGTTTGAAAACTTGTGTCATAAAGACAACGAAACAAATTTGGGGCCTAAAGCGGCTATCTATGGTCAATAACCACAATTAGGCCTGTAATGTTCTGAAGGTCGTTGGGGTAAAGAGGTTTAGTATTTCTCAAACAAATTTGGTGATTCCTACAACAAAATTATCATACTGTGCATCCTTGGGTTAGTAAGGATAATTCGTCCTTTATAAATTCTTCTAAAATTTAAGACCTTTTGGTATGAAAAACTCACTATGCTTGCTAAGTATTCTATGTTGCTTTACTCTATCCGCGCAAGCCCCCTATTCCCCTTTTCAGGATAAAGCACCCAGCGTAAAAGTACAATTAAAGGGATTTGATCCAGCAATAGACAAGGATTTAGAGTTGACCTTTGTCCTCGTTGTACCCACCCCAGAACATCAAGAAGAAAATAAGGCGAAACCGAAGGCAGACGGAAGTTTTACTTTCCAGCTCCCTAATCCCCTTCGGTACCAACAGATATGGTTTAGTATCGGAGATTACTACTACGGTCAGTTGATCGTTGATCAAGGTCTAGAAGTAGAGGCTGATCTGGAATTGCTGAAGAAAGATCCAGGAAATTGGATGAAGGAGGGGATACAATTCCGAGGTGTTGATGGGGAATTGACCGAAGTCGTGAATCGCTTTGTACAATACCGACGGGATCATGTGCTAGAAGGAGAAAACAAGATGCATATCATGATGGACCGTGAGGCTAATCTTGAAGACAAGGTGCGAAGAATTAAGATTCTGCAAGAAAAAGAGCAAAAGAGAGAAGCAGAATTTATGCTGGAATATCCTTCAGAGGCGAATTGGGTATTAGAAAATGAACGAATATCCGATTACTATGGTGATCTCTCTGTTATACATTGGTCGAAGCCTATGCCGAAAGATATGAGGAATGAAATTATGGCGCATCAGCCCAAGTTGATATCCAACGCTTCCTTTGCTTACTACAGCTACCAAAGCAGGGGATTGATGTTTCCCACCCCAAAGGAAACCATCCGAAACTTTGAGCAGATTTTGCCTGCACGAATAGAAAGTGAAGAGGAAAAAAGGAGAATGGCAACATTTGTTTCTCTTCTGAAGAAAAAAGAGCAAGGCCTGGATTATGATACCGACTTATATAAGAAAGAATCCAAGTACTTTTTTCAACAGTATAAAAATCAGATTCATCACGCGAATGTAGATGCTTTTGCAAAAAAGACGGAAGCTGCGACTCCCTCCAACCGAGATTTCCTGATCGCCTTGGGTGGTGGAAAAGACATTTGGGAACGGACTTATTATGTAGAAAAGATGTTGCCAAAAGTCCAAGGGGCCTGGACTAGGAATTTGATGGAGAAAAACTGGGCTGTTACTAAACAGAAGATCCTTGCAGTTAACGAGAAATTGGCGGCTATACAGGTGAATGCTGCAGATTCTCCGATTGGTAAGAATTTAGGGACTTTGGATAGTGGTGCGGAATTTTATCAAGCTGAGCAAGCTAAGTTGGAAGAATTGCTAGGAGCGTTACGGTCCGCAGCGGGAGACAAGGCAGTGCTCCTAGATGTTTGGGCTACTTGGTGTGGTCCCTGTATCTTTGATATGAAACAGAGTCAGCCCAATATTGAGAAACTAGATAAGATGGGGGTAGAGGTGGTTTATATCTGTGTTGACACTGGGACGAACCGCGATACCTGGCAGAAGAAAGTCACGGAACTTGGCCTTAGTACGAAGCATATATTTCTCAGCACGGATTTATCGGAGCAGATCATGGAATACTTTGAATTGAAGGGCTATCCCAGTCATGTTTTTTTAGATAAGAATGGGAAATATCATCCTGATGTGGTAAGCTCGATCCGAAATATTGATTTCGAAAAAATACAGGAAAAATTGTAAGGATCGGGAAAAAGGGAGTCACCTCGAGACTTAGAAGTGATCAGCTACGGTTGCTTGCAAAAGCCGATTCTTTTATGAAATGACGACGCTCCATGAATATCCATTTATTATCAAGTTGTGTACAGCTTTCTATTGCTAGGGAAAACACTAGACAACTACTATAATTAAGATCTAATTTATTCAGAAGTGTAACCTTAATCTGGTACTTCCCGTCAAAGGCGACAAGAATACTGATCAAGCCTTGTGCATCCGTTCAGGCTGATACATTGATTGGATCAGAAAATCACCCGAAAATATTTCATCTATGCTAAGGAATTACCTGACTGTTGCCTTTCGAAATTTGTGGAAACACAAGTTTTATTCCCTGATTAATATCCTAGGACTCGCTTTAGGACTCGCCTGTTTCCTATTTATCTTCTTATTCATCCGCGATGAGCTAAGCTATGATCAATACCATGAGAAGGCAGATCGCATCTATCGAGTAAATTTCGACGGTCACGCCTTTGAACAAGATCTCAACTTCGCGGTGGTGGGTGCCCCCTTTGGCCCAACTGTATTAGAGGCCTATCCTGAGGTCGAACAACAATGCCGCTTTCGTTCTTACGGGAGTTATGCGGTTCGTTATGAAGACAAAAGTTACCTAGAAGAAGATTGGATTTTTGTGGATTCGACTTTCTTCGATGTTTTCTCCTTTGACCTGGTGGAGGGAAATCCCAAGACTGCCTTAGTTGAACCCAATACGATTGTCATCACCGAGCGGATGGCGGAGAAGTATTTTGGGACTGAGGATCCAATAGGCAAGACCTTGACCGCTGATAATGACCAATTATTTCGGGTGACGGGGGTGATGAATGCTATTCCGAAGAACACACATTTTGATTTTGACTTCTTCGCATCAATGTCTACGACGGGAGAGAGTCGCAATCCGACTTGGTTAAGCAATAACTTTCAAACTTATCTGGTATTGAAAGAGGGCACGGATCCGGCCACTGTAGATGCAAAGATGGAGGATCTAGTCCTTGATTATGTAGGGCCAGAAATGGAGCGGTTTATGGGTAAGTCCATTGAAGACATCATGGCGGCCGGGAATTATATTACTTTCAGTTTATTCCCGCTCAAGAAAATTCATCTGTATTCTGATAAGCAAGAAGAATTAGCAGCGACTAGCGATATCAAGTATATCTATATTTTTGCCTTTATCGGCTTATTTATTCTTCTCCTGGCTTGCATCAACTTCATGAATCTTTCTACGGCGAGGTCTGCCTCTCGTGCTAAGGAAGTAGGCATGCGGAAGGTGGTAGGAGCCCAGCGTAAACAGCTCATTGGGCAATTCTTGAGTGAATCCGTGGTGATTACTTTTCTTGGATTTTTGCTAGCGGTGGGAGGCTTATTTTCTTTCTTGTCTCGCTTCAATACCCTGTCCGGTAAGGAGTTGAGCATAGCGCAGATCAACCACCCGGCTTTTTGGGGCCTGATGTTGTTGCTGGTAGCCGTAGTTGGTATTGTCGCAGGCAGCTATCCCGCCTTTTATCTTTCTTCCTTCCGTCCCATTGCTGTGCTTAAAGGGAGGATCATCAAAAGAGTAGGGCAAGCTGTATCTTTGCGCTCCGTACTGGTTATCTTCCAATTTGCCATTACGGTAGCCTTGATTGCTGGTACTCTGGTTATTGGAAAGCAGCTCAATTATATCCAAAATAAAAAACTAGGCTTTGATAAGGACCAGGTGCTAGTACTAAATAATTTCTATAATCTGGGGAATAATTGTCAGGCTTTCAAGGATGAGATCATTAAGCACCCTCAAGTAATTAATGCTTCCATGAGTAGCTCTCTTCCTACTCCTTCCTCAAGAAATAGTTCTGCTACATTCCTAGGAAGAACCCCTGATCCTAGCAAGACTCATGTGATCCAACTATTTACCGTTGATCACGACTATATCCCAACGCTAGGGATGGAGGTAGTCGAAGGAAGGGCCTTTTCCAGAGAGTTTCCTTCAGATTCAAGTGCCGTCATTCTCAATGAATCTGCCGTAGCTATCTATGGTTTGGATGAGCCATTAGGGCAAGAGATCAGTGTTTTTTCAGGAGGTACACCTGATAATCCAGAGTTGACCACAACTAAAGTAATTGGAGTGGTAAAGAACTTTCACTTCGAATCCTTACGTAGTAAGATCGGTCCCCTGGCTATTTTCATGGGGCAGAGCCGTGGTCGCTTATCGATTAAAGTTAAAGGGGAGAATATCACGAGCCTGATCAGTGATATTCAACAACAATGGAATACGATGGGTCCAGGACAACCCTTTGATTACACCTTTATGGATGAGGATTTTGCTTCCGTGTATGAGTCGGAGACTAGGGTGGGTCAGATTTTCTCTGTGTTTACCTTCCTAGCGATCTTCATTGCCTGTTTGGGATTATTTGGACTAGCGACCTTTACTGCAGAGCAAAGAACCAAGGAGGTGGGAATACGGAAAGTGATTGGAGCGTCTATCGGGAAGATCTTTGTGCTATTGACTGCGGAGATTATGAAATGGGTGCTAATTGCCAATGTGATTGCCCTTCCCTTGGCCTATTACTTTATGGGGCGTTGGTTAGAAGGATTTGCCTATCCAGTTGATCTTAGCTGGTTGACTTTTACCATTGCTTTGGTGGCAAGCCTATTTATCGCCCTAATTACTGTTAGTTATCAAGCATTAAAAACGGCATGGATGAAGCCCATAAAATCACTGCGCTACGAATAGTAGGCGGCAGTGTATGATTAAACCTGTTTAATAAGTACAAGCTCGCTTGGCTGATTAATAGGGAGACTGTATAAGTTACAGTACATTTATCCTATCAGTGATTTGGTTATGTATCACTGATGGGATTTTTTTATAAAGTTGTCCAAGGGTTTCTGCGGCTGGTGAAAAACAGCATTTTGTTACCAATTGAAGCGAAATTTTACTGCATAGCAGCGCTACGGAGTTAAAACTTGGCGAAGAGTGGTAGCAAAAGGCGCTTTTTGGAACCCAGTGAGAAAACTTTAGACAACTTCTATACTAAACCTATTGAGAAGTTTACTTGTATTACCATAAAGCCGTCACATGAATAAGCAGCTGATTTTAGTTAAACGCCCAGAGGGCATGCCAGGAGCTGATACCTGGAACCTAG
>JABSSL010000002.1 GCA_013214355.1 Saprospiraceae bacterium | reverse complement strand
TCCCTTTTTAGGGAGGATGTTCATAATTTAAAAGCAACGCTCTTCAAGCACTTGATTTTCTGTGCTACTAGAGCTGCCTAAAATGCTAAAGTCGAGATTAGATTCTTCCACAAAATTGCATCTTCTCACCTAAAATCCAAACAACTGAAAGCCCACTACCGTCGATTTTCTTGTTTTGAGACGAAAAATTAGGAGAAAGTTACCTCGCAAGGTGAGATTTGAGCAATTTATAGCCAGAACGGCTAACCGGAACATCTACTTCATTTGGCATTTCGAAAAAGTATCTGCCTCCACCTCTCACTTGTAGGGCACCAGCTTCATCCAAATTGACGATATAGGATTTATGGATGCGCAAAAAGCAGGGAGGGAGTAAAGGAAGTAACTGATTCAGGGATTTATCATATAGTTTCTCTTCTCCACTACGCAGAAAAAGTCTAGCATAATGATCTGCTCCCTGGCAATACAAAATATCTGAAACTCGAATCAGTTCCAAGCGACCGCGGCATTTGCAAGCCAGATATCGGGTAGGATATAAAGATCGATAATCGGTATCAAAGTAACGATCAAAGGCTTTGGTCAACCGGACCAGATCAAAAGGTTTGGGAACAAAGTCCAAAACCCCGAACTCATAGGCTTCTATCGCTTTCTCCGTATAGGCGGAAACGATCACGGTATGAAAAGATTGAGCGGTAAACTGGTGTAACAATTGAAATCCATCTTTTCCATTCAAATTCAGATCCAATAAGACCAGGTCCACTGCCATTTCTTTAACATGGAGCTGGGCTGCTTCCAGGGTTGGCAGTACCGCTAGGTGCTGTAAGCGATGCCCAATGATCTGGCGAGATAGTCGTTCCAAACGCTGAGCAATCAAGTCCTCATCTTCTACTATTAACAACCTCATGCTTACGAATTAAAGATTGATATTTTCACCTCCCAACCTTCTTCTACGGCTCCCCTTCGAACTTTCCATTGATCGCCATAATTTTCCTGTAGGCGAGCTTCTAGGTATTTGTATCCTGTACCATTGCCATTGGCGTTTACCTCCGAATGAAGCATTTCGCTATCATTAAACAGCCGGTAACAATACCCGTTAGTTAAGGGAGTCTTTCGTAAATGAAAAAAACCACTCCTTTTGCTTCCATAGCCATGCGTAATACCATTTTCTATGAGAGTATGAAAAATGGCGGGAGGCACCCATTCGTCTCCATTGACACCTTCTATTTCCAAACGGAATTCCGCATTTTTCCTGAATTCCATGATTCTCAAGTGTGCCTGGCAGAGACTCAGCTCTTCCTCAATTGGAATCAAAGTCTTTCCCACCACTGCATTAAGCATCCTAAACTCATGGGCCAGGTTGTCTACGAATTTTGAGGCCTTGGTCGGATGTTGATCGATAAGTTCCTGCAGAGAAGCAAGAGAATTGAAGATAAAATGGGGCTGAATACTCTTTTTAAGTAATTGATTTTCCAAGCGTTCCGAGTGGATATGAGCCTCCTGGCGCAGTCTAAATTGCTGAGCCACCTGCCGCCCAACGGATAAGGTCATACATACGATGAAGAATAATACACCAATGAAAAAACCTAGGAATACTAGGTTTTGCTCATGATCCAGATAGTTGAATAAGGCTAAACCAAAGAGACCTACTAGGGCCAAAGTACTCCCTTCCTTTTTATGGTAATGGGCATAGCCTGTGATGGCCAGTGCCGCTGGCATAAACATAAGGGCATACGCCACCCAATGTAGCCAATAAGGTATCCAGGTGATGATGACGAAAGCCAACAAATACCTTAGGCGGTTTGGCACCTCAAATTCATATAAAAGAAAACCTACCAGCGCCACTCCTCCTAAATAGTAAGCGATTCCCTTGGCCGTATTCTCCACCTCTCCCTCTAAGCCAAAATCCATGAAGTCTAGCGTGGCGGCAAATACGATCTTCCCGGCATAGCTAATGCAAAAGAGTGCAAAAAAAAGGAAAGCCGCTTTCCGGCTAAAGCCGAAAAACAGCACCATATAGAATAGGGCAGCCGTAAGAAAGATGCCCGTCAGAAATGTTAAGTACAATTGATCAGTCATGCATAGGAGATGCCTTAAGAATAATATCCGATCCCAGGTATTCATCCGCTTCTCATCTGTACCAATGACGCATTCGCGGCCATTTCATTTGCCCCACTTCCATCAGTTGATCTAGCACCAAATACTCACTTTCTTCCTCAGTTGGGGCAAAACCATACCCAAGCAATTGATAATTCTTCGAATCTACGAATAATTCCCAAGTCGTAGAAAAAGGGGCGTCAGCGATTTCCAATTCTAAGCGGTAAGCACTTGCGCCTTGCCAAGTGATAGGCTCGACCTTGCCTTGTTTTAAGTGATATCGTCCTTTCAGGCTCATCGGCAAGCCCAATTTGGTTCGATAATAGTTATGGTAACCATCCGCTCGTTCTTGACTCAAACGGTGGAGTCGCATCGTAGCCGTATCTTGCACCAATTGCCCATTGACAAAAGTCGAATATTGTCCTTCCTTGATCGTCCAATGCAAGGTGTCTTTACCATAGCCACGTTCCATTTCAAAATAACTACCATCCGTACGGATTCGAACCTTGCTTTTCCGGTCTGGGGTCTGCAAGCGTGGCTCTAGCGATACATACTCCCCTGCCCAGCTGGGCCATTCGTTTTTTGGATCGTGAAATTGTAAGCAACGATCAAGAATAGTTTGTGCAGCCTGAGCTTCGGGTTCTTGCTGAGCAGTACATGCTAGCATACTCCAAAGGAAGACCAAAAGATGGAATCGTAATAGCCACCTCATGATCCTTTCTCTGCTTTCATTCGCTTAAAGAAGATCTTGTTCACAATCTTCCATTCTCCATCGACTTCCAGCAAATTAAAGTAGTCAATAAATGTAAAGTCGGCATAATCGATTTCTACACTAGCACTAGCCGCCTGGCCGGTCACATTGATGTACTTAATGCTTGTTTTTCGATCGGATTTAGGGCCAGGTTTGATTCGGGCTAGAAAATCATCGATGCTAATTTCTTGATATCCTTCATCTGTAACAAACTTCAACTCAGCGGCAGTGTGAAATGCTTTTGCCACCATCTCCGCATCCTTATTGGTGCCTCCATCCAGGTAGTAGTTTAATGCTTTTTCCACGCCTTGCACAGCAGAAGTTTGGGCATTCAGCCCCAATCCAAAAAGACAAAGCAAACATAGAGTCAGGTAACTTCTCATACTTGAAATTTTAAAATGATAAAATGGACTATTGCTTTTACAATAGCCTCAATGGAGAAGGTACACGAACTTCTAAGAGGATAAGCTGAGATATTCGTGAATGGCACTAGGATGACGCCAGTAGGATTAAACCTGCCCTACTGGATCCTGTTGAAATATCTCACAATACATCTGGTACATTTCAGGCAAGACTGCTTTAAAGCGTTCCGGGAAAACAAAGAAGTGGACAATACTGACTGGCTCCGGATCTATCTCTGGCAAATTTATCCATTCTAAAATTGCTGCTTTACTAAACTGGCTAATCTGTTCCAAATCATCCCAGCTGTCCTCCGTTAATTCGGGATAGGCCTTGTCTGGATAGGAAAGCATAAATACCTTGGCAAACTCGTGCAATCCAATGTTGTAATACCGATCCGGTTCAGCAAAGCTCTTGATCAGGTGATCCATAGAAAAAAGGATTACTCCGTCTTCTTCAAAGAGCTCTGAAATATGAAAGTGCTCTGGATATTGGGGTGAAGGGAAAGGGTGTGGATAAATCACAACGTTCTCGAAAGGCGGGTAGAGAAAGTCTTCAAAGGCAGCACTCAACTGCACGGCACTGGCGCTTACAATGGCTCTCACATCCCCTGGCACCTCCGGCATAACCATTGGTTTGAAATCCGTAGCCATGCTAAACATCGCTACTTTTTGCCTAAAAACTTCTTTGTCTCGCAAAGGTAATCGAGTGTAATAGTTATATCGTTCACTAAAGAATCGACGGATTCCATCGGTCAAATCCGGCGGATAACGTTTGTACCACCACCAGTCGATTTGAGGACTAAAAACGTACATTAGTCCCAGTATCAAACTGCAAGGAATGATATAGATCGCATAAGCCTCATCTTTGGCCCAAGCCAAGTAAAAAAATAAAAAGAAGCCGACCCCAAATGGTATTGCAAATAATCTAGTGGGCATATCATATTGACATTTCTCAACTGGAAAAGCTTCCAACTCAAGGCCTTAATGCGCTACACATCCCAGTTGCTAAACAGTAAAACGCTCGATCGCTCAAAAGTAACTGAATTTTTTCTAGTTTTTTTTGGTTGAAGTTTGTGGAAAATCAAAAATCCGTCTATTTTTGCAACCGCTTTATTAAAAGAAGCAGGAGGTGCGGTAGCTCAGTTGGTAGAGCAATGGACTGAAAATCCATGTGTCGGCGGTTCAATTCCGTCCCGCACCACAAAAAAAACAAGAATGATTTTTAATCGTGTACATCATCATCATCACTTTAGCTTTGCTCCAACGGGCAAATGGTGATGCCATGATCGAAAGTAGACGATCTCATTTTTGATCAAGGAAAGAGGGTTACCATTGTCTGGTAACCCTCTTTTTTTTTGCCCTCAACGATCCAAGCACCTTATATAAATTGCTAAATCCGAAATCATGGAAACTTCATCCGCTCGTTTAAAGATCGCCGTTCAAAAATCTGGTCGCCTGCTTGATGACTCGATCAAGATTCTAAAAGAATGTGGGATCAAAATCGATAATGGTAAAGATCAACTGAAAGCCTCTGCTCGAAAATTTCCCATTGATCTGCTTTTTCTGCGCAATTCCGATATTCCACAATATGTGCAGGATGGTGTGGCTGACATCGGGATCATAGGCCAGAACACCGTCATCGAAAAACAAAAGGAACTAGAAGAGGTGCTTCGCTTAGGCTTTTCTAAATGCCGCCTTTCGATCGCCGTTCCGCGCAATACGCCCTATACCGGCCCAGAATTCCTACAAGGCAAAAGAATTGCCACCTCCTACCCCAACTCTCTCCAAGGTTTTTTAAATCAACATAAAATCCAAGCAGAAATACACGAAATATCTGGCTCCGTAGAAATCGCACCCAATATTGGACTGGCAGATGCCATTTGTGACCTCGTAAGTACCGGAAGTACCTTATTCAAGAATGGTTTGGAGGAAAAAGACATCATCCTCAAGTCAGAAGCTTGTATTGTAAAATCCAAGAAAATGCCTGCTTCCGTTGAACCGATCTTGAATAAGTTGATTTATAGAATTAAATCCGTTTTGACTGCAAGAAACAATAAGTACTTATTGATGAATGCGCCAAACGATTCCATTAAGCAGATCATTGAGATTCTTCCTGGAATGAAGAGTCCCACTGTCATGCCCTTGGCTACTGAGGGCTGGAGTTCCATCCATACGGTAATCTCTGAGGATCGTTTCTGGGAGATCATCGAGGCCTTGGAAGGAGCTGGAGCACAAGGCATCCTAGTTGTCCCCATTGAAAAGATGATTATTTAAACTATTCCATATAGGTAAAACACCTTCCCAAATTGGGCTTCGCCACCGGCTCGAAAGGAGGAGGGAAAAAAGAAAAACGTATGCAATCCTATATTTTTCCAGATCGTGCAGAATGGCCAAAAATCTTGGAACGCCCAGCGCTAGACAATTCGCAATTGGAGGCGACGGTAAGTCAGGTCTTACAGGATATTCGAAAAAATGGAGATCAAGCCCTCAAAGCTTATACGCAGAAATTTGATGGAGTTGACTTGGATCAATTACAACTCACATCTGAAGAAATTGCCGCAGCGGAGGCTAGCTTAAGTCCTGAATTAAAGGAGGCCATCCAAATAGCTCAGCAAAATATTGAACGCTTTCATGCGCAGCAGCAACTGAAAGTAGAGGTGGTAGAAACCATGCCCGGTGTACAATGTTGGCGTAAAAGTGTGGGTATCGAAAAAGTGGGACTATACATTCCCGGTGGGACCGCGCCGCTTTTTTCTACCGTGCTGATGCTGGGTATCCCGGCAAAGCTAGCCGGTTGTAAGGAAATCGTACTATGCTCTCCCCCACGGACAGAGAATACGGTACACCCAGCAGTGATCTACGCAGCCAATTTGGTGGGCGTGACTAAAATATTTAAGGTGGGGGGCGTGCAGGCGGTCGGCGCCATGGCTTATGGTACTGAAAGTGTCCCTCAAGTCTACAAGATATTTGGTCCGGGCAATCAATATGTAACTGCGGCAAAGCAACTGGTGAACAAAGAGGGCTTGCCGATAGACATGCCAGCTGGGCCATCGGAGGTTTTGGTTTGTGCCGATGAGAGCGCCAATCCTGCCTTTGTGGCCGCAGATCTGCTTTCTCAAGCCGAGCACGGCACAGATAGCCAGGTAGTACTGGTTACTTTTTCGGAAGCTACTCTAGCTAAAGTTCAGGCTGCCGTTGCCGAGCAGCTGGCACAATTGCCGAGAAAGGAAATCGCTGAAGGAGCCTTAGAAAACAGCGCAGGTGTGGTACTCAAAGATCAAAGTGAAGCCATTGATTTTATCAATGCTTATGCTCCAGAACACCTCATCTTAGCCATGAAACAAGCCGAAGAGGTGGGAGAAGCAATCATCAATGCAGGTTCTGTCTTTTTAGGCAATTACACTCCCGAATCCGTTGGCGATTATGCCTCTGGGACCAATCACACCCTACCTACCAACGGTTTTGCGCGTTCCTACAGTGGCGTATCTCTAGATTCTTTTGTCAAAAAAATCACTTTCCAGAAATTGAGCAGAGAAGGACTACAGCGACTAGGGCCAGCAGTAGAGAAGATGGCAGAAGCAGAGGAATTGATAGCCCATAAAAATGCGGTTAGTATCCGATTGCAAAGTTTAGAAGGATCTTCAAAAGACGGCTCAATATGACTATAGAGACACTCGTTCGACCCAATATTCGAGCACTCAGCCCCTACTCTTCTGCCAGAAGTGAATTCAAAGGTAAGGCCGACATCTTCATCGACGCTAATGAAAACCCCTTTGAAACCGGTCTGAACCGATACCCTGATCCCCTACAGTGGAAATTGAAAGAGCAGATCAGCAAAATCAAAAAAGCTCCCGTAGAAAACATCTTTCTGGGTAATGGGAGCGATGAAGTCATTGATTTACTTATCCGGATTTTTTGTGAGCCGCGAGTAGACCATGTTTTAAGCCTTCCGCCTACTTATGGAATGTATAAGGTGAGTGCAGGCATTGCAGATGTAGAGATCAAGCAGGTTTTGTTGACGGAAGATTTTCAGCCCAGAGTAGACGAGACCATGGAGGTGGTGAATGAGCATACCAAAATCTTATTTCTCTGCAGTCCCAATAATCCAACGGCCAATGACATGGATCCCAGCCGAGTGGAAGCATTGCTAGAGCAATTCCCTGGCATTGTTGTGATCGACGAAGCCTACATTGATTTTTCTCAGCAGGCCAGTTTCATCCATCACATCGAAAAATACCCCAATCTCCTCGTGATGCAGACCTTTTCTAAAGCCTGGGGACTAGCGGGTATACGACTAGGAATGGCTTTCGCCAGTACGGAGATCATCCAATATCTAAACAAGGTTAAACCGCCTTATAATATCAACCAACTAACGCAATCTGCTGCCTTGGAAGCCCTACAGGATACGGCCAAGCAGTCGGAGTGGGTTAAGACCTTACTGGCAGAAAGAGATAGCTTGAGTTCTGCTCTAGCAGAGTTTGACTTCATCCAAAAAGTCTATCCCTCCAACGCCAATTTTATTATGGGCAAAGTAGAACGCCCGCAGGAACTTTATCAGTTCTTAGTCCAACGAGGTATTATCGTAAGAGATCGTTCGAATGTACCTTTATGCGAAGGTTGCCTACGTTTCACCGTAGGACGCCCGGATGAAAACCAACAATTACTCGCTGCTTTAAAAGAATATACGACATGAAGAAGCTACTGATCCTCGATCGCGACGGTACGATGGTGTTGGAACCACCTGTTGACTATCAACTAGATTCGCTAGAAAAGTTAGAGTTCTATCCCATGGTATTCAATTATCTAGGCCGAATTGTCCGAGAACTGGATTATGAGTTGCTCATGATTACCAACCAAGATGGTTTAGGTACAGATTCCTTCCCCGAGGATACGTTCTGGCCAGCACACAATAAAGTGCTTAAGGCTTTCGAGAATGAAGGCATTGTATTCCAAGACATCTTAATTGATCGTACTTTTCCTCACGAAAATGCTCCCACTCGTAAACCCCGCACGGGGCTGATGGAGCCTTATATGAAGGGAGACTATGATTTAGCTAATTCTATCGTCATTGGAGATCGCCTAACGGATATGGAACTGGCGAGAAACCTGGGAGCCAAGGGGATTTGGCTCAATAACGAACCTGAATTAGGAGCTGGAGAGATTGAAGGTAAGCGAGCTGAGCTAGGAGAGACCATCGTCTTGACCACTACCGCTTGGAAAGACATTTACGAGCACTTAAAGCTCCCCGCTCGAACGGGTAGAATTCACCGTCAGACCAAAGAAACGGATATTCTGATTGAGCTTTCGCTAGATGGAGACGGGAAAGCAAATAACGATACCGGCATTGCTTTCTTTGATCACATGCTCGACCAGTTGGCTCGTCACGCGGGCTGCGACCTCACCATCAAAGTGAAAGGAGATCTACATATTGATGAGCATCACACTATTGAAGATACCGCTCTGGCTTTAGGCGAAGCCTTTCTGCAAGCCATCGGTAATAAAATGGGTATTGAAAGATACGGCTACTGCCTTCCCATGGATGACTGCCTGGCGCAAGTCGCCATTGACTTTGGAGGACGGCCTTGGCTGGTCTGGGAAGCGGAATTTAAGCGCGAGATGATCGGACAGATGCCAACTGAAATGTTTTACCATTTCTTTAAGTCCTTCAGCGATACCGCCAAGTGCAACTTGAACATCAAGGCCGAAGGTAATAACGAGCATCACAAGATTGAGGCCATTTTCAAAGCCTGGGCTAGAGCCATCAAAATGGCTAAACGCCGAGATATTGACAACATGCAACTTCCTTCTACCAAAGGGGTATTGTAATAGCCATTGTTAAACGAGAAAGTATGTCAGTAGCAATTATCAACTATAATGCGGGAAATGTTCGTTCGGTGCTTTTTGCCATGGACAGACTGGGAATTGATGCCCAGCTGACCGATGATCACGAAGCCATTCGCCAAGCAGATAAGGTGATCTTTCCCGGCGTGGGAGAGGCGAGCACGACGATGAACTATCTTCGAGATAAAGGCCTGGATGAATTGATCAAAAGCCTTACTCAGCCGGTGCTGGGGATTTGCCTGGGCATGCAGCTTTTATGCGAGCATTCTGAAGAGAACGATACCCCTTGTTTAGGTATCATACCACAGCACGTCAAGTTGTTTCAGCCAACCAATGGAGAAAAGGTACCTCATATGGGTTGGAATCAGATTCGTAGAAAACCGGGGAGTTGGTTTAGTGAAAGTCTGGAAAGTGGCTTTGCCTATTTTGTACACAGCTACTACGTAGAAGAAGGGCCTTATACGACAGCTTTGACGGACTATGTACATCCCTTTAGTTGCGCCGTGAAAAAAGATAATTTTTATGCTACACAATTTCACCCCGAAAAATCTAGTAAGGTAGGTGAGCAGGTCTTAAAAGACTTCTTAACCTTATAAACCTCCCTTTATGGAAATCACCCCTTGGTTCAATAGGAAGTTCAGTTTAATCGCCGATAATGGTCTGTTCCCAGGCATTATGGAGCGACTTCTTGGGACGCCCCTGCGCTTAGCACAAAAACTGCAAGGGATATCTCCCATTCTACTGACTCAGAAAGAGGGTGAGAAATGGTCTGTGCAAGAGGAAGCCGGTCATATATTGGATTTAGAGCCCCTTTGGTACGCCCGATTCCAAGATTTCCAAGCAGGTGAAGCAGTCCTGTCTGAGGCGGATTTGACGAATCAAAAAACCTTTGAAGCCCAACACAATGACAAAGAGATACAGCAAACCCTATCGGCATTTGCTGCCGCCAGAGGACAGATGATCAGTTTATTATCTGAGCTCAGCACAACTGATTTAGAGCAAACGGCGCTTCATCCTCGGATGAGAACCCCCATGCGCCCCATCGACCTAGCCTACTTCGTCGCAGAGCACGATGACCACCACTTAGCTAGTATTACTCAACGTCTACAAACATTATCCTAAATGTACATTATACCTGCTATTGATATAATCGACGGCAAATGTGTTCGCCTTACCCAAGGAGATTACGCCCAAAAGAAAGTCTACAACGAAGATCCCTTGGAAGTAGCCAAGCAGTATGAGGATATTGGTCTAAATCGCCTGCATCTGGTAGACTTGGATGGCGCCAAAGCTAAGCGAATCATCAACTATCGGGTATTGGAAAACATTGCCAGCAAAACGAATCTTACGATTGACTTCGGAGGCGGGCTCAAGTCGGATGAAGATGTGCGAATTGCCTTTGAAAGTGGAGCCGCCCAGATTACTGGCGGGACCATCGCAGTAAAAGATGAGGTCACTTTCTTGAGGTGGCTGGGGCATTATGGAACTGAGCGCATTATTCTTGGAGCAGATGTCAAGGAAGGCTTTATCGCAGTAAGTGGTTGGCAAGAGCAAAGTGAATTAGAATTAGCGCCTTTTATTCAAAAGTATACGGCCGAAGGCATTCAATACATCATTTGTACAGACATCGCAAAAGATGGTTTACTAAAGGGGAGTTCGGTGGACCTATACCGAGAACTGTTAGAAAAATTCCCCGAAGCCAAACTCATTGCCAGTGGTGGCGTAACCACTATGGATGAATTACATGAACTCAGAGAGATTGGTTGTTATGGGGCGATCATAGGAAAGGCCATTTATGAAGGAAAACTGCAATTGCAGGATTTAAGAGACTTTTAGAGTAAGACTTCCGAAGTTTTAAAACTTCGGAAGTCTTACTCTAAAAATAAATCGAATACCATGCTAGCAAAACGCATCATTCCTTGCTTAGACATCAAAGACGGACGCACCGTAAAGGGCGTAAACTTCGTCAACCTAAGGGATGCTGGAGATCCGGTAGAATTAGGAGCAATATATAGTGAGAAAGGGGCCGATGAATTGGTCTTCCTGGATATTACGGCCACGCACGAAAAGCGGAAAACGCTAGCTGCCTTGGCGCGGGACATCGCCAAGCATTTGAATATCCCTTTTACTATTGGTGGAGGAATCAAATCCCTTGAAGATGTGGATGTATTATTAGAATCTGGGGCCGATAAGATCTCGATCAATTCAGCAGCCGTACGAAACCCACAGTTGATTGAAGACCTAGCCTTGAACTTTGGCAGTCAATTTGTGGTACTAGCCGTAGATGCTAAGCAGGTAGATGGCGAATGGGTAGTACACCTCAACGGAGGGCGCCTTCCCACGGAGCGGCGCTTATTGGAATGGGTAAAGGAAGCCGAAAATCGGGGAGCCGGAGAAATTCTTTTTACTTCCATGGATCATGACGGAACCAAGGCTGGCTTTGCCAATGAAGCCTTAGCTATGGTCTCAGAAAATCTTTCTATTCCGGTTATTGCTTCTGGTGGGGCAGGTACGATGGAGCATTTCTATGATGTGTTTACCGAAGGGAAAGCCGATGCGGGCCTAGCTGCCAGTATTTTCCACTTTCAGGAAATTGAAATTGCAGACTTAAAAGGTTACTTAAAGGATAAAGGTGTTTCGGTAAGAGGCTAATGACTAAATGCACAGCGATGGATATTAACCAGCTAGATTTCGAGAAAACTAACGGATTGATCCCAGCCGTCATCCAAGATGCTACCACCGCAAAGGTCTTGATGCTAGGCTATATGAATGAAGCAGCCATAGAAAAGACCCAAGCGGATCAAGTGGTGACCTTTTTCAGCAGAACAAAGGATCGCCTTTGGACTAAAGGAGAGACCTCTGGTAATTTCTTACATGTTGTAGACATCCTCGTAGATTGTGATCATGATACCTTATTAATCAAAGTAAATCCAGTAGGTCCTGTTTGCCATACGGGCGCGGATACCTGCTTCAATGAAACGAATAAATAATGGAGTTTTTATTACAACTAGAACAGGTCATCCAAGACCGAAAAAACAATCCTTCTGAAAAATCTTACACCACTTCACTATTCAAGAAAGGAATCAATAAGATTGCACAAAAGGTTGGTGAAGAGGCCGTCGAATTAGTGATTGAAGCCAAAGATGACAATGAAGAACTTTTCCTGGGAGAAGCAGCTGATTTAATGTATCACTATCTGGTGCTTTTGTGTGAAAAGGGGTATAGTCTTGAGGATGTGATTGCCGTACTGAAGAAACGACATAGCTAGAACATGGAGTAGAATCAACTTTCCCCAAGAGAAACACAATTGTCGAATCATAGCGCACAATCATCTTTAACTCCCTGATTTCCAACAAAGACGGCAATTAGCAAAACAATAATTTAATCCTGATCTAATCCACCTTTTGACTAATCCAAGTCAAACCTAGTTGTTTTCGCCGCTCATTTAGCTAGATCTAAGAACATAAGTAGAGCCCTCCCGTTTTGCTACCTCATCATTTCGTGAGATTTCTAAAACCGTAAAGCTCTATTTATGAAGAATTTATTTACCCTACTGGTCTTTTCATTCTTTACTACGTTTGCCCTAGCGCAAAACACGGTAGTGAATGTAATTGTGAACAGTTCTGTTCATGAAACATTAGAGGATGCTGTAATTGCTGCTGAATTAGATGACGACTTAGCAGCTGCAGGGCCCTTTACTGTATTTGCTCCAACTGATGCTGCCTTCGACTTATTGCCTGATGGCACCGTGGAAACATTATTACAAGACCCAACGGGTGACTTGGCTAACATACTTCTACATCACGTGGTATCTGGTAGCGTAGCTTCTGGTGACCTGACCGACAATCAAGTTGTAGAGACTCTTTTTGGCAAAAACGTAATCGTGAATATTACCTCGGATGGTATATTCATTAATGACGCCCGTGTGTCCATCCGCGATATCCCCGCCGACAATGGAGTAGTACATGTAATAGATGCGGTATTACTCCCAACTAATACAGTTTTAGATGTAGTATTGGAAAGTGAAGCACACGGCACATTAGAAGCCGCCATCCTCGCTGCTGAATTAGATGATGATCTTTCTGGCGAAGGACCTTTCACGGTATTCGCACCAACTGATGCTGCTTTTGGTTTGTTACCTGACGGTACCGTAGAAACTTTGCTACAAGATCCAACCGGTGACTTGGCCAATATCCTACTACATCACGTAGTTTCTGNAAGCGTAGCTTCTGGCGACCTGTCTGATAACCAAGTAGTGGAAACACTTTTCGGTAAAAATGTAATCGTAAATATCACAGCGGACGGTGTATTCATCAATGATGCACTAGTTTCTATGGCGGATGTACCTGCTGATAATGGTATCGTTCACGTAATCGACGCAGTATTGATCCCAACTAATACTGTTTTGGATGTAGTTTTGGAAAGTGAGGCACACGGTACCTTAGAAGCCGCTATCCTTGCCGCAGAGTTGGACGATGACCTTTCTGGTGAAGGACCATTTACGGTATTTGCGCCAACTGATGCTGCCTTCGGCTTATTGCCTGACGGTACGGTTGAAACTTTGCTACAAGATCCAACCGGTGACTTGGCTAACATTTTACTACATCACGTAGTGGCTGGAAGCGTAGCTTCTGGTGACCTATCCGATAACCAAGTAGTGGAAACACTTTTTGGTAAAAATGTAATCGTAAATATCACGGCTGATGGTGTGTTCATCAATAATGCACTAGTTTCTATGGCGGATGTGCCTGCTGATAATGGTATCGTTCACGTAATCGACGCAGTATTGATCCCAACTAATACCGTTCTAGATGTAGTATTGGAAAGTGAGGCACACGGTACCCTAGAAGCCGCCATCCTCGCCGCTGAATTAGATGATGATCTTTCTGGTGAAGGACCATTTACCCTCTTCGCACCAACTGATGCTGCTTTCGGCTTATTGCCTGACGGTACGGTAGAAACATTACTACAAGACCCAACCGGTGACTTGGCTAACATTTTACTACATCACGTAGTGGCTGGAAGTGTAGCTTCTGGCGACCTATCCGATAACCAAGTAGTGGAAACACTTTTTGGTAAAAATGTAATCGTAAATATCACGGCGGACGGTGTATTCATTAATGATGCACTAGTCTCAGTGGCTGACGTACCTGCTGACAACGGTATTGTACATGTGATCGATGCAGTATTGATCCCAACTAATACTGTTCTAGATGTAGTATTGGAAAGTGAGGCACACGGTACCCTAGAAGCCGCCATCCTCGCCGCTGAATTGGACGATGATCTTTCTGGTGAAGGACCATTCACACTATTTGCTCCAACTGATGCTGCTTTCGGTTTGTTGCCTGACGGTACAGTAGAAACATTACTACAAGATCCAACCGGTGACTTGGCTAACATCTTGCTACACCACGTAGTGGCTGGAAGTGTAGCTTCTACTGACCTATCCGATAATCAAGTAGTGGAAACACTTTTCGGTAAAAATGTAATCGTAAATATCACGACTGATGGTGTGTTCATCAATAATGCACTAGTTTCTATGGCGGATGTACCTGCCGACAATGGTATTGTACACGTCATCGATGCAGTATTGATCCCAACTAATACCGTTCTAGATGTAGTATTGGAAAGTGATATGCACACTACCCTAGAAGCCGCCATCCTCGCCGCTGAGTTGGACGATGATCTTTCTGGTGAAGGGCCATTTACACTTTTCGCACCTACCGACAGTGCTTTTGCAGCACTACCTGCAGGTACCGTTGAGGCTTTATTGCAAGATCCAACCGGTGATTTGGCGACTATCCTCTTGTACCACGCCTTAAACTCAGAGGTGCGATCTACGGATCTATCAGACGGGCAAATGGCAATGACGATTCAAGGAGAAGAAATTATGGTAACCATTAATGCAGACGGAGTATTTATCAATAATGCTCAAGTTACCATGGCAGATATCCCAGCGGATAATGGTGTAGTACACGTGCTCAATGCCGTAATACTGCCTCCAAGTATCACCGCTGTAGAAGACTTATCGATCTCAGATTTCAATATCAAAGTATTCCCTAATCCAGTATCCAATACACTGAACATCAACATTTCTGAAGATGGTGTAGATCAGGCAGATGTTCTACTTTGGAACATGTATGGTCAAAAGGTGAGACAGTGGAGCTGGACACAAGGTAGCTACCAAGTAAATGTGAATGATCTTCCAACTGGAAATTATTTCCTTGAATTCCGTACGGACAAAGGAAGATTCCAGCAGCAGATTGTGATCAATAAATAGAAGATGATTTATTGAATGATACTCAGTTTTTTGCTCCATTAATATAGAGCGTGTTAGACTAGCCGGCGAAGGATACCCTTCGCCGGCTTTTTATTTCCTCTTGGGTGAGTTTATCGAGAAGGTATTTATAAAAAATTACTACTTTTAATCCAGGCCATCTAGGTTTACCTAATTTGCAAGTTGAACTCATTTTATGCTGGCAGTATCACACTATCTTTCACCCTTTGGTTGCATCGAAGTAAAAGGTGATTCAAATGGCGTCCAATCTGTTAAATTGGTCAGTAAGAAGCCCTGTCCCACTGGTCCTATCCACCCTGCCCTCAAGAACTGCATTGTTCAACTGGATGAGTACTGCAAAGGAAAACGAGAAAAGTTCGACCTAAAGCTTAATTGGGGAGATTCCACGGCTTTTAACCAATCCGTCTGGAAAGCCTTACTGGAGATTCCCTTCGGAAGAACGAGCTCCTATTCCGCTATTGCTGAAAAGATTGGCAATCCTACCGCTGTTCGGGCAGTTGGCTTAGCCAACCGGAATAATCCCATTGCTATTATTGTTCCCTGTCATCGTGTGATTGCCAAAAATGGTGATCTGCATGGCTACTTCTATGGCTTGGATATGAAGCGACGCCTGTTGGAACATGAGAACCCCATGAGTTTTGCCCGTCAAGGTAGTTTATTCTAAGAAATACGCACGCCTACCTAAACTTTGCTTTCTAGCGCTTGTTACTACACCTCAATCTCACATTATCCTTGTATTATGACATTCGATACTAGCCTCAGCTTTGCTCAAAGCCTTGATCAACAAGACCCCTTACAAGTCTTCCAGGAAGAATTTCTATTCCCAGAACACCAGGGCGAAAAGGCCATATACTTCTGTGGCAACTCCCTCGGTTTGCAGGCGAAAGGAGTGAAAGCCGCGGTGGATCAGGTACTAAAAGAATGGGAAGATCAGGGTGTTGAAAGCTGGTTCAAAGGAGCGCGCCCCTGGTTAAAGGTACATGAGCGGATGCAAGCCCCCTTAGCAGAGGTAGTGGGCGCGATGCCGGAGGAAGTGATCGTCATGAATACCTTGACCGTCAACATTCATTTGCTCTTAGGCAGTTTTTACCGACCAACACCCAATCGTTTCAAGGTGCTGATGGAGGCTGGAGCATTCCCTTCTGATCAGTATGCAGTAGCTGCTCAGGTAAGTAAATTGGGCTTTGATCCGCAAGAGGCCATTATCGAAGTACATCCTAGAGAAGGAGAAGAACTTTTACACACAGAAGATATTATTGCTGCGATTCATGAGGCAGGCGATAGCCTAGCGCTGGTCATGCTAGGTGGGATCAATTACTACACGGGGCAATTTTACGACCTTGCGGCCATAACTGCAGCCAGCCATTCCATTGGTGCATATGCTGGTTTTGACTTAGCGCATGCCGCGGGCAATGTCCCCCTTTCTTTGCACGATTGGGGGGTAGACTTTGCCGTCTGGTGCAGTTACAAGTATCTCAATGGGGGCCCGGGAGGACCTAGCGGTGTTTTCCTGCATAATCGACATGGAGATGATCCCGATTTCCCTCGTCTAGCAGGCTGGTGGGGCTATCAAGAAAGTGGCCGATTTCTTATGCGAAAGGAATTTGTGCCTAGTAAAGGAGCTGCAGGTTTACAGATCAGCACCCCGCAGATGCTAGCATTTGCGCCTCATTGGGTGAGTCTGGAAGTATGGCAAAGGGCAGGTGTGCAAAGAATCTTCGAAAAGGGCAGAAGCTTGACGGCCTACCTTGAGTTCTTACTGCAGCAACTTAATGCGAGAGGAGCTGCTCTACATATTATCACGCCTGCTGAGCCCGCGGCGCGCGGCAGTCAATTATCCATTTACTTTGAACGGGATGGGAAAGCCTTATTCGACTACATCACCGAAAATGGAGTGATCTGCGATTGGCGAGAAGATAATCTTTCTCTCAGCGGTGGCGGTGTCATCCGGGTGGCCCCCGTTCCCTTGTACAATACTTATCAGGAAGTTTATCGCTTCATTGATTTGATTCGGCAATATCTTCAGATTGAAAATTTCTCCTGAGTAGCCGCTAGTCCCTTGCAAAATCCCACTCAGCCCTAAGTCCTGCAGGCGGCGTGAAAATGGTCTAGTTTTGAGGAAACTCAAATTAGATATGAAAAATCACCCTGCACCTTTGGCTTGGTCCTGGATTGCCTGGATTCTGGCTGCCAAAATTATTCTACACTTCTTTACCAATGGGAATTACAGTTACCACAGAGATGAACTCCTATACCTTGCCTTAGGGAACCATCCCGATTTTGGTCATTGGTCCAATGGACCTTTGATAGGTTGGATCAGCTGGTTTACACAGCATGTTTTAGGAGATTCTCCTTTTATGATACGTTTCATTCCGACACTCATGGGCTGTGGCTTGATCATTTTGGCCGCTAGTATGGCTAGGGATTTAGGTGGGGGAAAATGGGCTCAATTGCTGGCTTCTCTCAGTATCCTAGTTTCTCCCATGTATTTACGCGCCAGCACCATGTTTCAGCCTGTGATCTTTGATGTGTTTTTATGGACGACTTTCACTTTTCTCCTGCTACGCTATCTGGTCACAGAAGATGCTAAATACATCATCTACTTTGGGGTTGTTTTTGGTGTGAGTCTTTTGAATAAGTACACACCCGTATTCTACTTTCTGGCCTTGCTCTTGGCTTTATTGGCTACTCCCCATCGCGCGCTCTTATGGAGGAAGGAAACTGGAATTGCGGCTGCCTGTACTTTTGTTATTTTCCTTCCAAATCTTCTTTGGCAAAAGGCTTACAATTTTCCCGTTGTACAACATATGGAGGCGCTCAGTGCCACCCAATTGGCAAATGTCAAACCACTGAATTTTCTCTTGGATCAATTACTCTTAAATATGCCTTCGCTCTTGTTACTGATTGGCGGTATCTACTTTCTCTTCAGTCCAAAGGGCAAATCTTTTCGAGAATTGGGCTGGCTATTCCTAGCTGTTATAGGCCTGTTTTTGCTTTTTAAGGGAAAGAGCTACTATTCAGCAGGCATCTATCCTGTATTGCTAGCCGCAGGAGCTGTTATCTGGGAACAGTGGGCCAAACCCGCTTGGGCTAAGGCTAGCCTTGGCACGTTAATGGTCTTGTCAATTCTACCTTTCCTTCCGTTGGGTGTATTTATATTACCGCTAGAGCAAATGGTGGATTATTCCAATTGGTTGAAAACGGAGGTAAAATTGGATGGGCCGCTACGATGGGAGGATGGGATAGTCCATGATTTACCTCAAGATTACGCCGACATGTGTGGCTGGGAAGAATTGGCACAAATTGCTCAAACCGCCTACCAAAAGGCTCATGCTCCAGAAAGTACGCTGCTTTATGCCGATAACTACGGTCAGGCTGGAGCAGTCAACCTATATGGAAAAGATATTGGACTTCCCCACTGCAATAGCTTCTCTGACAACTTCCGCCTATGGATCGATCCAGCCTTCCAACCTTCCGCACTCATCTATATCAATGATGAATTAGGAGCAGATGTAGAAGCGCTTTTTGAAGACATTCAACTAATTGGTAGCATCAGTACTTCCTTCGCCCGAGAAAAAGGGACCCAGGTGTTTCTTTGTCAGAATGGAAAAGAAGATGTCTCGACCTTCTGGCAAGAGCGAGTCGCATTTGTGAATGCCTCTTGGAAAAAATAGTTTCTGAAGATAAATACAAGGCTTTTGGGAGCCTTCCGAAGGTCGTAGCAGCTGCCATTATCGGAAGGTTCCCTTTTTTTATCCCCTCCCAGACCCAACTATTTCACGTAAGCTAAATAAATTTTTAGATTAGCCTAAAAATATGTAAATTTGTAGTAAGAATCCAATTGACACACGCTTGATCTATGGAGTCATCGATCTCACAGACAGAGGAGAATTACCTCAAAGCCATCTACAAGATCCAGGAACGTGCCAGCAAACCAGCTAGCACAAATGCTATCGCTGCGGCCATGAGTACGAGTGCCGCATCGGTAACCGATATGATCAAACGTCTATCTGAGAAAGACTTGGTCAACTATGAAAGGTATCGCGGTGTCACCATGACCAAGGACGGGCAACGGATCGCCACCACACTTATTCGTAAACACCGCCTTTGGGAGGTGTTCCTGGTGGAGAAATTGGACTTTTCGTGGGATGAGGTACATGATATCGCGGAACAATTGGAGCATATCCAATCAGCAGAACTCATTGAACGTTTAGACGAATACTTGGAGTTTCCACGTTTTGATCCGCATGGAGACCCCATTCCAGATGCGGATGGCGTTTTCACTCATCGCAAACAGGTCCTTTTGGGAGAGATGAGTGCCAACGAAGTAGGAGTCATTGTGGGTGTGCAAGATCATACCAGCGACTTTCTACAGTACCTAGACCGTATGGAGTTGACATTGGGAACAGAAATCAAATTGCTTGAAAAATATGCTTATGATGATTCAGTTAAAATCCTACTTAGCAATGACAAAGAAATTGTGATTTCTAAAAAGGTAAGTCAACATTTATTTATTCAAAAAGAGTTCCTTGAAAAGTAGAGCAGGGAGACAAAACTACTTTTAGGAACAGAACATACAAGGGAAATGACACAAACAAGCATACCCCACCAAATCAAAATCTTCTTGCTGGCTACCCTATTCTTGGGTTCCAGCGTTAGCATACAAAGTCAGGACAAACCTCTAGTGGTCTCAACGGCCTCCATCTTTGCAGACATGGCAGAGGTTATTGGTGGTAATATGATCGAAGTGCAAACTATCGTACCAATTGGAGGAGATCCGCATACCTATGAGCCTACCCCAGCTAATGCTCAATTAATCAACAAAGCAGATCTCATTATCAAGAATGGATTAACCTTTGAAGGTTGGCTCGATGAATTGATTGACAACTCAGGAACTAAGGCCTCGGTTAAACTAATCACCGAAGGTATCAATCCCATCTCCAGCGAAAAATATCAGAACTCCAGCGATCCGCACGCCTGGATGGATGCTAAGAATGGCATGATTTACATCGAAAACATCAAAGATGCGCTCATTAAATTAGATCCTGAACACGAAGAAGAGTACACCTTCAATTTTGAATACTATAAACAGCAAATCCAAGATCTCGATCAAGAGATCGTGACTCAGATCAACACTATTCCTGCGGAAAAACGCATTCTTATTACCTCTCATGATGCCTTCCGCTATTATGGTCAACGCTATGGAATTAAGGTAGAAGCTGTTCTAGGTACTTCTACGGATGCAGAAGTACAGACCTCAGATATGGTTCGGCTCAACAAGACTATAAAATCCAGTGGGGTGCCTGCGGTATTCATTGAAACCACGGTGAACCCCAAGTTACTGCAGCAATTGGCCAGTGACAACGATATAGAGATCGGAGGATTATTGTATTCTGATTCTATCGGAGATAAGGATAGCCCCGCCCCAACTTATCTAGACATGCTGCGGTACAATACGAGCACCATTGTAGAGGCGCTGAGTCGAGAAGTAGATCTTGTGATCAAAAAGGGGGAACCCTCTACCACGAGTAACTATATTCTTTTTGCCGTATTAGGCGTACTCTTAGTGGGCGGATTTCTATTATTGTATCGCCGTCTTAATCAAGTCTAATATGTCACATGCAATAACCGTCAAGGGATTATCCGTTTCCTACGAACGTAAAGTCGTGCTCAGCAATATTTACCTTGATATTGAGCAGGGGTTTCTTTATGGCATTATTGGTCCAAATGGTGCTGGAAAATCCACGCTATTTAAAGCCCTCTTAGGCTTGATTCAGCCCAATTCTGGAGAAATATTGATTGAGGGCTCTTCCATAAAGAGTAAGCGAAAAAAGGTCGTATATGTACCACAGAAAAGCGATGTAGACTGGACTTTTCCCGCCACTGTTTTGGACGTAGTCTTGATGGGGCGATACCCGCACAAAAAGCTCTTTCAACAGTTAGATCAGCATGATCAAGCCATGGCTAGAGCGGCCCTCCAAGAAATGGGCATCGAAAATCTAGCCTCCCGCCAAATTGGTGAGCTTTCTGGTGGGCAACAGCAAAGGGTATTCTTAGCGCGTGCGATTTGCCAGCAGGCGGATATCTTTCTCTTAGACGAACCTTTTGTCGGCGTTGATATGACCACGGAAGAAAAGATCATTCAACTATTGAAAAAATTAGCCGCAGAAGGAAAAACCTTGCTAGTCGTACATCATGATCTGTCCTCCGTCAGGGAATACTTTGACAAGATCATTCTACTCAACCAAAGATTGATCGCTTACGGGGATACGGATCAGACTTTCTCCGAAGAGAATGTGGCACAAACTTATGGTGGTCAATTACCCATTCTACACCAAACTGGCATGATCTCCTAAGTCCGTTCTCCAGCTGCACTTTGACACTGACCAGGTCTCATGCCCAAAAAAAGATGGAGTTCCTTAGCTTTGCGGCGTGAAGCGCGAATTTATCATCAATATTCTCCTACTAATTTTGATCAACCTCTTGATCAAACCCTTCTATCTCTTTGGGATTGATCGAACGATTCAAAATACCGTGGGAGAGCAAGATTATGGCTTGTATTACGCCTTATTCAACTTCGCCTTCGTATTCCAAATCATCAATGATCTAGGTCTTCAGAATTACAACAACCGCAATATTGCTCAACACCGCTTTCTGCTGAGTAAATACTTCCCGCATTTTCTATGGTTAAAATTAGGTCTTGGCATTATCTATCTTCTTAGTCTCCTAGGTGGAGCGCTACTTTTCGGATATGAATTGGATGTATTTCCAATCTTATTTTTTGTAGGCATCAACTGGATGCTGAATGCCATGATTCTGTTTATGCGATCCAATATTTCGGGTCTAGGTTTTTATCGGACTGACAGCCTGTTATCCGTCTTGGATCGACTGCTTTTGATTGGTTTATGTGGTTACCTCCTTTGGTATGCTCCATCTCGAGCAAATTTTCAAATTGAATGGTTTGTTTATGCCCAGACTTGCACCTTAGCACTCACCCTGGCGGTAGCATTCTCGATTGTTGCCAAGCAGCTCAAGCAATGGTCTCTAAGATTTTCTTGGCCTCTAAGCCTACTATTGCTGAAAAAAAGTTACCCGTACGCACTTGTCATTTTTCTCATGTTACTCTATACCCGAGTGGATGCTTTCATGATTGAGCGCTTGCGCGAGGACGGTGCCTATCAAGCTGGCTTGTATGCGACTGCCTATCGGCTATTAGATGCTAGTAATATTTTAGGGCTGCTCTTTGCTACGCTATTGCTACCCATGTTTTCAAGGATGATCAAGCTACAACAAGAGATCGAGTCCTTGGTCAGAATGAGTTTCAAGTTGATTTGGGCAGGTGCCTATGCCATAGCTGTGGCTTGCATCTTGTTTCGGGAAGAAATTATGATGGCTTTATATGAAAGTGGCAGCGCTTTTACAGCAGATACATTAGCCTGGCTTATGCTGAGTTTTCTATCCATCTGCGGGTGTTATATCTATGGCACCTTGCTCACCGCAAATGGAAATTTGCGTCGGATGAACCAGGTATTCGTACTCGGTGTACTACTCAATATTGGCCTAAATCTATGGCTCATCCCACGTTCCGGGGCTTTGGGCGCAGCCATAGCTACTTGTTTTACACAAGCCCTCGTATGGCTTAGCCAAGTTTTTCTGGTGAAAAGGATTCTGCACATCCCTTTTGGACATTCGATGTTTCTTCAGCTCCTCCTCTTTTCGGGGGCGGCCCTGGGATTGAACCTATTGCTAGCAGAGTATTTAGCATTCAATTGGTTTGTTAAATTTTTGCTCTGCATATTATCAAGCCTAGGGTTGGCGTTTTTCTTTAAGCTGATTAATCCAATCAGTACACTTCAAATGCTAGGTAAGTATAAAGCTGAAGACTAGGGTCTCAGCAGGCAGTAAAGCAAGAAATAGGCTGTCTTAAAACTGTTTTTGAGATAGCTTCTAAATTTGCTTACTTTTGCCGCATATATCACCCCACCCAAAGACTAGCCTTTTGATTTTCATTCAAAAAGTATGCTTTCAAGGTCATCTAAGTGCTTAAGCGGTGCTGTGATAACGGAATTTTAGACATACGAAACCAAGAGAGACAGATGGATCATAAAGACAGTTTACTTGGCATCCTAAAAACCTTGTATAAATGGAAGAAGGCAATTATCATTGCTTGTCTTATTGCGGGAATTGGTAGTTCCATAATTGTTTTATTGCTTCCCGTCTACTATAAGGCTAGTACTACCTTTGTAGTGGCTAGTCCTGATCAAGCCAAACCGGAAATACTCTTTAGTCAGGGCAATCTAGAACCCGAGCTTTTTGGAAATACCAATGACATAGATCGGGTATTAACCATTGCTGAATCCAATGAGCTGATTGACTTCTTAATTGACGCTTTCCAGTTGTATGAGCATTACGATATTGCCCCGGATAGCCCGAAAGCCCCCTATTATGTAAAGCAAGTCTTTTTTGACCTATACGATATCAAAAAGACCAAGCGCGATGCCCTTCAATTGAGCATGGAGGATGAGGATCCTGAGCAGGCGGCAGCCATGGCCAAAGCAGCGAGAGAAAAGATTGCAGAGATTACACAAAGAATCCTAAAACAAAGTCAGAAGAAGACAATTGAAGCCTACCAAAATGACATTCAGGCCAAGGAAAAATACTTGAAGATTATGGGAGATTCCTTGTCCGTTTTAAGGGATTCCTTTGGCATTTATAATCAAGATGCACAAACAGAGGGTATCACGACGCAACTTGATAAAGTAGAATCTGATCTCACCTTCAATCAAGCCAAGCTTACTTTGCTAAAGAAACAAAGCGGGACTAAGCGGGATACCTTGAGAAATGTACAGGCCCGAGTCGCAGGTCTAGAAGAAGAAGTGAACTATTTGCGTGGTAAGTTGAAGAAATTCAATAAGGGAATGGTACCGGTCTCCATCGTGGAACGGCAGTATTTCGAAGCCAACTTAAGCCTCGGCATGGTACAAGAAAAACTTAAGCAGTACGAAACGGCCTATCAGTCTCCCATCTCGACCTTGCTGATTATCGAGGAAGCAGATGTCCCCATCATAAAATCTCGTCCTAAACGTACTATTACCGTCTTAGCCAGCACCATGATTGTGTTTATTTTTAGTGTAATCGGTGTGCTACTCTTTGATGCCTATAAAGAAATCAACTGGCGTGAGATCTTTACTGACAAGTAAATTCAGTGATATAAGCTGGAACCCCGCTAGTCCAAGCGGGCAGTTCTCTTGGTTTATTAGCTTATGTATACTGAGCTTATTTGCTAGTATCATCACCGGCGAATGGCTATTAGCCGGGGCTCCTGCTTTTGTGGCATTGTTCTTCCTGACGTTGGTAGATTTTCGGAAGGTATTCTATCTCCTACTGATTTGCATCCCCATTTCCAGTGAGGTTCACCTCTCCAATGGCTTTGGCACCGATCTTCCCACCGAGCCGCTAATGGTTGGGATTATGCTGGTTTATTTTCTTTACTTAATCCGTCATGGCAAGGCCATGGATGCTCGTTTTTTCCGACATCCGATTACCCTTTTGCTCCTATTACACCTGGGGTGGATTGCCTGTACGACCCTTACTTCTGCCTCTTTCTTTATTTCCTTTAAATACTTACTGGCCAAGACCTGGTACATCATTACCTTTTATTTCATGGCAGGTTGGTTATTAAAGACCGAAGAAGACTTCAAAAAACTCTTTTGGCTGATATTGCTGCCGCTCCTTTTTACGGTGGTGATCATTGTTGGGCGCCATGCTACTTTCGGCTTTTCCTTTGCAGACGTCAATAAGATACTAACGCCTTTCCAGCGGAATCACGTGAACTATGCGGCAACACTGGCTCTATTTTCGCCTTTTGTGGCTTTCGCACTTTTCTGGAATAAGGCCTTTTCAAAACGATGGTGGTTCATTCTTGGAGCAGGCCTCTTTCTGCTTTTTGCTACCTACACGACTTATACACGTGCAGCTTTCGTAGCTATCTTCATGGCGGTAGGGGCTTACTTCATCATCCAATTGCGGCTCGTCCGATATGTCCTTATGGCAGGTCTAGTGGCAGCTGTTCTTGCGATTTCCTACCTCGCTTTCAACAATCGCTACCTCGACCTTGCCCCAAATTTTGACACCACGGTCACCCACTATGAGTTCGACAATCTGTTAGAGGCCACCTACAAGATGGAAGACATCTCTACTATGGAACGGGTCTACCGTTGGGTAGCCGGTTTCCAGATGAGCAATGAAAAACCTTGGCTAGGGTATGGACCAGGAAACTTCACCACCTTCTATCGCTCCTACACGATCACCAGTTTCCAAACCTATGTCAGTAACAATCCCGACAACTCCGGCGTGCATAGCTACTTCCTAATGACCCTCATCGAACAGGGTATCATCGGCTTACTGATTTTTGTCCTATTGACCTTTGCTTTTTTAATCTACGGTGAAAAAGTCTACCATCAAACCTCCCATCCAACACGGAGGTGGATTATCATGACACTTCTGCTCTGTATAGTGATCATCGATGCCTTCCTCATCATCAACGACCTAGTAGAAACAGACAAGGTTGGCTCTTTCTTCTTCATGTGCATGGCCATGCTCGTCAATATGGATCTACTTAATCAAAAAGAGGAATCAGCTACTCTAACTTAGTTTTTCTTATTCTTGAGTGTAACTATTTCTCAGATTTCCATTCTATAATCAAACGCGACTACTCCCAAATCCTGAATAAATTTTGCTGGATCAAAATGGCTGAAATCGGCCCAGGTTTTTAATGAATAATTAAGAATGGTGAATGGCTAATTGATGGTGTGGCTGAGCGCACACCCGGGAGAGGTATGCCCTAATTCTTTGCTGTATACTGTTCATTTTACATTCTTCATCACTCATTACCCATTATACATTCCACACTTTTCATCCTTCATTAAACATTCAACATTAAAACCCCTTTTTCTCATGCAACAAGCTCAGAAGTACTATTGGGTTATTATTGTGGCTTTTAGTCTTGGCTTTTTCTTAAAAACTAGAATGGCCAACAAAGCTTCGGGTTACTATCAAAGCATGAAACCATTTACAATCCCAGAAATTATACGTACCGACACCTTCCCTAAGTTAAGTCCAAAAGAAGTCAAATACTTACGTGGGTACTATCCTTCATTCCTAGGCAAATTTGCATTTGGTGATACCCTATATAATGATGATCGCTGGCGTGAAAAATCAGAATCGGATTTTATGTACTCGAAGAGGGATTCCCTGGAACATTATGCATCCGATGGCCTCCAACTCATTCCTCGCCCAGACATACAATTACCAGACCTTTTGTATGAGCGTAATGAGGCTGATGCTTTCTTTCCAGTATTCATTCCTAATGAAACTGGGGAAACAAAATTGCTTTTCGGAAAAGACAACTACGTATATGGCATTCAAGAAGCGCGGGATTCTACTGGAGAATGGCGCCCTATAGAACATCGAGGATCTGATTGGTGTGGAGTCGGTCGTTGGGAACTAAAAGTGCACCCAAAGGAATATGCAGTGATGTTGATGCCTCTTTACAAAGGCAACTATGCGACGGAACTTAGAATAATATTCAAAAACGGAGAAAACCGGATAATTTCCAAGCCCTACCGCGGTACGATTAGTTATGAGCAATTCTACTTTAAATCAGACTCATGGATGAGAAAATGGTTTAAACAGAGTCCATTAAGAATGACTAATGCCAAATGCTATGGCTCCTATCCCATTGAATACGCTGAATTCGGAGGCAAATGAAGTAATAACATAAGCAGTGGAAGCAACTGTAAAGCCTGTTAACTGGCGTGGCCCAGCCTGGTGGGAGAGAATCATGATGCCCTCCGTTGTTGCGGGTTCTCACCAACAACGTGGCGCGCCGAAAGCCTGGCGTGATCAACAGCGCAGTCTATTCATTTCACCCCATTTCAACTTTTCCGATATGAAAGAAAACTGGTTCATTCCCATAGTTATCTCTTTGGCTATATTAAGCGGATGGCTTACTCCTAATACTACCAATCCGTTAGTTGTCAAGTCGTCTCAGCAGGCGCAGATAAAGCAATTTCAGATTCCTACGGTTTTTCAACCAGATGCCCCGATCCCTTTAGTTCCGCATCGAGTTGATAGACTTCGTCCAATATCACCTACTTTTCTAGGAATCTACCCCTTTAGTAAAACCTTGCCCATCCATAAGGAAAGACAATTTTTGGGTAATGCTCATGAATTTTACCAACAGGACTCTTTGAGCCATTATACGGGGTCAGGACTACAACTCGTCCCTGTACCACAAATTCACCTAGCCAACCTTTCTACATTCAGATATAGCAGTGAGAATGCAACGTTCTTTCCCGTCTTCTTAACCAATGAAACTAGCACACCTTTAGCTTTACAAGGACAGAATAGTTATCTTTTTGCTATCCAAGAGGCCAAGGACTCTACTGGTATCTGGCGACCAATTGAAACTCGAGTAATGAGATCCTGCACGACGGGGCCATGGGCTAGAAAAATTATGCCTCAGCATTTCGCCGTATTCCTGATGCCCAAGTATGCTGGGGAATTTGAAACCGAACTTCGGGTTCGGTTTAGAAACGGTACGCAGATACTTGTCTCTCAAAGCTACAAGGGGAGCATCAATTATCAGCAGTTTTCCTTGCCAGGAGAAGACCTATACTATGCCAAATTTTACCGCAAACAGCGGTACTATTTTGTGAAAGATTGTTTTGGTTCCATTCCTTTAGACTTATCAACGGAACTCCACCCCTAAAGGGGGCAATCGTTCCGTATCAAACCCTCCGTTGTTGCGTGTTTCCCAGTCATGGCAGCTCAAACAAGATCACAACCGGCGTCAAACCCTCCGTTGTTGCGTGTTCTCACCAACAACGTGGCACGGCCCAGCCTGGCGTGACCAACAGCGCGGCGCGCCTGCAGCCTGCAATTTTCTCCCAATTATTCGTTTATTGCAAAAAATAGCAAGCCACGATGAAATACCCTCTTTTGCTGACAGCCTTATGGCTGGTGCTGATCATACTGGTTAATCCCATCGGAGATTTTCCACTCAATGATGATTGGCAATATGCCTATCCTGTCCAACAGATGGTAGAGGAGGGAGAATTTGAGATGCAAGGGCAATTTGCGCCGAATATATTGTTGCAAGTGGTATGGGGATACCTAAGCTGCCAGGTTTTGGGGGGCTTTGATTTCACCCACCTTCGGTTTGGAGTACTACTGTTGGGCTTAGGTTGTGGGCTACTGTTATTTCATTGGTTAGAGAAAGATGGAGTTGAAAAAGGAAAGAGTTTTGGACTGAGTTTGGTCCTTGTGAGTTCGCCCTTGTTTTTCAGTTTGAGCTATACCTTTATGACGGATGTCCCTTTCCTGCTATTATGCTTGCTAAGTCTATTTTCCTTCAGTCGCTATATCGAGGAGGACAGGCTTTCTTCACTGGGCGTAGCTGGTTTAGTGGCAGTAGGAGCCTATACTATTCGCCAGCCAGGCATTTTGTTCCTCTTGGGCTTTGCGGTATTCGTCATCGTGGACCAAAGAAGGAGGAAAGACAGGTGGCTAATCGCAAGCCTGCTAATTGCTACTGGGGCATTGGCCTATCTTGGCATGGAAAAATGGTTAAAACCCATCCTAGTTATCACAGATAATTATGTCCCCGTGGCCGATATCTATTTTACAGAAGTATTTTCCAAACCACTAGTTGTACTCAACACCTGGGCATCACGTTTTCTAAAAACCTTTATCTATATCGGGGTCTTTACATTGCCGCTGGCCCCTTTCCTTTGGGGGAAATTACGCGCAACGGGAGTTCTGAAAAAGGCCAGCCTATCTATCATTATCCTCATCAATCTCTCCTTATTTGGGTTGACCTACTTAGCTGGAAAAACTTTTCCTTTTGGTGGAAATGTTTGGTTTAATTGGGGGCTGGGGCCGGAGCTATTGAAAGATGTGTACACCCTAGAATTACCAAATACCCATCAAATTCATTCCATTTGGTTGTATCTGCTGCAAATTCTTGGACAACTTCAAGTCAGTTTTATCCTCGTGCTATTGTGGAAAACGTGGTACGAAAGGAGTCAAAGCCAACGGGCCTTCATTATTTGGCTAATCTTAATGAATGGACTCTATCTGGGTGTAATTTCCATCTTCAGTTACTTCGACCGCTTCACCTTACTTTGTTTGGTAAGCTGTCTTTACATAATAGCTCCCTACTTAGCATTTCCCAAACATCATCTCCGCTGGGCCGCAATGCTTCCAATTGTAGTCCTCATGTACTTTAGTACGGTAGCTACGAAAGATTACCTCAGTTGGAATCGAGCAAGAGCCGAGGCCTATGCCTGGCTAGATCAAGAAGGCATTGGAATAGAGCAGATGGATGCCGGGTATGAGTACAACGGATGGTATAATTATCATCGCAATCCCATCCAAACAGCAGGGCGATCCTTCTGGTGGGTGACTGAGGATGACTACCTCATTACTTTTGGACCTGTTCAAGGGTACAGATCCATACAGGTATTCCCCTATTACCGGTATCTCTGGTGGAAAAAAGATCAAATATGGGTACTGCAAAGGGAAAAGTAGAAGCGGTTGCTTACTTTTAGGCCATGACAAAGCGACAGGCGCAACAGGAAAAACTCGTTCTCATCATTAGCATATTCATAGCCGGCCTTTGCTCCATTGTATATGAATTGCTGATCAGCACAACCTCAAGTTATTTTTTAGGAGATAGTATTCGTCAGTTCTCGATCACCATTGGCGTATACATGGCGGCGATGGGCTTGGGTTCTTTCGTTTCCCGGCTTGCGAAAGGTAATTTGCTACTACGCTTTATCGAAGTGGAGTTGTTGCTGGGAATCATTGGAGGCTGCAGTGTGCCATTGCTATACTTTTGCTTTGCCTATACCAATCCTACCGCTTTTTCTGCCCTGATGATTACGTTGATTAGTCTAATCGGTCTCCTCACTGGCTTGGAAATTCCACTGCTGGCTAGAATCTTGAAGGATTACTATCCTATTGAAATCAACCTATCCAACGTACTGTCCCTTGACTATTTGGGTGCACTGATCGCCACCCTGCTCTTTCCCTTTCTTCTATTACCACTGGTCGGTGTTTTTCACTCTTCCCTACTCTTTGGTTTAGTAAATGTTGGATTGGGCATTTTTAATCTTTGGTTCTTGCGAAAACAGCTCCCCGATCATGGGATTCGCAGATACCATTTGTTCAGCCTCTTGTGCGTGGCCTTCTTTGTCGGTCTCTTTTTTCTTTCCTCCACCATGTTAGCGCGATGGAACGATCGGCTCTTCCGGGATCGCATCATTTACACCCAAACTACCCCATACCAAACTTTAGTATTAACGGAAGGGAAAGGAGATCTCAGACTTTATATCGATCGCGTGATTCAATTTTCTTCTACGGATGAATATCGCTATCATGAATCACTCGTTCATCTAGCTATGGAGCGCAGCAGGAGAAAAGCCAACGTATTGATTCTTGGCGGGGGAGAAGGTTTGGCAGCGCGAGAGGTGTTGAAACACCCAGAAGTGGAGAAGGTGACCATTGTTGATATAGATCCAGCTGTTTTCACCTTAGGTAGAGAGCAAAAACGGATCAAAGCACTAAATGGAGGAAGTCTCGATCATGAAAAAGTATTAGCCATTCCTGAAGATGCTTTTGTTTTTTTACAACAATACCCCGAAATTTATGATGTCATCATTGCTGATCTACCCGATCCTTCAAACGAAGCCTTAGCTAGACTGTACAGTCGAGATTTTTTCAAACTGGTCCGAAAAAGATTATCACCTAGCGGTGTATTTGTTACCCAAGCTAGTAGCCCGTTTCATACCAAAATGGCTTATTGGTGCATTGCAGCAAATATACAAGCCGCAGGATTTAAGTATATTCACCCTTATCATGCCTATGTCCCTTCTTTCGGAGACTGGGGGTTTATTATGGCCAGCCCCTACCCTATTGATACGGCAGACTGGCAATTAGATATAGAAACCCAATTTCTTGATCCAGCAACGGCACGATCGCTCTTTCAATTGGAGAAAGATCTTCTTCCCAGCGAAAGCGTGGACACAAGCACTTTGGACAAACCTGTATTACTAGATTATTTTTTGGCTGATTGGCGCAAATGGAGTCGAGACAATATTCCTTTACAATAATAGATAGAATAGGAGCCTCGTCATTTACGGAGTCATCCTAAATGTGCACAAAAAGACTCGCCATTATTTATCTATCTTTGTCCGACGACATCTACCCGTAGGTCATGAATCTCACAACCAACAGGTATGATATACCCTACAATTGTTGATGCGAAAGCTAAGGGAGAAAAACGCTTCGTACTTCTTATTGACCCAGATAAAACGAGTATAGGGCAGCTAGAGCGCACCCTCTTCCTGGCTATGGAAGCTGGTGTCGACCTAATACTCGTAGGTAGTAGCCTACTGATGAATAATGATCTGGATCATTATATTCGGAGGATCAAGCGCCAAATCCCGATCCCAGTCATCCTATTCCCAGGGAATGCCTTTCAACTCAGTAATGAAGCAGATGGAATCTTTCTACTGTCTTTAATCTCCGGACGTAATCCTGAATTGCTAATTGGCCAGCATGTCATCGCAGCACCCTTCTTGTGGCAAAGTGACCTCGAAGTTATTCCGACCGGCTATATGCTTATTGATGGTGGTGTCCCCACCTCCGTTTCCTATATCAGCAATACGACTCCTATACCTGGCAACAAAAAAGATATCGCACTCTGTACTGCCATGGCGGGTCAACTCATGGGGCTAAAACTGATCTATATGGATGCGGGCAGTGGAGCTAAACATGCCATTTCGCCAAAAATGATTAGTGCCGTCAGCGAAACGATTGAGGTGCCTCTCATTATTGGGGGAGGGATTAGGACTCCGGAGCAAGCACAACAAACCGTGAAGGCAGGTGCCGATGCTATAGTAGTGGGGAATGCCCTAGAGGAATCTCCAGAATTACTATTGGAGATGGTTGCTGCAGTGCGAAGTGTTGGGGTGGCTAGTTAGTAATAAAGGAAGAAGTCAGATATTAGAGCGCGGTGCTAACAAAGGTAAATGGTTTATCAGTCTATAATCGATAGATTTAATGGCTTTTTCTTCACAGGTGGAGAGGAAATCAGACAGAATATAAGTCCGGGCTATGCTCTTTACTCCATCGATAAGGAATAATTTGAATTTAAAACCCTTTGGCCGCCATTTCCTTCATCTTCACATCGGCATGCTATCGACTATCGACCATGAACTCACCTAAGCCGTGATAAAAGGCACTATCTTCTCTACTTCTGGCCTCTCCCTGCTGACATCTCCACTCAATCTCTCCTCCGCTCTTGCCCAAAAAGCCTTATCATTGTGGAACGACTTTAGGTCTTCAGGTGTTACCCCTGTATTATTGAGGAAAAAGGAGCGATAAGAATTCATGTTAAAAGGAACAGTAACTAAATCAACGGGTAGTTGGTATCATGTAAGGACTGATGAGGGTGAGACCTATCGCAGCCGCATCATTGGCAAGTTTAGGCTAGCAGGAAAAAAGATTACCAATCCTGTTGCTGTGGGAGACCGGGTGGTGGTAGACTTAGAGGACAATGAGGAGAATACCGCTTTAATTAAAACCATTCTTCCCAGAGATAATTATGTAGTTCGCCAGTCCCCCCGGAAGAAGCACGAAATGCACCTGCTGGCGAGTAATGTCGATCAGGCCATCGTGATCATGACGATCAAGCAGCCCAATTTGAAACAAGGCTTCATCGATCGTTTTTTACTGATGACCGAACCCTTCGAAATCCCAACAGTCATTGTGTTTAATAAGGCAGATCTCTACGATGAGGAAGATGACATTCCGATCTTTGGCGGTTTGAAGGCCATCTACAATGATATTGGTTATGAGGTCTTATTAGTCTCAGCTACTACGGGGCAAGGTATAGAGGAATTAAGGGCATTGCTCAAAGGCAAAACTACGCTGATCGCCGGTCAATCTGGTGTCGGTAAGTCCACCTTGGTAAACCGATTACATCCGCATCTTGAACTGCGCACACAAGATTTATCCGATTATTCAGGGAAAGGGCAGCACACTACTACTTTTGCTGAAATGTTTTCGATAGAAGATAATGCAAATATTATTGACACGCCCGGTATCAAGACATTAGGCTTCAACTATCTAGAGCCCGTAGATGTTGCCCACAATTTCCGAGAATTCTTTGAGGCATCTGAAAATTGCCGTTTTGGCGGCAATTGTTTACACCGCAACGAGCCGGGTTGTGCAGTAAAAGCAGCCATCGAAGAAGGAACCATTAGTGAATTGCGGTACATTAACTATCTCACTTTGCTAGAAGAAATTGAGGAACAGAATTATTGGGAAAGACATTGAGCTAGCGGTCAATTTACAACTCCCCTATTGACAATTAATCCTGATTTCATAGACTCCACTACCCTACTTTCAGGGGCATGCAGTACCTTTGCTAAAAAAAGAGATGTCATATCAGAGTAGGAAGAAATATAAAAGTCGGCGAGAGAAAAATGAAGCCACTCGAAAGAACACTTTGAGAATATTATTCTTCTTGGGCTTAGGATTTTTGATCTGGTTGATCATCAATCGAGTGTGGGTTTGGGATTGGCTTAGATGGCAATTTTACAATTAGGCCCAAAAAGTAAAGAGGTCAGGCTAATTGAATAACCTGACCTCTTTTATTTATCCGCTTAATGAATCGTTATAAAAACGCCGACCATTCGGCTTTTAGTATAACCTTTGTAAAAAAAATTTACGCTCTTTCTCTCATCGCCGTAGAATACATCTTTTGCAACTTCTTACGAGCGAAGAAAATTCGGCTTTTAATCGTACCAAGAGGTGAATCTAACTCCTGCGCAATCTCATCGTACTTATACCCCTGGTAAGCCATCATGAAAGGCTTTTTAAAGTCTTCCGGTAAAGAGTCAACCATTGCCAACAATTCTCCGAAGGCCACATTCGTCTCTCCGTCATTACTCACCGTCTTATCGCCACTGTTGATATAGTAGTTGTTGGGCGTTTGGTCCACAATCATACTACGGCGTACTTTCTTGCGATAATTGTTGATGAAAATGTTTCTCATAATCGTTACAGCCCAAGCCTTGAAGTTAGTACCTGGGTTGTATTTATCCGCGTTGGTAATAATTCTTACGGCAGTATCTTGGTATAGGTCTTCAGCGTCATCGTTGTTACCGGTCAATTTGAGCGAAAAGGCGCGCAACGAATTACTTATGCCGTTGAGCTGGTCTTGTATTTGATTTTGCATTGCATATATCATAGCCGGTGATATTTTGTTTGTAATTATTTTTTACAAATTTATCCAAATCGGACTTTAAGTGCAAATAAAATTTCCGATCTCATACTGTTATCGTCAAAAAATGTTCCAAATTTGACAGTATGCCGACTTGGCAGGTCAGAAATGTTAAATTTGTTAACAGAGTTAAACTAATTTTTGCTTAATTTGTATCAGATAATGTGAGACTTTCGTGATAATTGCGTTATAATTTCCAATTGTAAAGCATTTTGTCAAAAGAATTTTCACTCTGATAAAGACCCAAGAATGGGATTTTTAATAAATTCCCAGGGCTTTCTTGATCATTTATTAGACCAAAATAAGACAAGAACTTTTTTCACTAAGAGCATAAAGCAGGATAGGTATGAACTCGGTCAACGAATCTACCCCCAACTTTTTACCTCACAATATCAAGAGTTTGAGGCGTCGGCTACGGTTCTCACAGGAAGAACTGGCACAAAGTGTAGGCCTCAATAGAGGCAATATCGCTTCTTACGAAAATGGTTCGGCAGAACCTAAGATTTGCAATCTGCTGAAATTCTCCAATTTGTTTGGGGTCTCCATTATAGACCTTACGCAAAAAGACATGAGTCAGGAGAACACCTTGCAGTCTGCCATCGATAACTTTCAAGATATTTCCGAAAGAGATCAGGAATTGATCGCAGAATATGCCAAAAAGGCAGAAGAAATTCGAGAATATATAGAAGGTTTGACAAAATGTATTAACTTTAAGGCCAGTTGCAAGGAAGGTCTACCCAAAGATCTTCGTCATGTACTTGATTATTATGAGCAATTACATGATGCCAGCCTTCAACTCATCCACAACCACCAATCATTAATTGACTTCGTAAAGTGTAAGGTAAGATAGCCTATTCGGCGTCAATTAATTTTTGTAACCTCCTACAACAAGCTTGGTAAGTTTCTTTTGGACTACAGTTCAATAGGTGATCCCTATTTTCGTACGCAGGAAGTACTTACCCTACCTTCTTCCATCCTACCTTTTACTGAATAACATTTCATGTATCCCGTATACATGCAAAGTAACCTTTATGCGTTTAGACCGTAAGATATATCATCTACGACTAAACGCCGGGTAACTTTTACAGTCAGAAAACAGCAAAATAGTACAAGCCATGTCCTTAAAAACTAAATTTTACCTGGTAGGGTGGTTCCTCGTATGCACAACACTAGCGAACACACTACATGCTAACATTCCATTCCTACAAAAAGACCTAAAAGAGGTACGCCAAATGGCTGCAGAGGAGGGTAAACTATATTTCGCTCACTTTTCCGCTGAATGGTGCATGGTCTGCGACTGGATGGAGGAAAACACCTTTACTGATCCTACCTTAGAAGCTTTTGTTCAAGATAACTACTTGCCAGTCCGAATCAATTTTGACGAAGTCCAAAACCAACAGTACAACGACCAATTTGAAATTACCGTACTTCCCACTATATTGGTTTTCAACTCTCAAGGCATTCTCCTCGACAAAATTCAATACTCAATTGAAGCCAATGATCTACTACGTGTTTTACAAAAGCACAATTTGGCCAGGAATAAAGTCAACGAGAATCTCGAACCTGCCGAAGAAGTCCTCAACAGCCCGGAACACAATTTAGTGTTGCATCGGCCAGCCTTGCAGCCAGAAAAATCGCCTGCCACTTATATGGCCAGCCCGGCGAAACCCAACTCCATTAGTGAGGGATTTCAAGATGAATTCGAGCAAATAGCTACAGCTGAGCCATCATCCGACTATGACAATACGCCAAAAATCAAAACCATGCCCAATGAAGTCGTGGTAGAAAATGCACCGGCCTCTACAACCGATACGCCTCTGTATTATCATACCATAGATATGCCCCCGGCCAATCCACCAAGTCTGGCCGAGCTTATCCCAACGACAGACTTCATGGCACCCCGCTCTTCGCGTAAATATTACGTCGAGTTGAGCGTACATGGCAATTATGATGAAGCCGAACAAGAAAAGAGGGACCTGGAAGAAAGGCTAGGAGAAAAACTATTCCTGATCTCGACAGTGGTCCGGAATCAAAATCTATATAAAGTCATCACCGCAGAGTTTCCCGATTTTTCGAGCGCTCAAAAGCATTATAATACGATCAAGAAAAAATCAGTCTTCGGATTGATCCAGTTAGTAGATTAATGCATAAAGTCCTATGAATTAGCCTTTTTTAGCTAAAAAATTGAAAGCTAGTCGCTTGTCTATTAGGACAAACCGCAAAATTGCCTTAGCTTTGCCCCCCGCAAATAAAAGCTAGGGTAAGGGCTTCATCCCTTCGGAGAGATGAAGCCTTTACTAATAGACATAACCAATAAATAATTTCAACGTAAACTTAGAAGCATTATGGGTCAAACGATTACTTATGCTATCCCAGTATTTGGTGTGCTGGCGTTACTGTATACGTTTTGGCGGTCATCCTGGGTGTCAAAACAAGAAGTAGGTACAGATCGCATGGCGAGAATTGCCGAGAATATTGCAGACGGTGCAATGGCATTTTTGAAAGCAGAATATCGAGTACTAGCCATCTTCGTGGTAGTGGTAGCTGGACTATTGGCATGGAGTGGTAGCCAATCTGAAGATTCTTCTTGGCTAGTAGCCGTATCATTTATATTAGGAGCAATTTGCTCTGCTTTAGCTGGATTCATCGGAATGAGAATCGCCACTAAGGCAAATGTTAGAACAACTAATGCAGCTAGAAATAGCCTAGGAAAAGCACTTGAAGTCGCTTTCGCTGGTGGTTCCGTAATGGGACTAGGTGTGGTAGGACTAGGTGTTTTAGGCTTAGGTACGCTTTTCCTTTTGTACTCCAATATGGGTTGGGATATCAACAAGGTGATTACTGTTGTAACAGGATTCTCTTTTGGTGCCTCTTCTATCGCTCTATTCGCCCGTGTTGGTGGTGGTATTTACACCAAAGCGGCTGACGTAGGGGCTGACCTGGTAGGTAAAGTAGAAGCAGGTATCCCTGAAGATCACCCATTGAACCCAGCTACTATTGCGGATAACGTGGGAGATAACGTTGGGGACGTAGCCGGTATGGGTGCTGACCTTTTCGAATCTTATGTAGGTTCTATCATCGGTACTATGGTATTGGGTGCTACTTTCATCGGTGTTACTGGATTCGAGTCTAGTAATGATTTCGGTGGATTGAATGCCGTCCTACTTCCATTGATCCTTGCTGGGATTGGTATCGTAACTTCTATTCTAGGAACTTTCTTCGTAAGAGTTAAAGAAGGCGGTGATCCTCAGAAAGCATTGAACCGAGGTGAGTTTATTTCTTCTGGAATCATGCTAGTTGCCACTTACTTGATCGTAACACAGATTCTTCCTGGTACCTGGGAAGCTGGAGATACCAGCTACTCATCTATGGGTGTATTCTGGGCAGTGATTATCGGTCTAGCCTCTGGTTTGTTGATCGGTATGATCACAGAATACTACACGGGTACCGGAACTAAGCCCGTACAAGGAATCGTAGATCAGTCTATCACTGGTTCTGCTACGAACATCATCGCTGGTTTGGGTGTAGGGATGCAATCTACTGCTATTCCAATCATCATCTTAGCGGCAGCGATCATCGGTGCTTACGAATTTGCTGGACTATATGGTATCGCTATCGCGGCGGTAGGAATGCTTTCTAATACAGGTATCCAGTTGGCCGTTGATGCTTACGGTCCTATCTCTGATAATGCAGGGGGTATTGCGGAAATGGGTGAATTGCCTAAAGAAGTTCGCGGTCGTACAGATAAATTGGATGCAGTAGGTAACACGACTGCAGCGATTGGTAAAGGTTTTGCGATTGGTTCTGCGGCTTTGACCGCTTTGGCCTTGTTTGCAGCCTTTATGACTACCGCTGGCATCGATGCTATCAATATTGCTAATCCTACCGTAATGGCAGGTCTACTGCTTGGTGGTATGCTTCCATTTTTGTTCTCTGCCCTTTCTATGGGTGCAGTAGGGCGCGCTGCTATGGATATGATCCAGGAGGTACGTCGCCAGTTCAACAGCATTCCTGAATTGAAAGCTGCTTTGGGAGTAATGAAAGCCAATGACGGTAAGGAGTTTGATGACTGGTCTGATGCTGACAAGAAGACCTTCCAAGCGGCAGATGGAAAAGCAGAATACAGCAAATGTGTAGAGATCTCTACTGCTGCTTCTATCCGTGAGATGGTTGTTCCTGGTCTAATTGCTGTTTTGTCTCCGGTGGTTATCGGTTTTGGTGGAGGTGCTGAGATGCTAGGTGGATTGTTGGCTGGTGTTACCGTATGTGGGGTACTAATGGCCATCTTCCAGTCTAACGCAGGTGGTGCTTGGGATAACGCTAAGAAGATGTTTGAAGAAGGGGTAGATATCCAAGGCGAGAAATTCTACAAAGGCTCTGATCCACACAAAGCAGCCGTAGTAGGTGATACAGTAGGAGATCCATTCAAAGATACTTCAGGACCATCCTTGAACATCTTGTTGAAGTTGATGTCTGTAGTAGCTTTGGTAATTGCTCCAATGCTTTAATGAAAAAGACGTGAGGCTTAGTCCTCCGTTTAAGATAAAAAAGAGCTCATCCCCTTTGGGATGGGCTTTTTTTTGTGGGTAAGTAGTTCGACTTGCTTTATCAGATAACTGAGCTAATCTCTGCTAATATTTTGGTGTACAGAGCAAGAAAAATGAGGGGTAACCTATGTTGGACACCAGATGAGAAATGCTATCACCCCCCTTATCAGCTGGGTGCTTTTTCAGAGTTCGAACGACTTTTCGGATAGGGGCAGGGTATTGTCTTGCCGTAACACCCCCAATCTAATTCTATAAAAATAAAAAGTACTCCAACATCAGGCTATCTTAATGCTATTCTATAGCGCTGATGTATCCAATTCTCGATTGGGTTAAGATCAAAATAATACGTTGGGAAACAAGGTATACTAAAATCATAGCTCCCATTCAGAACATTGGCAGAAATGGGATATAATATAAGATTGAATGCTCATATCTTGTTTTTAATAAAGAAAGGAGATTGCCGAAAATGTGAAATTTCAACAACTGTATGGTAAGCCAGAAATCCAATACATTAACCTACTTCCATTACTTTCAAAACCGATAGTTTTAAAGCATTCTTCAATCAGTTCATGCTATTAAGCATCGAAATAATCGAAGGAATAAAATCCATCATTATGAAAACAAAATTCATTTTCACTTCTCTACTTTCTCTAATCCTAATGTGTTTTTGGACACAGGAGACCCAAGCACAGAAAAAATTTATTAACCCCGTACCAATTCCATACGCGATAGAAGGTCCGGATTGGCGCTTGAACATTATTGATACCTTGCACAATTTTGACCCCAACGGAGCTGTGGATACCGTTATAGATCAACGTAATGGTAATAAGTTGATTTTTGATCTAAATGGTTTGGTACAGGCTTTTGCTTATAACAACCCGGATAGTACCAATGTCCCTGGAGCGATGACCTACAGTGGACCAACTTTTATCGTAAATAGAACAAATGATCGGATTGATTTTCCCATCACTAATAATGCAGATTCGCTTACTACCCTCCATTGGCATGCTTTGAATTTACCAGCAGAATCAGATGGTGGTCCTCATCAAAGAATTAAAAAAGGTCAAACGTGGAATTCCATTTTTCCAATTATCGATGAAGTGCAAACTGCCTGGTATCACAGCCATTTGATGGATTTGACAACGGATCAGGTCACGCGAGGAATGGCAGGTATGATGTACGTTCAAGATCCCAATAATGATCCTTTATATGCACAGCTTCCAAATGAATATGGCGTAAATGATATCCCATTAAATATTCAGGCCAAAAATTTTAATTTCGACACTATAAATAATGTCCTAAAAGTGAATTCCATTAAAGCTGGTGAAAAACCGGGACCTGGAACTTGGGGAATGGTGAATGGTGTAGTTGGTGGGGTGTTGCATGTTCCTCAATCAATGGTCCGCTTGCGAATGTTGAATGGTTCGACGATTAAAATATTCAATATTGGATTGACCAAGGAATTACTTTATGATCATACCACTTCGAATGATTCAATACATTTTGAAAACATGTGGATGGTGGCCACTGGAGGAGGCTATTTAGATTATCCTCGACCAATCCCAAATAATTTATTATCGCTGGGAGATCGAAGAGAATTTATTGTAGACTTTGGTCAATATAGCCCCGGGGACACCATATATCTAACCCATTTTCAGAATAAGTTGCCAGCTGATACGGAATATGGGAAAAGCTGGTACAGTTCTGCCATGATGGCTTTTGTAGTGGATAACACGATCCAACCAAACAGGCCAGTCACATCAATACCTGCCACTTTAAAGCCTTATCAAATCGCACCCGGATCAATATTTAAAAAAAGAGTCAAGAATTTACTGGGGGCACCCGGGTCAGGGGAGCATTGGACTATTGACGGTATACCTATGGTCATGAACGTGATCAACGACACGGTGCTTGTAAATACCAAGGAAGAATGGATTATTAACAACACCACCACCAAAGCCCACCCTTGGCATATACATAAAGTTCAGTTCCAAGTGACTGAATATGTTGGGGATGTTGGGGTCCCAGATGGTAAAGGGGGATTTACGGATGAACCAGCGGTTTACACTTATCCCAATCTACCAGATGAACTCATAGGTTGGAAGGATGTACAGTTAATTCGAGGGGGTGCCGAAATGACTTATGTAGCGCGCTTTGACAGCTTTCCGAGCCCGTATGATATGGACAGTCTCTTTACTCATGGTTTTATGTATCATTGCCATATCCTTACACATGAGGATAATAGTATGATGCATCAGTTTGTAGTGGTAGATTCCTTAGTATCGACGGTAACAAATACCACAGAATTACAAGAGCCCAAAACACTTACATTGTTCCCCAATCCGACTAATAATTTGATTAGCTTTAAAGGAGACTTTGCTGATGCCGGTGTATTGCGCTTTTATGATGTAAGTGGAAAACTATTAGATGAAAGAAATATGCCATCTTTACCTGGTTCAGATGTCCGCACAGATCATCTGCCCAAGGGAATAATAATAGTGGAGTATGTCTCGGGTAATTTTCGATTTGTAGAAAGATTAATACTTCAATAGTTTGACGCACATGAATATGACCTGCCGGTATTCAAAGAGATTTATCAACTCATTTTAAAAATAGGGTTCTCTGGCAATTTTTATGCTTTGTAGTCAGCGTTTTAGTTAAACGTCTTGCTTTCACGGGGCGCTATTCTTCTAACTAAAACGTTGATCATAAAAATTGTCGGAGAACGAAAAATATTGACACAAAAAAACCTCCTACAGCGTTCTATAAATAAGAAATTAAATTCCGATAGGTTTTCCCGATGGGGATTTGCTTTCCTTCAATCTCCACATATTCGCTAGTGAAAGCGCGAATAGCTCTCTTGTTAATGATATAAGACTTATGAATTCGAATAAAATAGTCTGGTAACTGCTCCAGGAGTTGTATAAGAGATTTATAGATGATGTGCTGGCCTTCCGCTAGGATAATCTTAGCATAATTATTCATCCCTTCAATGTAGACAATCTCAGCTGATGGGATTTTGATGGTCCGACGGTCACTTTTGACATAGATGAAAGATTTGTCCACGAGCTTTTCTTCTGGGGGCAATTGCTGCTGGAATTGCTTCTTGTACCGGTTTATGGCTTTTAGAAACCTTTCAAACGCTATGGGCTTCACCAGATAATCGATCACTTCCAATTCATAGCCATCTAGCGCAAATTCCCGATAAGCGGTCGTAATGATAACCGGCGGGGGATCAGCCAACGTTCGCAGAAAGGCCAGGCCCTTGAGTTTTGGCATCTGAATATCCAAAAGCATTAGATCTACTTCCTCCCGTTGCAAAACACTGCGCGCTGCAATGGCAGAACTACATTTTTCCACCAATGCCAATTCGGGTAAATCATCAATAAACCCTTGCAAGATCCGCTGGGCCACCGGTTCATCATCTACCACCAAACATCTAATGCTTTTCATGTAAATCTACTTTTAAAGTTACCTCAAAAGAATTGGCCTTTTCCTGGATGGAGAAATCATGCTGCTTAGGATACAAAATGGCTAGCCGCCGCTTTACATTCGCCAAACCAATGCCAGATTCCTCCTGACTACTGGGCTTTTCTTCTGGAACAGTATTTCGTACCCGAAAGAAAAGTTGCCCAGCATTCTTTTCCAGCTGAATCACAATCTCCGCCTGTCGAATCTCCTCCCTCGTTCCATGCTTAAAGGCATTCTCGACTAATGGCATCAGCAATAAAGGGGCGATCTCTATTCCTTGCAAAGACTCCTCCTTCACCCCCCATTCCACCCGGACTCGATTATCTGACCGCTCCATCTCTAAGGCTATAAAATCCTTAATCAATTGAAGCTCTCTACTAATTTCCACAAACTTTCCGCCTGACTCATACAAAGAATAACTCAGCAGATCCGAAAGCTTCAACAATAAAGTCGGGACCTTAGCAGACCGCTCTATGGCCAGTCCATAAATGTTGTTTAACGTATTAAATAAGAAATGAGGATTGATTTGAGATTTGAGGTATTGCAACTCGGCAGCTACCTTTTCCTGTTCCAACTGTTGTGCTCGATTTTTCTGGTGATACCAATCCAGGAATAACTTCATTCCCGTTGACAAGGCTACGGGAGTAGCAATCACCACCATATTCTGCACCACTCGGAAGAAAACGAATGCCCCACTCGATTGCATCTGCCAAGTGGGAAAGAAAGTTGCATAGGCCCAATAGTACATCAAGTAACGTTGCAGCGTCGCCAACAAAAAAATGACAAGCACTATCCCGAGCAAGTACTCTCCTACTTGATTACGATAGAGTTTCTTCGGCATCCACAAAAACCAATTGAAATACACCGCAAGCATCCGAGCAGGCAGATAAAGCGCCTCGTAAATGATAGCCTGTTGAAAATTGTCTCTATACCCCCATGCTGAAATAGCATAAGTGGACACTACTATCAGCCAAAACGTGATATGCTGAAAAAGACTGCGTCTTAACGACTTATCCATAAAGCAATTTAGCTCAATTCCAGCAATCTCCTCTGGCCTTTTATGCCAAAGGCTACTTAAGCTATGTCAACATCACCGCAAACTTGGCCCCGATTAAAAGGTTCTTCACACGAGTACAATTTCACTTGGGATAATAACAGCCAACGCTCAGCATCAATTTCGTAATTTAAAGATCATTCGATTGTTCAACCATAAATCACTCCACATGCACAGGAAGACGTTCATGAAACAGGCCGGTTTAGCCTTAGTCGGTATTAGTGCCTATCCTATCTTTACAAAAGCTCAAAACATCCAAGAAGAACCGCAATTGGACAAAAAAATAGTCGAGGAGTTTGTGCGGCTGAGTCATAGCCAATTGGACAAGGTAAAAGAAATGCTAGCTGAGCACCCAACCCTACTCAATGCTGCCCACGATTGGCGGCGAGGGGACTTTGAGACAGGCCTAGGAGCAGCCTCGCATGTTGGAAATAAAGCCGTCGTCAAGTACCTGCTGGAGCAAGGTGCGCAGGCCAATATTTTCACTGCTGCCCTATTAGGTAAGATGGAAATTGTCAAACCTATGCTTGCAGCTTTCCCTAGTACATTACGTGCGAAAGGACCACATGGCTTCACTTTGTTGCATCATGCCAATAAGGGGGGTGATGAGGCTCTAGAAGTGAAGGAATATTTGGACTATTTAGGCTTGAAGAAGACTAAATTTGAATTGTATTAGTATCGTCTTTCGCAACCATGGAAGGACGTCTGCTGTTCCGGGTTTAATCACCGACGCCCAGGCGTCCAGCTGGATTTCTATTGCCTTTCCTGGGCTAATCCGCTAAAAATATGGGCCTTTACAATTGCTTAACAAAATTTTACAAGCGATTTCACCTAGTGCGCGGCTTTCCAGCCTATATTTGGATAGCATTGATCACCTAAGGAATAGAAATGAAAAAGAGTATCCTAATATTTGGCACTTTGGCAGTAGGTTTGAGTTTAATGGCATTCAGTTTCCTAAACCGAAACAAACCTGAAGTGGTCTCTCCCGGAGATACAACTAAGCCTGCCCCCTTATATGAGTACAATCTGACAGATCTGATTGCACCGATAAAGAATGCTGATTTGGTATATAAGGTGGGATCAAGATATCTTCAAACCATCTCGAAAGTTGATCTACATGCGGCCAAGTCGATTACGGATATTCTTCCAGAAAAGGAATTCGAGTCAAAAGGATTCTATCGGAATGCCACCATTTCCGTTTTCAAAAATGATGTAAAAACCACTGAGCTGGCAGAAGATGCGGTGCTCACCGAAGCGCAGATCAAACTGCTTCAATCCACCGACTATTCCTCCAACGTTCAAGTCAGTGCTCTTTACGAGTACGAACGGCCAGAGGGTCGAAATAGATCCTATGATGCAGTCATGCATTTCCTCAGCATTACTCCATCAAGGGAGGCCGAGTTTGCGGAAGGCTACGATGCCTTGATTAATTACCTGCGGGAAAACAGCAAGGACCATACCGCTCACATCCACAAACAGCAATTAAAGGGGGGACAGTTTAGCTTTACGGTTACTAAAGAAGGTAAGCTTGAGCAAGTGGAAATGAAGTCAACTTCCGGCTATGAAGAAGTCGATCAGGTATTGATCAATCTACTAAAGGAACTTCCTGGCAAGTGGAAGCCTGCCATGGATGCTAACGGTCACAAAATAGATCAAGAAATGACTTTCTTCTTTGGGTTGGAAGGGTGTTAGAAATCTGCCGTTCCGTACTTACCTGATTCAAGTCGGTTTCAACGATAGCATGCTTAATACATCCTCTAGAGATGTATTAAGCATTATTTTTTGGGCGAGTATTCATGAAGTTCCTCCCTTGCTTTACCCCACCTGCTAGCTTCCCACTACCGCCTAATCGATCCATTATCAGCTTCACAATGGCTTGGCAAATACCGGCAGAAACAAAGCAATCTCAAATCTAAGGCACGTCCATTTTATTTTTTAAACATTTATTAATAATATTGTAGACGATTATTTAAACAATTGTTAATAAAATGGAATCCGTTGGAGCGCTTGAAGAAATAATTCTAATGATTCTTCTCAAATATGAAGAATGTCATGGTGTTCAGATTGCACAACATCATGAGGCCATATTAAGTAAAGCAATATCTCTCCCAGCCATTCATGTCGTCCTAAAGCGGATGGAGAAAAAAGGATGGGTGGATTCCAGGTTTGGAGAACCTACAGCTAAAAGAGGGGGCCGCCGGAAACGACTCTACAAGGCTACGCCGGCCGGTTACCATGCTATCGAAAAATTACAAGAAGCGAAGTCTAAACTTTGGGCGAGCATAGTCCAACAAAATTTCAGGTATGGGGCCAACTAAACCTCCAAAGTGGGCGGACTGGCTAATTGAAAAGATCTGCCCAGAGGAATACTTGGAAGAAGTCCAAGGCGATCTGCACGAAGCCTTTTACTGGCGTGAGGAAACCAAAGGACTACCTTTTGCCCGCCGCAAATTTTACCTGGAAACATTCAAGACCTTTCGACTTTTCCGATTTAGAAAACCCGGCTTTATGAATAATCCATTCTTTTACCTACTGAAGAACTACTTCAAGACGGGCTTCCGGTTTATTTGGAAGACTCGAACCTACTCTTTCATCAATATGTCCGGCCTAGCTATCGGTATTGCCACGGCTGCCATGGCCTATCTATTCCTGGCGGATCAATATTCATTTGATCGCTTCCATGATAAATCGGACCGACTGTATAGAATTGGAGCGCAACTAGAATTCCGAGGCGAAACTGAAAAGATGGGAGGGGCATCCTACATTATGGGGAAGACCCTTCCAGAGGAAGTTCCAGGAATTGAAATGGCAACTCATGTCAAAAATGGTATTGCCCTACGCTTAATCGATCAAGATTATAGTTATTTGGTTTTTCACTATGCCGATCCGCAAATGTTTCAGATGCTCGATTTCAACTTCATCAAGGGAACTCCTGGAGCATTCGAAGATCCCGAAAATATAGTGGTTTCAAGATCCTTTGCCAAGACGTTACCTGCTTCTAATGAACTCCGGCTACTTTTTGGGGAGGAAGAAAAAGTCTTTTCTGTGACCGGAATCTATGAGGATTTTCCGATGACCTCTACTTTCAGACCTTCCGTAATCATTCCCTTTAACTTCTGGGTAAGCAGGGTAGCAGCGAGAAGAACTGAGAGTTGGTTTGACATCAATATGAATGTTTTTGTCCTACGCAGAGAGGGCGCTGCTCTGGAGGACGTAGAAGCTGGTATGAATGAGATCCTAGCAGCTAATTTAGACAGCGATATGGCCAGTGCCAACCCACAGCTATTCCTCCAACCTTTCTCTAAGATGCATACAGATAAGCTGGAAATGGGTAATGGACTCCGAGCCACTGCTAACCTACAAGTGCTTTGGGTTGTTTTGCTTGTCGGTTTGCTTTGTTTGCTGATTAGCTGCTTCAACTACTCCAACTTTGCGCTTGGCAATTTCTTGAGTCGATCCCAAGAAGTAGCTGTACGAAAAGTCATGGGTGCTAATCGAAATGCTATATTTCAACAGTTTCTGAGCGAATCTTTCTTAGGGACAATCATGGCTGGTGTACTGGCCTTCTTGCTAATCCAAGCCTTACTACCCGTTTTTTCCCAATTTGTAGGAGTGGAATATGGCTTTCGGGATCTGCTCAGCTGGCGGTTTGGAACTGGCCTAGCTCTCGTACTACTAATCAGTACTTTCCTCTCAGGGCTATACCCTTCTGTGGTACTTTCGGCAAAAAAAGCCAACCTAGCGCTCAAAGAACGACTCAAAGTAGGAGGGAAGTCCTTTTTCAGTTGGTTCCTAGTCATGATGCAGGTCAGTATAACCATTTTCCTAATCATTGGTATGCTAACCACTAATCAGCAACTGGATCATCTATTGAATTTTGATTTAGGCTATGAAGATGAAAATGTACTGGCCTTATCCATCCGAGATACTAGTGAACAAAGGCTGGATCAAATGCACAGAGAACTAGAGCGTTTAGCTTTTGTGCAGTCCGTTAGTTCCAATTCTGGCTATAACGGCACAGATTACAAGGATGGCGAAATTGACTTTTCCACCAGCCACCTGCGAACAGATGAAAACTTCATTGATCTACTGAATATAGAAATGGTGGAAGGGAGAAATTTTGACTTAGAGATTCAGGCCGATCAAGCTGGAGCGGTCCTGGTCAATGAAACATTTGTAAAGCGTGCTCAACTCAATAATCCGGTTGGGGAAGTAATCCCATTTGATTATGGACGCCTAACGAATCCACGGATTATAGGCGTAGTCAAAGATTTCCATTACGAGGCGCTACAATCGGAAATTCAGCCCTTAGTGATATACACTGCTCCAGAGTACATGATGCAAACGCTACTGATTAAGCTCAATCCACAATCTTCTCAACAGGAAATTGGTCAAATAGAAGCGCTTTGGCGACAGATTTACCCAACCCGACCCATAAATTACACTTACCTGGAAGAGAGTAATGCAGCAGATATGCAAACGGAGACCCAGATTCAGCGCTTGGCGAGATCCGGTTCATTGATTGCCATTCTGCTGGCATCATTAGGGCTCTTTGGCATGGTCGGTACCCATGTACGGCAACGACTAAAGGAGGTAAGTATCCGTAAGGTGAATGGTGCTACGCCCTTGGATATTTATCTGCTCTTTTCTTCTAAATTTGGAAAATGGCTGGTCTCCGGCTTTATCATCGGAACAATTCCGGCCATCTATTTCCTGAATAATTGGTTGAATAACTATCCGGAACGGATACAGCTGTCTTGGGGCATTCCCATGCTCAGTGCCTTTATCTGTGCAGCCGTATTTCTTACCATTATTACACTGCTGCTAATCAGGGTCATGAATTTGAATCCGGCAACGCATTTAAAAGATGAGTGAACGGAAAATCCTCTTAAGATCTGGAAGGTAGATTACATAATTGGAGTTGTCGGCTAATCACCTTGGGAGGTATACAATTACGAAGTTAGCAACAAGCTGTCAGCCCTCTCACTGCTGCTGCTGCATCTGTTGCTGCTGCTCATCCTGCTTTTGCTGTTGCTGCTGCAGAATATGCTCCGTTTCTTGTACCAACTTTTCGGCCCAGTCGTCAGGTACTTCATGGATGATATCCTTTAGGCGTTTTGCCCACATTTCTCCAAGATGGCCGGTCTGATCTTCCGTATATCGTCTTTCCAGCATCTTCTTGGAATCCTTGATGTATATGACGACATCAATGGGGTATCCTACATCATTGGCACTCACCCTAGTAGAATCAAAGGAGAGAAACCCCGTTTTCAACGCAAACTTTATGGAGGATTCGAAGGTTAAGGCGCGATTCAAGACGGGCTTGCCATAGCCGGAGTTGCCGATGATGGTGAAAGGTGTAGCTTCTCCAATTTCAATCCAGTTACCTTCGGGATATAGCAGATATAGCTTATGTTCTGTATCGTTTTCAAGCTGCCCGCCGACAATGGTATTTAGGTTAAAAAAGAGGCCTGACTCTGCCAATGCCTGTTTATCCTCCTTTGCTACCCGACGCAACTGATCCCCAAAAGCATTGACCGCTTTGTACATCTTATCAAAGGCAAAGTCCTCAGACTCCAGCAATTCCTCGAAGTAGGTGACGGCCTTATCACGGATGGAGCGAAGGCCAGAGGTCATAATGAATAGATTCTTTTTACCGCTCTTATGAATTGAAATCTTCTTAGCGGTAGTTGTTTCATTACCAGAGGTGATGCGGGTGTCAGCAATGGCGACTAGGCCACTTTTGACTTTAATCCCTAGACAATAGGTCATTAGAAATATGTTTTAGAACTCGTACTCAAGTAAAAAAGGTCTCCCCAATACGATTGTGGAGCGCGTACACTTTATTCAATGATTCATCTAAGAAGCCTGGAAGATCATCTTTAATTTCTTCGTACTCCAAAAACTTAAAATAGTGGGCCAGTTTTCCCGCTTTGAACTTCAACAAGGTCTCTGAATCATATTGGGCGCACAATTTAGTGACTAATTCATCTACTTTGCGGAAATTGTAAGCTATAGAACGCGGGAAAATCGGATTTGTTACCAAAAACTCAAAAGTCGATCGCTGCTTTGGAATTTTGCGATAGACGCGCCGATGCATATCAAAACCTTCCAGCACTTTCAAGGTAGTTGTCCACTGATACTGCTTCAATGGTTGATTAAAACCATTCTCTGTCAAGGCCTCAATATCATTGAGTTTACTCTTCAGGATGCGGATAATCTGGATCACCCGCTCCAGGCGAATTCCCAGTTTAATGAACATCCAGATGGAGTCATGAACCACGGTGTGATCCAAGTAGGATCGGACAATAGCACAATGCTTTGTTGAATTTACCGTGAAATCATACAAGCCTCTTGTCGTCAAGAAGGTTGGATCATATTCCTTGGCAAACAAGTAATACTGATTGATCACCTCCCAGAGTTCCGTTGAAATTAAATAACGAAACGTTCTGGCGTTTTCTCTGGCCGCAGCAATGGTAGAAAGAATAGAGACGTTGTTACTCGGACTTAAGCCCACCTCAAATAGCACCTCTTGTTCATCCACCTCCGATTGAGAATCATATTCAATCCCATACATATTCAAAATAGACTTAAAAACGAAGTCTTTGTTTTGACTCATGGGTGCATCCAATATAGTGAAGTACTGGACCTTCAAGTATCGAGCTAAATGCTCAGATCGTTCTATATATCTGCCTGTCCAATATAAGGAGTCGGCTACTCGTGCTAACATAGGTTTCTTTTATAGCAGTTGTCTAAAACTACGCTCATGACAACTTCAGCATAAGGTCTCTTATTTTGCGATTATCCACGTATCTTTTGATCCGCCACCTTGGGAGGAATTGACAATTAGACTCCCCTTTCGTAAAGCCACTCTAGTCAGCCCCCCTGGCAGCACGTAAGCAGTATCTTCTCCTAGTAAAGTGAAGGTTCGCAAATCAATATGACGTGGTTCAAAACACTGGGTATCCTCTATATAGGTACTGTGCAAGGATAACATCATTTTAGGCTGAGCAATGTAGTTTCTCGGATTTGCCTTGATGGTATTGGCTAGCTCAGTCAGTTCTTCCTTGCTCAGCTTATCACAAATCGTGACGCCATATCCTCCTGACATGTCAACGGGTTTAACGACCAACTCCCCCAGGTGTTCAAGCACATATTTGAGATCATCAGGCCGATTGCAAATGTAGGTAGGGACATTGGCAATTATCGGTTCCTCTTTTAGGTAATATCGAATCATATCGGGTACGTAGGCACAAACAGCTTTATCATCCGATACACCCGTACCCGGAGCATTCACAATCGTTACATTACCTGACAAGTAAGCGCTCATCAAGCCTTCCACTCCAAGCATAGAATCCTTCCGGAATTCTGCCGGATCAAGAAATGCATCGTCAATTCTACGGTAAATCACATCTACCTTTTGTGCCCCACGGATCGTCTTCAAATAGACGGTATCCCGTTCAACGTACAGGTCTTTCCCCTCCACCAAATCAATCCCCATAGCCTGGGCCAAAAAAGAGTGCTCATAATAAGCGGAATTGTATTGTCCAGGCGTCAACAAAACACAGGTTGGATCTTCATCGCGGCCCGGAGCTACCGATTGTAGTGTCTGCAATAAAACAGAAGGATACTGATTCACCGTCTCAACTGAGATCGCCTTGAAGATGTCAGACAGGGTCCGCTTCATCGTTTCGCGATTGATCAAAACGTAACTCACACCGGATGGATTCCTCAGATTGTCCTCTAGCACATAGAAATTTCCATCCGTATGCCGAATGAGATCTGTACCACAAATATGGGTGTAGACCTGACCAGGAGGCTGAAAGCCTTTCATCAAGTTTACATAGTGTGGCGAACTAAAGATCAATTCCTCTGGCACCACCTTATCTTTCAGAATCTTTTGATCACCATATACATCCCCAATGAATAGATTTAAGGCCTTATTACGCTGCAATAAGCCCTCCTCCAAGCGTTCCCACTCTTGTTGATGGATTACTCTAGGAAATAGATCAAAGGGAAATATTTTTTCCGTACCTCCATTGTCTTCATCATAGACCGCATAAGTGATGCCTTGATTCAAAAACGACAGCTTAGCATACTCATTCAACTTCTGAAAATCCGCAGGATTTAAAGAGTAGAACAGGTCCCGGATCTGACCATAAGATGTGTAGGAATTGGGAAATGTGGTATAAACTTCGTCTAAGAGTCCATTAGGGACCTCATAGCTATTAAAAAGGTCATTTTGCATACCTAGAAAGAATGTAGGATCTGGAATGGAAAGAAACGAATCGTTCTAAAACTACTGAAAAGTAGTCGGTTTTTTTAAGATATTTACCAGGAATTCAGTAGTTTTTTAACAGCCTCAACTGCTTCATTCTCAACAACTAATCGCAATACCAAATAATCCTCTAAAAAAAGTATCAATCGCAAAATAATGAGCATTAAAGTTGCCATTCGACATCATACAAAGTACAATTACGATAAAGCAATTCAAGTTTTCCCGCAAGTAATCCGATTGCGGCCGGCTCCTCATGCACGGACCAACATCGAAGCCTATTCCTTACAGATAGAGCCAGAACTGCACTTTATCAATTGGCAACAAGACCCCTTCGGCAATTATCTAGCGCGTGTGACCTTCCCAGAGCCTACAGATCACCTAAGCATTGGTGTAGAGGTCATCGCCGACTTGGTGACCATCAATCCTTTCGATTTCTTTTTGGAAGAATACGCCGAAAAATTCCCCTTCACGTATGATGATCAACTGAAGAAAGAACTCCTACCCTATTTGGAAATCAAGGAGGCAGGGCCCTTGCTCAAAGATTGGATCAAAAAAGCTCATGCCTTTCAAGGTGTCAATACGGTGGATTTCTTAGTCCACCTCAACCAGCAATTGTGTGAGGATATCAACTATACGATTCGCCTAGAAACGGGGATACAAAGCTGTGAAGAAACCCTACAGAAGGCTTTGGGTTCCTGTCGAGACTCTGCCTGGGTACTCGTTCAAGTACTTCGGCACTTCGGATTGGCCGCACGTTTTGTCTCCGGCTATTTGGTACAGTTAAAAGCAGATCAGAAGCCCTTGGATGGACCTGCGGGCCCGGAGGAAGACTTTACCGATTTGCACGCCTGGGCAGAAGTATACATTCCAGGAGCAGGCTGGATTGGCCTTGATGCCACCTCCGGTCTCTTTGCGGGAGAAGGACATATTCCCTTGGCCTGTACCCCGGATCCTAGTAGTGCCGCGCCCATCACGGGCTATACAGCACCAGCAACAGTAGAGTTTGAGTATAAGAATATCGTCGAGCGGATCCAGGAGACACCTCGCGTCACCAAGCCTTACACGGATCAACAGTGGCAATCGATCTTGCGTTTAGGGGATGTGATAGAGGAGCAATTGCAAGAGCAAGATGTGAAATTGACGATGGGAGGTGAGCCTACCTTCGTTTCCGCAATGGATATGGAGTCCGAACAATGGAACGAGGCGGCGGACGGTATAGATAAGCGCCAACTCGCCTTTCAACTCACTCAAAAATTAAAGGCTCATTTTGCGCCAAACGGTTTCTTGCACGTGGGGCAGGGTAAATGGTATCCCGGTGAGGCACTGCCCCGTTGGCAGAATGCTATCTATTGGCGTAAGGATGGAGAGATTCTTTGGGAAAACAATCAGCTGCTGGCCAACCCAAACCAAGATTATCAATGGGAAACCGACCAGGCTAGAAGTTTCCTACAAAGAATGGCTCACTACCTTGGCGTTTCTGCTCAGCATATAACTGCAGCTTTTGAAGACGTCTATTATTTCCTGTGGGAAGAAGAGAACCTACCGGTCAATATCGACCCCTTACATTTACATCCCAAAGAAAAACTCGAACGAAAAAAGCTATCAGAACTATTGCAAAAAGGCTTCGATCAAGCAGCAGGTTATGCCCTTCCCTTGCAATGGGATATAGATCAGAGTAGTTGGCAAACTTGCCCTTGGGTCTTCAAGCGAGGACATCTGTTCTTGCTCCCTGGAAACTCTCCCATAGGGCTACGTCTGCCCTTGGACAGATTACCTTACATGGTGCCCGAACAAGAAACCAAAGAGGTTCCTGCTAGTCCAATGGAGAAGCTCCCAGCGCTTCCAAGTAAAGAAGCCTTAGACATCAAGCAAGCAGAAAGAGCAGGCCAGGCTTCGTCCCTCACGCCTACCTCCGAATCTTCTCCAGCGGAAAAGGCTGAATTCGAACCCTCATTCCGGACCACAACCATCAAAACAGCGCTCTGCGCCGAGGTGCGCGAGGGAAAACTATATCTATTCCTGCCTCCGCTCAATAGCCTAGAAAGCTACATTGATCTGTTAAATACCATTGAAAAAGTAGCTGCTGAATTGGAGATGCCGGTCCTCATAGAAGGTTATCATCCTCCTAGCGACAACAGGCTGCAAAAACTCGTAGTGGCTCCAGATCCGGGTGTGATTGAAGTGAACATCCATCCGGCGAAAAGCTGGCGTGAAATCGTGGGGAATTATGATAAGCTTTTTGATCTAGCCAAGGATAGCCAACTCGGTGCTGAAAAATTCATGTTGGATGGGAAGCATACGGGTACGGGTGGCGGAAATCACATCACCTTGGGTGGAAGTTCCCCTGCGGAAAGCCCCCTCCTACGCCGACCAGATCTGCTTCGTAGTTTCGTGAATTTCTGGCAAAATCATCCCGGTCTCTCCTACCTCTTTTCTTCCGCCTTTGTAGGACCTACTAGTCAGGCTCCTAGAGTAGATGAAGGGCGAAAGGAGATCCTCTTCGAATTGGAAATTGCTTTTGCGGAGCTGGATCGTCATGAAAATCCTCCCCCTTGGCTCGTAGATCGTATCTTCAGGAATTTACTGATTGACATCACCGGAAATACGCACCGAGCTGAATTCTGTATCGATAAGCTATACAGTCCCGATTCGGCTTCTGGTCGTCTGGGCATTTTGGAGATGCGTGGATTTGATATGCCTCCCCACAAGCAGATGTGTCTCTTGCAATTGTTGCTGATTCGTGGATTAGTAGCGGCCTTCTGGAAAAAGCCATACCGTCAACCCCTTATCCGTTGGGGAACCAGCCTGCATGATAAGTTCCTGATTCATCACTTCGTAAAGGAGGATATCAAAGAGGTTCTATATTATCTTAAAGAAGCTGGCTTTGAATTCGAATTAGATTGGTTTGAGCCTTTCTTTGAATTCCGCTTTCCGCTTTTGGGGCAGATTCAGGCCGGGGAGACACAGTTGCGGTTGCGGGCGGGTATCGAGCCTTGGAATGTTCTAGGGGAAGAAATGTCAAATACGGGAACGGCGCGGTTTGTTGATTCTTCGGTAGAGCGCTTAGAAGTGGCATTAGAAGGATTTAATCCCGAGCGATATCATCTACTTTGTAACAAGGCCATTGTCCCGCTACGTGCGACAGGCATGGCTGGACATTATGTAGCGGGAATACGTTATAAAGCATGGAGTCCACCATCGGCTCTTCATCCGACCATTGGTACCGATATTCCCTTAGTCTTCGACATCTATGATCGCTGGAATCAAAGATCAATTGGCGGATGCACCTACCACGTTTCGCACCCTGGCGGAAGGAACTATGAAACTTTCCCGGTTAACAGCTTTGAAGCGGAAGGGCGTCGCATCAACCGATTCTGGGAATACAACCATAGTGCGAGAAGTGTCGAACAACTCAAAAATCAAGCGAGCACTGGCAGTCGTAGTTACATCACCAATGACTATCAGGCTACACCACCCATCGACACACAAAAAGTTGAAGTAGACAAGGATTATCCTTACACGTTAGACTTAAGGAAATTGTCGAAATAGAACAGCCTTAGTACTTAGCTTTTCTCCGACATAGAATTGGCTCGCTGCATGGCAGGCGTCAGTGGTGCATTTTTATCCTGGTAAGGCTCCATATCCTTCAGGATCGTATCCAATAATTGGATAGCTTGGACGATGTAGGGACCTTTATTAAGCATCACACAATCTGCCCGTTGAGACATCACTGCATCCGTAATTTCTGCCCGAGAAGGTAATCCACGTTTGGCCAGACTTTCCAGAACCTGGGTCGCCCAAATGTCCGTGATATGTGCTGCTTGACAAAGAGAAAGAATCTCTTCTTGCACACGTCCGATATTACGCCAGCCCGTCTCTATAGCTAGATCTCCTCTGGCAATCATCACCCCAACGGGATGCATCTTCATCGCTCTAAACAAGATCTCAGGAAGCTTATTGAAGCCAGATTGTGTTTCTATTTTTAATACCAGCCCTATTCCTTCTCTTGCCTCCAACTCCTTTAGTCGATCAAAGAGCTCCGTAACATCCTCTGGTCGATTGACAAAAGAGAAGTTGATCACATCCGCATGCTTGACAACAAAACTTAGGTCTTCCTTATCTTTAGCGGTGAGACCACTGATCGTCAAGGCACTATCTGGAAGATTAATGCCCTTTTCAGCCCGCAACTTCGCTCCTCCTTCAACGGTATGAACAATATCGATTAGGAGGTGGTCATCCAGAATTTCTGCGATTCGCCCCTCTATCTTCCCATCGTCAAAGAGAATTCGTTCATCGACTTTCACTTCCCGGAAGATTTCTGGAGCACGACAGGAGATATGTGCCATTTCCAATAGCTCTCCCTCTTCATTTCTCAAGGCATTTTGGCCAGCAATTGGGTCCTTATCCAGACGCAGTCGGTCACCAACCTGAAGAAATAAAGGTACTTCTAAGCTAGGCAAGTCTGCAATTGGAATCCCCTTAATACCATGCTCTTTAGTGGGGTATAAATGCAGGTTAGTCGCGATGAAGGTCGTGCGGTCACAGGTAGCGTGATAGCCACCGTCCTGCTTCCCTTTAACCTTAAATTTCCGTTTTTTACCTCTCGTATCTTTCAAGTACAAACTGGAATGCTCTCGTATCGCAGATAAATGCGCTGCCGCTATTGGAACATGAACCAAGCCCGGCTTTGGCTCTAGTCCCAACCAACATTGAACAGGCTCCATGATGTTGCCCCAGATATCTTTTGGCGGTCGAATCTTCAACACCTGAGGTCCTGGTTCTAGCGCACCCGTTCGAATCTTTGGCCCAGCTAGGTCCATCGCCACTTTACAATCTTTGCCCAATTCTTCAGCTGCCTTCCTAACATTTTGAATGATCTTTGCCCAAGTCTCTGGATTATCATGCGCACAATTAACTCTAGCGCAATTCATTCCAGCCGCTAACATATCATAGACCATTTTATAATTGGAGGCCGCTTCGCTGGGCATAGTCACCATAATTCGAGTCCTCCTCCCTTCCGTTTTATAGCCTAACAACTTCGTGGCATTCTCCTTTAATAGTCGATCTCCTTTCTTAAAAGACAGCTCTCCAACCGCTTTCTTCACATGTGTCCCCGTCAACATCGACTTCAAAAGCGCTCGATTGGTCTTCAAACTTGCCATCACCTTGGACTGCGCCTTCGCTAAGCGAGAGAGCCCCATATTCCCTAAGCGTTTTTGTAGTTTAGTCAGGTCATATCGACGAAACACTTGATAATGTATGAGATTCTTAGCACTCGTCTTATAGTCAGGATGAATAGTTTCCAGCAAATCAGCGGCGGCGGTCTCAGCTGCTTTAGCTTCTTTGATGATCTCTTCGATCTGCTGGATCATTTCTTTCAGTTTTAGGGCACGCTTGTTCGTTTTCTTTCGCTGGGCAGTTGAATTCATGAGTAGATTTAATTATTAGGTGTTTGAGAAAGAACCTTTCGGGCAAATTGAACGCTTTGATCAAACCAGGCTTCTAGGGCCGCATGCGTCCCCCGAATTTGATCCACGATATTTAGGGAATTCTCCAGATAGGCTATTTTCTTTTCTTCTTTCCAGTCTAAAGGATAAGTAAAGATGTCTTGAATATTGCTGGCTTTGTCTGCAATACGAATCTTGCGAGCAGCAGCAGAAAGCTGCTGTGCCCCTTTAATCTGTAAGGCTTTTCGCTCCTGGTAGGGAAGAGCCATGTCATCAGTCAATTCCATTACGATATCAGCTACTTTTACGCCAAAGCGCTCCTTCAAGTCCTGATGACTAGTATCCGAATCTTCAATTATATCATGTAGGATGGATGCCAGGATGATATCCGGATTCTCTTCATTCCCAATTTGGATAATGGCCGTACTTACTTTGATCAAATGATTGATATAAGGGAGGGGGTCGTATCCACCGCGCCGCTGATATTTGTGCTGCTCCGCAGCAAAAGTGAGGGCTTCAAAATACGGAAGTAGGGTGTCAGGTAGCGGCATAGATTGATTACGTTCCTATTTTCAATACACCTGAGGAAGCGGATGGTTTACTGAATAGCGACAATCCGGATTTTTCTTCCTTGAAAATTAATTATTTCTCCTTCTTTCTTGTGCCATAGGGCCTTTGCTAGAGGGGAATCCAGAGAAATCACAAAACACTTTTGGGTTCCCAACGGTAGCTTACCAATAGCGGCAGCGAAGTAAAACAAGCCTTCGTTGGTCTGTACGAGGCTACCATTTTCCGCTTGCTCTTGGCGCTGCGCTGGCTTCAATTGCTTGAGTTTAGACAATTGGTTCTGATTAGTAGTCAAGCGAACATTTAGCTTGTCTTTTTCTTGTTGCATCATGGCTCGCCCTGTCTCATATTTATCTCCGGCACTGCTCTTTGTCTCTTGATTCGCGGCATCCTGTATATCGGCAATTGCTTTTTCCAATTGCTGGATGTTAGCCTCTAGTTTTTCGAGGCAGAGCTGGTGGATTTCTTGCTTCATTAAAGGATGATACATTTGGAATCGTCAAACAACCAAAATAAGAAGGTTCTTGGAAAATGTTGGTGTTTAGCGTAACCGACTTCAATTCGTATATTAGGGAGTGATTACACGCCTAGGAATAAATAGTGTCTGGGAGTGATTGCGTTCCTAGGGGTCAATAGTGTCTGGGAGTGAGCATGCAAAACCAACTTTAAAATGAAAGTACAAATCAAAGTCATGGGGATAGGCTTAAGTTTACTCCTCGCCCTCAGCCTATCCAACGCACAAACCGTCCCCAACGAAGGCGTTGATCTTTCTAATTTCTCTACCAACTATTACAGCATCCCACTAGTTGATTTGGATGAAGACCTGGACCGACAAGTGGTTGTGGATATAGAGGAGGGCCAATATTTAGGTCATCCTACCACTCACCTACTACAAGATGGTAAGACGATTTATTGTGTATATCCTAAAGGACATGGTCGCGGGGCTATTGTGATGAAGAAGAGTATGGATGGCGGTAAAACCTGGAGTGGTCGGCTTCCTACACCTACTAATTGGGCTAGCTCCTTGGAAGTCCCCACCTTGTTCCCAGTAGAAGATGCTGGAGGTAAAAAGCGACTCATCATTTTTTCCGGCCTTTATCCTACCCGGATGGCCGTATCGGAAGATGAGGGCAAGAGTTGGTCTCCCTTACAGCAAGTGGGAGACTGGGGAGGCATCGTAGTGATGAGTGATGTGGTTCCACTGCGTACTGGGAAAGGGCACTACATGGCTCTATTCCATGATGACCAACGATTCTTTACGGCTGATGGTCGAAATACAGGGGACAAAGCCTTGACGCAGAATAACCAGGCATTATTCACCTTGTACAAGAGTCTCTCTTTTGACGGTGGACTCAGTTGGTCAGATCCTTCCCCCATTTATAGTAGTCGCATGGTCCATCTTTGCGAACCCGGTATCATCCGTTCCCCGGATGGACGCCAACTGGCAGTCTTGTTAAGAGAAAATTCACGCCGAATGAATTCCTTCATCATCTTCTCCAATGATGAGGGCAAGACCTGGACCACTCCTCGGGAACTACCCAATTCCCTAACTGGAGATCGACATCAGGCGGTTTACACCCCGGACGGAAGACTATTCATTTCTTTTCGTGACAATTCTCCCGCTCTATCTCGCTATCGGCAATTAAAAGCTGCTTGTAGCAATTGTAAGGAAGATCAGTTGTATGAAAAAGCAGGTCCTGTCAGTCCCACCGCTGGGGATTGGGTAGGCTGGGTAGGCACCTATGAAGACCTAGTAGAAGGTAGAGAGGGCCAGTACAGAGTACGATTAAAAGATAATAAGAAGGGGAGTGATTGTGCTTATCCTGCCCTGGAAGTACTACCCGATGGGAATATCCTTGCTACTACCTATGGGCATTGGAAAAAAGGAGCATCTCCTTATATCCTCAGTATCCGTTTCAAAGTCTCAGAACTAGATGCTCTGCTGAAATAGCCTGAGGCTAGTCAAGAACAACTTGCCTACAAATTCGTTTCCTTATCTTTGGGCCGCAATTTGGGTATCGTTATACAGCAATAAGTAGTGCGACAAAAGTAGTCGTAAAATTTTTAGGTAGTGTATTTCGAGGCCAGGTGAGGCAGTAAAATCGAGCACCTGTCGAGCCGCCAGGCTGGATAGCCGCAGGCTACGTGAGAGTTTTACTAACGAAGCATGGTCCCGAAAGACGCAGCTAAAAGTTAGGAATATCTATTGTCACACTACTTACCTACACGCTTGAACGTGATATCCTCCTTACGCAGGGAAAATCCAATTACAAAATGCGGTTTAAAACCCAGCAAGCTTATGAATACTGAAACGAATAAGACTGGATTAGAAGATCTTTGGGAACGGAAAGTTCCCCAATCCTTAGGCACTTACTTAGCGGTAGGCTTCGGTCTTTTGCAATTCCTTGAGTTCACGACCAACCGTTATGATTTAGGTGGGCATTGGGTTGATAAATACCTAGTTGTATGGATCGCCCTGGTACCGGCTATAGCTATCTTGGCTTATTATGGTAGTCCCCTTCGTCCGATATCCTCCTTGAATGATTTGAAGTGGCCTAAATTCATCATACTGACAAATCTACTTGTCGCTATAGGCGCTGGCATTTTTCTATTTAATGACTCCTCTTCCGATGCGAGTGAAATCGTCCAAATGACCGATGAGGATGGGAATACGGTTCAGGCTGTGGTTCCTTCACTACAAAAAATAAAGACGATTGCCTGTTTTCAATTTGAAAACCAAACTGGCGATCGAGAGCAAGATTGGTGGGGCGTAGCCTTTTCCAATCTCCTAGCCTTTAACCTCGAGCAAAGGCCAGAATTTTATACCACAGCAGAATTCGGTTTGAGTGGGTATTACAATGGGCTAGGACTCCCGTCTTTTGTTCCTCCCAATATCGGGATGCAGAGAGAAATTGCTCGGAAATCACGTAATGATTACTTCAGCAGAATTTCTTATACAATTGAGGATGAACAGTTTGTCTTCAAAGGAGGTCTTTACAACACCCGAGATGGAAAATCAATATTCGATATTGACATCAGCAATGCGGATCCCTATGCCGCTATTGATGAAATTCAGGAACAGATCTTCAACAAGATCCCAAATGCCTTTGAGCCTATTGAGAACCAAGTTAATCTCCCCTCTTCAGCACTGTTTACTAGCAACACCGAAGCACTAAAGTATTTTACCTTATCCCGAATTGCCTACTACAAGAATCCCACCGGCTTGGATGAAGTCGTCCGTCTAGCAAAAATGGCCGTAGAAATAGATCCTGCCTGCTCTCTTTGCCATTTCTTTGTGGGGGATCCTTTATATGGTCAAGGGAAAAGGGATGAGGCAATCTCCTATGTCAAAAATGCGATAAAATATGGCGCCTCCCTGCCGGAAAGAATGCAATTCAGAGCTAAATCCGTGTTGTACAGTATCACTAACCGCCAAGATGCCTACTTAAAATTACAGGAAGTACGCCGGAAAATGTTCCCCTTCGAATTCCAGGCCTATCAAGCTTTAGTGTCTATCTATAAACTCAATCATGGGGTAGACAGTGCAAAGGCATTGCTACAAGAAGCGATTGAATACGGCAATTTGGAAAGAGGTCTCTTAGGGATGTACAATCTACAGCTAGAAAATGAAGAATTTACGGAAGCCGAAAAAACACTTGATCAGCTAAATGAAGCGTTTCCAGATCGAGAGGAAGATCAGTTGAAGTATGCCACCATCTACGAGAAGCAGGGCCGGATTGAAGAGGCAAAAAAAATCCTGGTAGAACAAGAAACCATGGATCCGTTGAACATGAGGATACAAACTAGCTTAGCCTATTTGGACTTCAAAGACTTGAAGATTGAGGAGGCTAACAGGAGAGTACAACAAGGTATAGAACAATCTACTACCTTGGTTGACAGTCTCAACTTCTTATGGATTAAAATGTTTTTTGCCCAAAAAACGGGGCAGATTCAAAAGGCCTTTAGCGCTTTGGACGACCACAAAAAACAACAGCTTAAAAGAGCCCCCATCAATAGACTAGTAGTCACCTATTTCACCACAAAAGCCGACATGTATCTCTCTACGGGCCAAGCGGAGAGGATCAATGAGCTATTGACAGAACTGGCTAAATATTCACCAGAATCAAAGGTAATCTATGATTGTACAGCCAATAGTCAAGCCTTGATCTATGATTATCAGATGCCCATGAGTGAAGAAGAATTTATAAACTGTCGGGCTGCCTATGGTGTCTATGGGAATGGGGCTACTGAGTACTTTGACGTATTGGCCTACTATCTTCAAGAGGATTATAAGAAATGTGTTGAAATCTTAGCAGCGGATGATGGAAGGATTGAAAGATTTCTGATTTCTGGAGGTTTATTCCTTGCCAAGGTATATGCCAGAGCGGGAGACACCAAACATGCCCTAGGGCTACTGCAAAAGCTGATAGACCAGAAAACTGATGATCCGATGGTATACTACCAAATGGCTAGCATATTAGCGGATGAGGATGCAGAAGCTGCCAAGGAAAACTTAGGCATTGCCCTTCAGTTTTGGGCGAAAGCCGATGCGGACTATATCCCTTATCAAAGGGCGAAAGAATTAGCCCAAAAATTGGGATTAGCCGCCTCCTAGTCTCTTACAAATCAAAAATTACAGAGGCCCAATCGAAATGGAAACGATTGGGCCTCTATACTTTTAATCTGGATAGCCTTTAATCCGCGATCTCCTTTTTCAAGTATTTATCTAGAAAGGTCAAGATCTGACTATTAGCCTTTATCTCATTTTCCTTTTTGATAAAGCCATGCCCCTCATCCGGGAAAACGATGTATTCGACTGGTACATCATTCTTCATCACCCCCTCCACAATCTCATCAGACTCGATCTGCAACACTCGAGGGTCGTTCGCGCCTTGCAGTACCATAATTGGGTTTTTCACTTTCTCTGCATGGAAAAGGGGAGAGATATTGTACAAGCGCACTGAATCCGCCGTGTGAGGATCACCCATTTCCGCATATAATGCTTCCCGGAAAGACTCCCAATAAGGAGGTATAGACTTCAAGGTTCGCAACCAATTGGTCACACCGAAGAAGTTGACTCCTACATTGAACTCATCTGGATAGAAGGTCATAGCTGCCATCGTCATATAGCCACCATAACTACCTCCGATAATTCCAATCTTTTCAGCATCGATATAGTCTTGAGACTGCAGCCATTTCTTTCCCCAGATACAATCCTTCAAATCCTTGTCACCATGGTTTTGGTCATCCATCTGAAAAAAGGTTTTTCCGTACCCGCTACTTCCTCGGTTATTGACGGCAAGAATGGCGTAGCCGTGATTGACAAGGTATTGGAGTAAAGGACGATAGCCCACGCGAGACTGCCCCCCTGGTCCACCATGAACCCAAACTAAAGCAGGTGCCGGATTATCAGCTGAGGCATTAAGTGGCTTATAATAGATAGCCGGAATTTCTAGACCATCAAAAGACTCAAAGCGCACCACCTCTGCTGCCACGAGATCATCTGGGTTAATATCAGGATTGGAGGTCTCTGTCAATTTCTTGAGTTCTTTGCTTTCCAGATTATAAACGTATAGATTATTGGAAGCCTTAGAGGTACCAACGGAAAGGCGAATTTGCTTTTCGCTATCGGCCATACTTACGGAAGTAATGTCTCCATCTGGAATCGATGGGAGATCGATATTATCCCCGGAAGCATTATCGATGAGCGCTAAGGTGTTCTTTCCATCTTCATTAACTGCCACCACCCGGAAAGTCTCGTTATCACTTAAGTAACTATACATCACATCCCATTCTGCCTCATACAGAGTCGTTCGTTCTCCAGTAGCTATTTCGTACTGAACTAGGTAGGCAAACTCCTTCCCGACGTCAGTGATGTAATAGAAAAAACGATTGTCCTTACTAAAACCTGAACTAGAATAACTCCCAGGCTCTTGTGAGATCTCCGTCATTTTGTCATTCTCTCGGTCGTATAGGAACAACTTAACATTACTGGTCGTGATCGGTTGGGAAACGCTCCACATGCTTTCATCTTCGGTCATAGCTCCAACATCTAAGCCCGAATCGTTTTGATACATAAGTTCCGACTCCCAGCTTTCGATGCTCATCTTATATAAATCGAAAAACCGAGGATCCCGTTTGTTGGATAAGTAGTATAAGGATTTCTCATCCTCACTCCAACCACCAAACTGGGCATTTTCTTGCTCTCCTGGAGTCAAGTCTGTAACTGTGCCATCTGCTGCTAAATGGAAGATGTGACTATTTTCATTTCCTCCTTTATCAGAAGAATAAAGAATCTCATTGGTTCCTGGAACATAGTCAATGGCGAAGATGGATTCATCTTCGGAGAAAGTAATCTGCTTTCGACTGGAGTCAGCGACATTGATTTCATAAGCATTAAAAATGCCTGTTTCATTTCCGCTTACTAATAGCTTAGTCTCGTCATCTGAGAAGACACCTCCAGCAATGCTTGTCGTTTGATAAAACTGCTCGATTGAGTAGGTCTTGACTGTTTCTGCCTCTTCCGTTGAGCACGACAGAGTGAGGAAGAGTAGACCTAAAATACTTAGGTTTTTCATGATGGTATGGTTAATAGTTAAATTGCCCAATAGGCATGGCTTAAATTTTGCCTAAGCTACTAAAACACCCTAAGCCGTTCTCCTTAGGAAGATGGTTTTTCGACTAATCCCTTGTTTGCAGGCATTAAGAAATGAAATTCAACGCTTTAGAAACCGTAAACATCTGTATCACTCGCTTATTCAAATCATTTTAGAGTTGTCCAGGAGATTTGTCGAAGAAGGGGGAAAATTTTAGCTGAACTTACCATCCTAATTCCCACTATAGTTGTTTCTTTGTGTAAGAAACAATCAATAATCAGAACAACATTTGGTCCTGAGCGCAAAATATCCTCCTAACCACAGGATGCTCAACTACCATAACCTAGAAGTCCTAACCATGAAAAAGGAATTCATCCTGGTCACCGGAGCCAACGGTCAGATTGGCTCGGAATTGACCGCCGCCTTGCGTGAATATTATGGTTCGGAAGTGGTATTAGCCACCGATATCCGACCTCCCGCCGAAGAAAACGGCCTGTTTGAGATCCTTGATATTCGGGATCAGCAACGCTTAGCTGAGATCATTAGAGATTTCAAGGTCACGCAGATCTACCACCTCGCCGCCATCCTTTCCGCCAAAGGAGAGACCAACCCTCGCTGGACCTGGCAGGTTAACATGGAGGGTTTGTTCAACATCTTGGAATCGGCTCGTCAGCACCAGGTGGAGAAAGTATTCTTCCCTAGTTCCATTGCCGTTTTCAGTGATAAAACACCACGTAACAATACCCCTCAGCACACCATTTTGCACCCGACTACTGTGTATGGAATCAGCAAAGCTGCAGGGGAGGATTGGTGTAACTACTACTTCTTGAAATATGGGGTTGATGTGCGGTCCGTGCGTTTCCCTGGCATCGTCAGCTACTTACATCCTCCAGGCGGTGGTACTACCGATTATGCCGTGGAAATATATCATGCAGCCGTGGAGGAGAAGCCGTACTACTGCTTCTTGCGAGAGGATACCCGCTTGCCGATGTTGTACATGCCTGACGCCATTCGAGCTACCGTAGAACTAATGGCGGCGCCAAGGGAACAAATACGAGTTCGAACCAGCTACAATCTGGCGGGAATGAGTTTCACACCCGCTGAAATCTTTGACGCCATCCGAGTCCATTATCCGGCATTCCAGATTTCATACCAGCCAGATTTTAGACAGCAGATTGCCGATAGCTGGACCTCCAGCATCGATGATTCGATGGCGCGAAAAGACTGGGGCTGGGAACCGGAATTCAATCTAGAACAAATGACGGCTGACATGATCAGCAACCTAAATAAGCTAAAAACTTTACAATATGTTTGATCGTACTGCTCCCGTTTTGCAGGAGGAAATTCAAGCCATTAAGGAAGCGGGTTTATATAAAGAAGAAAGGGTAATCACCACGCCCCAATCAGCGGTAATCAAGACGGATAAAGGCTTAGAAGTGCTTAACTTCTGTGCCAACAATTATCTAGGCTTATCCTCGCATCCAGACGTGATCCAGGCAGCTAAAGAAGCCATTGACACCCACGGATTTGGTATGTCCAGCGTACGCTTCATCTGTGGAACACAGGATATCCATAAGGAGCTAGAGCGTAAGATCGCTGATTTTCTGGGGATGGAGGATGCTATTCTTTACGCCGCAGCATTTGATGCCAACGGAGGACTATTTGAGCCCATTCTTGGCAAGGAAGATGCTATTATTTCCGACACCCTCAACCACGCCTCTATCATCGACGGGATTCGCCTGTGCAAGGCTGCTCGCTATCGGTATAAAACCAACGACATGGCAGATCTAGAGCTTAAGCTGCAAGAGGCTCAAGGTGCCAGAAGGCGATTAATCGCCACTGATGGTGTTTTCTCGATGGATGGCACTATCGCTCAAATAGACAAGATTTGTGATTTGGCGGATAAATACGACGCCATGGTGATGGTGGATGAATGCCATTCTACTGGCTTTGTTGGAAAAACTGGACGTGGTACACATGAGTATTGCGATGCTATGGGAAGGGTGGATATCATTACCGGTACCTTCGGAAAAGCATTGGGGGGAGCATCGGGTGGTTTCACCGCTGCCAAGAAAGAAATTGTAGATATTCTGCGCCAGCGATCAAGACCATACCTTTTTTCTAATACCGTGATGCCTTCCATCGTCGGTGCTTCCATTAAAGTTCTCGATCTGCTTAGTAGCACTACCGAACTTCGGGATAAGCTGGAAGATAACACTCAACATTTCCGCAAAGCCATGACGGAGGCTGGGTTTGATATACTACCAGGAGTACACCCGATCGTACCCATCATGTTATATGATGCGAAGCTGTCTCAGGATTTCGCCAATGCACTCTTGGATGAGGGCATTTACGTAATCGGTTTCTACTACCCAGTCGTACCCAAAGGACAGGCGAGGATTCGGGTACAGATATCTGCTGGACATGAGCTACACCATTTGGATCGAGCAGTGGACGCTTTTACGAAGGTGGGCAAGAAGCTGGGGGTGATTTAGGCCTAAATCCCTTTTCCATAAGCATTAGTACAAAGAATAGGTCATGGTAAAATAGAACTATGACCTATTCATCATTCTCAGACGGGCGTCTATTTTGGCATAGCCTTCGGATCCAAAAGCAGAAAATTCATTTTCCATACTTCGTTCGCTCGCTCATCTTCATCCCTATGCACCATTACATTGGGACCATAGGTCCCTCCAATTTCCTCATAAAAGGAAGCTGTAAACTCCCGATAGGCTCTATCGACTTCCTTTAACTTGACGAAATATTCATTGAGTGCTTCTGCGTGTTGGGAAGCCATCTTCTTTAAAGACGGTTCCAGCTCTTTTGTGTTTCTGGAACCTAATGAAGGCATTAAATTTGCTCGAGCACTCAAGATTCTATTCGATTCCATTACCGTTGAAGAGTGCTCACCACCCCGCTTTTTAAATCGATCATTGTTAAAAGCCTTTACTTCTTCCCGAATATGGCCGATGAGCATTCGCTCCTCACTGCTGAGGTATTGCTCAAAATCTTGACGATACGTTTGATATTTTGGATACAAAACATCTCGAGTATACTTGTACACCCCCTGCACCCAACGTAAGTTAAACTTATTGCCTTCCTCTTCAACAAGCATTTGCCTTTCTGCACTTGCCATTCGTCTGTCCCAATCTGTTTTGTATTTCCCCCATTGTTCTTTATTCAAGACCCTTTGCATCAATCTAGCCTCCTCCTGGAGTTCTTCCAAAGGCAACCATTCTCGCCAGTAGTTTTCAAGATGATATTCCACCACCGCTTGAAATTGCTCCTCATTCAATATTAGGTAATCAAAGACAAATCGTACATGATTTTCTTGACCTTCCCGAAACAAACGGACTTGCTTCTCCCAGTACTTTTTGAGTTTCACTTCCTGACTTGCATCTAAGGTAGATTCCAAATGTTTAAGGCATTCCTCTATGCCCAGGTGGTCCTTTTCCTGCCAAAGCTGCTTAACCTGCTTTTCTTGCGCTGGCCTCAGCTTTAAGAATGTAAGTGCATCGAATAGATTTCTATAACTTTGCCTTTCCATCTCGGCTGGGTCATAGATGTTCTTCTTTTTTCGATTTTCTTGAAGTATTGCTTTCCATTTCTTTATCTGCTCTCTTTCTAGAACCGGCAATAGTCGACGTAAACTTCGCATCGTCGCTACTTTTGAAGAATAGAATTCTGGTACATCAAACTGATAGGATCGATACCACTCATATTCAAGTTCCCCAAGTAGTTTTGCCTGTTTAGGATTGAGCTGAAGCGCAGCTTGAAGGATAGTAACAATAGAAGAGCTTTCCTTTACTTTAGGATGCACCATGACATATCTTTTGAAATAGAATGGGCGGCCAGAAGACGGGGCCCAGTCATTTCCCGTGAGAAAATGTCGATCTGAGTGCAGTAGTTGTTATGCTTGAAAGGTAAGACATCTTCGTCTTGAAAGCAACACTAAATCGAAGAGAATCTTGAGCCCAATGGTTTAATTCGGCATACACAAGTAAAACTTAGGATATCAATTTTTGTCCTTTCCCCCCTTTACACAACGCACCGAAAACCCATAGGTGGGATGCTGTGGTGCCTTCCGGATCGAGCTTTTACCTTTTTCAAAAATATAGGTCCAGATATCATGCTCATTGTCCTTAGTCTTGGACATGAATAAGGTCTTTTCTCCGAAACCATTATCAAATTCGCCGCTATTCCCGTAGCCCGTAGGACGGACCGAAAAACCAGTGCTATTGGTACCTTCCTCGGCAGGCCAATAATCAACATCTTTCCAAAGTGGGGCTATATCATCCTCGCCAAGGACCAGTAAATTCTCCCAATCCTCATTGGTCGGTAAACGCCAACCTTCTGGACAGACCTGGCAAGCGGTCGGGTAATCATATAATAAGCCATAAGCTTTAGTCTGAGTTGGATCGTCATTTGGATGGAAGTAGGTGATAGCCTTGCCTGAAGCATCCTTCGTAACGCGAAGGTTTTCGGTCATCCATAGGAGGTCTCCCAGTTCTTTAGTGGGGTAACTATTTCCATCAATGTCAATCAGTCTAGAGCTATTAGGCTGGCATGCTCCTAACAGTAAAAGTAAGGGTAAAAACAGTCGGTACATTCTGATTTCCTATTTTTCAATAAACGAAGCAAGAAATCAAACATCTAAGGATTCGAACGCCGAAAACTTCAATCCCCTGCTACGCGGGTGAATAATCGTGCTTTTAGGGAGCCAGTTATCTCCGCATGGGCTGTAGTTTCCGATAGGAGAGGCTCCTCCATAGCCATTCCAAGGGGCCAAAGCGATAATACTTGAGCCAAATCGGGCTTACTATCAAGAGAATTCCTAGCATGGCAAAGCCACGCAGTAGGTCTAAGGATTCAATGCGTTCTTTGTCCTTAACGGGTTGGGCAGTAGAAGGTGCCTCAGGCATAGAAATAGAAGCTGACGTTTGGAGGTTTTCCATGGCAATTGTGCTAATGCTCGTACATTTTAATTGATAGGCAGGATAAGATGATCTATTCCTCTTCTTTGATGGCTTTGTTCTTATTCCAGTGGTAAATAAATAAGGTCAGTCCAATTCCAGCAATGGCGGTGATTATCTTCTCATCTAAAAAGGAGGATTTCAAAGGGGTACCAGTGGCCCAAGAATTAATCAGACCTGCTAGTATATACCCCACTAATAGTCCTAAACTGATTTCAATATTCTTTCCTTCTTTACTATTTCGATCAAACATAGGCTTGGTAGTTTATTGGATGTATCGTGCTCACTTTCGTTGCTATTAGAAGATGAACAACAGTACTAATAGCTCTTTTTGAAGCGATTAAAGGATTGCCAATACTTATCCTTATAGATATCAAAGTCGACGGCGATCTGGTCTCCAAATTGTTGTTGGAGTACATGGACGACGAGCGACGGTTTTCTAAAGTCTTTACAAGCGAAGTATAGCTTTCGGGTGTTTTCTCCCGTCTGTCGACCGATATTTAAATAGCCCTCTCTGTCTTTCAATTCTTTCATTGCGGCCTCTTCAATCGAGGTGAGTAGTTCTTGAATATTTTCGTCCGGCATGCCGTTGCGAGACTGGCCATCATAGGGGAGTTCGAGGTAAAGGATCCATGGGTGTGAAGCTTTCTTGTCCCAACGCAATAGATCGGTATTCATAGAAGCCACCAATACGTTACCCGATTCCAGCTCGGCCTCAAACAGAGTGTATTCATCATTTTCGGTAGCATAGCGAGTGCCTTCGTACTTTTCAATGAATTCCTTTTGGCGCCAACGTAAAAAGTCTTTCAGTTTTCCGATCGGTACCAAAGGAGGGTGGTCATCATTGGGACCTTGCACGTCAATGCTGTCGATTTTGGTAACAAAATCTAATTCCCCCAAGAAATTGTCCAAGAAAATATAGCTCCCATTAGTAATGGTTTTTTCATTTTCTTCGGTATAGTCTTGATGGACCAAGGTAATGTCAATTTCATCCGGGTACTCGGCATGTTCATTTGAAAAAAAGAACAATTTTTGCTTATCAAACTCATGCCCCGACATACTAATGCTCAATCCTTCTATATCTACTGCGGGCTTCAATGCGGTAAACTTCCAACCCCGAATCTGGGGTGCGGCTGCAATTAATTCCTCTACAAAAATGATGTTCTTGATGTTGCCATCAGGGGTAAGTACCAACTCCACCGTTTTTTCATCATACATTCCCGTTAGGAAGAAGAACCCCTCCTTCAGCTGATCCAATCTTGGCGAGAGATGATCAAAGAAATCTTCTTCAATTCTTGAATGCTGTTTTACGGCCTTGAAGAATGTCTTTTCTTTCTTTTGAAACCAACTCCAAAAGTCTTCATAGGTTTGAATTTCTCTTTCTCTACCACCAAAAAATTGGGACAAAAAGCGCATAGGAATGATTATTAAGCCGATTCTCAGGCAATTAAATCCCTTTTAGGGCAGAAATGCAAGTATTTCTTTGAAGTCTTTTCCTAGTAGTATCAAATCGGCTCCTAATTCCACCTATTCCTACTAGGCATTAATTGGATCTTGCGCCAAAATATCGCGATGCACTTGTCCGGGCAATACCCGATATACGGGAATGTCAATTTTGTGCGCTTTACATTCCCGCAAAATAGCCTCATCAATCTCTGCCGGAGAATAGCGAGACGAGAAATGGCTAAGTATCAAGGTACCAACATTTATTGAAGCGACCATTTCCATTACCTCATCCAGGCGAGCATGTTTGTTGGCCGTTTCTTTCATAGTAGTTGAATCATCCAAGAAGGTAGCCTCATGGATTAAAATTGGCGTATGGTCCCACCGCTCATATTCCTCTACGGGTGAATCTCCGGAATACCCTAATAAGGTTTCTTGGTTCTCTTCTGAAATAAAATTTCTACCTAACGAATTGGCTAATCGCGCAATTTCACTCCCTTCTAGATCCGCAAATTCAGGCTTAATTTTTCGTTTTTTCTGTAGAACCTTGAAACTAAGACTTTTGCTTTTATCGTCTGGGGCTTGGACATGCCCATTGCGGATGGCCTGCACGCTGATGTCTTTTTTCAAAACCACCTCATCTCCTGGCCGCAAAGGCTCCCAGACCGCCAATTGTACATGATGATCAAACTTGCCACCAAAATCTGCCAAAGCGGGGAAAGAGCCGCTGTCTGCCGGATAATGAATGATAGGGAAGCCCGGGCGGGCATTTAACTGATTAAACTGAAGAAGCCCCGTCAGGTGATCCCGATCGGCGTGAGAAATAAACACCTGCTTTACTTTTCTACTCTTCTGTAAAAGGCCCGCAGACACACCGTCACCAGCATCTAACAAGAGGCCTAGTTCCTCGATGAAAAACCAAGTAGAGAAAAGTGCGGTAGAGTAAGCTGTAATTGTGAATTGACCTGCTCCCATTTTCTAAATATTTGAATCTGTTTAAGGGTCTCATCAAGTCCTTTAATGAACTTGCCTCATGATCGTTCCACAGAAATAAATCTTCATCTGCACTGAATAGTTCCCTTTTCCCATCTGCGGAAACTGCCTCATTGTCACCTATAAAGCTATCGTTTGATCTTCGAAATACTTTGCCCCTGTTTTTTACCAGGCTTCGTTTGATCCTCCTGCGCGAGAGCAATAGCTGCCTGGACTAATTCCTCGACTCCATTTTGACGAAAATCCGCCTCACTTCTTACTGGAATATGTCGAATCCACTTTCCGGTCCCCTCCAACAAATTGTGGGGGTCATCCAACAAGCTTCCTTTATTAAAGCCCAAGTTCAGATGCTCCGTGTAAATGGGAATATGACAAAACCCATCAGAAAGCTTTTCGGATACAGTGAAGACAGCAGTCAGGGCATGGGTGTGATAGAGCAATTCATTCGCCTCAGGATGTAGCTTCCAGATAAAGCTTCTTAATGCGGTAAAAAGCTCAATCAAGGCTTGATCCTTATCCTTCAGGTAATACAAAAAATCGGAATGTATGGGTTTTTCTACTAGCATAAATGGCTTTTACCAGTTGGAGATTAATGTTCCGTGAATTTACAAAGAGGCATAGACTTTTTCACCCTTGAACTGTAGGCAAGACCATTCTCCAAGTCATGCTTAGCAACTTGGCGTAAAATATCAATTTTATGAATTGTAAATCCTGCTACTTACAGCAAAAAGATAATCATGAAAAACATCCAATGCAGTCTTTATCTAGGTTTATTGCTAGTGGCTTCTTCTTGTAAGATGGCAGATCTTAGCGAGCATTCAAACCTACCCATCCCTGAATCTGAGCGCATTGCCATGACCAAGCTTCAGGAAGTGATTGAAGCGCAGGGTTTTGAGGTACTACAGCAGAAAAACCTATACCAGTTTAAAGCTACGGATCATTGGCCAGGTTGGATCGGCGGGCTAGCCAAGATATGGCCTGATAAAACCACCAATTTCCTGTTCAGACATAACTTCAACACCTTTGACGGGAGCGCTCTGTTCTTGGATGGGAAAAAAGAGGGTGACCTGATCGGCTTGCAATCCTGGGTGTATTACGAAAAAGTAAAGGACAGCCCCAATATCCAAAATGCGGATACGGGGGATAAATTCAACAAATTAGAATTTGGTTTGGTGGTATTCCATTACTTCCTCGAACTCCCTTATCGCCTCTATCACGCCCCGATCAAGCGATATTATGGTCAGCGGAAATGGAAAGGTCAAACGTACGATCTCATCTTCGCCACTTGGAGCAGTGAAACGGCCAACTCCAACTTTGATCAGTATGTATTGTGGATAAATACGGATACACACTTAGTGGATTACTGCATCTACACCTTGCGGGACAACAATAGTGCTTTAACCCGACATAAGTATGGGTCCATTGCCTATCAAGATTATAGAGCTATTGAGGGCTTTCAAGTTCCTTTCAAAATGCCCATCTTGTTGGATGATGGAGTAGTGAAGAAAAAATCGCTGGACAAGTATTTCCATCAGTTTACCATCAAGGAATTTACCTTTGGCGGATTTGAGGAAGAAGAGCTCTATCCCCTACCTGGTATCCCCAAGAAGATAGATAGTAAATAATAAGGAGGCGGGAGTAATTCACTAAGCAATTTACTTCCGGCCCCTTTCTCTTTTCTGTCCTATTTAGCTGATTCAATCAAGACAATCTCAAAAGGACTATCGATCCGAACTTTGCCGTCTTCAACTTTAGTCACGGTTCCCGAATAAAAATCTCTGACCTTGGCACCTTCTTTAAAAGTGTCGTAAACAGCGATATTCTTAACCCCCTTGTCCAAGTCTAAACCGATTAGGACTTTGTCTTCTTTCTTCTTATTTCCGGGAAGTGTCCTTTTGAAAAGGTAGGGAGTTGCTTGCAATTGCTGATGCTGACCCGCACCTATTGCCAGATGGTTCTTTCTAAACTGCCCTAGTTTTTGCCAATGCATTAACAGGTCTTTGTAGGACTGTTTATCCAGGTCCGCCCAATTCATGAAGGAACGTAGATTGGCGTCTCCATTTGCTCCTTCAACAATCAGTGGGCGAGCTGTTTCATCTCCATAATATATCTGCGCTGCGCCTGGTGCTAACATTAACTTGGTAGCGGTTTCATGGCTTTTCACCCGTTGAGGGTCAAAAGGGCTTCCATCATCATGAGAAGTCAAGTAATTTAATACACCCACAGCTTGCATGCTATCCTTATTTAGGATTTCACTGTACTTGCTAAATAGACTTTCATAGGTATTGGTAGCATCGTATTTGAAAGAAAAATTGATTAAGCTTTCAAAACCGTTGGCAAAGAAGTCCACTTTTCTATCACCATAATCATACATTTTTTCTGCCTCTATTTGGTATCCATACACCTCTCCTACCATATAAAATTCTTCCTCATCTAATACCTTGGAAGGATTTGCGGCCTTCCATTCAAAGAAAGCTTGTCGGCAAGCTTCTTTTAGCTCTTTCCAGATTCCTGCTTCGGTGTGTTTTACCGTATCCACTCTGAAACCATCAATCCCGTATTTGCGAATCCAATCGGTCAACCACTTAATGATATAAAATCGAGGGGCTCGTGGATAACCCGTTTTTTCAAAAAAGGCATCTAATGCTTTTTCTTCTGCTGCTAACCGCCCTTCTGCTGCCCATTTTTCTTTCAGGAAAGGCGGCAGTTCAACAGCTGTATCACTGTCCGTTCTGATATCTGGCAAATTCTCGACTAGCGTGCAGGAAACCGTAGATTCAAAATCCTGATATCTACAGGCAGGCTCGGTACGTACCCAACTATCGGGCCACTGTGTATCCAAATCGGTAACCGGTCCGGTATGATTGATAACCACATCCATTAAAACTCGAATGCCTCTTTGGTGGGCTGCAGCCACCAAGGCCGCGAAGTCCTGTTCTGTACCAAAATTGGGATCTACACTGGTCCAATCCTTTGCCCAATATCCATGGTAAGCATAGGTCTTCCCCGTCCCTTCATCTGTGGAGCTATGAATTTGTTCCACAACCGGCGTCATCCAAATGGCATTTACACCCAATTTATCAAAATAGCCTTCTTCAATTTTTTGGGTGATCCCCTTAAGATCTCCTCCCTCAAAGCTCCGTAACACAGCGCCATCTTTCTTTCGATTTAGGGATAAATCATTGGTTTGATCTCCATTATTAAATCGGTCAGCTAATAGGAAATAAACCGTTGCATTTTTCCAAAAATTGGAAATAGCTGTCTCCCCATCTGGCACTTTGGGGACTCCCCCATTCTTAAGGGTACCACAAGCTGTCAATAGGAATAGAAGACTAGCGATTAAGTATTTATGTGAGTTCATGAAAGACTTTTAAACAATAACAAAGATCATATCCTCTAGCCTAACAAATCTGGCCTGCTGAGGCCATCATTCACTGACTATCAGTTCAGCATCCTCCTCGTTATCTTCTACAATTAAACAGAGTGCCGCAGCAATTAGCATGGATACTCCTCCGATAACCAGAGCGAATACAGAAACATTATCGAAAAAGTTCTTTAGGATAAACCCTAAAATGCCCGCCGCTACAATTTGAGGAATCACAATAAAGAAGTTAAAAACGCCCATGTAGTACCCCATTTTTTCCGCCGGAAGAATACTGGATAACATAGCATAAGGCATAGATAAAATACTAGCCCAGGCAATTCCAACACCCAACATGGATATCAATAGCATCGTTGGATCAGTGATGAAGTATATAGACAATAGCCCCAGAGCTCCACAAACTAAAGCTAATAGATGAGTCATTCTTCGGCTTGTCTTTTTAGCTACAACGGGCAATAAAAATGCTACAAATGCGGCTATCCCATTGTATAAAGCAAAACAGATTCCGACCCAATCTGCCCCTTCATTATACAGAGCAGAAGTGGTATCCTCCGTGCCATAAATATGGCTAGTCACCGCAGAAGTCGTATAAATCCACATGGCAAATAAGGCAAACCAGGAGAAGAACTGCACGAAGGACAATTGAACCATGGTCTTAGGCATCTTAAAAATCCCCTTAAAGGATTCAATCAACCCATCCCAAATGCCTTCTTCTGCATTTTCTGCTTTCAATTTTTCAATGTCATCAGGTGGGTATTCTTCCGTCTTAAAAACGGTCCACATCACGGCCAAAAAATAGGCTATCCCGCCTAAGTAAAAAGACCATCTAACCGAATCTGGGATAGTCCCTGGCTCGGCTGCATTGCTCACTCCAAACCAGTTGGTAAAAATGTACGGAAGCGCTGAGGCGACAATAGCTCCTATCCCTATAAAGAAACTCTGCATGGCAAAGCCACTAGTCCTTTGTTCATTGGGAAGCATATCCCCAACGAAGGCTCGGAAGGGTTCCATGCTGATGTTGATCGAGGCATCCATTAACCAAAGCATAATCACAGCCATCCAAAGCGCCGTAGAGTTCGGCATCAAGAATAAGGCGATAGTAGCCAAAATAGCTCCAATGGCAAAGAAAGGTCGCCTGCGGCCCCACTTTGGATGCCAGGTGCGGTCACTATAATAACCAATGATGGGCTGAATCAGTAAGCCCGTCACCGGAGCGGCGAGCCATAGAATGGGTAATTCGTCTTTAGAGGCTCCCAAAGTTTCAAAGATTCGGCTGACGTTAGCATTCTGAAGTGCGAAGCCAAATTGGATCCCCAGAAAACCAAAACTCATGTTCCAGATTTGCCAGAAGGATAGTCTAGGTTTTTTTGAATTGATGGATATTGAAGACATTTCTTATATGGTAAATTTTAAGCGATGTAGTCTAAAGGAGAGAGAATTATTAATTAACTCCATTAACAATGATAAGATTTTTTTCGAAACCTCCGTATGACCTCTTCCTGCAAAACTGTCCAATTGACAGCAGTTTGCAGCCGATCAATCCCATAACTTAGGAATCTTGTAATAATCAGGAACTAGGAATTGAGAGTGGGAAAGTAAAGAGGTGGATTAATCAAGTCACCATCTTCCCGCTAAGCCTACCTTGAAACCTCTTATTCGCGAACAACTTGTTATCGAATCAAAGGTTGTAAAAAAGCTGCCAGGGGAGGAAGGAATCCTTCTCGCAGTAAGCAATTAGACGCGTGTCTTCTTTTTCAATTTTCGATCCTCTTCTTCCAAGAAATCAAGGGTTTTCTGCACTTGCTTATCAATATCCTTGATCTTTTGAATGGAGTAGATAAGGGATCGTTTCTTGCCATCTGTAATCTTATCAAAAACGGCTTTAGCGGCCTCATCTTGTTCCAACAGAACTGCTAAGGCCTCAGGGATCTTCACCCCCAGGGGGTTGGGATCTTCGGTAATTTCGAAGGCAACTATATCACCAATTTGCTTTTTCAATTGCTTCATATAGCGCGTAGCTACGATGATAAAGAAATTACCATCCCCCATATGATTTAGCCCACAGGAATAAGATACCTTTTGATCGATAGTACAGACCAGGCGTGTGGCTTTTCCCTGCTCGAACTTTGCGACCTCTTCGGCAGGAATCCCGAGATAAAAATATCCGCCTTTACGTTTTTCTAACTGACCTATGACTTGCTCAAAACTTAGATGGGGCATACGTTATTACTTTGGTGGTTTGATACAAGCACTAACGTACAATAAGGAGTTTGGTTCTTTTTTACTTTTTTTCATAAAGGGCCTTTCCATACCCGATTGATATGAACACCTTATGAAAACCAGATGAATTCCAATTCGGATTAGACTTCACAATTCAATTGGCGTCCTTCTTGAGCTGCTTTTTGATCCATACCTGCACCAATAGCAAGCCCCATCGCCATTCCAATAGGTATACCTAAACCAAGTAGGCCCATATTGTCCATAGCGGCTCCAAAAGCTACGCCGAAGGAAACACCAAATGCACTCATACCAAGTGCCATCCACATATTTCGGTAATACCCTTTAGGGACTAGCTTAAGTTCTTTTTCCAGCAGCTTCATGACGCTGTCTTTTTCCTTTCTGAGCACTTTCCTCAACCCCTTGGCAGGGCCTTGAAAGGCATTAACTGTACTCACCTTCTCATTGATCTGACTCACCAGGTGGGTGGGGATATCTCTATTTTCAAGTTCGGCAAGAAGATTTCGAAAAGAGCCATATTTCTTACTTAATTTCTCGTCGACGGTGATTTCTGGCCTATTCCTCAAACTTTCAATTTCCATACTTGCTCAGGTTTATTCTCTTTTAGAGTATGATTAAATTTAGTTTTTCCGGTAATATGAAATGGATCTCGCAGCCGCGCGAAGCTTCATTTTTGGGGCATATCTGGAAGATACGGCCCAAAAATTAGCTGAAGCCCGGCAAAGAGAGGCGTTCATATTAGTGAAAGGATTAATTCTAAACATACTCTTGGTTACTTATGCAAATTGTAATACCGACAATTTAGTCCAAATAGAACAAGAAGTGCATAATTCTAGACTAACGCTCAAGGATATGCTACTAAATGCAAGCCCCCAAGAGCGTGAACTAGTTCATCCGTACCCTACTTATAAGCTGCCAGAAGCTGGCGTTTGATAGTCTCCTTGGTTGACTCATCAGTAAAGGCGTTTTTAATCGCCTCCAGATTACACTTTAAAAAGTGCTCTTTCCCCCACGCAAATACGCGTTCTAGGGTTCCATACTCATCGGCTAAACTTACATTAGAAATGGTGCGAGCATCTGTATTGATACTAATAGAAACCCCTGATTGGTAGATGTCATTCACCCGATGATCCTCAATCTTATCATAAACCGTAGTTTGCACATTACTAGTGGGGCAAACCTCCAAATGAATTCCCTCTGCTTTAAGAAAAGTCATCAACTCAGGATCTTCAATACTACGCACTCCATGTCCAATCCGTTGGGGATGAAAATGACGTAAGGTTTCCCAAACGCTATCCGCCCCGCGTGCCTCTCCTGCGTGCGCCGTACACGAAATACCCTGCTTTTTCGCATACTTAAAAGCCTTGATATGCTCATCGATGGGAAATCCTGCCTCATCCGCAGCAAGATCAAAGCCGACCACATTAGTCCCTTTAAAGGCTTCTACCAACTTCACCGTCTCCATACTTTGCGCTTCGGTATAATGGCGTAGAGTGGCTAAGATTAATCCGGCCTTTACACCTGTTTTTTCCATGCCTTCTATAGTGGCAGCATTAACGATCTGCACCGCTTCTTGTGGACTAAGGCCCTGCTCAATGTGTAAAAGTGGAGCAAAGCGAATCTCTGCATAAATCACCTTATCCGCCTTGAGCTGATCAAACAAGTCAAGCGTAACAGCCCATAGCTGCTCAGCAGTTTGCATAAGTTCTATCCCCTTAGCGGCTCTGCTAATGTAATCTGCTAGGTCGTTACATTTAGCTGGTGCTATATACTCTCTTTTAAATTCTTCCTCTGTAACGGAAGGCTTAAACTGCTTCACTACTTTATAGCTTAGGGAGCAGTCAAGGTGTAGGTGTAATTCTATTTTTGGGAAGTTGCTATAATCCATGATATTCTACTTTACTGCCGCTTTTAGCATTGATAAAAACTTTGCTCTAGATGCTTCAAATACGACTTCCATATTGGGTGCTTTTTGGGTCACGTTGACGTGGTCCACCACGGTTTGTCCGCGAGTCAAGCCATCCGCGATAATCACTTCTACATATAAATAAGCCGTTTCTGTAGCCACCGATTCATCCAAGGCAATGGCCATGGCAATGGGATCAGGAAGATCAAAGCCTGGCAATTTCGTTATAGTTGAAGAGAAATTCTTCACGATGTTCTGAATATCCATACTAAACTCCGCTAAAGGCGTGCCAATCGCTTTAATCTCTTCACAAAGTTCCAGGTCGATGCAGGCGTGATTGCGGGAAATATCCCAGCCGACCATCTTCATCTTCATGCCTGAATCGAAGACTATCTTAGCGGCTTCTGGATCTACCCAAATATTAAATTCTGAGACAGGTGTGATATTGCCTCTTCCTTTCCCTACGCCTCCCATGATCGTACATTGCTTCACTAGCGGAGCAATTTCGGGGGCCTTGGCCAGTGCTAGTGCAATATTGGTCAGTGGACCTAATGTGACCAATTCAATTTCATTTGGAAAGGCTTTAATCGTATCAATGATCACATCGATTGCGTTTCCGGGAGTTGGGGTACGGCCTTGGAGGGGTAATCCAATGTCTCCCATACCATCTGTACCATGTACAAACTGAGCAGTGTGGAGTTCCCTAAGTAAAGGTTGAGCAGCTCCGGCGTAGGTAGGAATTTGTTTTCCACAAAGTTCCAAGGTGTAAAGGGCGTTTTGAAGACCCTGGTCTAGTGGGACATTACCGGCTACCAAGGTGATCGCTTCTACTTGTATCTTAGGATCCATCAGGGCCATCACAAGAGCAACAGCGTCATCGGAGGCGGTATCGGTATCTATCAAGAAGTGTCTCATCGGGTAGAAATATGTTTTTTAGGTCTTTACAGTATGGTTCAAATTCAACTGAAAATTTGCAAATTGCAAGAGATTGAAAGGTTACCTGTAGTCCTTTCTCCTATAATATAAAGGTATGTCAAGGACATTTGTCCTATATACTGTTTTGACACGCTAATGATAAGAACCAATACCCATATTCTTGAAGAGATTCGGCGCCTTGCTACCATCCCTTCTTCCGATTGGCGGATCATCAAACGTACGGTGAAAGCGGGACAGCGTTTGATTTGGCAAGGGGACGCGCCCAAGCATGTCTACTGTCTAATTGATGGCTTAGCTAAGTGCTTCATCACAGAAGAGAATGGGCAAGATTTTTTGTTGGAATTCCTGGCGGAAGGTGAGATTATTGGAGAATTAGAGATGCTGCGCGAAAAGGAGTATATGTCTAGCATCGAAGCTATTACGGATCTAAGCCTTTATCAAATCAGTAACCCCGACTTCATGGTCATGCTAGAAAAGCTACCACAATTCAACAAACTTATTCTGGTGGAGCTGGCGAATAGGGTCACACAAACGGCCGAGCGCGCCGCTTACCAACAGGTCTACCCTCTAGAATATGCAGTATTAAAGATTCTATACGTCTTCTCCGAAAACGAGCTATCCATTTCCAAAAAAGATATGGCTGATTACATGGGTATCTCAACGCGCAGCCTCAATCGCGTCTTGAAACAGCTGAGAGAACGGGGCATTGTGCAAGCGGAGGAACAGGCCTTGGTCGTATCTTCTACGGAGCGATTAAGAGAGGCGATGGAGGCGTTTCATTAGGCGCCGATCCACACTTCCGAAGTCTTGTAAGACTTCGGAAGTGTGGATGATGGATGGAGGCCTACTCCCGCGCCCCAGGCTCATTGAAGGAGCGCTTCTTCCGATTTCTTCGTTTACCCTTTTCTCCTTGTTCCATTCGATAAGTGAAAGTGAGATAGGCGACTCGAGTGATACCTTTACGGTAACTTTCTTCTCTAAACCCTTGCCCATTTGAAACATTGAAGCCTTCGTAGATATTGAAGATATCCGTAATCCTTAGCCCCAAGCTACCCTTCTTGCGCAGGATTTTTACATTCGCTGCCACATCCAATGCTGTACGCGCCGCGTAAAAACTAAACCGAGTACGATTATTCCCCCAATAAAACCAACGGAAATCCAAGCGCCATCTTTCGCCCATTGTAAACTGCTGATTAGCCGTGACATTAAATCGAGCTAGACGACGGGCCCCAAAATCATTTTCTAAATCACTCAAATACTCGAGGTAGTAGTTGAGGTTGATCGTAGTGCGTGTCCAACCCTTCGGGAAAAAGGCCAGCGCTCCTTCCACACCATAAGCGTCACTTCGCCCTTCGTTGATAAACCGCTGGAAGGTTCGCTGATCTGCTTCACTAAAGACATAGGTCGAGAGGAGCAAATTGGTCTTGGCTCGATAGAATAGGGTTGGGGTAAAGGACCAAACCTTATCGCTAAATCGAGCACTCCATTCGATATTTTGAGAAAACTCAGGCTGCAAATTTGGATTTCCAGCTCGTTGAAAAAATCGATCGTTTGAGTTGTTGAAGGGGTTGATTTGGTAAAGGTTGGGGCGGGAAATGCGGCGGTTGTAGGCTAGGTTAAAGGTGAGCTTATCATGGTAGAAATAGTTCAAGTGGGCCGACGGGAAAAAATTCTGAAATTGTTGTCCTACAAAGGACTGAGCGGAGGTAAACCTTCCGCCATTTTCATACCATTCCCAGCGTAAGCCCACCTGGATCTGCCATTTTGACCATCTCTTTTTCAGCAAGCCATAGGTCCCCAGTATGTTTTCGGTGTAGGAAAAGGTAGTATTGAAGACTTCGGGCGCATTTAAGTTGGCAATAAAATCTTGGCTATTGTCAATGGCCTTGTTCGTCCATAATATCCCCGCTTCGAGCTGCGCGCCTAAGGGCTTAATAGGTTGCTCCAGATCCAATGCCCAATTAGCAATCCGCGCATCGTATTGAATGTTGTTCTGAGCAGTATCCCCGGGTAGCATAAAGGTAGCCGGTAGGGCATTACGGTTGTCCGAAAGGTGAAAATCAAATTCTAGGAAATGGTCTTTACCAGTAAAGAAGGTTCGATAGTTGAGATTGTATTCTCCTGTCAAATGCTGGTGCGTATTGATGGTAGAAAACTCGAAAGGAATCCATTGATTATCAGCGTGCAGCTCCTGACCTGTTACCCTGGCGGGAATGTCATGGGAATTATCCGTAAAAGCCAGAGACAAGGACAATTCATTTTTGCTATCCATAAACCAGTCTATATTCCCTTTTAAACTTTTGACGAAACCATCAAATTCAGTATATCCTGCTTGTGCATACGGAGATTCTCCTCCGATCCTTGCACGCGTTCTTTGCGTCCGATTCCAAGACTCTCGATAGTTGGCAGATAGCCCTAGATTGACCTTTGCCCCACCGTAATTCAGTTGCAGTCCACTGTTGAAGGCACTATTGGTATTCACTCTTCCATTGAAAGAGCCTACCCAGCCAGATTCACTTTTGCGCTTAGTTATTATATTGATAATGCCCGTCAATCCATCAGCTTGATATTTAGCCGAGGGAGTAGTGATCAATTCTACCTGGACCATCTCCTGAGCAGAAATTTGACGCAGTACCTCTGCACTAGACAGCGGAGAAGGCTTTCCATTAATGAGAATATTCACATTATTACTACCTCGCAACATCACTTCTCCATCGGAAGTGGTTTGCACTTCGGCTAATTGCTGCAATACTTCGCTAGCATCGCCACCGATAGACTGTAGGTCTTTCCCCACATTAATCACTTTACGATCAAGCAAGTATTCAGTGGTACTGCGCTCACCCTGTACCACTACTTCTTCCAGATCCAATGCCAAAGCTTGTAAATATACCTCAAGGGTGGTATCCCCCTTCAACTCTAGTCGTTGTTCTTGCAGGTTATACCCCACGTAGCTATAGGTCAAAAGATACTTTCCCGGGGCTATCTTGATTTCGAAAGCACCATATTCATCGGTTGAGGTTCCTGCCTGAAATTCGCCTTTATCGTCCTTCACTACAACGGTTACGAGTGGTAAGAACGCTCCGTTTTCATCGCCTTTTATACTTCCAGCTAGGGTGACTGGGTGCTGCGCTAGTAAGGTGAAGAAGGTACAAAGGAGGACAGTAGTCAAGTAAAAGCGTGCCATTGAATTGAATTTAGTCGAGTGGATAGAAGAGGGCGGAATGAAGTAGCGGGTGATTTCTTAGGTTTTCCGCCCTCATTCTTCGGGTTATTTAAATAGACTAGCGGTTCGGTGAGCCATGGTAAATACTTCTCTAGAGGCGATCTGCCCATCGGTACCATAGTAGACCACGCGTCCGACGATTTTGCCATTATCAGGTGTTCCAATCAGCTTTAAAACTCTATTGTCGGCTAGATCCACTCTCATATGCAACTCACCAGAATTACACAACCAGGCATCCATTTCAGTCTTAGGAATATTCAGTGCCTTGATCTGCGTGATGGCTCGCATTTGCCTAGCCTGATTCTTATCCAGCAATTGAATCTGTAAAGGCAGGATCTCATTGTTATAGGTAAAGCTTCCTTCCCATTCTCCAATTAAGCTGGATTTATCCACTCGTGGTGGCGCGGAGCAAGACTGAGCGACCAATGGGGTGGCAGTTAAAAAGGCTAGGATGACCATAAGACTGAATGAAAGAAATATGCTTTTCATGTTGCTTGATTTTGCGAGCTTGGGATAGCTCTGGATGATGAAATACAGGGGCAAATTGGTAGAAATCTGAATGGCCGTGGGATAGCTATCTCTTAAAGCTGGCTAAAGGGTAGTTAAATGACTTAATGAAAACTTAATAGTCCGATCAATGCCTCATTCTAGCTGTATATTTAGATATCTGGCCATGGGAAGCCTACTATTTCGTTTTTAGCTGTCTTTATAGGCAAGCATTATCTAGAGACGAGAATTTATAGTAAATGAAGCAGATCAAACATGAAATTTAGTTCATCACATATCTGGATCATCAGTGCCTTAGCAGCAAGTGCCTTAATCGGGCTGGTCGCTATTCAGTTGAATTGGCTAAAAGGTGTTTTCCAGGAAAGAGAGGAAAAGCTGACGGATCGTATGGAAAAGCTACTAGAAGTAGTCAATCAGTACTATGAAGCAGAAATGGAGGGTCAGTATAATATCGATGCCATGATGATCAAACAAAACAAAAATGAGCGGCAACGCTTCCTGACCCACTTCGATCAGATGTTCAAAGAAGTGCTACGCAACGAAGGACTAAATGCAAACTTTGAGTATGGTTTGATTAGTTGCAGGAGCGATCGATTCAAGTGGTATAGCAACCTACAGCTAGAGAAAAATATCATGGAAGGGCACACCGTGCGCTTAGGGGGATGTGGAAAATTACATACTTCTCCTTCAGGCGAGCATCTACACTTCTATTCCATCCTACCACGGAAATCATTCTTTATCTTTAAAGAGCTTGGCCTAGCCATAGGCAGTTCCATTCTTTTCATTTTAATGCTCATCGGTGCTTTTGCCTATACGCTAGTCACCATCCGTCGGCAAAAGAAGCTTTCTGAAATGAAAAGTGCCTTTATCAACAACTTAACACACGAATTTAAGACCCCAATCGCCACGATATCCCTCGCCGCCCGCACCCTCAATCGCATGGGGCCAGGCGCCGATTTCCAAAAGACTAAAGCCTATGCCAGCCTAATCGATCAAGAGAGTAAAAGACTAGAAAATCAGGTAGATAAGATCTTACAAATGGCCGTGATTGATGCTGGTAATTTCTCGCTTGATTTGAAAACGGTAGATGCTCACCAAACCATTGAGCAAGTACTGCAAAGCCTACAGCTAATCATCGAAAAAAAGGGAGCGAGGCTAGAATTGTACTTAGAAGCCGAGGACTCCTTGATTCAAGCTGATGAACTTCACTTTTTTAACATCCTATACAACATTGTAGATAATGCTATCAAATATAGTCCCGAAGTACCTTACATCAGAATTCGAACCTGCAATACGCCCAGTTTAAACATATTCATTGAAGACGATGGGATCGGAATGAGTAAAGAGGTACAGCGACAAATCTTCTCCGCCTTCTATCGTTCCGAAACTGGCGACTCTCATGATGTTAAAGGGTTTGGCTTGGGTTTAAGCTATGTCAAGAAAATGGTAGACGCACACGAAGGAGAGGTTCAAGTAAGTAGTCAAGCTGGAGTAGGCACCCAGTTTCAGCTCAATTTTCCAACCATCTCAGTAATAGAAACCCCGACTTATGCATAAGATACTTGTAGTAGAAGATGACCCAGGCTTCGGGTATATTCTCAAGGAATATCTCGAGATGAATAGCTTTAACGTCACCCTCATGACGCACGGAAAGAATATCCAACAACTGGTCGAGCGCCATACTTTTGATGTATGCTTGCTTGATATCATGTTGCCAGGCAAGGATGGTTTCACCATAGCCAAGGAAATTCAAACTATAGAGCCCGACCTTCCTTTTATGTTTGTCACTGCCAAATCCTTGAAAGTGGATAAGCTAAAAGGCTTTAGGCTAGGTTGTGATGACTTTATCGTTAAGCCCATCGACGAAGAATTACTGATCGCTAGGATCCAAGCCATTATCCATCGTTCGCAGCGTGGAAAAGGGAGCAATACACAGCAATGTTTTGAGATTGGGCACTTTCAGTTAGATGTCTCGAATCAGCGGCTGATCAATGATACTGATCAAAAGATCTTAACCGAACGGGAGTGCAAATTACTTCAGCTCCTGTGTGAACACAAAAATCAACTGCTCACCCGGAAAAAGGCCCTGAAAGAAATCTGGGGTACGCATGATGAATTCAGTCGTAAGAGTATGGATGTATTTATTTTTCGATTGCGCAAATATTTAGAAAAAGATAATAGCGTACAAATTCGCAATGTGCATGGAAAAGGCTTTATTTTAGAAGCTGATTAGAACACAGCTCTTAAGAAGAATATCATTCCGCATGTACCCCAAGATAATTGGCCTTATACTTAGCCTAATCCTGCTCAGCTGCTCCTCCTCTCCTACCTCTTCCGAACCCATTCTCCAAACAGACATCTTCATCCTAGGGGGAAGTGAGGCTGGCTTCACCGCAGCCATTCAAGCCGCTAGACTGGGCAAGCGTGTTGTGCTGTTGGAACCCACAGGACATCCAGGAGGCATGCTGGTGGAAGGCTTGGGGAAGGACATTCGCTTTGGCAATGCCCACGTGATTGGCGGAATAGCCAGGGAATTTTATATAGTCTTGGAAAAACAATATGGTTTAACCCCAGATTTCACCGATCCAAAATGGTATTCTAAATATGAACCCTCCGTTGCCGAAAAGACAATTGACAGTCTACTCGCCCAAGAAGAGAATATCCGGCTTATCCGCAAACAAAGAATAAAGGAGACCAATGGAGTGGAGATGGTAAGCACTTCGATTTCTTCCATCACCTTGGAAGACGGAACCCAAATCAAAGCCAAGATATACATTGACGCTTCCATTGAGGGCCATCTACTAAACCTGGCTGGGGTAAGTACAGAGACGATCCGAGAAGGAAATGCGCTTTATGGAGAACAGCTCAATGGTGTGCAGGGGGAAAACACCTTCCGACAATTTTCAGTACAAGTTGACCCTTACCAAATTGAGGGAGATTCTACTAGTGGATTAATCCCTACCATACAAACTGGCAGTTTAGGACAACACGGCGAACCGAGCCGGTACATCCAAGGCTTCTGTTTCCGAATGTGCTTAACTAATATCGAAGAAAATCGCATCCACATTAGTCAACCGCCTAACTATGACCCGGAACAATATGAGATCTACCGACGGTATCTCAAGGCAGGCGGGAAGTTATTTAAACCCTACCCAAATCGCCATAATGGTAAAACGGACATCGGCAGTTGGCATGATCTTTCCGCCAATTTATACGGTGAGAATTGGCAATACCCTACTGGCAATTATGCCCAGCAGGATAGTATCATTCAGTATCATCGAGATTTCACGCTGGGTTTACTCTGGTTTTTGCAACATGACCCGAGCGTCGATAGCCTGACTCGTGCCAACTGGACCGATTGGGGTTTACCCAAAGATGAATTTACAGACAATGGGAACTGGCCCCGAAGATTGTATATCCGCAGCGGACGACGCATGGTTTCCGATTACATCATTACGGAACACCATACAGCTAAGAATCAGCCAGACACCGTCACTGATCCCATTGCTATTGCTTGGTGGCCACCAGATGTACATCACGCCAGAAGGATCGTGAAGGATGGCTTTGCCTATAATGAAGGCTTCACGCATGTAGGCGGTAATGAAGATTGGAAACCCTTTAAGATTGCCTATCGGGCGGTAGTGCCAAAGACATCAGAGTGCACGAACATCCTCACCCCTACCTGCCTATCTTCTAGCTATATCGGCTACGGTAGCATCAGAATCGTACCAACTTTCATGATTATGGGACAAAGCGTAGCAGCAGCAGCTTCCCTGGCCATCGACAAGGCAATACCAGTACAAGACATCCTTTATTCTGAGCTAAAAAAACTACTATCTGCTAGTCAGCAAATACTAGAAATCCCTAGCAACTGGCCAGCCATTGTAGCTGCCTCTGAGTAGCTTACTTCTAAGCACCCCTAGCGGAATTGAAATTGTTTGGAAACAATCTCTTCCCCTTTTATTTTGACATAAATTCGATAGGTCGTGTTCTTCTCGAATTTGGTTGTTAGCATTCGCCCCTGCTTTTGATTTAAGTTGCTGTAAGAAACGGTTCTTATCTTCTCCCCACCGACTATTTCCTCCTTGATCTCCCTAATTAAATCCACAGAATGAGTCATGAAGGATTGTTCCCTGAGCTTGCGAATGGACACTTCGGCTTTTACTTCTTTTTCAATGTCTTCATCGTGTAAAGGATAATAATAGAGTTGGAACGAAATAGTCTTGGGCTTTGATATCTTTCTACTGGATAGGACCGGGTTCAACCCATTAATGTACATAACATTACTTTTTTGCAGGCTCTCCTTTCTCTGTTCCACGGCTTCTCGCTTCAAGATCTGAATACGGGTTAATAACTGATCATTTCTGGCCGTATACTCCTCTTTAATTCGGTCCATTTCACGACAGAGACTTCCGATCAAACTTTGAAGCTCATTCTTTTCCTTCTGCAACTTGTCAAGTTCCAGCTGTTTGGCTTGGCCGTTTTCCTCCAGCTCAGTGATGCGTTCCTCCTTGTATTCTATCTCCACTTGCAAAGTGTGATTGATTTTGCTGAGTTCCGCTATGGATTTGGCAGCTTGTTTATACAAAAACTCCAGTCTTGTTATCTTCCTATCCTTTATTGTACTTTGGTCTCCAAGGACTAAGATTTCTTCTTTCAATTCAGAGATTTCATTCAGGTACCGCCAAACTTGATCAATCTCTGGCAGCGTAGGTTCCTGGCTCATTCCTATAGCGTCAAACAGCAGTAGGACGAGCAAAAGCAACTGTACTTTCATAGCGTCGTAGAGGTTTAGGTTTTCAATTGATTTCGGCTTCTATTTCCTTAGCCAAAGGGTTAAACTTCATTCTGATTTCGGTAATGAGGTGTAGGTCATTCTGATTCAGGTCTACAGGGTTTAGTTGTTCTAGTTTTAATTCAAGATAAGCGAGCTTCCTACTGTGGTTTTCCAGGCGTATCTCTTCTGCTCTGGCGTAGTCTAGCTGAGTAATGTAGGACTGTAACTTCGATTTCAATTGTCTAATGGAACTAAGCAACACCTGGATCTCTTCAACAGCTCCTGGGGATGGCCTACCCTGGTCATAATAATTCGTCACAAAATCTTGTAGGTCTCGAATCGATTGCTCGAGATTATCTCTATTTCTATCATCGGGACGATCCTCGTATAGCCGCCAAAGCATGCATATATTGTTAGCTAAACCATTATAATAGCTAATGAAAAGGGAATCTCCGCCAAAAACTTTTGACTCGAACCTAGTCAGCACATCTTTCAAGGAGGTACTAGCTTTGGAGCGTATTTTGCCACCGATGATCTTCTGGTTGAGTGCATTTAGGGAAGATTCAAATTCCGTCAGAAATAGCTTAGACTCATCCTCACTGTAGTAGGTATCTTGTTGAATTTGTAGGAGATCAAATGGGCACTCAAATGGGCTCTTCTCTGTAGTCACACAACTAGGCAGGGCGAAGAGGATAAGAACAAAAAATAGGAACTTACGATTCATAAGGTATGTTTTGTGGTTCTTATGGCATGCTAGACTTCTGGCAAGTTCTCTATCTGCTACATTTATATTATGAGTAAATCCAATACAAACATTTCATTTTACCTGAAAAAATTTGTGATCTATATCCTATTGGCTGGATGAGTTCTTAATCTATATTATTGCTTCCTTTTGCTAACAGCCCGTAATTTTGTACCTGTTGATCAACCTAAGTAATCATGGAGATAGGAGTAGATACTTTCGCGGCGGTACCTAGCCAAGGCGAGACCTTGCGACACGACGACAATGCCCAAGCTCTGGCCGAGCTCTTGCAAAGAATAGAGCTAGCTGACAAAGTTGGCATCGATGTGTTTGGAATGGGAGAGCATTATCGCAAAGAATTTTTGGATTCCGCTCCGGCCATTATCCTGGCAGCAGCAGCGGCACGCACCCAGCGTATCAAGTTGCGTAGTGCAGTTACCGTCTTAAGCGCAGCCGATTCAATTGATTGGATCCAAAGTGATACCTTTAATCAAAGAACTGACTTAAACATTGGTCCGAATAACATCAGTTCAAAGCCTGAAATCTATCAGGATGTCTCATTAATCAAGAAGCTCGTATGAATCCCTTTTCTAACTTGACCGACCAGGACAAATCCGACAAACAACTCATCAAAAGAATATTAGATGGCCAAAAGGAAGCATTAAACGAATTGCTTAGTCGACATCAGCCCTATGTTTATAATATAGCTTGGAAGATGGTTGGTAATCCAGATGAAGCAGCGGATCTAAGTCAAGAAGCTTTGATCAAGATCATTTCCAATCTCGAAAAATTCAACTTTGACAGTTCCTTCCGTACTTGGGCCTATAGTATAGTACGACACCATTTCCTGAATGATCAAAAAAAACCGGCTAAGCAATTTGCTGCCAACTTTCAGGAACTGGGAGCAGCTCTAGATGCTATTCCAAACGTGGAACTAACAGTATTCGAAAAGCAGGAAAAAGCAGCCATTACTAGAGAGTTACGCCTAACCTGCCTCTCAGGCATGTTGCTTTGCCTGACCAAACAACAACGCATGATCTTCATTATCGGTGAGATGTTTGGTGCAGATCATACCGTTGGATCTGAAATTATGGCATTAAGTAAGGCCAATTTCAGAATGAAGCTGAGCAAAGCAAGGAAAGACCTGAGTCACTTTATGCAAAAAAAATGTGGTTTGATTGACAAGGCTAACCCTTGTCGCTGCCATAAGAAGGTGACCATTTCATTGGAAGCGGGCATCATTGATGCCAAGCAGCTACTTTACAATCGAGAGGAATTCTCCACTTTTCGTCAACAATTAGAAGAGGATGCTAATTACCTGGTAGATGAATCCACAATTAAGTATGTAGAGTTACATCGCGATCATAGTTATAAAACAGACTTCTCCAAAAAGAATTTCTTGCTTCAAATACTGGATGACGTCAATTGGAAAAATCGACTACATCTAAATTAATGGATTCAAAGTCTTTGCACATCGAGATTATTCCTGTCTAAGGGGTAAATGAATCTGTAACAATGCAAAACTTTGAATTATGAAAAGAACATTTGGCTTCATAGCTGTTATTGGGTCCATCGCTTATTTCGGTAACATACTCAATATTGGTCTGACTTATGCGGTTGCCTGGCAAAGAATGGATACCATGGCATTCATGCAGGGGTTTGAAACCACATTTCTATTGCTACTCCCTACCGTCGGCTTCACCTTATTACCCGGTTTTATCGGCATAATTGCCTCCATCTACCTAAACAAAGGGAATAAGAAGGCAAGCAGCTACTGGAAGATAGCACTCTATGCGAGTCTGATATCCATTGCACTCACCCTGGCATACCATTTGCCCACCAATCTTGCTTTTATCCAGCAAAGCTATACCATCGAAGAAGCCTCCCATCGGTTAAATCTTTGGGTACTATTACACTGGGTAAGAATCGTTCTGGCATTGATCGCATCCGTATATGTCATCATAGGATTTCAGAAGTCTTTTAACGGAGTAGAATAGCTCTTGGGGGTGATCCTTCAAAATCGCTTACTCTACTCAAAGAATCGGCAAACGGGGCCAAGGCCTCGCTTGTCTTCTTGAACTACAAAATTTTCCGCTCCTTCTTATTCCCAAGTATACGGTTAACCTTACCCCTTTACTCACCAGAATCCACAAAGGGAATAGGAATTTCAAAAAACACGGTGTATATTGTATTCATTTAATACTATTAAATAATTTAACACTATCCATGAAGCTTAACAAGATTCGACGAGCTGAAGATATAGAGAACTTTAAGCGGACGGTTTTGAATACGGCGGTAGACTTAATGCGGGAAAAGAAGAATTGGGGAATGGTGTCTGTCAATAAGATCGCCCAAATAATGCGCTACACCCCGCCAAATATCTATCACTACTTTGAAAACAAGGATGATATTTTGTTCCATTTATGTCAAAGAGGGTCAACCATCATCGGTACTAAGCTACGGATTATCGAAGCCAGAACCTTCAATGACAATCGCAAAAAACTCTTTGAAATGGGCATGCAGTTCTGGAATTTCTCGGTAGAGCATGAAGAATTGTACGATTTGATGTTTCATATCCGTCAGAAAAAACTAGAGCTAGAACTCATTCTTGCCAATATCAAGATCATGCAAGACACTATCAAAGCGATCAACCCAGAAATTACAAGTGATGAGGAAGCCTTCCAAGTGTACCAAGGGTTTCATAGTTTAATTCATGGCTTTATTTCTATCAAAATGAATAATCGAATTCCGATTGGGGATGATCAATCCTTTCAACAACTGTTTGAGCAAACCTTGAGTAGATACATTCAGCAAATCTAAGAAAGGTCAATTTTTTTTAAATCTTTATTTAATAGTATTAAATAAATTACATATCCTAAATAAACCCAATAGATATGAAACCTCATTTGCTAAGCATAGTTGCCTTTTTTAGCATCAGCGGATCACTGATAGCTCAGGAAATAATGAGAGATACACTTCCCAATGTCCTTCTGATCGTGATTGATGATATGGGATGGAATGACGTCAGTTATCATGGCAGTGAAATTCGTACTCCGACAATGGATAGATTGGCAAAAGAGGGTGTAGAGCTAGATCGGTTTTACGTTCATCCAGCTTGCTCACCCACGCGCAGTGCTTTAATGACCGGTAAGGCAGCAGTACGCTTAGGTTTTGTCAACCCCTTAGGGAAGAATAATGAGAAGGGCCTGCCCTTATCTGAGAAAATAATGCCACAATACTTTCAGGAAAAGGGATATAGCACTAACCTAATTGGCAAATGGCATTTGGGGCGCTTCAAAAAAGAGTATTGGCCTTATAACCGAGGATTTGACCACTTTTATGGCTATTTGACGGGGGGAGTCGGACACTATGATCATATCCATGGAGGCGGATTAGATTGGCAGCGAAATGGAGAAACCATTAGGGAAGAAGGCTATTCCACTCATTTGTTAACAGATGAAGCGATCAAGATTATTCAAAATCAAAAGTCTACCCAACCTTTCTTCTTGGAACTATGCTATGCTGCTCCGCATATGCCAAATGAGGCGCCTGCTCAAACCGTAGCTACTTATCAGCAACTTGACAATGAGAACAGACGGCTCCACGCAGCCATGGTAACGGAAGTAGACGATGGCATTCAGCAGATTTATGAAGCCTTGAAATCCAGTGGACAACTGGATAATACCATCATCTGGGTGATGAGCGATAATGGAGGGCAAAATAAAGCAGGATCACCAGATGCTGTCTTAAAACCTCTGGCGAGATTGACTAAATTATTTGGTGAACCCATCCCCTTTCCTTTCCTCGAGTTCGTTCGGGATAATGTCGTAAATGGTGCAGCGGACAATAGTCCATTAAAAGGAGGGAAGAATACAGCTTACGAAGGTGGAATACGGGTACCGGCCTTCATTTACGCTCCGAAATTTCTTAACCAACAAAAAATCGATCAGCGGATTACAGTGAATGATGTCCTACCCACCTTGGCCAGTGCAGCTGGCTTCAATTCCTTTGATCATACAGCTGCCGATGGTATCAGCCAATGGCCGTATCTAAGACAGGAAGCAGCTGCGCCGTCCAGGGATTTTATAGCCGTTTCTCGATTTAACCAAGCCTATTTCCAAGGTGACTGGAAACTGGTATTACCGAACGACGGAGAAGCCGAATTGTATAAACCAGCAGAAGATCCCACTGAAGCGATGGACCTGGCGCTAGAACATCCAGAGATCGTTGGTGACTTGAAAGCTGCCTTACAGGATTTCCCTAGAGGCGAAACAGTAGATGATCCTCTATGGAAGGTTTTTGTGGACCCAGATCTTTTTGGCGGAGAGGAAGATCGTGAACCCTTCGCTGGGGTAGAAGGCAAAATCGCAGGGCCATTGCACCCCAATTTATACCTCTTCCCCTTGATCATGCTTGCCTTCCTTTCCTTAGTAATTGGAGTAGGCTTCAAGCTAATTCAACAAATCCGTACCCGATCTACCAATCCATAACTCTAAGCCAATGACTTCTTATACAAAATATTTACAATCGCCCAATGCTCCCATTCCCAGCGAACATGCTGCTATTCTTGAACAAGGTCAGGAGCTGGACCGCGCCTCCGTTCTCCCTAGAAGTCAAATCAATAAACTTTTAGCCCCGGGGTATCTGATCGGAGAAAATGGATTTCGGAGAGAAGCAGACGGCAGTACTTTTGTCTCTGTACTCACCCAAATGCCACAGGTGAGTATTGACATGATCGATTGGTGGTTCTGGTGGCATGCTGCTGAGGGGCCACGATATCAGATTTGGTATCCAGATATGCATTATGATATTTCTGCTGATTTCAAAGGACATTATCATGATGAGGGTAAGACTTTTAGGGAACGCTTGCACCTAAGCACTCATCTAGTAACCGAAGATGTAGGGGTGGGGAAGGATAAAATACTTATTGATTTCATGTCGCCGGACGACTTTGGGTTTGACGGAAGTCAGCTGCACTCCGAGGAACAGACTGTGATCTGCGCTAGAGTAGGCGCTCCGAATAAAGGCGTGTGGGCCACCGAGATGTGTCATTTCGTGCGAGCTACTGAAGCAGGTGTGGAAATGCGCAGTCGATTTTGGATTGGTCACCAGATCTATCGCATGGGTGGAATCGCACAAGCTATTCTGAATGCTATCTTGAACAAGCCCTTTGTAAAGCGCCAACTCCTCCCGAAAGAAATCGGAACTAAGATGTTTCACCACTGCTCGCAGGAGTATCATAACTTATCCTTGCTGTTGCCGAAGCTCTATCCTGAAGAAAGTGGTTTGTAACGAAACTGAGGCTGAAAAGATTAAGTAAAAGAAGGATAGATGTACAGCCTTTACGGAATAAATTGGACATTATCTACCTGAAAGAACACTATCTTTTAGGAGCTTAACTATAGTAACTAAGCTTTTCCTGTTTAGATAAAACAGCCACACCTTCAACCCTACAGCAATGAAAGTCATAGGCCCCATAAAACTAAACCCGAAAAAACTAAGTGATAATGAACTGCACGAATATTGTGCCTCCATTCGGAAGCATGTAGCAAAATTTAGGCTGGAAGAAGCCTTTCAGGAAACCAATACATTGATTGGTTTAATCGGAGATGATAGCTATCGAATCCGGGTCACGCATCTGGAGGCGAGATACAATAAATACAAAGACGATAAGCGAAAAAATTTCATCACTGATGAAGTAGGAGCTACTACCCTAAGTAGGATCATCGATGATTTTCTGCAATTTCTCCAGAACCTCGATATTCAACGAACCTTGAAGTTGAACTTCGAAAAGATTGAGGACATCAAATTGCAGGTCTCCAAGCTCAGTGCTAAACTTTCCCTCAACATCGAAATTGCCAAAGAGCGAATCAATCGGCTGGGCGAGTGCTGGACTTCCATGTACACCTTCGAAAATCAACTATTCAAAGTGATAGAAGAATTCATCATTAATCTAGTTGATTTCAGTGAGGTATCCCCGGCCGCTAAAGGTGTCTTGGGTTGCTTTAAGTACACCCGAAATCTCGACAACCTCTATAATCTGCTCGTGCACTCAGAACTAAAGCCCTTGCTAGAAAACGGGAAGCTGAAAGAAGATATTCATGACGATCTCTTACAAAAAATGCAAATCGTATATCTAGACTATCAGAAGGCAGATATGATCCTCGAACAAAATAAATTTTGGCTTGGCCCAGATATTTATAAAGAAGCCAGGAAGTATCACGATTGTTATCCTCGCGTATTGCAACAGTACAAAGAAAAGAACTACCTAGGTTGCCTCAATTGTCTTGAGTATCAAAAGCAGGCTGCCGGTTCTATTGAAAGCATTATCCAAAAGTTTCAGGAGAGGATTTTCTGATCTTCTTCAGTTCCCCTTCATCGGAATGATATCTTCAAGAGTTCTGAATTAGAGCATATAAGTAGTAGGCGGTTATCCAGGGGGGTAACTTAGGGCTGAATTATATGCCAATCTCTTTCTTTTGCTGCACCTTGTACCATACACACGTTCAATTAATGCTAGGCTTATATATCTTTAGGTATTAACAAATACCTTGGCATGAAACATCTAGTAAGTCTTCTCTTCGGAAGTATGATAACACTATTAACCTATCCTTTTGGCCTAGTAGCACAAGACGTAACCGGAGGCGTCATTACTTATGAACAAATCATCGATTACCAGCTAGTGGGGGCCTACGATGACCCGCTCTGGGATAACTACATTGCGGACTTACCTAAGAAAGGAAAATCTGTTCACCAACTTTCATTTACATTACATCAAGCCTTGTATGAGGAAGACCGGTCTAGCAAAAAAGTAGCCTCTGAGCACTTGAAAACGGCGATCATGAAGGCCAACTACTACAAAGCGCCAAAACCGAAAGTGAAACAATCCTTTGTCGATCTGAACAAAAAGGAACAACTCGAGCAGGTGGAGTTCATGACCCGAAGTTTCTTGATCAAAAAAGGGTATGCACCCAAAGCATGGAAGCTGACCACTAGAAAGAAAAAAGTATTGGACTACATATGTATGGGAGCTGAGCTTGAGGTAGGAAATGAAACAATTACCGCCTGGTTCACTCCTCAGATCCCCATTGCTATAGGTCCAGGCACCTACCATGGCCTCCCAGGCGTTATCCTAGGCTTAGAGAAGAACGATGAAGTCTTTCTATTAGCTACCAAGGTTGAGCTGGAAAAACCACAAGAAGATTTGACGAGTAGACTCAACAAAGGGCGAAGGTTGTCCCAGACAGAATTTGACCAAATTGTAGAAGAAAAAACTAGGGAATTTAAGGAAACTCGAGCCGCGGAAAAGAAGGCAGGAAGTAAATCCAAAAACTAATGCCCGTATGGTAAAGCATTTTTTAGCATTCGGATTGAGTATTCTATTGTACAGCATTGGTTTTTCCCAACATACTATTAGCGGAAGAGTATTGGATCAGGATAAGCAAGCTCTCAATTACGCTACCGTAGCCCTATTGAACCCAGGGGACTCACTCCTGAAGTATTTCGGTGTCACTAATGCTAAAGGGGAATACCAGATCAAAAGTATCAGGGCAGGGAGCTATCTCATCCAGTTCTCCTATGTAGGCATGCAAACGGTCTATGAGCAATTGGACATCCCCTTACCTTCCGGAGAAGATTTGGGTGACCGGCAGCTATCTCTCAGCACCTTGGAAGAAGTGGTAGTAGAAGCTGAGTTGATCCCGATTAAATTCAAAAATGACACACTGGAATTTGATGTCAGGGCTTTTAAGACCAGGCCTGGAGCAGCAGCTGAAGAGGTCCTGAAGCAACTTCCGGGAGTAGAGGTAGATAACTCCGGGAATATCAAGGCAGAAGGGGAAGAAGTGGTCAAGGTCTTAGTAGATGGGAAAGAATTCTTTGACGAAGACCCCAAGGTGGCCACCAAAAACCTACCAGCTAAGGCATTGAGCAAGGTCCAGGTTATTGATCGTAAGACCGAAGAGGCCCTATTTTCAGGCATAGACGATGGGATTCGAGAGAAAACCATTAACCTCAAGCTTAAGGAAGATCATAAAAAGGGATACTTTGGCGAGCTTGCTGCGGGGGCAGGTACGGAAGAAACCTATAGGCTGGAAGCCAAAATCTACCGTTTTACCCCAAAGACACAACATGCGCTACTAGGTAGCTACAACAACATCAATGAATTCGGCTTCACCAATAAGGACAACCAGCAATTTGGCCTAAATAACAAAGGTATTAATGAGGCCTTAGCAGGAGGACTCAACCTCTCCTATAATCCGAGTAGTCAAAATCGCTACTTCCTAAGCTACCTCGGTAATCGACGAATTAAGGATCTAGTGGAAGAAGTCTATACCGAGAACTTCCTCTCTGATATTACTTTCGAACAAAATCAGGATATCACGGAGACGGACACAGATCGTCCACACAAATTGAACTTCGGCATGCGCCACAGTTTCAATAAGCAACAGCGGCTCGTCTTTGACGGCGGAGCTAATATTCGAACCAGTGATATTTTCACCCAAACCCTTACCTCAACTCAAAGCCAAGAAAAAGCAGTCAATGCCCTAGATAATACAACCCAGGATGTCTCCGACAACTTATATCTGTGGTCAAGAGCAACCTACATCGCCAAATTCAATGAGGATAGAACCCAGTTCAAGACAGAATTCCAGAGTACGCTCCAAGAAAATGCTAATCATCTAGACTGGATAAATACTACCCGATTTTTCAACCCACAGAGCGAAGAAGTACTACAACAAATTCAACGCAACGATGAAGATCGACTCTTCCTTGCGCTGGAACCCACTCTCTTACAAAAACTAAACCCTTCCTGGTCGATGGGGATAGGAGCAAGGATAGGTGTAGAAAACAGTGGTTTAGATCGCGGTGAAGGATTTATAAATGATCGGAGTGAATTAGAGGAAATTGAGATTCCAGAATTTAACACTCAACAAAGATTCTTTTGGCCAAGCCTCACCCTAAATCGAGTTGGAAAAAAAGCTCAGTTCAACCTACAATTAATGGCGGTTGTCAATAACTTCAATAAACTTCTAAATCAATCCAGCTTTCAGCAGCAGACCTACTTTTTCTGGACACCTACCATAAGTTATCGAAATGAATACCGCAGCGGCAGACGCATAAATATCAATTATGCTAGCACAGTCAATATGCCTACTGTCATCCAGCTAATTCCTGTACGCAATGTAGTAAACCCTTTGAATGTTATCCAAGGCAATCCAAACCTTGCTCCAGAACAAAGGCATCGACTTTCTACCAGTTGGACGTTGTTTGATCAGTTTTCCTTTACGTCTGTGTCCTTTCGCCTTGGAGGTGATTACACAAAGGACAAGATTAGATGGGCTCAAAGCATCAATGATGAGCTCGTCAAGATAAGTCAACCCATCAATGTAGACAATGACGTTAACCTGAACACTTACCTAGACTTTTCCACCCCGATACGAAGTCTGGGACTCGACCTGAATATTACCTCCAATGAAAATTGGAATAGAAGCATCGTCTTTATCAACCAAAAAGAAAACATCAACACCAACTTCACCCATAGCCTTGATGTCGCAATAGAAAATCGCAGGAACGATATTTTTGCCATAAGATTAAGCGCTGCTATAAGTCTGACGGAAACAAAATTCTCCATCGCGCAAGATCAAAACAATATCTACCTAAATACCAGCTACACTGGGAATCTACGATATACACCCACTCAAAAATGGAATTTTGAGGCTAGAGCCAATATTGTAAATTACAATGCCAGAAGCTTTGATGAGGCGGTTAGTGTTCCATTAATAAGTGCCAATATCAGTTATTTCTTCCTGCAAGCAGAAAAGGGCTCTCTTACCCTTAGTGGTTTCGACCTGCTGAATCAATATACGGGGCTTCAAAGAATCGGAGACACCAATTTTTTGATGCAAAGGCAATGGAATACACTTACTCAATACTTCCTGCTCACTTTTAACTTTCGCTTTAGATAAACGGGCATTTTTTATGTCATTGCCGGATGAGAAAATTAATAGCGCAAGGATATGTCCAGGTTTCCCCAGTGAGGTTAATTTGGTGGTATGGGTCCACATCTTCAGAAGTAATTTTTCCCATTTGAAAGGTTGAAAAGCGCCTTTCGTCCTGCAACACTCGCCTTACTCCTTCCCTCAGCCTTACTTTAAAGCAGTCATAACAATCACCAAAACACTGTTATTTATGAAATCGATCTACTATCTAGTCCTGCTAGGGCTTGTGATGATTGCACCCTCTTTACTGAGCGCACAAGCTCAAACCGCAAAAAAAGCCAAGGTTATGGTATTAGGGACTTGGCATTTCAACAACCCTAACCAAGACATGTATAATGTAAAATCTGACGATGTTACCACCGAGCGCCGACAAAAAGAATTGGAAGCCGTCGCAGAAATGCTAGCCAAGTTCAAACCCACTAAAATTGCTATCGAAACGGCATGGCAGAGTCGATATGACACCTTGGATCAAAAGCATTACCAAGCCTATCGCAAAGGAGAATATACCTTGAAGAAAGGCGAGGATGAGCAAATTGGTTTCCGTTTAGCTAAGAAATTAGGTCATCCGCAGATCTACTGCATAGATTATCGCCTCAATCTACCCTTCGATTCGATGATGGAGTATGCTCAAAAGAACGGTCAAATGGATATTCTCCAACCGATCTTCGGGCAAATCGAATCCTTCATTGGAGAATTCCAAAGCAAATTGTCTGAAAGAACGATGGGGGAATCTTTGAAAGTCATGAACGATCCGACAATGTTAGATGGTGGGCATCAATTCTATGTCACCATGACTCGCATTGGGAAAGGTAAGGACTATCCCGGAGCAGAAGTCCTTACTAAATGGTATGCAAGGAATATCAATATTTACGCTAATCTTACTCGAGTCAGTACGGATCCAGAAGATCGCATTCTGGTCATATTTGGCTCCGGGCATGCCGCAATTTTGAGAGAATTGATCCGGGCTTCGGCGGAGTATGAGTTGGTGGAGGCAGTGGATTATTTATAGCACAAGTATAATTTTGGGAGCTGGAATCTATGTGTCATAATTCATAGATACTAGTTCCCTTCCACATTATTCCTCCTCCTCCAAAAAAGATAGCTGCTCTTTCAAAGCCATCTTGCGGACTCTATAGTTCTTGCTCAGGATTGAATTCAAAGTTCGGAAAGACGATTTCCCCGATACCCAGTATGCGAAGCCAGTGAGCACCAAAATAAGAAGAATCAAGATGGGTTTAGTTATCATTTGGTCTATGGTCCAGCCTCTAGCAATGAGTCCGAGCAAAAATCCGCCTAGGAAAGAGGTAGCAAAAATTACGGAGAAAAAGTGCTTATTCCGCCGTTCTAGTGCGTCTAACAGACTGAGTTCTTTCGTCAATACCTTTTTCAAGGGAAGGTCCACATCTATTTGCGCCTGATTCCAGAGATGATAGACCAGATTAGCACTGATGTATATAAAGCATCCGCAGATCAATGCCAGTGACACTATGATATCCTTTGAGGGATACCATACATATATCGAGGCAAAGGCGAGGGTCATCACTAGATTGAAGACCAAAGCCACCTGATGATATCGAAGTAGGTATCTAAGGTTACCCTTTATTTTCCCGGTTAACTCCCTTTTGATTTCCTCTGAATGGAATTGGAAATCATCTATACTAGCAGCCTTTTTATTCAAGATATCCTTCAATTCCATATTGCTTCAGCTTTTTCCTTACGCGAAAAATCTTGACTCTTAAGTCCCCTTTAGATATACCTAGCATGTCTGCTATTTCTTCTCTCTCATACCCTTCTACGAGCAGCAGGACAATCGATTTTTCAATTTCATTTAAGAGGGCTAAAATCAAATCAAGTAGCTCAGTTTCATTAATCAATTTACTCGCATTAGCAGGTCGCAGGCTAGCCTCCCTGACCGAGCGCTTCTTGTTCTGCTTCAACCCAGAAATTGATACATTCAAGGCAATTCGATACAACCAACTAGAGAACTTAGCATCTCCACGAAACTTCGGATATGCCAGCCAAGCTTGGGATAAGATTTCCTGACGAAGATCCTTTCGGTCTTCCAGGTTATCGGTATAGAGATACAAGACCTTATTGATCAACTGTTGATGTGCTTGGATATTGGAAATAAATGTCTCCTGTAATCTCAAGAATCAAAATTTTTTCAAAGCTTCATCTATCAGATTTCTTCTTTTCTGATAGTCTACAAACAATCCAATGATCGTCCCAAAAACAGCGAGGGAAAAGACAATGAGTAAGGGAAGGTCTAGGTCTGTACTAAGGGTAATTAGGGAAAAACTGGTGAGCCAGGCTATGAGTGGGACGAGCAACATTTTCTTCAAGCCTTTTTTTCTATTTTCCAATTCATTTTTCCCAAGGCGGCTGTAGTATTCAGCAATAGAGCCGGTACTGAAGGAACATCTAATTCTTTGTATTAAACCAGTCATCATAATTAATGTTTTTCCTGGTTAGTATTCCTAAAGGGCCCAAACGTTACAGCAGTATAATTTTTTTTGTTTACTAGAATTCAATAGCATATCTGAAGAAGAATGGGAGTTGCAGAATGAGCCTTTCACTCTGCAACTCCTGGTCCTCACACTACCAATTATCCGTATTCAACAAATCTGCAATACGATCCCGCGCGTCCTCTAAATGATATCGACTCATCTGATCGCCCATACGAGGAATAGCCTTCTTCAAGTCCTTATCCAAAGTCTTCAATTCTGCCTTGATCATTGGCCAAACATCTGACTGGCTTAGGGGAGTAGTTGGCGGGCCAAATGAAAAACGAGAGGCAGTACCAGATGACTTAGGAGGATTAAGTAGACTCTTAACATGATCCAGATATGCACGCTGCAGATTTCTACGATAAATGTCAATCGGCTGATTTGTATAAATCTCTGTCCAAATACCTCTGCGTAAACTTTGGCACATCTCCATAGGAGAATAGGCATTTTTATTGCCAAAGGCGGCAGATTCCATCATGCGTTGTATACGCCGTGTACTCATCAGGCTCCGCATCCAGCGTGATTGCAGATTACGAATGCGCTCCAAGGCTCCATTGGATTCAATTCTTCGAAGAATCTCTTCATCCAATAGCCAGGTAGGTGTTGCAAAAACATGCTGATTCAGGAACTGCATGGCCTCTTTCTGACGCGCAGCTGGAACAGATGTGAACATTGGTCCTTCCTGGTCCGCCATCTTAATCTCATTATGTATCCCTCCCACATTGGTAACTACATGTCCAATGTAGCGATTCCAAACACTAATCAGTTCTCCATATAGTTCTGATAGATCAGTATAGTCCTTAGAATCTTTGGTGGTCCATTCAATCAAGTTAGGCGTGATCTTTTTCAGATTAGCTAAACCGTATGAGCTAGCTTGAATCGCGTTATCTCCTATAGACTCTGTTTGAGAGTCAGGATCTTCGCCTCCAAACCCGCTGCCAAATTGATAGCGAGGATCATCCACCTTTTCCCGAATCCATTTGTCCAAAGTCGGCTTCTCACTTTCTGCAGTGGTTACTCCAGGTACCAAGCGGTACCCCCAGTTGATACTGTAATGATCGTATGGTCCGATCTGGCGAACAAAGCGAACCCCTTCATCGCCAGGTTGTGCTACATAATTGTAGCGAGCATAGTCCATGATTGTCGTAGCAATTCCATACTTCTTGGTGAAACTTGCCGATCGAAGGGAATCAACTGGATAGGCGGCACTGGCTTTCATATTGTGAGGTAAACCCAAGGCGTGTCCAATCTCATGGGCAATTACCATTTTCATCATTTCTCCGATATCTTCTGCGGGTGTATCCAAGGTACGCGCATTGGGATTAGCTGCTCCAGTCTCTAGCAAATAGCGATTGCGGTAGGAGCGCAAATGGTTGTGATACCAAATAATATCGCTCTCTATGATTTCTCACGTACGCGGATCACTAACGCTAGGACCCATGGCATTTCTAGTGGTACTAGCCACGTAGCGCACCACCGAATAACGGGCATCTTCCGGGCTAAAATCGGGGTCTTCCTCAGGGCTCGGGGGATCCTTGCACAGAATAGCGTTTTTAAAACCAGCCGTTTCAAATACTTCTTGCCACTCTTCCACGCCAGCCTTAATGTAGGGGCGTAGATTTTCTGGCGTTCCTGGATCGAGGTAATAGATAATCGGCTTTACTGGCTCCACGAGTTCTCCACGTGCGTAAGCAGCTGGATCTTTGGGCTCTAGACGCCAACGACGGATATAGCGTTTCGTATCTGATTTTAGCGCTTTTGAACTATAGTCCGTCTGACTAATGGTAAACCAACCCACTCGAGGATCGAATAATCGGGGCGTCATTGGCTCTTCGGGGAGTTTAATCATCGACTGATTCCATTGAACAGACATGACACCACCTCGGCCACTTCGCGAATCCTGTCCAGCTTTGTAGGTAATAGTATGAGTCACTTCTACATTGATAGGAAAAGCTCGTACCGTATCGATAAAAGACTTTGAAGCATCAGAAGAACTAATTTTCTGGTCTTTTTTGACTCGACTAGGAATCTGACTAATACCAGCTGCCTCCTTAGAGAAAATGTTGGTTACATCGATGACCACTCCCGTAGTATCCGCATTTAAAGCTGCAATTTTAAAAGATTGCCAGATTGGCTCAAAGTTATTCACCCTTACGGATTCATGTATGGCCTCCTCTTCATTAGCCACATTTTGGGTGGAGACAATCCTCACTAAGATCTTATTTTCCTTTCTTTCCCAGCGTACCATTTTGGTGTAGATCTTAGAGCCAGCATTAAGGTATGGACTAAAGTTTCCAGGAATAGCCTTGATACGACTGATCCATAACATCTCCGTTCCTAGCTCCTTATTCGGGATTTCATAGTACCACTTGTCTCCCACTCGATGTACGGTAAATAAACCTTCATCACTTTTGGCCTTATCCGTGATGACATCCTTATAAGCTTTAAAGGGGGATTTTTCTTTCTTAGGTTTTTTAGCCGTGGTATCGGCTTCAATTTTGGCTTCTTTCTTCTGTGCCAATAGACTATTTGGCACATAAAAACAAGAAATGAGAAAGCACAACGCACTGGCTATCGCCTTAGCATAACAATTCTTCACAGCTGATTATTTTTTGGTAAAAAATGAATTAAGTTGTTGTCTTTGAAGACTTTACTTTACACTGCTTCGGAAAAATACAAAACTCAGCGAAAGCTCTCCTCGATTTTATTGCTCTTTTTGAAATGCCAATATCCTTTGCCTGAGAGCGGAATTTGTCAAAAATTATGAATGAACTGTAACAGCTTTCCTTTTCCCGTGTCTAAGGGCAAAATTCAATCACAAGAAAAATAAATGATAATGTCCAATGCACACCGGAGAAGCCTAGTCCTACTAGGCATCTGCTTATCTTTTTTTTCAAACGCACAAACTTTTAAACCTATGGAAAAGCAAGCTTTCAATCCCACGCAGCTAGAAGTGCTACAAGCCGTTCAACACATGACGGAAGCCTTTCATCAAAAAGATATCAAGGGTGTGATGGATAGCTATGAGTCAAATGCCCTAGTCGTGTTTGATCCCCAAAACCCGATCCAGGATGATGAGTTACTAAAGGAGCGATTCGTGCAGAGTTTCGGAATCAGTCCGAGATTTGAATACAGTGGCCATGAGGTTTTTGTCAATGGTGACATTGGCGTACACTTGGCTCCTTGGACCATGACGGCCACAGCTCCTGATGGCACTTCCGTTAAGCAGACGGGCTTGTCGATCGCCGTTTTGAGGAAACAAGAAGATGGGAGATGGTTAATGGTCTTTGATGATCCGCATGGGCAGTTTCTGCTGGAGCAGTAGGAGCTCGAGAACACTCACTCAGCGGGTGAGTTACTGAGCGGGTGAGTGTTTCTTTTTTCTTTTGTTTAAAAATCAAGAAAAAACCATAATAACCCACTGTAAATCATAACTTTAAACATAAACTACTCCTACAGTCTAGCATTAGCCAGAACCGTAAATTCTGGTATTTTCAAGAAAACACTCACCCGGTGAGTAACTCAGGGGGTGAGTGAGCAAAAAAAATCTATGACTTCAGATAAAGAACTTATCCAAGCCGCCTTAGTGGGAGAAAAATCTGCTTTAGAAGACCTTATCAAACGTCATCAAGATTGGGTCTTTAATATTGCCTTGGCATTTACAGGTAATCACCAAGATGCGGCTGATCTCAGTCAAGAAGTATTAATAAAAGCGATCACGAAACTGAGCAATTTTAAAGGAAATAGCGAGTTTAGAACCTGGCTATATCGAATCATTAAGAATCACTTCCTTAACCTGAAAAGAAACGAAAAGGCCATGCTTTCCTTTGAGGCCTTTGCTGCTGGTCTGGATCACACTCCCAATACAAGTTTACCCGAGGAATATCAAGGAGTGGAACAGGGCTTATTGGTAAAAGAGGCCAAATTGAGTTGCATGAAGGGCATGTTGTTATGCCTTACCCCAGAACAGCGGTTGGTATATATCATCGGAGAGCTATTAGAGCTACCGGATACAATAGGTTCCGACATTATGGAAATCTCTAGGGCTAATTTTCGCATAAAACTACATCGGGTCAAGAAAGACCTCTATAGCTTCATGCAAGAAAAATGTGGTCTGATCAATAAACAGAACCCTTGTCGCTGTGCGAAAAAAACAGCAGGTTTTATTAGACAGGGCTATGTAGACCCGGTCCATCTGCACTTTCAGAAAAATACCCTTGCCACTATCGACCAGGTGATTGGGAAAAAACTAGAGGCTTATCAAGAAGATATGATGGAGCAGTATCGCGCTTTATATCAAAGTCATCCTTTCTTAAAAAGTCCAGATCTGCTAGATTCCATCAAGGATCTGCTAGCTTCTGAAGCGGTGAAAGATATCTTTAACCTAGACGGGAGCAACGAAAACTAAATTTTGGAGGATGCGATACAGCAAACTCGCACCCAGCTTAGCCGTGCGTTGATCGACATCAAACGTCGGATTTAATTCGCAGATATCACAGAGTATTAGTTTCCCAGAACTGGCAATAAAATTGAGCCAGGGAAGGATTTGCAAGGGATATAGGCCAAGGCTAGCAGGAGCGCTAACGCCCGGCGCAAAGGCGGCATCAAAAGCATCCAAATCGATGGATAGATATAGATACTCATGAGCCTGAACAAATTGCCTAAGTTGTTCAGGTAAACTGTTAGGTGGAAGCAAGGATAATTGATCTGTGGTCAAATACGCTGCCCCTAGGTCGTCAGCAGTGTCAAAAAGCGATTGGGTATTACCACTTGGATTAATCCCTAGGCAAAGATAATTGAAGTTAGCCCCGTTAGATTTTGCCCAGTCGGCCATTTGCCAGAAGGGAGTTCCAGAATTACCTTGTTCAACCGGAGTACGCAAATCAAAATGAGCATCAATGTTTATAATTCCTATTTGGGCGCTTGAGCCAAGAGCCTGCCGGATCCCTTGATAGCTTCCCCAGGCAGTCTCATGCCCCCCACCGAGAATTAATGGAAAGGCAGAGCCATCTAAGATTCGAGCTATCCCCCTTGCTAAGGTTTCTTGCGCAGCTTCTAAAGCCTCGTCCTTGCAGTAGATGTTACCGCAATCCGCTAAGCAAAAGTCTCCCGGGAAATGCCAAGCAAAACTACTCAGCGCTTTTCGTAAAGCCTGAGGCCCCTCCGCCGCTCCTATCCGCCCCTTATTTCGCCGGACGCCTTCCTCACTACAAAAACCAAGTATGGCTACAGCAGGATTCTGATCCCACTTTCCATCAAGATCTACCAAGGAAATTTTTTGATGTAACCGAACATCCTTTGCTGTATCCACTCGCCCACTCCAATGCTGTGGGTCTGCTGCTTGATAGTAGGTCGGATTCATCATGATGTGCTGTTTGAAATGAGCTGCCCTCTTTTCCACACCATAGTGGGTCGCAATTGGCCTTGCTGATAAAAAATCTCCCTGTAATCCGATGTTTCAAAGGCTGTAATATCGGCGATCTGTCCTTCCAGCAACCTACCTCGATCTTGTAACCCCAAAGCAGCAGCAGCTCTAAATGTCACCCCCGCTAACACCTCAGCTAAACTCAGCTTTTCCCACATCCCAAAAATACTAGCACAAGTCAAAAGATCGCCCATCGGAGCGGAGCCCGGATTCCAGTCGGAAGCAATGGCAAGGGAGGCGCCCCTATCTAGCAGTCGGCGGCCCGGAGTGAAATCACAGCCTAAACCTAGAGAAGCTCCAGGTAGAGCTACAGGAATCACCCCACTAGCAGCCAAAGCTTCTATCTGTTCCGTCCCCGATGCTTCAAGATGATCTGCACTGCGAACCCCACATTCTATCGCTACTTGACTCCCACCCGTACTAAATTGGTCTGCATGAACCGTCAAATCAAATCCCCGCTGATTTAAGGTAGATAAATAGTGTTTTGCCTCGGCCATACCAAAGGCCTCTTCTTCCACAAAAATATCAGCTCGTCTGGCCAGTTGTTCCTGTTGTACAATTGGGAAAAACTCAGCTAGTAGATACTCCACATACTCCATCGCCGTACCAGTAAAATCCCGGGGTACAATATGGACAGGTAAGCAGGTAGGAATCACATCCATGGGACTATCTTGTCCAGCTTTCCGAATGGCTCTGAGCATCTTCAACTCACCCTCAACAGTTAAAGCATAACCACTTTTTACTTCTGCTGTGGTAACGCCTGATTGCAGTAGACGAGACAACCTGTCCAGCATGGATGTAGTCAAGTTCTCTTCAGAAGCAGCTCGTGTTTTCAATACCGTATCCCAAATTCCCCCACCAGCCTGCGCAATCTCTAGGTAAGTTTTACCAGCCGATCTTGCAGCATAGTCCCTGGCCCTAGAGCCAGCAAAACAGATATGCGTATGCGCATCAACCAGCCCAGGGATCGCCACCAACTGCTTTTCCAACTCATGCCACGGCATTCCTTTTACCTTTGCCGTATTCCGAATGGCCTTAGCCTCCCCAATCGCTTCCACTCGGCCATTCTCCAAGATCATAGCTCCATTCTCGATTACAACTAAGTGTTCATCAGAAATAGCACCTTTGAGTGGGAGGCCGCTCATCGTAATAATTTGGGAAAAAGGGCCAATAGCTATAGTCGCCGACATAGTCCGAGGTATTTTCATTAAAGGAGCAATCCATGTTTCTGTCCCGTTTGCTGGGCCAACTCATAGCCGGCGTCTACATGCCGAAATACGCCCATGGCGGGATCGTTGTGCAAGCACCTTTTCAGTCTTTCGGCGGCCTCCTCCGTACCGTCAGCCAGAATTACCATTCCTGCATGCTGTGAAAATCCCATACCCACGCCTCCTCCGTGATGAAAAGAAACCCAAGTCGCTCCTCCAGCCGTGTTGGACATGAGGTTTAGTAATGGCCAATCTGATACTGCATCACTGCCATCAATCATCCCCTCTGTTTCACGATTGGGAGATGCTACCGAACCACAATCTAGATGGTCCCTTCCTATCACGATGGGAGCCTTCACTGCTCCCGTTTTAACTAGATCATTAAAGATCAAGCCTGCCTTTTCTCGTTCTCCCATTCCAAGCCAGCAGATGCGACAGGGAATACCCTGAAAGGCCACTTTCTCTTGGGCCTGTTTCAACCAATTGATTAGATGCTTGTTTTCGGGAAAAGCCTCCATCAAAGCCCGATCTGTAAGGTGGATATCGGCGGGATCACCGGATAAGGCCGCCCACCGGAAAGGACCTTTACCTTCACAAAAGAGAGGACGGATAAACTCAGGAACAAAACCTTGAAAATCGAAAGCATCTTCTTCACCTCCCTGCCGAGCAAACTCTCGCAGGTTGTTGCCATAGTCAAAAACAATACTTCCTCGCTTTTGCATCTCCAGCATCAACCCAACGTGTCTTGCCATGGATTGTAGAGACCGATCTTTGTAACAGGAAGGATTAGTCGCTCTTAGTGATTCCGCTTCCGATAGGGTCATCCCGTGAGGAACATAACCATGCACTGGGTCATGAGCAGAGGTCTGATCGGTGAGAATATCCGGAATAATTTCATCCGCTAATAGTCTTTCTAACACATCTCCTATATCTCCCACTAGGCCAATAGAAACCGCCTGTCCTTCTTCCTTGGCAGCGAGAGCCCAAGACATAGCTTCCTCATAGCTATCCGTCATTTTGTCTATATATCGCGTAGCTATCCGTTTTTCAATTCGAGCGGGATCAATATCAACTCCAAGGAAAGTGGCTCCCGCCATCGTAGCGGCAAGCGGCTGAGCGCCCCCCATTCCTCCCAAACCACCCGTCACTAAAAGCCGATGTTTGAGATTATCCTGAAAGTACTTGCGACCACAGGCTGCGAAAGTCTCGTAGGTTCCTTGCAAAATACCTTGTGTGCCAATGTAGATCCAGCTACCTGCGGTCATTTGACCAAACATCATCAAACCTCTTTCCTTCAAATCTTCAAAATGCTCCCAATTGGCCCAAGCAGGAACGAGGTTACTATTGGCGATCAAGACCCTGGGGGCATGCGGATGCGTACGCACAATACCGACGGGTTTGCCCGACTGTACCAATAAGCTGTGGTTTTCATCCAATTCCAACAACACCTTTATGATTTGCTGTAAAGCAGGGATATTTCGAGCCGCTTGACCGGTTCCACCATACACGATTAGCTCCGCTGGGTCTTCAGCTACTTCCGAATCCAGGTTATTCAGCAACATCCGAAGGGCCGCCTCCGTCTGCCATGATTTGGCATGTAATCGATTCCCTTTCGGTGCTCGGTAATGTGGATGAGCTGCGTATTGTTTAATAAAGTCCGTATAGTTCATGAGTACTGTTTTTAAAAGAAATTTGGTGATCGACAGCAAGCCCATCTGTGAGCTGTTGAAGCTTGCCTTCACTAATAAGCTGAATGGCCATTTCTAAATCATCCTCAAAAAGGGCATCGGAGGTGCGGTGTGCAATCTTTGACCTCACTAATTGGTAGCAGGCGTCCAGCAAAACACTGGAACGGAGCGGCTGGTGAAAGTCTAAACCTTGCGCAGCGTATAGCAACTCTATACCTAATATCTGCTCAAGATTTTGCACCACCTGATAGGCTTTCCGTCCACTGATGGATCCCATACTAACATGATCTTCTTGCCCTAAGGAAGTAGGAACACTATCGACTGAAGCGGGAAAACAGAGCGTTTTGTTCTCACTTACCAAGGCCGCGGTAGTATACTGAGGAATCATAAATCCCGAATTAAGGCCGACTTCCTGCATCAGAAGTTTTGGCACACCTGGCATCTTTCCTTCAATGCTTAAATAAATGCGTCGATCCGCTATATTTCCTATCTCTGCTGCTGCCATAGCAGCATAGTCTAGCGGTAGAGCGATGGGTTGACCATGGAAATTCCCTCCACTGATGATATTAATATCGTCTAGGATAATCGGGTTATCAGTGACAGAGTTGATTTCGGTGTGGATACTTTCCTTCAAGTGGAGCCAAGCTTGTCTAGACGCACCGTGTACTTGTGGTATACATCGCAAAGAATAAGGGTCCTGAACCCGGTCGCAGTTCACGTGAGATTGCATAATGGCAGAATCCTGGAGCAATTGACGTAGCCGTTCCGCCACATAACTACAGCCAGGATGAGGACGCAAACGATGTAGATCAGCATGAAAAGGTTTGGCAGAACCCGTCAGGGCCTCTAGCATCATGGCGGCGGTGATATCCGCTTGATCTAAGCATCGCTGTAAGCGTGCCGCGACGACAATGCCATAGGCTGCCATAAATTGCGTGCCATTGATCAGCGCTAAGCCCTCCTTTGCCTCTAGCTGAAGAGGCGCTAAACCACAAGCCTGCAAAACAGCACCAGTCGGCTGATAACTCCCTTTATAGTATACCTTACCAAGGCCGATCAGCGGAAGAAAGAGGTGAGAAAGAGGAGCCAAGTCCCCGGACGCTCCTACTGATCCTTTCTCCGGGACGAAGGGAATAATGTCATTATCAATGTGCCAAAGCATCCGCTCCAGCGTCTGCAATCTAATACCCGAATAGCCTTGTGCTAGTGCCTGTGCTTTCAGGATCAACATTAATTTGGCTACCTGCTTAGGAATGGGTTTTCCCACTCCCACACTATGACTTTTAAGTAGATTGTGCTGTAATTCCTGCGTTAACTCTTTAGCCACTAAAGTAGTACACAAGGGACCGAAACCTGTAGTCACTCCGTATACAACTTGCTCATTACGCACTACGGCATCAACCCAGGAACGACTTTGGCTAATTTTTTCGCGAGCCTCCCGATTCAGACTTCCCTTTAATCTACCCTGAGCAATTTGTAGCGCCAAACCGATGGAGAGTTCGTCTAATCCATAATGAAATGCTTGTTTGTTCATAACCTACTATTTATTGGGCGCGACGGTAAAAGTGACTTTTGCCTTGATTAATAACTGAATCAGCGGTAGTTGAGGATCTTCTACTTTCAGGATGGTATTAGGTCTGGTATTTAAAGCCAGCAGGGCTTCCTTAATCATGCTAGTGGCCAATCCTTTTCGTCGATAGTCAGCTTGCACAAAAACTTGCCATAGATGCAATCCAGCTGCTGAGTTAGGAAGAATAGCTAGCGCTCCAACAACTTGGCCTTTAGTCATTGTCACCCAGATCTGAGCCCCTTCTGGTAGCTGGTGGAATCTCCCTTCACTTTCCCCTTTAAAGACTTCAAAAGCCGGATCAAACTTGGAGGTGTCCCATCTCTTCACCTCAAAGTCAACCTCTGGTACTAGTGCCAAAGTTTTAGTGGAAAAGACCTTCTGAGATAGTCTCTCTTCTAAAGCTCCCAGCTCCTCCATGAATTGTGTTTGACGATCCTCTGTTTCCCAAAGCGTTGGCATGGCGAGCTGCATGGAATGCCATATCGGCGTTACCTTTTGTAAAAGATTATCCCCAAGCTGCGTTAAGCTTACCTTCTTGCGGCGTGCATCTTGCGAATCTTCTACAAGTTGAATCAGTTCCTTTTTCCGTAAGCTGCTAATCATCTGACTAATGGCTGAGTGAGAAACGTCCATTGCCGCAGCAATATCCGTCATAGATAGACTACCCTTTTCACGCAAAAGAAAAAATACGGGGAACCAACTAGGCTCAAATTCTATCTCCAGTTCTTGATAGATTTGGCCTACCTCTTGCAAAAATCGATCGCTCAATCGCTTCAATCTTGTACCCAAAATCAGTCCACCAGCAGCTTTGTAAAAATTCATTATAATAGCATTTATATAAGCACTTACACAAAGTAGCGAATTTTTTGTTGCTTATGCAAGTAAAATAAAGTTGATATGGAATAATACTTCCGATTTTTTAAAGACTTCGGAAGTATTATTCCACATCCTAAACCTCCAAATACTGATTAAGCGGCAAGGATCTTATGCGTAAGCCACAAGCATCAAAAATAGCATTGGTTACAGCCGCAAAAGTGGGGATATTGGATAACTCCCCCACGCCACAAGCTGGACGCTCAGAGGGCAATAAGTGAATCTCAATCTCGGGGCATTCTTTATAAGTCAAAGTCGGATAGTCCCCAAAGCTATTCTCCACAACCTCACCCTGCTCAAAGGTGATTGAGGCTTTCAACATGGCAGATAAAGCAAATACGATCCCACCCTCAATTTGTGCTCGCACTAGATTTGGATTTACTACTTGACCACATTCTACAACGCAATAGAGTTTGTGGATTTTAAGCCTATTTCCTTTTACGCTTACCTCAGCTACGATCGCAGCATAAGACTCAAAAAAAGTAAAACAAGCAGCAACTCCCCTACCCTGATTTTTCTTACGCTTTTTCTTCCAACCCGATAAGCGGCCTATCTCCTGCAAGACTCCTCTAAACAAGCTTTTGTCCATCGTTTCTTCTCCTCGAATTTTCACTAGATCTTCTGTCTTTGTGAGGAGAGCAAGGCGAAATGCCAAGGGATCGGTTTGGGTCGAATGTGCCAGTTCATCCATCCAACTTTCCATCACAAAGCCTGCTGTATTGGCAAAGGTCCCTCGCCACCACAAAGCCGGAATCTGAATTTCCGAGGCCAACATCTGCTCATACTGTACGTATGGAATTGCATAGGGATATCTTAGAAAATCATCTCCAATCGCATGATCAATTCCATCCTTCAACTGCTCTGGTTCCCGCTGTGCGTAGATGCTTAAGCTTACCACTTTTAGCTTAAGGCTAGTAGGTAGCCCATCTTTCAAACTACTTTCCAAACGGTATTTACCCGCAGGCATGTAATGCCCTTGTTTCGTCTCATCAATCCTGGTATTCAAAAGCTGCACAGGTTTTCCACTGGCTTTGGATAGTAGCAGCGCTTCAATGGCATAATCTACAAGTAGCCGGCGGCCAAAACTACCGCCTAGATAGGTGGTATGAATCTTTATTTGTCGATCCGAAAACCCGGTCACCTCCTTGACAGCAGCAAGCAAGCGACTTTGCATGTGACAGGGGGTCCATAGCTCGCAGCCCTTCGTGGTATATGCAGCTAAGGTATTCATAGGCTCCATGGGACTATGGGACCAAAAGGGAGTATCGTAGATAGCAGTCAGCGTAGTTCCATTCTCACTAGCATTTGGTTCGGTTCTTGTTTGGTGAAAAACCACTCCTTTCCCATCCAGCTGCTCGCTAAAGTGTCTTTGAATAAAGTCATTGTCTAGCTTCTGATTCTCCCCTAGATCCCATTCAATTTCTAACAGATGCCGACCTTGTTGCGCTGCCCAAGTATTCGTAGCTAATACCGCCACCCCAGCCGGAAAGTAATCGTAAGCCTCCCAACTTGTCCCTTCTAAAGGAATCACCGCCTGTACTCCTGGAAAGTGCAGCGCAGCAGTACTATCAAAGCGCTTCAATTTGCCTTGAGTCACCGGACAGCGTTCAATTGAAGCATACAACATGTCTTCGCACTGCTGATCAATCCCGTAAGGTAAGGTCCCATTCAATTGCGCTTCCAAATGAACATGCGGATGAGATTTACCAATGTACTTAAAGGCTTGTGCCAAAATCAAGGGTGCTTCCTCGGGAACTTCCAGTTTACTAGCCACCTCGAGCAAGCTTGCATAGCTTACGCTTTCCGATTTTGTCGGATGCCTGAATTCCCCCTCCTCTAGGATAATCTGCTTAGGATCTACCGACCAATATTGGCCAGCAGCATTGACAAAAAGTTGCCTAGCGGTAGCGAAAATGGGTCTCGCTCCCCGGTAGTAGCCGGCCATCCCCCAACTTCCTCCAGTTCCAACAAAGCCTTCATCTGCGGGAACTCTGACTTCTTGATGTATCCAATCAAGCGGCACACAGAGTTCCTCTGCAGCCAAGAGCCGAATACTAGAATTGGTTCCTTGTCCCATCTCCGTCTTATTCGTGATCAGGCGAATAATGCCATCCTTCTGAAACACTAGAAGGCGATTGGGTTGGAAGTCATCAATAGTAGGTGGAAAAGAAGCTTGGGCCCTCGCCTTTATCCCCAACATCAAACTACCGCTGGCCAAGGTAGCCGTGCTGAGAAACAATCGTCGATTCATATTCATGGTTTTTTAGATAGTTGGATAGCAGATTGGATAGCCTCTTTGATACGTGGATAAGTTCCGCATCGACAAAGCACTTGTGACATCGCCGCTTCAATCTGCTCTGGACTGGGATTGGGCTCCTCTTGTAACAGCGCTGCTGCCCGCATAATCTGCCCAGATTGACAATAACCACATTGTGGCACATGCGCAGTGCGCCAAGCTTGTTGGATGGGATGATCATTATTGCCAGACAGCCCTTCTATCGTGGTAATCGCTTGCTTCCCCACTGCCTGGACGGGTAACAAGCAGGCTGTCTTGGCTTTGCCTTCTACCATTATCATGCAGCTACCACAAATACCTAGGCCACATCCATACTTGGTACCTTTCATGTCCAACAAGTCCCTCAACACCCAAAGTAGCGGCATTTCTCCGGGAGCCTCAACGGTATGCATTTGTCCATTAATTGATAAACTATAACTCGGCATATAAATTCATTACTTTGATTCAGGACCAAAATAATGGCATTAACATCCAGCATGTATTGGGAAAATGCTAAGCAGCGAAATTGAAAGGATGAATAGAGCTAAACGCTTGGTCGTTAGGTTGAGGGTTCTTGGAAATGAGCCAACATAGAAGCTTTATAAGCGCGGCTGAATCGAATTTTTTCACCATTATTGAGTAATAGCGTACCGTCCCCATTAGCATTCGGGCGGACCTCAAGTACCTGGGCCATATTGACTAGGGTAGAACGATGGACACGTTGAAACTTCGAGCACTTCAACTCCTCTTGAAAGGCTTTCAAACTTTGGTATTTAACGTATCTCCGTTCCTTCGTATGAACTGTGATGGCATTATGACTTACCGTAACATGACTAATGTCTCTCAGTAGCACTTTTACAGAAGCATTTTGATGTTGCAATAGGATATACCTTGATTCCAATATGGCAAAATCTTGAGAAGCCACTTCCAAGGGAGGCCACTCCCGGTTTTGGACAAAAGTTGTGATCAAAGCTGCGTAACACAGGAGATTACCGGCCACATTGTTAGTGAGTGAAGCGGTCAAAGTATTGAAAGATGGGCTTTCGCAGTTGAATAAGAAACCGAAGCAAGTAATCAAAAAGAGCTGACAGAAAAAAAGATTGAGGATACTGGTCAATAATCCAATCCCACTCAGACCTAAAAGACTTCTATTTGTGAGAGCGTCTTTGCCGATCATTTTAGTTGTCAGTCTTTTTAGTGGTTGATACAAGGCTCCCCAAAACAGGATACCTCCTACTGCTAAAAAACTAAGTTCGGTGAAACAGATGATTCCATTACTAAGTTGATAAAGATACCCCAGCCCTAGGTGCACCCCCAGAATCAATAGCAATAGTGGTAGTTCTCTTTTCATTAGATCAAACATTTATTCTTCTGGCTGTATTTAACTTTCCATCCCACACCCTTAAAGTTAAATAGAATTACCTGTATCCCTACCCTTCCTACGGTCCTCAACAGGAGGATTAACAACTCATTATGAAATTCTATACGAATGGTTTACTGCATCAATTCCTTGAGTCCGGTTAGGTTGGCTTTTAGCACTTGCTCGACATCAGCCTCCTCTACATGCCCAAGAATACCAAAATCACCCTGATAACCTCCTGCCAAGAGTTGATCAATCATTTCTTTTTCATGCTCTCCCTTACCAATCGTCAAGATTTTTGGTCCCCCCTTTTGAAGGCCGTTCAGATTAACATACCATAAATAAGGAAGCATCTGAGGAACTAAATCAGCAAAAGTATCTATCTGATGATGCCCATGATGGAAGTTATAGATAAGCCCAAGATCGTGATCCGGCAAAGCTTTAATGATCTTAATCTGATTATCTGGTTCGCCAAACCAATCTCCGTGGTTGTACAGCCCCAGTTTGCAGCCTAGCGCCTCTACTCGCTTACTTAGGTAGGCAATCATTTCTGCCCCTTTCTGCACCGCGTCTGTATCACGCAAACCTTTGAAGAAATTAGCATGAAAACTCACCCACAATTGCCCCTCATATCCCACCTCCTCAATAATCTCGAGCAGTTCTTCATTTGGCCCATTTAGTTTTCCAACTGTATCCTGCTGCGCATCTATCCACATCCAGACGGATATCACTTCTATCTCATTCTCTGCAGCCAGTCGTAATTCCCGTGCCGTGCTCTCTAGATGTTTGACTCTCCAATCATAAGCATAGCGCTTGATATTGAGGCGCTTCAGCATCTCTATGCGTTGTTCGGGAGTGCGCTCCAGGCTGTCAAAAGGCACAATACACCAGGCGTAAATATTGTCAAGGTTAAGGCTATCCTCTATTGGTGGTGTTTGGCAAGAAAAACTCAGTGTCAGAAGCAAGGTAATAAGGAGGTATTTCATATCGATGGGTTATAGCTTTAGTTCACTCATTTAAATTAGCAATTCTTGAGGGGATTTGCGCTCCTTTATACCCTTGGCCTATTATTAGTACCATCAACCGCCAGTTTTGTATTATCTTCCTCTAATTAGGACTACAGATTAATAGAAACACGAACTACATGTTTAGGAAAATTCTACTAGGCTTAGGAAGCTTACTTGCCATTGCGGCTGTTGCCTTCTACTATTACATCAACACAAGTCAGGTAAAACTACCCGAGGATACAGATATCATTGTAAAGTCTGCATTGTCCTCAGCAATACCAAATCTGGTAGTGGGTGAAACTGGCATGGCTACTAACGGTGATGTAAAGATTTGGTATGAGTCTAAAATGCCCACGGATTCGGTCAAAGGAACAGTACTGCTTGTCATGGGATTAGGAGCGTCTGCCATGATTTGGGATAATGAGTTTCATCAGCCATTTTTGGAAGCTGGATATCAAGTAGTCCGCTTTGACAATCGGGATGTTGGTCTTTCTACTTGGCTAGAAGATTGGGATGAGGATAATCCGTATACCTTAGAAGATATGGCTCAGGATGGAATAGCGGTCTTAGACGCATTGAATATTCCTGAAGCTCATGTAGTTGGCGCTTCTATGGGGGGTATGATTGTCCAACAAATGGCTATTAGTCATCCAGATCGGATAGCATCCCTTACCTCCATCATGTCTTCTGGTCATATCACTGATCCTGAGGTTCCCACTGGTTCTGATGCCTTGACTAGTGAGTTCACCAAACTTGGATTAAAGCTATTCCTTGATCGATCCGACCGCAACTTCATTTATTATCAGATCATGAGTAGGCATCTACTGAAAGGAGATGGCCCCTATGATATCAATATCAAAAATACTGCCCAAATGACGCTTTATGAATTGAAGGAGCGGAATGGATACAACCCCAATGCCGCAACCCATCAAATCAAAGCCATGGAGGTCTCCGGATCAAGACTAGAAGCCTTACCTCAAATCACAGTCCCCACCCTGATACTACATGGGAAATCAGATCCTTTGGTTCAATTTGAACATGCGCTAAAATATGCCCCATTAATACCAGATGCTGACACTCTATTCATTGAAGGCATGGGGCATGATTTGCCCATGATTTACCGAGAAGAGATTCACGCGGGAATTCTGAATACGATAGGGAAGGTTTTATGAGTTCCAGGGGCTTGTTGGTGAGAATACGCAACAAGGACGGGGAAGCGGCTGGCTTGTTGGTGAGAACACGCAACAAGGGCGGGGAAGCGGCTGGCTTGTTGGTGAGAACACGCAACAAGGGCGGGGAAGCGGCTGGGTTTGTTGGTGAGAACACGCAACAAGGGGCGGGGGAAGCGGCTGGCCGGTATTTCCCTATTTAGCAGGAAAACACCGGCCAACTGGCTTCGCAGGAAATGACCTAGAACCACTTAATGGTCAAATCAATCAGTTTCTGTTTAAAGTCATTGTAGGGAGGCATGAGCAATTCCAGTGCATTCGGGATATGTTGTTTGAAAACGCCCCGCTCATTGGAGAACTCCAAAAAGCCGGCGTGACCGTGCGCTTTTCCGATTCCACTATTATTGGATCCTCCGAAAGGAAGGTTTGAGTTGAAGAAGTGAGCGGCATTGTGATTGATGCAACTTCCTCCTGCACGTGTATTAGCGAGTATATAGTTAATATTTTTCTTCTTACTGCTGTAGATATATAGTGCCAATGGCTTCTCTCGAGCATTGATCTCATCAATTACCGTATCAATATCCGTAAAGCTATACACTGGAAGGACTGGGCCAAAAATCTCTTCTGTCATCAATTTAGAATCCTTGGAGACATTGGTCATCAGCGTAGGTGAAATGTAATCTTGACTTTCATCAAACTTTCCTCCAGCTTCCATCTTCGCCCCTTTCGACATGGCATCATCTACATACCCCTTCACGCGATTATAGTGCTTACCGTTCACAATCCGAGCATAGGAAGATGCTTTGGAGGCATCCTCAGAATAAAAGGAGGCCATATATTTTTTGAATGCAGTCATGAACTCCTCTTGCTTACTTTCATGTACGAAAAGATAATCTGGAGCAATGCACACTTGGCCATTATTAACAAACTTACCCCAGGCAATCCTTCTTGCTGCGGTATCTACATTAGCTGTTTCATCCACAATGGTTGGCGATTTCCCACCCAGTTCCAAGGTAACCGAGCTAAGGTGCTCAGCGGCAGCTTTCATTACAATTTTCCCAATGCTGGGAGCCCCCGTAAAGAAGATGTGATTGAAAGGTAACTTCAGTAGCTCCGTAGAAGTATTTACTCCCCCCTCCAAAACGGCTATTTCTTTTTCGTCAAAAATTTCTCCCAATAGCTTTTTCATTACTCCAGAAGCATTGGGTGTCATCTCTGATGGCTTAACGATGACCGTATTGCCGGCAGCAATAGCAGATACCAGTGGTCCCAAGGTCAGGTTGATTGGGAAATTCCAGGGAGAAATCAACAATACTACTCCTTTGGGTTCGTACACTACTCTTGAACTTGATCCCATCAAAGCTATAGGCGTAGGTACTCGTTTACTGCTCATCCAAGAGCGAATATTTCGTTTGGTATGCTTGATCTCTGAAGTAACGGGATAAATTTCCGTAAGATCTACTTCACTGGGATGTTTGCGATAGTCCTTATAAAGCGCTTCCTTAATTTCAGGGCGATATTTTAGAACAGCATCATGTAACTTATTCAACTTGGCAATCCGCTGTGAGGCAGTGGTATTGCCTAATTCAAACTGATGCTGTTGTTGAAGATCAAATATTCTTTGAATATCTTCTATTTGTGTGTCAACTACAGGTTCAGATACGGCTGTGTTCATATGTTGAGGATTTTACTTTTATCAAAAAAATTAAACCTACTGGGAATCGAGTTGGCTACTATCGAATTAGTATCTTCCATAAGCAGCAACTCCTTCTACATTAATGGAGAGAGAATAAAAAAGAGCAATTTTATCAATTTAGCAAAATATAATGTGGTAAATCTTTTGCTAATAAGGACAAAACAAGGTTTTCGCTACAGTTTTGGAATGAGGACAGGTGTATTTGCCTTATACGACTCATAATCCTCCTGCCCACCCCATTTCTTATCAGCTTTAGCCTCCAACATAGGCACTCCACTCACTCGAGTTAGCAATAGGAATACAAATAGAGGCGAAATAAGCGCTACCCACTGCCATCCTTGTAACACCGGCATCGCAATCAAAGTAACACCAGCCCAGAGAACAATTTCTCCAAAATAATTGGGATGACGAGAGCGGGCCCAAAGCCCCGTAGAAATAAACTTTTCCCTGTTGGTAGGATCCTTGCGAAACTGCGTTTTTTGTCCATCTGCCACTACTTCAATCCCGAAACCAAGCAGCCAGACGACTAAACCTGCGATCGCCAAGGGGCCAAGCTCTACCTCTTTGGCAGAGGAAAGGGCGATGAAAACTGGAGCAGCGGTAAGTGTCACCCAAAGTGCCTGTATGGTCCAAGCATTCAAAAAGCGATAAAAATCAGGTTTAATGGCATCAAAACGATCATCTTTGCCTGCTTTGCTTACTCGACGCAATAGAAAGGTGCCAAGTCGCGCCGCCCAAATCATAACTAGGGCAGCCAGGATTATTGACCGTAGATCCGACTTACCACTCAATAGCAAAGCCACGATAGTAACGGAGATATAGGTAAGACTGCCCGTAAAATCATAAAACTTCTCTGACTGCATACTGTAGGCCGGAACAAAGGCAATCCAGTTAACTAGGAAGGCCAAGGCCACACAGAGCGTAAAAATGGGTATACCGTTAAAGCTCAAGCCATTTTGGGATCCGGCTAGTGCTACGAGAATTCCAATGATAGGAACAATTATTAAGCTCTTGATGGTTTGTGATCTATTCATGATAATCAGCTCTAGTTAGTCGAATATGCATAGAAACGGCCTGGTGATTGTAACAAGGGATACTAATAATTGTTGGAAAAGGTCTATTTCTACACGCTTTCTAGTACCACTGCTGCCCCCAAACCCGCTCCGCCACTAATACTAGCTACTCCAAACGGGATAGCGCTCCGGTTCATTTCGTCCAGCAGTGTAGTTGTAATCATAGCTCCACTAGCACCTTGTGCATGCCCCATCGTCATGGTTCCTCCATTAACATTGAAGAGACCTGGATCCACCTCCAAATCTCTCTGATACTTTAGACAGGAAGCCGAAAAAGCTTCTGCAAAGTTGTGCAAGCCAATATGCTTCCGCTCCAAGCCCGCTTTCTCAATCGCCTTTTGGGCAGATAATTGCCCTCCCAGCAACATGATAATAGGTTCGCAGGCAGTACTGTCAAAGGAGCGAATCCTCGCCTTTGGTTGTAAGCCTAAGGCCCTCCCCTTTTCCAGGGTTCCTACCAGCAAAAGGCTTGCTCCATCGGCCATAGCCGGGGAGGTTCCCACCGTGTGTAAATGCGCTAAATGTTGTAGTCGGGGATAGGTTTGAAAGATTTTCTCCCGGATTTGGGGTGTGGTAAAGGCTTCGAATATTGGCGGAAGTGAGTTGAGCTTTTCTAGCTTCGTATTTCCGCGAATACATTCATCTGCCTCTAATAAAATCTCTCCAGTAGCATCCTTGACAGGGATCAATGAGTTGTTAAAATATCCTTTTTTTGTCGCATTTTCAGCTCTTTGCTGTGATTGTAGAGCATATTGGTTCAATTCTTCAAAGGAAAAACCTTCCATACTGGCAATAAGATCTGCCGAAACTCCCATTATGGTGTAGCCTGTTTTATCGGCTACTTGAGGATCAGAAAACCAGGCCCCTTTGTCCGCAAACATAGGTACCTGGGATAGCATTTCGATTCCTCCCGCTACCATCAGATCATTAAGTCCTGCCTTCACTTTAGCGTAAGCCAAACCAAGGGCAGTCATGCCCGATGAGCAAAAGGTATTGACGGTCATACCATTGATATGGTCTCCCCAACCGTGATACAGCGTAGAAATCTTTGCAACATTAGCTCCCTGGCCCTTCACTTGGCCAACACAGCCCAGTATTACAGCCTCCACATCCTCACCAGTGATACCATTTCGCTCTTCCAAAGCACCGTACAATTGTGACAATAGATCGACTGGTCTAAGTTCTCCTAGCGCTCCTTTTTCCGCATGCCCCTTCCCCCTAGGCGTTCTGATCGCATCAAAAATATATACGTCCATACTTCTGCTTTATAGCATATAATATTAAAGACTCTTTCGCTACCGCAAAAGTCGATCTCCATTGACCCAACAACCATGAAATCCTAGCGGTACTCTTTGTGGCAATTGAATTCTCGCGAGCGGCTTTCGGTCCATATTTTGGGCATCCACGATCACTACCTCGGAAGTACCTTCTACTGCATCAGTAACAAAACTGATTACATAACCATCATCTTCTGCTTGTGCATTTTCTTTAGGAATGAATGGCGATTCGCTACCAAATTTATTCTTGCCGTATTCAAATGTTTGTGTGGTATCCGCCTGTGTATCGTACTTTACAATGGCGTCAAAGCGAAGGGATTGAGAAAGGTCAAAACGCTGGTTGTAGGCGTATCTAGATTTCCGGCCAAGATATTGACTATTCATCAATGGAAATTCCGTAACCAGATCATCAAGACGATATTCCCTTGTCTCTCCCGTCTTAAGGTTAAATCGGTATCTATGCATATAGGCCTTTAAGCGAAGGTATTCATTGAGTTTTTCTACTGCGCTGGCGCCCTTCGGCAATTCCTGCTGAGGAGTAGGGTCATCATTTACACAACAATCCATTACAATTTCATCCCCTTCCTCCCAGGCATTTATGGTATGATAGATATAGCAAGGATTCGCCTCAAACCATCTGACATCCTCCGGATTCCCGAAGCGAGGGATCACCCCAAAGCGACTTGGCATATCTCTTTTAAAAACAGGAATAGCTCTGCCTATTTTCATCATGAGTTGCAAGTCGTAGATTAAAGGTAAGTCCATGAGGATGGAATAATTCTCCGTAATACCTAAATCGTGAGGTATACGAGGACCAGGAGTAGGAATTTTGGTAAAGTGCTTTACCGTTCCATTGCCATTTATCACCCCATAGGCCAAATAGGGCTGGGTGAGTTCATAATCAAAGAACATCATCTCATTGGCATGCTCATCCACCTTTACATGAGCCATGGCCTTGGAAGTCAGTGTCCCGTTGTAATCCTGTATGCCTTTCGTTTCCAATGTGATGGGATCGATCTCGTATAGGTCACCACACATATACCAGCCTGCAAGTAATTTCCCATCATGGAAAGCCACTGCCGTGTTAGCCGTGTCCTTCAATGGCACTCCTCGGTTGAAAGGCAGATGCATATTAGCGGCCAACCTACCCATCAAACCTTGCCAGAGAGAATGGCCAGCGGCTTCTTCGGTAGCTAAGTTCTTGGTGCGTACCCAACGATTGCGATAGGTGGCCTTGCCATTTTCGATGTGTACTGCATGTAGCATGCCATCTCCATCAAACCAGTGATAGTGTCCCTTGGGTTCAAACTTTGGGTTCGGGCCATTCCGGACATAAATGCCATTGATATCCTTAGGGATTTCTCCAATTACTTTCAAATTATCATCCACCACTTCCTCGAAGACGGGAGCATACGCTCCAAGCAGATAGGGATTGGCTGCTTCGAGCGCATAGTTCATTACATCATTTTTCATGAGTATATAGTTTTAGTTCTGATACTTTATTTACTCACCACAAAACTGGCTACGGTTGTAAAACTCCCGCCTATATTGAGAATACCAACATTATTAGCATTAGCTATCTGATAGTCGCCAGCTTTACCCGATACTTGTTTGTAGGCATCCAATAACATCCGCACGCCGGTGGCTCCCACCGGGTGCCCCGCTCCAATCAATCCACCACTAGGGTTAACTGGCAAGCTTCCAGCGAAGGCAATGCTTTCATTTTCGATCAATTGCCAAGCCTTACCTGCTTCAGCTAGACCAAAATGCTCTAAGGCTACGTATTCCGAAATGGTAAAGCAATCGTGCGTTTCAATGGCGTCAAGCTCCGTAGCATTTGATAGATTGGCACGCTGTAGTGCATCTTGAATGGCTCCATGCAGGTGAGGAAAAGGATAAGCGCCGGTAGGTGCATTTTCTAATTTGTGCTTCAAGGCAATAGGAGCGGTTCGATGCCCCCAGCCCTTGATAAAGGGGAGATGAGCCAGAGGAATATTACGTTGAGCAGCATACCTTTGAGCATATTCTTCGGAAGCTAGGAAAAGTGTGGCACTGCCATCCGTGATGCGGGCGCAGTCAGATTTTCGCAAACTCCCTTCCACGACGGGGTTTTGAAGCTCATCATTGCCAAAGTCCCCCTCGCTTAAACTCCACTGGCGGGTCTGGGCGGCAGGGTTTCGTCTTGCATTGGCATAATTATTCTTAGCAATTGCCGCTAGGTGGGCTGCTTCCACTCCAAATCGATCCTGGTAGTAATCGCGTATTTCTGAAAATAGATAAACCCATGGATAATTGGCCTCTTCCGCTTCGTGGCCCTTCCAGGCGGCAGCTCCCAGATATGCCGAAGCCGTTTTACCATCCACATTCCGCATAAGTTCTACACCAGTTACGGCTACCAAATCATACCAACCTGCCTCAATCTCCCGCATAGCAGCAAAAGCAGCCATGCTACCGGAAGCACAAGCAGCCTCGTGGCGAGCACTAGGAACACCGGCTAGTTCTGGAAAATACTGAACTAGCAAGCCTCCTAACTGGCCTTGCCCACTAAAGAGCTCTCCCACAAAATTGCCCACATGTATCGATTCAATATCAGAGGTCTCCAACTGCACCTGCTCCAAGGCTTGCTCAAAACTACTCGCCATTAGATCATCAATACCTTTCCCTTCGCGTTCCCAGCGCAGGGAAAAATCGGTTTGCGCCCCACCTAGGATGTACACTTTCGTTTTACTCATATTCCCTATTTTCAAAAACTTGAACAAAGTGTTCATTTTTCAAAAATACAAAACTTGGACACAATGTCCATTTTTCGGGCACTAAATTTATATGAGTACTTTTATAGCATGAAAGCAGTGATCAAGGAGAGCAGAGCAGATCATATCATCCAGCATGCTAAGGAAGTATTCTTCAAGAAGGGGTATTCCATGACCGCTATTTCGGATGTTTGCAAGTCAGCAGGCTGCAGTCGGACGACGCTTTACAGTTATTTTGAATCCAAGGAGAATCTATATTTGGCAGTAGTTAAGAAGACGCTTAGCAGGTTCTTAGGACATTTTGCGGCATTGGAACTGGAAGGGAAATCAGGCATGGATCGGGTACTGACACTGGCCCAGGGTTACCTGGATTATGCGCAAGCAGCCCCCCAGTATTATCAAGTAATGCTCGACTTTTATGGTATTCTTAGAAGTATCAATGAAACTGCCGTACAGGTCGAAGCACACCGGAAGATAAAGGAAGGGATCTACTTTGAACATGTAAATGAGTTAGCTCAGCTTCCATTCAAACTCCTCACGGAAGAAATTCAGACCGGGCAGATGGATGGAACAATCAATTCTAGTACCTCTCCAGTTGAACACATGATGAATATCTGGGCCTATTTGAAAGGCATTTCTGATGTATCCCCCATAGTAACCAAGCTAGATATCAATAAAGAGAAGAACCAGGATCTCCAGGCCGTAGCACTTGGTATCATCCGAAGAATGCTGGAGGTATAGAAGGAGAGCAATGCTAAAGTAGCTTATCCCTAAAACGACAATCTCCTGATGACAGTCTTATACCGTCACCAGGAGATTGTTTTATTATTTACCTGTAATACTCTAGCTACATTTGCGTCACCTTCAAGCTACCATGAGAAAGCCGAGCCTTCATCAAAGCATTACCTGAATCACCACCAATCGAACCTTTAATGGTCTTGTTATGGTTTTTCTCAACGTGATATCGTACATCCATTCCACTAGGATAGGTAAGTCCTCCATGCTGTGTACTAGCTTCCATACTAAAGGCAGCTGCACGATCAACTTCAATGCCAAAGTTAGCGTGTGAGCCGACTAAGCTTACATTGGTAAATCCTGCACCAAGACCTACTGTACCCCCACCATGGCTAAGATCTAACTCCAGCTCTTTTGTGGCTTTACCTACTCGTACACTGGAGTGACTACCATTCACTTTAACCACATCTGCATTTTGAATACGAATTCTATCGTGGCTACTGCTGCTTGATCTGAAGCCAGCTATCGCTCCTAAATTGAAGCTACTGTGACCTGATCGGCTAGTGATCAAGCCTCCTTCTTCTAATTCAAAAGTAGCATGACGAACGTCCACATCTGAATCTCCAGCAGATCGACCATATAGCCCTCCGTGGGCAATTGAGGCATCGATATTCCCTGTACTGCCAAAATAACCTTTAGAATGGGCCATATCAATTCGAGCTTCGGTTCCTAAGTCCCCTGCTCTGAATTCTCCGTGTCGGAAATTGATGTCTACACTACCCTTCATGTCATCAATAGCGGCGTGGCCATGCCGATGAGTTAGGGCAAGATCATTAGTGGCAGGAAGATGAACCGTGTAGTCAATCTTCATCCGGTTGTTATTTCCATTCCACCACTTATTTGAAATCTTCTCGATGACAGTTGTAGCAGATACGGAACTGGAAGTATTTGAGAAGTCCACATCGATAGCATCTAATAATCGTTGTGCGTCTTCTTTGCGGCGGGATTCCACACGAATAACCACTTCAATTTTCACTTTATTCTGATTCCAAGTGTTGATTTCAACCTTCCCATGCTTATTGGAAATGCTAGTACTACCATCGGCAGTAATGCTGAAATCGCGCTTAATTGTCTTACTGACTTCTCCTAATTTAGTGGCTGAAAGGTGAGTGGTAGATACCATTACTGCTAAAAACAAGACGAGATGTTGCGCAGCTCTTTTCATCGGATAATTTTTTAATTAATGGATAATTAGTTGTGTGGCAATCTAGATCTTACATTTTCGACCTAAATCCATTTTACAAGCAATCCATCTCTATCTGCTGGGAGTTTCCCGTCAGAATAGGACAAGATTGTGGTTCTACTTAGCTATTGATGTCGTAATTAAGATGCGGTAAGTCGACATTCCCCCTATTCCAATCCAAAAAAACAAGGCGGGGAATGAAAACAGACAAGACAAAAAAGTCTGCATTTCTTTTCTTTTCCTAAGCTTTTCTACTAACTATGTCCTTTACTAGACTGTAGTTCCATTATGATAGAAAAATGTCAATGGGATGTAAATCTGGAAAGCCTGTAAATCATGTAGATGCATATTTATGGCAGAGGAGTCCTAGTACTCGATCTGAAAAGAATAAGGCGTGTACAAGCATACAGAAAGAACTAACCAATCTTTCTTTTACAAGCTTAAGAATGTTTTTGATCAAATTCGATGAGCTCACTTTTGACTAATCAGCTTTGACCAAACACGTTCTGATACCATGCTATACCTAAACCAGTAAAACCTTAGCCATGAAATCAATCAGTGCCTTTGAGATTATCAAAGTAGGCATTGGTCCCTCCAGTTCTCATACCATGGGCCCATGGAAGGCAGCAGAGATGTTTCTTAGTCTTTTGCAATCTCGAGGTCAACTCGCCGAAGTTCGCCAGCTCAAAGTTCATTTATACGGTTCTCTTGCCCTGACTGGAGTTGGTCACGGGACAGACGTGGCCGTTTTGATGGGATTGAGCGGCGAGGACTATACACTTATCGATACAGATACCATTCCGCACCGAATAGACGTGATTAAGTATAAAAAGGAGCTCCTTCTACAAGGGAAATATCTCCTTCCATTTTCTTATGAGGAAGATATCATTTTCTCCGGGCACGAATTTCTCCCTTTCCATGCCAATGGAATGCGTTTTGAAGTTTTTCTGGCCGATGGAGAAGGCTTCTCCAAAGAATATTATTCGGTGGGAGGGGGATTCGTCGCCACGGAGGAAGACGCTATCATTAATCGCGATCTAATTGCTACCCCTTATCCTTGTCATCAAGCCGCAGATATCGCCAGTAATTGTCAACAACTCAATCTCTCTGTCAGTGAACTTGTCTGGCTCAATGAACAAGCTTGGCGGTCCGAAGCGGCCACCAAAGAACTGGCGCTTAATATTTGGTACGAGATCAAATCCTGCATTTATCGAGGGATCCGAAAAACCGGCCAGCTTCCCGGTGGGTTAGGGGTAAAGCGACGTGCTGCGGAGATGAATCTTAAGCTACTCAAAGGCCAGTCTCACACGACAGTGGAAGAATGGATTGACTTAATCAAAGAAACCGATAAGTCCTTTACTAACATCAACAAATGGGTGAGCTGCTTTGCCTTAGCAGTTAATGAGGAGAATGCATCCTTTGGTCGCGTGGTGACAGCCCCAACCAATGGTGCTTCCGGTGTGCTACCGGCAGTGTTGATGTATGCCCATTGTTTTGAGGGTTTTGACCTGGATAAGGTTATTGAATTCTTGCTAGTTGCCGGGGAAATTGGGACAATCTTCAAGAAAAACGCTACAATTTCTGCCGCTATGGGTGGATGCCAAGCCGAGATTGGGGTGTCATCAGCCATGGCTGCTGCAGGATTAGCGGAGTGCTTAGGTGGGTCGCCGGACCAGGTATTGATGGCAGCTGAAATCGCGATGGAACACCATCTGGGTCTCACTTGCGATCCGATAGCAGGGCTGGTACAAATTCCTTGTATTGAGAGAAACACCATGGGCTCTATTAAAGCTATTACCGCTGCGCATATTGCTCTTGAAAGTGATCCAAGTGCAGCCAAGGTAAGCTTAGACGGGGTGATCAAATCTATGTGGGAAACGGCCAAAGATATGCACCACAAATACAAAGAAACTTCCGAAGGGGGCTTAGCAGTGAATGTGCCAGTGTATCTTCCTGAATGCTAAGGGAAAAGAAGCACCTGGATTGAGCATAGAAGTAGGGTAAGGGCTAGAATTATTCCCGAAGAATTTTATCTTTACTAGGTACTGTTAGGGTGTAGGCCCCTCTAGCTTTACACCTTCCACTTGCTCTTTACTAAACAACCCAAGTTGCGCTCATTCATCGCAACTTGCATTAAATAGTATCTACATGAAAAGCATGATTTCCCATCGAGGAACCGTAAATTCTTGGCATTGTGATTTCAATGGACACATGAATGTTCAACACTACATGGGAAAATTTGATGAAGCTACCTGGCATTTTTATGCCCACCTTGGCATCACGCCTTCTTATATGAAGGCCCATAATGTGGGGATGTTTACGGTAGAACAAAACATCAACTACTTTCATGAATTGGTTGCGGGAGACCTCATTTACATCAAAACCCAAATGGTGGAATTCAAAGCAAAGGCAATCGTCTTTCTCCATCAAATGTTTAATGCAGAGAATGATGAGTTAGTGGCAAAAGCTAAGATCGTAGGGGTTCACATCAACAAAACGACTCGGAAGACCATTCCTTTCACCAAATCTGTTTTGGCGAAGTATGAATTACTCAATGCAGAAGAATAAAAATAATTAGGGGACTCTCACTAGAGCCCCCATTAACCTATCTGTATTTGTTTTTAGAACTTAGTTCGCAATCGGTGTCACGGTGTAACCCGCCTCCTTCAACAAATTTACCACTCCCAACTCACCACCAAGGTGTCCACTACCTACTGCAAAGAAGGTAGTCTTATCCTTTGCTAGCTCTCCGATTTTGGGAATCCAATTCTTATTGCGCTTGTAGATCATGAATTGGGCGAACTCTTCTCCACCTGACTGTTCTGCGATCATTTCGTGCAAAGCCTCGATATCTTGCGTCTTATACACACCAACTAGCTTAGCAAAGATCTTTTTCATGCCTTCCATATCGTTAACGGTTTCCATCAGGAGTTCCGCCTGCTTCTGGTACGGAATCTCCCCCATAGCATTCACCTGATCTAAAACTGTCTCCAATCCCAACAACTCTTTGTTGGCCTCCTTGGCCATGGCCACAAAGCTACCTTCGTAGGAAGCCGGCGTGCCATCGATAAATTTGCTTAGGAAAAGAGAAGAGGTTAGCATGGGCTGCCAGCCATTGAAGGGGGCTACTCCCATCCCCAAGGCAGATTTTAAAAGCTCATCTACTTTCTTATAGTCTTCTTCACTCACGAGTTTATCCAATGTTGATCCATCTTTCATGGCCGCATTCTGCATGATGGCCATCTGCATGTTTGGATCATCCATTTTCAATTCCATTACCACCTGATCACTCGTCAGCATGGCTGTCTTTGTAGCTTCGGCAATAAAAAAATCAGCTTGTGGAATCAAATGAATTGTTCCATATAGATAAGATGTCTGAATCCCGTCTCCCTCAATTTTCCACAACAGCGTATTGTTATCTTGAGCTTTTTCGAGCGCGACAAGCGTAGTAGCTGTTGCTGTAGCGGCCTTTTCCTGAGCAGTAGTGTATCCTAGGAAACTAACCATTAAACATAATACAGCTATCAATGCTTTTGACATTACATTTTTCATTTTCTTGATTTTTAAAAGTTTTATGTTAAGCTATTTTTTAAAGTAGATTATTCAATACTAATTCAACTCCTCCTCTCCTTCCTTTCCACTAGGTGCCGTTCGGTCAGCCACCTTAGTAACCATTTCATAAGTGGGCAAGGCAATACCCAAAAGGAAAAACATCATGGTAATCACAAAGGGGAAGCCCTCTATGCCACTAAAAGTGGTCCCAAGCATCGCAAAGGATAAACCTATCGCCGTATAACTTGAATCTTCTTCCGAACAAATTTCAATCTGAATTCCTTTCTTTGATTCTTCCATTTCTTATCCAGTTTTAAATTTCTATGATTGGTCGCTTGCAAGCTGGATAATCAATTCGATATCGTAATTAGTTAATCTTTGTTTACTTGGTTAGTATGCAGGCTTCCACTATTATTACAACTCAATTGGAAAAAAGGAGTTATAATTCGGTGAACTGTAATAAAAATCCGATTAAGGTTACTAATTAGAAGACTAGTGGAAGAAACTTTCAAGCATATTATCGCTGAGCATAACGGCATCCTCTATAAGATTGCCCGATCTTATGCCTCGGAGAAAGTGGATTTCGATGATCTCTATCAGGAGATGCTGATCCAGCTTTGGAATTCTTTCGCTCGTTTTCAGGGAAAGGCTAAAATTTCGACTTGGATTTATCGAGTGGCTTTGAATACCGCCTTGACTTTTACCAAGAAGAAAAAACGGAAGCCACCCACCACCCAAGTTACTGCCTGGATGATGGAAAAAGCAGATGATGGAGTGGCGCAATTGGATTTAGAACGTAAACAACAACAAAAAATAGATCTACTCTACCAAAGCATTAATGAACTACCAAAAGATGAAAGAGCTCTAATTCTTTTGCATCTAGAAGGAAAATCATACGAAGAATCCGCCGACATCATAGGTATCACAACCAATTATGTAGGGGTAAAGATCATGCGCATCAAAAAACGACTATATAAGTTATTAAGCGAAAAGGGATATGGAAGAATTTGATCTGAATGCCATATGGAAGAACAGTGACAAGGAGGCCAGTGATTATTATGATCAACTGGAAGGAGAGGTTATGCGGATGGCTCGTCAACGATCTTCCAATATCATCCAACGGATGAAGCAAAATGCTTTGATCGAGCTGATTGCTGGCATTGCCTTATGGATTGGCCTATTTTTCTTTTTTGCGGAAAACCCTTTGATCGGCTATCTACTCGGAGGTGGTATACTCTTGTACCTCGGCACAGGTTACAGTGTCTATCGGATGCTAAAGAAGTTCAGATCAATCAACACGAAAAATGTAAAAGAAAGTGTGGCGGGATATCTTCAACTTTTCCGCAAATCCTACCAGCGTACTAAAATCCTACTATATATCGTGATGCCAATAGGCTACACTTTAGGCTTTATGATGGGATTCATTGAGGCAGGAGGAGATTGGTCGGATATGGTACAACCTTGGACACTACTCATCATCTTAGGGGTATCAGCAGTAGTTCTAGGCGTCATTGTTTGGTTTGTCACCCGAAAATACATGCACTGGATGTATGGCCAATACATCGAAGAGCTACAAGAAGTACATGATAACCTATCCGCTGAGGGGTTAGAAAATTCCTCAGTACAATAGAGCTATATCGGCTTTTATTTGCCTCTTTTCTTCTTGCGCATTTGCTTAGGGAAAAGGCTGGAGTTTCCCCTTCGCGTTGGTAATTCCCCTTTTCTATTGGTTTTCACCTGTACATTTTCAGCCGTAGGACAGCCCGTTTTGCGACTACAGGAGCTTGTTGTAAAAAAAATTCCCATAGAAAATATAAAGGCTAAACTCAGGATTACTCTTTTCATTTTGATGAATCGTTTGGAATATCTTGAAACAGTTTGGACAAATATACATATAAATAACACATATGTATCACCAATAGATTATCATCTATTTTAATCTCAAAAAAGCGGTTTTCAGCCTGTCTAATATAACAAAATGAATTCAGCAGCTTTGAAAACCGATTTTGCTGCAATAATAACGAATCTGGGTATAGTTTCGTATGTGATGAAATCCTTTAAATCCCCCGTATTTTCTGGCTTTCGTGCTTTTTTTGCTGAGGATTACTTGTTTTTACAAAAGCAAGGGTATAAATTTGCCCCACCAATTTTAAAAATCATCAAAAATTGTTGAAATGAACAAAGGAGATTTAATCAGCAAGGTTGCAGAAGGTGCAGGTGTATCTAAAGGTCAAGCTGAAGATGCATTGAATGCTGTACTAGAAGGAATCGGTGGCGCCCTTAAAGGAGGTGACTCTGTTACTCTAGTAGGCTTCGGTACTTTTTCAATATCTCGTCGCGAGGCTCGCAGTGGTAGAAACCCACAAACCGGTGAAACAATTCAAATTGCGGCTAAGAACGTTATCAAGTTCAAGCCCGGTAAGAAATTGAGCGATTCTGTGAACTAATCCCAAATTAGTTCACCCTATTTTACAAGATATAAAGATAAAGGGCTATCAGGTATGATCCTGGTAGCCCTTTTTCACGCCCATACCTCACACCAACAGTCCAAAACCGCCTCAGTACTTGAATCTTCCCTACCTTAAAAGACTCGTTGAATATTCCGATAGGCCGTACTCCATGGGTTAAATACGGATTAATAGGCGATCCTTTCTTTGTCCATTTGCACTAGTTTAGTGCTAAATAATCCCACTCTATAGATTTTTTACAAATAAGTGTGCGTTAGGCAGGAAAACTCCCAGGCATGTTATACATTTGTGCTCAATTCATTCGCGAGCAGGGTTATAGCCTAATGCAAACCCTCCATTTGAATACAATTGCTTTGTCCAAATCACGGTACTCACAGAGGAAAAGTAAGTAGCACCAACATCTATATTCTTTCTCGATAGTACCGACACAGAATTAGCGAAAACAAAACAGAGGCCATTTTTCAAATGGTTGCCCTAGCCGCTTTGATGATCTTTACTTAATCTGTAGATATGTAGAAGATAGAAGCGAGTAAAATGCCTTATCTGTTCCGTTTTGAATGACTATTTGGACCGGCATTGATCTTCACCTTCTCATCTGACCTTTCTACGTCTTGAAATAGTCAATCTTTACCAACGAATATATAATCATGGCTGATATTCAAAAGCTAAAACAAATTGCCTCTCAAGTTCGCCGAGATATTATCCGGCAGACCCATAGTGCCGCCAGTGGTCATCCCGGTGGTTCGCTAGGTTGTACAGACTTTCTAGTGGCACTTTACTTCGACTTAATGGAACATGATCCCTCCTTCAATATGAAGGCTAAAGGTGAGGATGTATTCTTCCTTTCTAATGGTCATATTTCTCCAGTTTGGTACAGTGTCCTAGCACGTAGCGGCTATTTCCCAACTGCCGAATTGGCTACTTTCCGACAGATCAACTCTCGTATGCAAGGGCACCCTGCTACACACGAAGGCCTACCAGGTATCCGCGTGGCCTCAGGTTCTCTCGGGCAAGGACTTTCGGTAGCAATTGGAATGGCCTTGGCTAAAAAACTAGATGGGGATGATAAAACCATCTATGCCTTGACTGGTGATGGGGAATTAGAAGAAGGACAAGTTTGGGAAGCTATGATGTTTGCAGCTCATCACAAGGTAGACAACTTAGTGGTAGCAGTGGACTGGAACGGTCAGCAAATTGATGGTCCTACAGAGGAAGTCATGTCGCTAGGAGATCTGCCAGCGAAATGGGCCGCTTTTGGATGGGAAATCGTGCACTTGGAAGATGGCAATGATATGGAACAAGTGGTAGCCAAGCTGAACGAAGCCAAATCCAAGACCGGCCAGGGTAAACCAATTGTCATTATGATGAAGACAGAAATGGGCTTCGGAGTTGATTTCATGCAGGGCACCCATAAATGGCACGGAAAAGCACCCAATGCAGAGCAAACTGCAGATGCTTTGTCTCAATTAGAAGAAACCCTAGGTGACTATTAATCTGGATACTGAAATTGGAGTCCGTGCTGTGCATAGAAGCTAGAAGAATAGAACTCCAATACAAACTAGTTCAGCATCCTACTTGACAACTCTTATACTTCAAAAACAATGTTAGATCAAATAATAGATTCCGGTAAAAAAGCTACGCGTGATGGATTCGGTGCAGGACTTCATGCCATCGGGCAACAAAACGACGAAGTAGTAGCTTTGTGCGCTGACTTGATTGGTTCGCTAAAAATGCAAGCCTTCATCAAGGACTTTCCAGAACGCTTCTTCCAGGTGGGAATCGCGGAAGCCAATATGATGGGGATTGCCGCTGGTTTAGCGACTGCAGGTAAAATTCCCTATACTGGTACATTTGCGAATTTCTCCACAGGAAGGGTGTACGATCAAATTCGCCAATCTATCGCATATTCTCACAAGAATGTAAAAGTTTGTGCTTCGCATGCTGGCTTGACGCTTGGTGAAGATGGTGCTACCCACCAGATTTTGGAAGATATGGGTATGATGCGTATGCTACCTGGCTTTACAGTGATCAATCCTTGTGATTACAATCAAACCAAAGCCGCTACGATTGCTATTGCCGAACATTATGGTCCTGTATACCTTCGTTTCGGCCGTCCTAGCTGGCCTAATTTCACAGCAGAAGATCAAAAGTTTGAGATTGGCAAAGCCTTGTTGATGAGTGAAGGAAGTGATGTGAGTCTTTTTGCCACAGGCCACATGGTCTGGAACGCAGTCGAAGCAGCCAAGATCGTAGCAGCGGAAGGAATCAGTGTCGAGTTAATCAACATTCACACCATTAAACCGCTAGATGAGGAAGCAATCTTAGAATCTGCTTTAAAAACCAAAGCGGTTGTCACAGCAGAGGAGCACCAACGCAATGGAGGCTTGGGAGATGCCGTAGCCCAGGTATTGTCCAGGAAAGCCCCAACTCCTCAAGAGTACATTGCCGTAAACGATAGCTTTGGAGAAAGTGGCAAACCTGTAGAGCTACTGTCTAAATATGGTCTTGGTGTAGACGATATAGTACAAGCAATCCGAAACGTGATTAAACGTAAATAAGTATAATGTTGTTTGGGTATTGAGATTAGGTACCGATATGGACCTTTGGTAATCATGATCGAATTCTGGATCTTGCGGCCGGAAATTGCCGATCCCGCAGCTTTCAGGTCTTTTACCACCACCACAAGGGTCGCCGATATCTCAATACCCAATGACTATCTCTAAAGGGATTGATAGTTTTTTGGGATTCCCTTTCGCATGATGAAATAGCAGGTATTTCCCTAAGCTTGCCATGATTCGTGTGGGTAGTTTTTTTAACAACATTCATTCACCATTATAATCCCTAATCAGTAATGAAATTTGGAACGAAAGTAATCCATGCTGGGGTTGACCCTGACCCCACCACAGGAGCTGTAATGACTCCTATTTACCAAACCTCTACCTATGCGCAGGAAGCGCCAGGTAAACACAAAGGCTTCGAATACGCAAGAACGCAAAACCCGACTCGTACCGTACTAGAAAACAACCTAGCGGCACTAGAAAATGGGACGCATGGCATCTGCTTTGGCAGTGGCTTGGCAGCGATGGATGCCGTTATGAAGCTTCTAAATCCAGGAGATGAGATCATTTCTACCAATGACCTGTACGGAGGATCTTATCGCCTGATGGTGAGAATCTATGAAAAATATGGGATCAAAGCCCATTTCATGGGCCTCAGCGACACCAAGAAATTAGAGAAAAAGATCAATAAGAACACCAAGCTGATCTGGATTGAAACACCGACCAACCCCATGCTCAATATCATTGACATTAAGGCGGTTTGTGAGGTGGCGAAAAAGCACAATATCTGGACTTGTGTGGATAACACCTTTGCTTCTCCTTATCTACAGACGCCACTCGATCTTGGTGCGGACATCGTTTTACACTCCGCTACCAAGTACCTAGGGGGACATAGCGATGTAGTGCTTGGAGCATTGGTTGTTAAGGATGAAAAGATTGCAGAGGAGCTTTACTTTTTGCAGAATGCTTCGGGTGCTGTTCCTGGTCCACAGGATTGCTTCTTGGTACTTCGAGGGATCAAAACATTGCATCTTCGTGTTGAACGAGCCTGTAAAAATGCCAAGAAGATCGCTAAGTTTTTGCAAGGTCACCCCAAGACTAAGAATGTATACTATCCAGGATTTAAGGAGCACCCAGGGCATGAAATCGCCAAGGCGCAAATGAGGGATTACGGAGGGATGGTTTCCTTCGACCTAGTACGAGACAGCTTCGAAGATGCCATCAAAGTGCTAAGTGGGACTCAGGTATTCATACTGGCTGAATCTTTAGGAGGTGTAGAATCCTTGATTGGACACCCAGCCTCTATGACCCATGCTTCCATCCCAAAACCGGAGCGATTGAAGGTAGGCTTGACCGATTCATTGATCCGTTTGAGCGTTGGTGTTGAGGATGTGGATGATCTAATAGATGACCTAGAAAAGGCACTGGTTAATCTATAATAGTCTTGCGTTCATAGGCTAAGCAAGACATACATGTACCATAAAACAGGATTAAGATGTTACTATTAGGCTATGATGTAGGTAGTTCTTCCATCAAGGCATCCCTTGTCGATTCCAATACTGGTACCACGATTGGCGTGGCACAGCATCCCGAGCAAGAATTGGGCATGATTTCGCATCAGGCGGGCTGGGCTGAACAAGATCCAGCTACTTGGTGGGACTGTATTTGTAAGGCAACGCAAAAGTTACTGCAACAAACTGGAGTGAAAGCTGAAGATATTGGAGCCATTGGAATTGCCTACCAAATGCATGGCCTCGTAGTAGTAGATGATCAACAAGAAGTACTGCGCCCTTCCATCATATGGTGTGATAGTCGTGCCGTATCTATCGGCGATAAGGCCTTTGACGCGATCGGAGCAGAACAGAGTTTGCAACATTTGTTAAATTCTCCTGGAAACTTCACCGCTTCTAAATTGAAGTGGGTGAAGGACAATGAACCAGAACTCTACAGCAAGATAGCACATATCATGCTCCCCGGAGATTACATCGCCATGAAGCTTACGGGCGAAGTGAACACCACCATTTCAGGTCTTTCGGAGGGCATTCTCTGGGATTTCCAAGAAAATGATGTGGCTCAACTGGTATTAGATCAGTATGGCATTGACCGAAGCCTCATTCCCACGATTGTTCCTACTATCAGTATACAGGGTAAACTCAATGCCTCAGCCGCAGCTGAAACCGGGCTAAAAGAAGGTATACCAGTGACCTACCGTGCTGGTGACCAACCCAATAATGCGCTGGCGCTAAATGTCTTTGAGCCCGGTGAGGTAGCCGGTACTGGAGGAACTTCTGGAGTGATCTATGCCGTAGTAGACCAAGCCGTTTACGATCAGTATTCACGCGTAAACGGCTTTGCCCATGTCAATTACACCAAAGAAAACCCGCGCATCGGTATTCTACTTTGCATTAATGGCGCGGGCATACAATACAGTTGGCTCAAGCACCAAGTAGCCGACCCTAAATTATCCTACCCTGAACTTGAAGCACAAGCTGCAGGAATCCCCATTGGTGCTGATGGACTAAGTATTTTGCCTTTCGGCAATGGAGCTGAACGTATGTTGCGCAACCGCGACCTTGGCGCGCATATCGATCATCTTCAATTCAACCGGCACCAACAAGCACATTTGATTAGAGCAGCTTTAGAGGGGGTGGCCTTCTCCTTTGTCTACGGAGTAGACATCATTCAGGAGATGGGACTCAATATGGATGTGATGCGAGTCGGTAATGACAATATGTTCCAATCCAAAATCTTTGCGGAAACGATTGCGACCTTACTGGGTAGTAGAATAGAAGTGATGGAAACCACAGGCGCAAGTGGTGCTGCGCGGGCAGCAGGTGTAGCAGTAGGAGCCTTCTCTAGTTTACAAGAAGGACTGGGGCAATTACAACTCGCACACGTCTATGAACCGGGGGATCAATTGGCAGCTTACCAGGCCGCTTATGGAAGGTGGAAGGAGAGTTTGGAGGATAGGATGAAGAATGGATGATGTGGAGAATTAAACAGGACAAAAACCAAACTTTAATAAATAAAAAAGAAGAATATGTCGGTAGTTCTAGGAGCTAAGGAGTATTTCCCTAGCATTGGAAAGATTCCGTATGAAGGAAGAGAATCAGATAATCCTTTGGCGTTCAAATTTTATGATGAGCATAAGGTGGTAGCGGGGAAAACCATGAAGGATCACTTCAAATTTGCAGTAGCCTACTGGCATACGCTCTGCAATACTGGGGGAGATCCTTTCGGTGTAGGCACAAAGGCCTTCCCTTGGCTGGTTGCCGCTGATCCCGTACAGCAAGCTAAAGACAAGATGGATGCGGCTTTCGAATTCATCACGAAGTTAGGGGTACCGTATTTCTGTTTTCATGATGTGGATTTAGTGGATGAGGGAGAATCTGTAGCCGAATTGCAGAGAAGGCTGCAGATCATTACAGATTATGCCAAAGAGAAAATGGCAAGCTCAGGAGTAAAAGTTTTATGGGGAACGGCAAACCTATTCTCTAACCCAAGATACATGAATGGAGGGGCTACTAATCCAAACTTCCAGGTAGTAGCTAAAGCCGGCGCTCAGGTCAAGAATGCTTTGGATGCGACCATTGCTTTGAATGGCGAGAATTATGTTTTCTGGGGCGGTAGAGAAGGGTATATGTCCTTGCTCAATACCGATATGAAGCGAGAACTGGATCACATGGCACGCTTCCTACATATGGCCAAGGACTACGCCCGAAGCCAAGGCTTTGAAGGCACTTTCTTCATAGAGCCGAAGCCGATGGAGCCTTCCAAACATCAATATGATTTCGATTCCGCTACCGTTCTGGGCTTTTTGCGCCAGTATGATTTGATGGATGATTTCAAGATTAATGTAGAGGTAAACCACGCTACCTTAGCTAGTCATACCTTCCAGCACGAATTGCAAGTAGCTGCTGACGCTGGCGCCTTGGGAAGCATCGACGCCAACCGGGGAGACTACCAAAATGGCTGGGACACCGATCAATTCCCTAATAATGTATTGGAGATTACCGAAGCTATGCTAGTAATCTTGGAGTCTGGAGGAATCCAAGGAGGAGGAGTGAACTTTGATGCTAAGACAAGAAGAAACTCTACAGATTTAGTAGATCTCTTCCATGCTCATATCGGTGGAATGGATGTATTTGCTCGTGCCCTCCTGGCAGCAGATGCTATTCTTGAGAAATCAGCCTACCGAAGTATGCGTAAAGACCGTTATAGCTCTTTTGATGCTGGAGATGGACAGACATTTGAAAATGGCAAAATGGATCTAAGCAGCTTAGCGGCCATAGGAATGGCTAGTGACGAACCTGCATTACAGAGTGGTCAGCAAGAATTGTATGAGAATATCTTGAATCAGTTTGTATAAACTAATAAGGAGAGATAGATAAGCAAGGAGAGATGGTTTCCAAACGGGGAATCATCTCTCCTCATTTTAGGACTAGTCTTTTACATCATGCCATTGGGTTTTACCCATTGCATTTGTACGGTGGTTTCTGGCACCATCAAGCGCTCTGCTACTCGCATTAATCTGGCGGGTAGATTCATGACGTAATCCCTTGCTTTTTCAGCTTCTTCGGTTAAAGAGCTCATATGCTCAATGTCCCAGTAAGCCGTAAGCTTTTTCATGATGTCTACATAATCCAAACTGGTGTAGACTCCCATGCGTTGAGCCGCATCGGAAAAGTTTACAAAAGCCTCAGAAATCTTTTGTCCTGATTCCCGGATAAAATGAGCTGGCATTACAATCTTGCGTTTCATCATGTCCGCAAAAGCCAACATCATTTGGCTAGGATCGTATTCGAAGATAAGCTTGACAAATTCTCGATAAGCTAGATAATGACGCATTTCGTCACCAGCAATGATTCGGCACATGTTACCGAGTCGTTGATTCCCCTTTTCAAAGGCAAGTTTGGAAACTCTCTTATGAGAAATGTGTGTGGCCAGCTCCTGGAAGCTAGTATAAACGAAGTTTTTGTAAGGATCTCGTCCAGTCCCAATATCAAAGCCGTCGCTAATTAGATATTGGATAGTTTTTTCCACTTCTTTCATTTCTGTCCTTCCGGACAAAAATAGATACTTGTTTAACACATCTCCATGTCGGTTTTCCTCAGCGGTCCAATGACGGACCCACTTTGCCCAAGGGTTTCTCGTTTGTTGGTCTACGCCTACGACATCCATCAGCCAGGATTCGTAGGTAGGTAATGCTTCCTCTGTGATCATATCACCGATCAGTACTACCCAAAAGTCATAATCCAGTTCTTTTGCCTCTTCTCGAATTTCCTTGATCTCATCGATAAACTCTTCGGACTGCGAATCAGGCAGAAAGTCTGATGGCTGCCAGATTTTGTCGATGGGGATCAGATACTTTTCCATGAAGCCGTCCAATTGCTTTTCGACGGCCTTCATCACATCGAGTCGGATGTTAAAGATTGACATAATATGGATCTGTTTAATAAAGAGCACAAGAAACGAGCTTTTCAGCTAGATTTATAGGATATAAGGCTTTATCTTATTTTTACCGCACTTACCGGCTTATAGCACTGATACACAACTCAATTTTTATAAAACCGTACAATTAGGTAGCACATCCTTAAACACCATATTGAACTAACATGAACCTTAAAGAGAAAGTCTTTGAAATCCTAGATGGAGGTGATCAAGAGAAAACCACTTTAAACAGGCAGGTAAATGCTGCTATCATGACCCTAATCATCCTTAGTGTCATTGCCATTATCTTGGCTTCCTATGCCCCGCTAAGGGAACGTTTCGGGACAGCCTTCACTGTTTTTGAACTCATAACTATCATCATCTTTAGTATTGAGTATGGATTACGCATTTGGATTGCGGACCTAAAGTATCCAAAGCTTAGTGTCACTAAGGCCCGCCTGAAGTTTATCAGTTCTCCTATGGGGATGGTGGATCTAGTGGCGATTCTACCATTTTATTTGCCCTTCGTTGTAGCTTTCGATTTACGATTTATCCGATTGCTCCGCATTCTACGACTACTACGCGTCCTAAAACTGAAGCGGCATTCCAGAGCCTTAAAAATCATCGTGCAAATTTTTGTAGAAAAGCGGTCAGAGCTCTCCATTACCTTATTTGTGACCTTTATCCTACTGTTGATTTCATCCAGTGTCATGTACAATCTAGAGAATGAAGCCCAACCGGATAAATTCCCGGACATCATTTCCACCTTTTGGTGGGCCATCGCCACCTTAACGACGGTAGGTTATGGTGATGTTTTCCCCATCACTCCATTAGGTAAATTTTTTGGCGGGATTATTGCACTGCTAGGTATTGGGATGGTTGCCCTACCGACCGGCATCATTAGCGCAGCTTTCATCGAAGGTCTAGAGGAGGAAAAGAAAAAGGAAGACGATCAAAAGTTGCCAGAAAACTTAGAAGGTTACAATTATTGCCCCTGTTGCGGCCAGGCTTTACCCAAAAAATAAGCACATTTAGCGTCAAGATATTCTCTAACGATCATTAACAAAAGTCAAAACCACCTATGTTATTCTTGTACATTCTATTGGCTCTGGTAGCCATCATAGCGATTCTAGGTTTCATAGCCCCCAAGGATTTTGCTGTCGAAAGAACGATAGATCTCTCTGTATCGCAGCAGACTGCCTACGATGCACTTCGCTCCCTAAAACAACAGGACGAATGGTCTGTATGGGCTAAGAAAGACCCCAATATGGAAAAAGATTTTCGAGGAACTGATGGAGAAGTGGGATCCGTTTCCTACTGGAATGGGAATAAAGATGTAGGAGAAGGTGAACAAGAGATTATGGGTTTACAACCTCCTCATCGAATTGATACGCAGCTACGTTTTCTTAAGCCCTTTAAAGCCACGAATGATGCTTACTTCAAAATTGATGCTAAGGGCAATGGAAGTCATGTGGCTTGGGGATTTAGTGGCAGCAGTGCCTTCCCAATGAATATTTTTATGATGTTCATGAATTTGGATAAATCTGTTGGAGGAGATTTTGAGCAAGGACTTACCAATTTCAAGGCTTATATCGAGGAGTAATTTCTCGCCATCGACATCTCCAACGTGGCTTCAAGATGGAAGTGACTTCGGAGATGTAGTGTTTTTTCGGTTAGGATTTTCGTACAGTCCACGCCTAAAGAAATGAATACAGCCATGATTCTTTGGTTCTTTTGTATCAAAGAAAAAAGAACGAAGTACTTTAAAAAAGAAAGTTGACGGATCAGCTAATCAGCTCAGCTCATGACCTATTTGGCTTAAATCTTCGCAAAGCGAGCTGAAACTCTTTCCCGCTTATCTGCCATTCTGTCCTATTCCAATAATCGGCCTGAAGTTTGATCTAATAATTGTATGGATCGGATTAGACTATCAGATCGTTTTTCCTTCCTTTCCTGGCTCCCTTGGCTGCTCTTAGCCCTAGCTATTGAGCAAGGTCCTGCCCTATCATTCTATCCTGATAATAACTTTAGTCAGCAAACAGAGTTAATAGAACAAGCTGCAACTGATACAGATTATCGTCTCCAGTGGGAGGAGGATTTAGAACGAAATCATGGAAATTATGGCAGTACTGATACGGCCCTCTCCGTTGTTTCTTCGAATCTTACGGATCACTTTTCACTCGATGTTTCCTCCAGCTTCATTCACCTGTACCATCAAAACCTACTAATTTCTTGGATTCAGCGTAGGTCTCTCCCCTATCAGTTAAGCTAATTTTTTCCATAACCGTAGAAACTAAGCGCTCGCCGTCAACTAATCCATGGCGGGCTGATCGCTTCTGGAATTTATTAGCTAACTTGTTTTAACACTATTGACAATGAAACTTCTTCATAAACTCCATGATTGGGGGATTGGAAGTCCTACCTATATTCAAACTGATCTTTCTTCTTATGAGAATAGATTGGAAGCAATCTATGAGTCCTTCCGCTCAATTACCAACTTAACTAATGCAAAACTAAAGGCCTACGCTGCTCAACTCAAAGCAAAGGCACAAGCCGGCATAGAACTGGAAGAACTATTAGCACCCACCTACGCTTTGATCCAGGAAGTCATACATCGACAATTCAAGCTCAAAGTCTTTGATGTACAATTGATCGCTGCGATCCCACTGCACCAGCGAAAATTGATCGAGATGCAAACGGGTGAAGGCAAAACCTTGACTGCTGTTTTCCCAGCTATACTCAATGCTTGGCAGGGTAAAGGCGTACATGTATTAACCTTTAATGACTATCTAGCTAAGCGTGATGCTCAATGGATGGGACCGATATATGAGTTTTTGGGGCTCTCCGTGGGGTACATCACTAATGAAATGTCTCTGCCGGATAAAAAAGCGGCCTACCACTGCGATATCACCTATGCTACCGCCAAAGAAGTAGGTTTTGATTTCTTGAGATCTCAAGGAGCTTTTAAAACGGAAGAACTGCTGCTGCGGCCTTTCCACTATGCTATTGTGGACGAGGCGGATGCTATTATGATCGATGAAGCGCGCAATCCGCTCGTCATCGCCGGTACCATGGAGCAGCATAGTGTAGATCTTCGCAAAGTAGCGAGCTTGGTCAGTCGTCTGGAAGCAGGGACCGATTTTGAGCTTTCTACGGAAGCGCGGACGGTGTATCTGACCAATGAAGGGATCGAAAAAGCAGAAGCCTTCTACGGGGTAGTAGATTTGATTGAGGATGTACATTTCGAATTGCATACCGCCATCAACCTTTCCCTCCAGGCTCACACCCTCTTAATTAAAGATGTGGATTACCTGGTGAAAGATGGTCGGATTTGGTTGATTGACGAATTCACCGGCCGAGTTGTTGAAGACCGCCGCTGGCGAAACGGCCTACAGCGTGCCGTAGAGGCCAAAGAAGGACTTCCCCTTCAGTCCGAAGGCAGTGTCCTCAATTCCATTAGCTTGCAGCATCTACTGCAGAAATACCCAAGGATTGCAGGAATGACAGCTACAGCGCAGTCCGCAGCTACCGAATTCGCGGAATTCTATGGCTTAGAAACAGTAGTTATACCGCCCAACAAATCCTCACGCAGAACCGATTACCCGGACCAAATTTACGTAGACAAGGCGAGCAAAGAGGCTGCCTTAGTGGAGGAAGTGCGCCGAGTTCACCGGATAGGACAACCCATTCTAGTGGGGACCTTAACCGTAAGAGAGTCTGAGCATTTAGCCGAACTATTTGGGCAACATAATATCCCTTGCCAAGTACTCAATGCTAGAAATGATGAGGAAGAGGCTAAGATCATAGCCGATGCCGGAAAAGTGGGAGCTGTAACCATAGCCACCAATATGGCTGGAAGAGGAACGGATATTAAATTAGGAGGACATAATGAAGAAGAAAGAAGGCAAGTGGTCAGGTATGGAGGCCTTTATGTGATCGGCACCAATCGGCATGAAAGCATCCGGATAGATCGTCAGCTTAGGGGGAGGGCCGGTAGACAGGGAGATGTGGGGAAAAGTCGGTTCTTCATCAGTTTAGAAGATGATTTAATGCTCAAATATGGACTCAAGGACCTACTCCCCCGGAAGTTCCAAAACTTGGCTGGGTCTGCTCCAATCCTAGCGCCCAAGGTAAGAAAAGTGATCCGGTCCATGCAGTATACCATAGAATGTCAGCTACTGGATATGAGAAAGAGCCTCTATCAGTATGCTGCCTTTACAGAGAAGCAAAGGATGGTTCTACAGGGAGAAAGGCTTCAAATCCTTCAGCATCCTGATAGCTTAGCCCAGCTGTTTCCCCCGCTCCAAATGCTATCAGCAGCGAGTCCACAGCAACTGGCAAAAATTAAGGCGTTTGCCTTACTGCAATATGATCGCCAATGGGCGTTACACTTGGACGAATTGGCCCAGTCGAGAGATAGTGTACACCTAGTGAGGTTAGGAGGGCAAAACCCATTGAATGTCTTCCGCAAGATGACAGATGCTTCCTTTACTAAACTGTATGAACGCCTCGAGATCATACTGCGAGATTGGATACAAAAGGTCCTCAGCGAATCACTTCCCGAAGAAGAAGCTAAAGATCTGGAACGCCCGGCTTCCACTTGGACCTACGTAATTAACGATAATCCGTTTGAAGATCAGCTGTCGATTATGCTGCTGGATAATGCCAATACGGGCATGCATGTCGACTTCGTTTCAGCGCCTTTCCTATTTACAGTAGCCATGATGCGCTGGATGAAGAAAAAGAGATCTTAGGTTACCTCTACCAGGTGCCACTATTGAATTAGCCTCTAGTGGCACCTAATTCCGTTCCTTTCCTCACGATTCTACCAGAAAAAACCTATAACTACCACTAATTATGCGTAGTAATCTCATTGCATGCAACTTACCTTCATTTCTAGAGACTTTTGATTATGAACGAATTGTGTAACCCAGGCTTGCGATAAGTAGTTAAAATGCTGCCCATTTCTTGTTCCAAAACCTGCTATAAGCACCAAAAATTGTTCTTTTTTGGGCTATCAAATGCGCCTAGTATTGTAGTGAAATACGAGGGGAAACAACCCCGATCATTACAATAATCCTAAAACGTAAATCACCATGATCAGAACAAGATTGTTAGTAGTGCTAGCACTTGCAATGTCTTTTGCAGCCTGTACTAAAGAGAACATCACACCGACTGAAGAGGTCGAACTAGATCTAGGTAAGGAAAACCTAGTAGCAGCTGAACAATTAACGGTCAATGAGAAACGCCGTAACGTTCTACTATTCAAAGTAGAAAATGCCAAAGTCACAGCTGGATCATCCTTTTGTGTGGACGTAAGATCGGCTGGCTTCAGAGACATCGTAAGTTGGCAATACAGCGTAGCCTGGGATGACGCTGTCCTGGCTTTTTCACACGTAGACAACTTTAATTTGCCAGGCTTAGATGCTAGCAGCTTTGGCAATCCACAGAGTGATCGTTTAACTACTGCCTGGATAGATCTCACCTTAGCTGGGGCAAGCGTACCACGAGGAACTCCTTTGTATAGCATCTGCTTCGATGCCATCGGTAATCCTGGCGACCGTACCCCTGTCTCTATTACTGATAACCCAACGGATATTGAGGTAATTAACACCAATTTTGAGAATGTAAGTGTCTGGTCGCTCCCAGGGCGGGTACGATTGCGGTAAGAATCTGTTGATTGTGTAAGTAGTGATGGATAAGCCCTTCCGGATCTTATGAGGCTCTTTTGGATTTATGCTGCGTTGCAGAACCGGGCTTGTTAGCGCTGCTAGCATCCCGAACCTGCGCCTTGCCTAAATTCAAAATAGCTCTCCTAATATACCAGATCACTTATTCACCACTACTTAGTTAATTAGCTCCGTATAATTTCAAAACACAAACACTTCTTCATTTATAATCCCACAAACTAAATTACGACTCATTCAGTGTAATGTAGAAGGACAGCATCCAGTATGCTGTCCTTTTTTATATCAGGACCAAGCACTAGTTCATTATTTTCAATAGTTATTGAAAATAATGAACTAAACTTTAAGCTTCTACGTTTTCATACTAAACCCTATACTTATGAAAACCGAAAAAGCCATCATCTACGACGACAATTGTCCCATGTGCAAATGGTATACTGGGGCCTTCGTCCAAGCCAATCTTCTGAAGTCTGCCAATCGGATATCTTTCGGCGAGCTGAACGACTCTCCCCTTGCCGAACAAATCGAAATGCAACGCAGCAAACATGAAATCCCCTTGGTAGACCTGGATGGGGGAGAGACCATCTATGGTGTGGATAGCTTGGTACATTTACTACAGCCAAGGTTCCCGATGATTGGAAAGCTAATGCAAGTGCCAGCCCTCTCCTATTTGGTCCGCAAATTATACCAGTTTATTTCTTACAATCGCGGCATCATGGCGCCTAGCTATCCTACCTATCGCAAATATGATTGTACTCCTGACTTTCACCTGGGATACCGCTTATTATTGGTACTCCTTTTGGGTGGGATTGGCAGCTATTTAGTTTACGCTACACTAATTCCGTATAGCGAACTAAAGTTTATCTTACTAGCTGCATTGGGGCTATTCGTCCTGGGAATACCTTTTGGCAGTAAACACTATGCATCCTATTTAGGGCATCTTAGTGTAGTACTGTTCTTAAGTGGTTTAATACTCTTACTAGGAAAGATCATCCCTTTGCTAGCGCCCGTTTTTATCGGAGTAGCAGCAGCCATTTTTCTCTGGCAATTTATCCGGAGATATCGCATCCTTTTCGCACAAATACGCTGGAACCAAGTTAAAGTTTAGTAGATTTAGGCTATGAAACAACCAACTTTAGCAGGGATTCTACTCATCCTAGCCAGTCTTCATATTGCCTGGACTGGCCATTCCCAATCCTTTGACTTTGAACGGAAAGATGGAGGCATTCTTCTCAACGAGCAGGGCAAAGCAGTGCTTTTTTTCCAACAATCGCCTAAATCACTGGAAGGCAAGTACAGTCGGTCTAATTATGTGCATCCGCTTCACGATCTGGATGGAAACGTTCTGAGTGAAGATTTCCCCGAAGATCACCTCCATCACCGTGGTATTTTCTGGGCCTGGCACGAAATTCTTGTTGCCGGGAAAAAGATTGGGGATGCTTGGGATTGCAAAAACATCAGCTGGGATGTTCAAAAGGTGAAGGGTTCTTCCAATGGGGAGACCGCTATCCTGACCACACGTACCTTCTGGGAATCCCCCCTCGCTGAGGACGATTCCAAACCCACCAAAATCTTTAAGGAAAAAACCAGAATTGAAGTACACCCTTCTACTGCCTTTTACCGGGTCATAGATTTTACGATAAAACTCAAACCCTTACTACAAGATATGGCTATTGGTGGATCAACGGATACAAAGGGCTATGGAGGTTTTTCGCCACGAATTAAACTCCCAGACGATCTGCAGTTCTTCGGGGAATTGGGAGCGGTAATACCTCAGACGAATGGGATAGAAGCTGGCCCTTGGATCGATATGTTGGGCAGCTTCAACAATGATGAAGTTTCGGGCGTGGCCATCATGATGAATCCATCATATCCTTCAGCTCCACAGAAATGGATCTTACGTGCAAAAGGAAGCATGCAAAATGCAGCCTTCCCAGGCAATCAAGCCTTTGCAATGAAAAAAGGTAAGTGGCTAGAATTACGTTACCGAATGGTCATACACCGAAAAGAAATTGGAAAGGATATTATTTCGAAGCTGTATTATGACTTTATCTCTGGCTAGAGATTATCATCTTACTGCTCGCTAGTTTCATTCCTAATAAGAGAAACCTGGAGTGGAGAAAAGCTATTTACTCCTTCAAGCGTGGATCAAGCGCCTGCGTCAGCCCATCTCCTATGTAATTGAAAATGGTTACACTAATGAATATGGCAAAACCTGGGACTATAGTCAACCACCAGGCCTTAGGATAGTTACGAGCTTCTCGTAGCAGACTCCCCCAGGTTACTTGTTCTTCTGGCACTCCAATGTTCAGGAAGGAAAGGGAAGCTTCCAAAAGAATAGCCCCTGCCATTCCAAAGGATAAGGCGATTAACACAGGGCCCAGTGCATTAGGTAATGCATGGCGAAAGACGATCTTCCATTGTGTAAACCCTAAGGCCCTAGCTGCGTCGATATACTCCATGCGCCGGATGCGGAGCAGTTCCGCACGCACAAAACGGGCCACTCCTGTCCACGCCAATAAGCCGATAAGCAACATCACATATAGGATACTTTCCTCTTGAATGGCAGCCACAAAAGCTAAAATTAACAGCAGCCCAGGAATGGCATTTACCATCTCGATTAAACGCATTACAATTAGATCAATCGGAATGATCCGCTTCTTCCCAAATATTGGAAGACGCTCCAATCTGCCGGCCAGCAGATTGGCCAAGACTACTAGTCCAATAATGAAAAGTAAGCCCAAGAAGAAATTGGCTGCCTGATTACCTTCACTGATCGCGTAGGATCTACTACTCCATCCCCAAAAGATCCCAAGCAATAAGAACAATAGATTAAGGCCCACACGAATTCGAGACAATTTCAAGCCATCATCCCCGAAATATCCGGCCAAGGCTCCCAATAACAGACCAATGAACAGGGCAATGGACATCGCTACAACACCCACCATCAAAGCCGTACGTGCGCCAGCAATCATCCCTGCTGCTACATCACGTCCCAGATCATCTGTCCCCAGCCAGTGCCGAAATCGCCAACTGTCCACCTTTTGCTCATCAAAGGGGCCTTTATAGGTATTTTTGTAATCTAATTGCTCACTAGCATAAGGGATAATCGGCCAAAATACTGATTCAAACGTCTGTTCGTTCCAAGGCGTCATCAAGAACTTGGCCTCCCACTTAGACCAACCGAGCTGCACGGCATAATCTTGCACGACTGGAAAATATCGTTTCCCTTCAATCTTGCAGTACAGGGGCTTATCATTGGCGATGAAATCTCCAGTAAAAGCCACGAACAGAAGTACCAAGAAGATACGCCAGGACCACAGCGCCATTCGATTTTTGCGAAAGCGCTCCCAGGCAAAAGACCAATACGTCCTTTTGCTCAATTGTTCCTCTATATCTTTCTGTTGCTTTCTGCCAAAAAACATATATACCTTTTGAAGTACTATTTACTATACCGCACACGCGGATCTACAAAAGCATACAATATATCTGCAATCAAAATCCCAATTAACGTTACTATAGCTCCCAACATCATAATCGTAAAGACCACTGGCCAATCCTTCTGACCAATAGACTCAATGGTCAACCACCCCATCCCATAGATATTGAAAATCCATTCTATTACTACTGACCCCGTCAATACACGCGGGAAAATATTGGCAACCAAAGTAATAATGGGAAAAAGGGCGTTCCTAAATCCATGTTTCCAAATCACTGCCTTAGCACTCAATCCTTTTGCCTTGGCCGTACGCATGTATAACTGCTGCCGCACCTCTAACATGCTCCCCCGCATTTGGCGACTGATAAAAGCCAGACTGGCATAGGTCAAGCAAAAGACGGGTAGTACCAAGTGATAAGCTACCTCCCAAAACCTTGACCAAAATGGGGCATCATCCGGCAAGCTTCCCGTTCCAAAGGCCGGGAACCAGTTCATGCCATATTCGGAATTGGTGAAAAAGATAATTAGCAGGGTCGCCACCCAAAAATTTGGCAAAGAATATAGGAAGAATAGTAGACCGGAAGTCCAACGATCAAATGCTTTTCCTTGATAAACAGCTGCATATACACCAACTGGGATAGCGATTAAATAGGCAAAGAAAACGGCTAGACCATTTAAAATCAAAGTCCATTGCAGCGCTTCCCATATCTTACGACTCACGGGTCTACGATCTTGCAGCGATATGCCAAAATCGCCGGAAACAAATCGGCTAAACCAATAGTGATATTGGTTGTGAGCTCCATACCATTTAAAGTCAGGTATGTATAAACGTCCTGGTGTCGATTCCGCTTTAATCGCGGCATACTTCCCAGCCAAGGTCTGGTAGCCTTGTCCTAGCCTTTGGCTTAGAGCAGCATCGCTATTAACCTGCACTCCAATGGAATCTAGGGTGCGGCGAACTAGTTCATCCTTATATTGCAAGGGTAGGAAACGGATATCGGCCTTGACATTCGTTAGGGCGTAAGCGGCCACCGTATCTGGCACTTCGGCTAGCTTCGTTTTAAACCGCTTAATCTCGTGATAATAGGATTCGATTTGCGGCCAATTTCCATACTGTCCAATTAATTTAGACAGCATATTTCGGCGAGCCATTTGTTGAATCCGGTATAGGGTATCGGGATAGGCTGCTGCGGAAAGACTGAAATAAAACGCTGGTCTATCCAGTCCAAGTGACTGAGCACAACGTTGGTATTCTATTTCAAAAACAGCTTCGTCGAAGGGAGTATCTTCAGGAAAGCAAGCTTGCATGACAGGATCACCAGGCGTGCATTTACTCAACCCAAATGCCAAAAAGGAAATGGCAATCAAGGTAGGTATGAACCAAAGTACACGCTTTAGTAAATATGTGGTCATGGGTTAATTTTCCTGAAAACAATTAAGCACTCCGAATTTTGGCAATGGCAAAATTCGGAGTGAAATCATGTTTCCTGCAACACCTATTTTTCAGCCGTCATCTGGTTACCTTTCAAGTTCATATAGTTGGGAAAGTAACCGGGGAAATAGGCAGAGATCGGAGTGTCAAATCGCTTGTGGATAGCAAATCTGACACTATAGGTCATGATGTAAATTTCTGGTCGTTCGTCGTAAATGACTTCCTGCAACTCATTATACAACTTATAACGTTCCTTCTTATCCAATGTTTCCTGAATCCTAACCATGAGATCATCTGTATCCGCATTCCCAAAGCCAGTGCGATTATCACCCTGTGTATGGTAATTTTGTCTAGGCTCCCAATTTGGGGCTAGACTGCGCCCAGCACCACTCAATTCATAATCTCCAGCTCTTTGTCGAGTGACCAGCTCGCGGCCATTGGCGGCACTTCCATCTAACTCTATCTCGACACCCGCTCTTCGAGCATTTTCCTGCAGAATAAGTGCCGTTCGTTGAGCAGTTGCACTAGAGCTAGCGTAAGAATAGGTGAGCTTCATTTCTTGACGCTCTCCATCAATCTCCTTATCCACTGTTCCATCCTGATTCGTATCTGTCCAACCTGCCTCTGCCAATAGAGTTCTAGCTTTTTCCACATCATAAGTGGGAATGTCCAAATCCTTATTGTAAAAAGGCTGAGAAGGATGAACAGGCGAAGCCAGTCTATCTCCTATCCCAAAGTACACCTGCTCAATGATGGAATTAGCATCAAAGGCATGTGATAGCGCCTGGCGAACTCGTTTATCAGATAATTTCGGATTATTTGTATTGATAGAAATATAGGCAATAGCCAACATGGAAGGCGAGTAAAATTCATAACAATCCGTCACGGTTGGATCCTCTTTCATATCCATAAAAGTAGCTGGATCGATAGAAGGAACTACATCAATCTCACCCGCTTTCAAGCCCTGAAAAGCGGTTGAAGCCTCTTTTATGGGTCGAAATACCAGACGATCCGGAAAGGCCTCCAAGCTACGATATTTGGCAGCTAAAGCATCTCCCCACCAATCCGCTTTTTTCTCTATCACTAACTCCTGTCCAGTCTCCCATCCTACAAATTTATACGGACCAGAGCCACTCACAAATCCTACTTCTCTGCCATACTTTGCTTGTTTAAATTCATCAGCGAATTTTTTGAGGCGGTCATCAGAAGCAACTAGACTTTCCACTTTTTTAGCATCCGAAAATTCAGTTACCGCAATATCTGTCAGATACCCATTGGGATCATAAATACTTGCAGGCATGACGGGAAAGGTACTAGCCGTCTTTTCCTCTCCACTGAAATATCGTTTGTCCGTAACAACAGAAAATCGCTTGGGATTATCCTCATCCACCACTACATCTTTGATCAAAGATATATGTGGGCGAAGTCTTACGGCAGGAACCTCTGGATTCAATACTGCTTTTAGGGTAAAGGCGTAATCGTGGCCTGTAACAGGGCTCCCATCTTCCCAAACGGCTTCTTCATGTATCTCATAGGTATAACTAGTTCCTCCAGCATAGGGTCCTTCTTCAATAAGTGTAGAAGTAGGAAGTTCCTTCGCCAGCTGTGGAATAAACTCGAGGGTCTCAGGATCAATCGTAAGTAGATAAGAAAAGATTTGAAAGTTGAGCTGATTGGAATACCCAGAGGTAGTAATCAGCGGGTTTAACATATCTGGCTCTGCTTCCAATCTCAGGACTACCTCATTAGTAGTTCTTTCACAACTAGCCAATGAAATTGTCTCCGTATCAGTCCCTTCTTTAGGGTCTGTTTTACAGCTGGCCAATAGGCAGACGACCAGACAGCTAAGCATAAGTACACGTACGTGATTCATGGGTCAAATTTTAGGATAAGCACCAAATCAAAATTATCTATAGTTAATGAAGGCTACTTTTTAGCAGACTCTTCGTTGCTCAAAGCCTAGCTTAGCTATGGCTAGGCTCGGTTTTCGCGCCTCGATTCTGCTAAAAAGTCACTCCTCTTTTTCCTATACATAATTATGCGCTGGTGCTTAATGATTAATGGCTCCCTATTGTACTACTAGATCCTCCATCAACTGAAAGGCACCTAATCGATAACCAGGTCGTATTGAACTGGCTTGCGCTTCGAAGCGCCGGTGAAATGCCAATCTTTCTAGGGGAGCGAATAAGAAGATTGCAGGTTGCTCGTCGTAAATAATCTCTTGTAACTCTAAAAATAATTTCTTGCGCTCTTGTTCGTCGGTCGTAAGTCGTAATTCATCAATCAACTCATCAACTCGTGGATGACTAAAACGCATGCGGTTCAAGCCTCTCGGATGATCACTTTCAGTATGCCATATCGCTTTGGGATCTTCCTCCGGTTCATGCCCCGGAGATAAAGCCCCTCCATACAGGTCAAAATTCCTGTTGGCCAAGTCTTGAATCATCACTCCTCGGTCCACCGAGTTGATATTCACATCGACACCTACTCTTTTGGCCTGTTCTTTCAAATACAGGGTCATATTACTGCCAAATGTACTGGCTTGGTATTCCAAGTAAGTAATGGAAAAATCCACTCGCTCGCCATCTATTTCTCGATCCAAAACACCATCCCCGTTGGCATCCTCCCAGCCAGCCTCTGCCAGCAAGGCTTTAGCTTTTTCTAAGTTGTAATCTATCGGATCTAAGCCTTTATGGGCGATAGGCTTTTTGGGATGAAAAGGTCCTGTAATAGCTTCTGCATATCCATTATATAAGGTCTCAATCACATCTTCTACATCCACTAGATGTGCAAGTGCCCTACGGGTTCGCTTATCGGATAAAAGGGGTGACTGTGTATTGATTCCAATGAAATAGAATTGAAAGGTTGACGGCTTATGCAGGGCGTAAATATCTTGGATATCCGTGTCTTTCTCCAATTCTGCAAATGCTTTAGAATCCAGTCGACCTGCAACGTCCAAGGCTTCGTCTTTAATGGCTGCTATGGTTGTATTTTGATCCTTTACTACTTGGAAAATGATCTTCTCCGGATAAGCACTTAAACTTGGGAATGCTTCTTCCATACCTTTTCCCCACCAATTTTCTTTCAAGGCTAGCTCCGTGCCCTGACCTGTTTCAAAGGATACTAACTTATACGGCCCTGGGCCAGCGACACCTTCTGGTTCCAGGTTGTGTAGAGGGGACGTAAATGCATCCGCAAAAGCTTTCAAGTCCTGATCACTTTCGGCTAATTGTTGAGCCTTTTCCACATTGGTCAAGTCCTCCAATGGGATATCTGCCATCAAGCCATCGGGGTCATAAAGGTAGGCGGGCATAACAGGTAAGCTGCTCAAGCCAAGCTCTTGCAGCATGTAGGGTTTCTGCGTGGTGATAGTGAATCTCTTTGGATTAGCTTCATCTACCTCCACGCCAGCTATAAAATCAAAGTAAGAACGTAAATGCGCCGCGGGAACTAATGGGTTAAACATGGCCTTCAAAGTGAAAGCCATATCATGCCCCGTCACTGGCGTGCCGTTATCCCAATTGGCTTTTTCCTGTAAGATGAAAGTGTACGCCAAATTTCCTGCATTAGGGCCTGATTCAATCTCACTGATTTCCGGTTTTGCCACGGCTAATTGAGGGATGGGCTCCAAAGACTGCGCATCATAAGTCATCAGATATGGGAACATATACTCGAATACCATGCGACTTTGCGAATCTGTATACAATATTGGATTGAATGTTCTGGGATCAATAGGCATTCTAACCCTTACTACATTGTCCCTTTGTTTGAATTTGGAGATATCTACGGTTTGCGCTGGCTCTTCCTGAGAAGCCTCAGTTCGGCACATGGACAAACTGATAGAGAGGATCAGCAAGAGAGAAATGCTGAAAGGTTGTGTTAATTGATATTTCATACTGGAGGGCTTTTAAAAAATAGCTTGCCGACAATTTCATCTAGAGGAGGACCATCCATCTACCTGATAACAGTTCTAATTTATCTTCAATCCCCACTTAAAAAACCTCGGAAGTCGGGGGTAATTATTTAGGTACAGGTGGTTACAATGTATATTCTTGAGAGCCACATTAACTTTCAAAAACGATCAAAATTAAGTGATTTGACAAGGAATCAAAAAAATTATGCTGCTACAAGTTACTAAGCTCAATTAAAAGGCTGTCAGGCTTTCCATATCCTTTGCCCTTAAGCCGCTGCAAAACATCACTTCTAAATCCGTACAATCAGCTAATCCCCTGTACCTTATAGGTAAATAATAAAATTATATTGCTAATCCAGCTCTTGACCCCAAGCAAAATAATTCCTAACTTTAGTAAAGCGAACAAGCCTTACCTAGCTAGATATCACACGTAAATTAGCATTTTAAACCAAATTATTCTGTTATGGCATCTAATAACACTTTACGGTATTCAGATCGGGAATTGGCGACCTTCAAAGAAATCATCGATGCCAAATTAGCCAAAGCCAAGGCTCAACTGTTGCAATTGCAGACGCAAATTATCGAAGCTACTCAAAACTCCAGCGACGCACATGGTGCAGACTGGATGGATGATAGCAGCATGAATGCGGAATTGGATATGCTCAATACGATGGCGATCCGGCAACGAAAGTACAAGAAGGAGCTGGAAAATGCCCTCATTAGAATTCGCAACAAAGTCTACGGTATTTGCATCATCACAGGCAATCTAATCGACAAGAGACGATTAATGGCCGTTCCCACCACCACCAAAAGCGTAGCGGCCAAAAATGCGATTAGCAGTGGCCAAAGGGGGAGAAACACTCGGTTCTCCGCTCGTAGAAGAAGTAGACAAATCATCTCAAAATTCAAATCGGGGAGAAGCAAAAAAAATAAGCTATCCACAGCCACGAACCCCGAGGAAGGTCTACTCTCCCAAGTTACGCCTTTACCTTCTGTAGAAGACATTCCTATGGATCAACGACCTAAGATGGGAGATATAGAGTAAAACACTTTGTATCGACTATTTCGAATTTTTGACTCGGGCTAGACCAGACTTTGCTTGCTGGTGTAGCCCGGTCTTATATTCATTTGGATTGATGGACAGACAACGCTTGAAATAGATTTGCGCCTGCCCCTTTTCCCCGAGTAATTCATGTATTAAACCAATTTGCAACGCGGCATTGCAGGCAAAGAAATAAGACTCCCGCTCTCCCTGCTGAATGGTTTCTTCATACGCCTGGATGGCTTCTTGCCAGCGTTCCAAGCCATGTAAAATGCGACCGAGGCGGTATGTGTATTCCAATTGATCACGCTTTTCCGTAAAGGCGGCTCTATTTTGAGTACGCATCAATTCGTGGGCGCGCCGGAAGTACGCCCCATCAAACAATAGCCGAGCCTTCACTAAGACTTCACGGGGCTGATGCATGGATTTTGCTTCTCGATAAGCATTTTTATCCCCCCCGGCAATAGCCTCCCCGTTACTTAGGCAGGCCTTCATGTAGGCTGTATACTTGGAGCTTTTTCCGTTTATCAAAGATTGCCAGGCGAGTTTCTGATAAGCCTCCTTAACATAGTAAGGCGTTTTGTTTCTCCCCAAAAAGCGCTGAAAGAAAGGCGCAGCATCGCTATCCAAGCGCCGTAGCTTAGCCAATCCAAGCATATAATCTAAGTAGGGAAAATCTAATCGTTTATCATCTTTTCTAAAATTGCTAAGTATCTGGATGGCTTCATTATTATGCCCACTACGCATGGCAATATTGCTCATGATAAAGCAATGTAGCGGGTTTGTTTTAGGAGATAACCCAGAGGTTCGAATGACTTTCCAAGCAGCCTCTTCATCCTTTGCCAGGTGCATCAGCAGGTAGGCATACATACTCCTCGCCTCCTCCCTAAACAGAAACTCATGCTTATTTGCATAGTCTACCACCTTCTCCAACTCTTCCCGCCCTTGTCTGATCGTACCATTAAGGCTAGTCAACAGCTTGACCCCCCATTGGTAATTATCAGGAATGGTTCCTACCATGGCATGTAAAATCCCTAGGTCTTTCAGGTTAGGGATAAAATCCGGAAAACGCCTTCGATTCTTTTCTAGCAATCGATTCGCTCGATTGATGTCCATGAAACCATTTAGCTGTTCTCCAAAGCGTAGACGAATTAGGGCCCACTGAAGATAGATTTCGGCTTGCACATACAAGTAATAGGGAGACTCCTTATCCCCGGCACTCACCAACTCGATCCGCCGAGCTCGCCTCGGTTTTAACCGATCGAAACTCTTCTGATCTCCATTCACGTAGAGGTAGAAAAAGTCCAGGTAGTTCTCCAAATGATGAACCACCAGATTATCTGGCGATTTAAACTTCAAGGAGGCAATCCCTTCGTAAGCCTTGGAAAATTGTAGACTGGTAATGGCTTTATAAACCGCTTTAGACTGGTCGTCATACTCAAAATAGCCTTGGGCGAGCACGATGTAGGGCAGGCAGACGAGATAGAACAGTAGTAGTCTTCGGTTAATCATGGGATACTTTAAGGACAAAATCTCAAAAACAGCAAGAGGTTGACGATAGCAATCATCAACCTCTTGTTAGTTGCTATATCGAAGTACGATTATTCAGTAGTAGTAGGTTCGCCTTTTACTTCTGCTACAATCTGTTGATCCACAAGGATTCGACCACAGTGCTCACAGGCGATAATCTTTTTACGCTGTCCGATTTCCAATTGTAATTGTGGTGGAATCTTATTGAAACACCCTCCACAAGAGTTACGCTCTACAGATACCACAGAAAGGCCATTGCGGTAAGAAGTACGAATCTTATCATAAGCTTTGATCAAACGCTCTTCGATCGTCTTTCTAGCTTTCTCAGATTCCTTTTTGAGTTTGTCTTCCTCCTTTTCCGTTTTCTCGATAATCTTTTCTAGCTCAACCTTCTTAACCTCTAAATCCTTTCTTTTTCCGTCAATACGCTCGTTCGTAGCACCCAAGGTCTCTTGCTTCTTCTCTAACTCCACACGAGCTTGGCGCATTTTCTTTTCAGCCAATTGGATATCCAACCGCTGCATTTCTATCTCTTTCGTAAGTGCATCGTATTCTCTGTTATTCTTCACATTATCCATCTGCGTCTGGTAGCGTTCGATAAGCGCTTCTGCCTCTTTAACATTGGCAGTATGTCGGCTCATCTCTCCTTCTAGTTCTTGGATTTGCCCTTCCAGGCGTCCGATTCTCGTTTCCAAACCGGCTATATCGTCCTCTAAATCACTCACTTCCATCGGAAGCTCCCCCTTCATAATTTGAATTTCATCGATTTTGGAGTCTACAACTTGAAGTTCGTAAAGATTTTTAAGCTTCTCAGCAATTGTCAATTCCGCCATTTACGTTTATTTTAAAGCTTTTGCTTGGATGATTTGATCGATCAACACCAATAATGGATCGGATTGGTGCGCACGCTAGTGCAACGAACCGCAAAATTACTAAATTTATCTGATATTATCTCGGCTAACAAATCAATTGTAAATTGCTCACTTTCAAAGTGTCCGATATCAGCGATGATTATGTTTTGATCCGCGTCAAAAAACTCGTGATACTTGTAATCTGCAGTAATAAAAACATCTGCTTTTTTGCGAATCGCCTGCTTTAACAAGAAGCCACCGGCTCCTCCACATAAAGCCACTTTCTGGATCGCTTTTTTACGCAGGGCTGTGTATCTTATACAGTCTAGCTGCATGGCCTGTTTCAGATGTGTCAGAAAACTTTCCTCCGACAGGGGTTCCGGTAGTGTACCAAACAAGCCCGATCCTACATTTGTAGCCTTATTTTCGATGTCAGTGATGGAGCTATGCGCTTCCGCCGCTTCTAAAATTCGCACCACCTTAGATTGAATTCCTTTCTCAAATTGCCCTTCCAAACGGTGCCCCTGCTGATGTAAGGCAATCACACCAGCTGCTTTAAGTTCATCATACAGCTGCAAAGTTCGATCATCAAAAGTATAGGCTATAAAACCCTTGAGCACTGCTTTGGGCGCTAAAATCTGGGTATTCTCTAAACCAATTTTCTCCCCGATCTTTGCATTTACCCCCTTATAATAAACATTATCAAGGTTGGTATGGATCGCATAAATCGCAATCTTATGCTGGATGGCCTTAATGATCACTCGCTCGACGTAGTTTTTCCCCGTGATCTTCTTCAAGCCTCGGAACACAATAGGATGATGCGCTACCACCAAATTACAATTCTGTGCGATGGCCTCTTCTATCACTGCTTCCGTAGAGTCTAGGCAGGTCAGAACGCCCGTCACTTCCGCTTCCTTATCTCCCACAATAAGGCCCGCATTATCATAACTTTCCTGGTAAGTTGGGGGAGCAATACTTTCCAAATGTTGAAGGATCTCCTTAATCTTAGTCATAGGTTTCTTTATACTGTAGATTTTGGTAATTCGCTAAATATCGAGATGATTTATCTCAAGTGATTGATTTCCTGTTGGAGTAGGATGATTAATTTTTCCACATCACTTTGGGCATTCTTGTAAAGTGTAAGAATGTAGTTATCATTGATACGTGCCCATTGTAAAATTGGAGCTACAGACTCATCACCAAGCAGTACCGATGGTTCATCTACCACGTACTTCCCTGCTCGGTATTGCATATATTTCAATAAAAAGGGTTTGATGTAGTCCCGGTGATGCTCGATATGTCGCTGCTCATTGTCCACAATCCACTCCTGCGTAATATCGTAATAGGTCAGTAATTGCAAGCGGATAGAATCATTAGATATGATCTCCAACCCTCTTGACTTCAACATTTCGTAGGGGGCCGTATTTGTCACAAAAACAGTTGTACCAATAAATATTGGAATAACCTTTTCCAAGGAATCCTGCTCCGCGTTTCCGCTCTCTATGTTCTCGAGCAACCACTTGTATCCCCATAGGCGACTACTATGCCCCTGGATATTCACCTTGATATCTGCCAAATCCTTCTCCAAACCACCCTTTAGCTCCTTCAAGGTTTCCATCTCCACCACCTTCGCTGCCCTTCTTTCATTCCAATTGCTAAACGAAATCGCCAAGCTAATGCCAATAAAGATCAAGAACACTTCCCCTAAAGCATAGGTCCAATTCACCCGCTGTAAGGTATTGCTCCATACCTGGCGAATCCTTCCCCCAACTTTTCTTTTTTCTGACATATCTAGCAGCTTATCGCGATGCTAAAGAAAAGAAACTTTTTCCAAAAAAGCCCTTTCCTTCTCCGTCCATATCACCCACCCGCCAAAATTTTAGCCCAGCCTTTTTTTTGCAAGTTGGAACAAATTCCGTTAACTTTGCGTTCTTGAAATCAGGGTATCAGAAGTGATACCTGAATGGATGAAATGGTCCCATAGCTCAGCTGGTTAGAGCACCTGACTCATAATCAGGGGGTCCTTGGTTCGAGCCCAAGTGGGACCACTTTTCGACGCTATAAAAGACTGATTATCAGAAAAGAATACTGAGAAAAAACGCTCAGCAGTCATTTTAGCAGTCGTTTAAGAAATGTGTTAATTAGGAAAGGTCAGATACCTCTATCTGACCTTTTTTGCTTTATATTCTAGCAGAAACTCAATTTACCAATTTTTCCTTTCTTTAAAAAGCATCCTTCCAAAATCACTCTCCACTATCTGGGTACAGTGCGCGAATTTACAGGAGATAACCTAAAAAATTAAGGGCTTTGCCCCCGTTCGTATCAAGCGGTTTCCCCAATCTTCCGCACTAGCGTTTGTGCAGATCGGGTGATCCCCCTCCCCTTGACACTCTCACCCCCATTCTCGGCGAAGGCCAAGGGTTGCAAGCAAGCAATGCAACCCAAAACCCAAAGAAAGGAATACCTATGAGTATTCGAACCCTCAGTATTACTTGGAATAATAGAGTGATTGAGATCACCTACAATAATGATTGGTCAAAGGCTCATCGTGAGGCTTATGGTCATAGCATGGCACATTTGGAAATCAAAAGTCAGGATGACCAACCTTTGCCAATTTCAGAAACTGGATATCGTTCCCATTTCACCCCAACTTATGTGATCGAGAAGCATAGAGGCGTGGAAGAATTTGTTCGAGATTGGCTTAATTAGGGCGTCCTCAAAAAGGGTTT
>JABSSL010000199.1 GCA_013214355.1 Saprospiraceae bacterium | reverse complement strand
TGAAACTTGGCGACAGCTACCAATGGTATAAGAATTATGAGCCGATCCCGGGCGCCACAGAGCGCGTTTACATGTACCAGGGAGAGGCTGCCGTTTACTTCGTATTGACCTTCGTAGATGGTTGCAATAGAATCTCAGAGGTACTCGATCTATTAGGTACAGCAGTAGAAAACCTGGATAAGAACCCGAACCCTGATATTCGTATCTTCCCTAATCCGGTGAATGATATGCTGTATATCCAGAGTAAGGAAATCTTTAAAGATCCAGTGCAAGTGAGCCTAAGCAATGCCCTTGGCCAGCAAGTGTTACAAATACAATCAACTACTAGTCAACTCCTTAGTATAGACATGGCACCCATGACGCCCGGCATCTATATATTAAGCCTATCCATAGGCGACCAAGTATTCACCAAAAAAATAGTTAAAAATGAGTGAGGTGATGCTCTAGCTCGACCGGACTACTATTTTAAGATAGGAACCTTTACATAATGTAAGTCTATAGAACATGTATTGGTATAATGCAATTAATATGAAAAACAAACTCTACCTGATGTTGCTCCTAGTAGCAGCTTCTTTCTCTGGGCTCTCCGCACAAAAATTCGTGTATGAAAAGGATGAGGCGGCGCTGAAGGCTTTGTTATTAGAGTTGCAGCAAAGTGATGAAGCACGTAACAAGCGGGTGGCCGACTACCTTAAGAAACATCCTGAGGTTATGCACTCCTTTAAAAAAGATGGTAACACTTTTATGCTCTACGATATAGAGCAGGATCACCCTATTTTTTTAACCACAGCAAATGAAGGCTCAGTTCAGAGTGTAAATGCAGATGAAGTGCGTGAAGGAGGACGTTTTGGCCTTAACATTACTGGTGCAGGATTAAGAATCGCGGTTTGGGACGCAGGTACTGCTTTAAGAACCCATGAGGCATATGAAAATCGGCTATTGGTAACAGGTGGTTCCGAAATTGACGATCATGCCTGCCATGTAATTGGAACCGTCATGGCCGGAGGTACAGAACCAAATGCGCGAGGATATCTCTATGAGGCCGTAGGAAAAGCCTATTGGTGGAATAATGCCTTCCAAGAGATGACAATGGAAGCACTCAATGAAGACTTACTTGGTTCGAATCACTCCTACGTAATAGGAACAGGTTGGGAAGGGAATAGCTGGCTCGGTGATGCATCTATAAGTAATGAAGAAGACTATCGCTTCGGATTCTATGGTAGCCAAGCAAGTACAGCGGATGCATTAGCTTATAGTGCTCCCTACTACTCCATCTTCAAATCAGCTGCGAATGAACGAAATGAGCAAGGGAATGGGCCTCAACCTCCAGATGGCCCATTTGACTGCATTACCGACTGGGGAGCGGCAAAAAATGTTTTCACTATCGGAGCTGTACAGAAGAATGGAGGTAATTACATCGGCCCAGAGAGTATTGTGATGAGCAGCTTCAGTAGTTGGGGTCCCGTTGATGATGGTAGGATCAAACCTGATTTTGTGATGCCAGGTGTATCAATTTATAGTGTCCTATGCGAAGAGGGAGAAGATCAATACGGAAATCTAAGTGGGACATCGATGGCTTCCCCAGGTGCATTAGGTGCCACCATGATGATCAATGAAGCCTACAAGCAATTCAATAACACATATCTTAGATCTGCCTCGCTGAAAGCTTTAATGGCTCAGACGGCCATGGAGGCTGGCAGTAACCCAGGTCCGGATTATTCCTTTGGTTGGGGTATGATCAATGTCGAAGAAGCGGTTGACCTAATCATCGCCAAAGATGATATCAATACCTTTATCCTCGAGGAATCGCTCGCTAATGGCGAAACTTTTGAGCTGGAGTTGAATCCCGTAGCTGGCGAAAAGATCACAGCTACCATTGCCTGGACCGATCCAGCGGGCTCTCCCGTAGCTCCCGCCTTAGACCCTACCGATCTCATGCTCGTTAATGATCTTGACATGCGGATCGTTGATGAAGCAGGCAATGAGGTAAGACCCTGGATTTTGGATCCCACCATTCCAGGTAAAGCTGCTAGTACTGGAGATAACTTTCGAGATAACGTAGAGAAAATAGAATTTGCAAATCCACAGCCTCGTCGATACTTCTTACGCGTAACTCACAAAGGGAGCTTGACGAATAACAAACAGGACTTTAGTTTAGTATTACGCTATACTTCCGAAGATCCAGGAATTGACAATTTATACTGGGTCGGTGGAAATGGAAATTGGTCAGATAGCGACCACTGGTCATTGACCTCCGGTGGACAAGCTAGTACTCTCACTCCTGGTCCCACGTATAAGTTGATCTTTGATGATAATTCATTTCCTGGTAATGAATATACAGTAACCATGGATCAAAGCTACAGCGTAGCTGGTATTGTGGGGCTAACGAACAAAAATATCACCTTTAACTTTGGGGGACATGAGTTGACTACTTCTGGAACAGCCCTACTCTCATCGGAGAATTTCACATTAACTAACGGTGATGTATTACTTAGAAACACAGCAAGCAACGTAAATCAAATACTTGATTTCGATGGGAGTAATACCAGTTCGCTAAACATTGTTCTCCTTGATGAGAATCAAGCTATATGGAATGTTAACGGAGGCGTTTTGAAGGCAGATGCATTGGCCATTAACGGCGGGACGCTATTTGCTTCCAACACTCAACTCCAAATAAAGGATATACAAGTTACCGCCAACGCAAGCATGCAGGTTACTGGGACTTCAATAGAAAATTTCGAGCAATTCTTGTTGGCAGAAGGAGCCACTTGGTTGGCTGATGCTAGCTCCTCCTTCTTCCTGAACAAGGCGGATTTGGCTGCAACCTTCCAAGCACCTGCCCTATCCTTCCAAACTCCACTTCAGATGGACCAAGGCAAGCTGACGCTCACTGCTCCCGATGCCCAATTCCAAGCCGTCAGAATGGATGTGGCTAATCTTGTCATTACCAATCCTCTATCTATTAATAACTTATCCATCAAAGGGGGTAGCGAACTGAAGATTCAAAGCGGCTCGATTGTTACAGTTGAGGAACTGGATCTAGAAGCCTCAGCAGGCGCTATGATAAAAATAATTGGTACTAGCGAGGGGCCCAATGCGGTACTGCAAGTTAATCCTCGGGAGAAATTCTGTTTTGACTATCTCGATCTACTGGATATTGATTTAGCTGGAAATGCTTCCATTAGTATCGGAGAAAATAGCCAACAGACTAATTCCAATGGCTGGTTCGTTGGAGCTTGTGAGGATCTACTTTTTGC
>JABSSL010000198.1 GCA_013214355.1 Saprospiraceae bacterium | reverse complement strand
CTGGGTAAAGGCTCCAACTAACTTAGGCACTCTATTCTAGTGGCAAGCCATTGGCATCCGTCGTAAGCACTTCGCTCATATAATCAAAGAACGGCCGAATGTTGACAAAAGAAGTAACCACTTGGCCTAGAAAATCCTTGGATTTAACTTCCTTGTCGGAGAACTCGCGCGTGACAATGAATTGTTTATTTCGAATAAGATCGATCGCTGGATGCTCCTTAGAATAGCCTTTCGGGGCTGTCTTCACCTGCTCGCCCTGCAATTGGCCAAAGGTTTCCACAAAAATAGGATCGCTAATAATCTTACGCAGGGGGTTATCATCGAAAGCAATATCTTCCCGAATCCTCTTCAAATCTGGACTATTGGGTGCCCAAAATCCAGCAGCAATAAAGGATCCACCAGGTTGAAGGTGAAAATAGTATCCACCTCGTAATTGCTTCGTCGCCCGCTTCATCTGGCCACTAAAATGGCCTTTGTAAGGCGTTTTATCCTTAGAGAAACGGGTATCTCGATAAATGCGGAACAAGCTCTTTTTGCCAGAAGGGGTTTCAATGTTGTCATGCTTATTCATCTCCTCAATCAAGGCATCGGCAAAAGCAATGACATATTGATGCTCTTCCTGATACTTCGGTTTGTTATCATTAAACCAAGGGCGATTATTGTTAGCCCTCAACTCCTTTAGAAAGGCAAAGACCGATGCAGGAATAGTAACGTCTGGCATAGTTTTGTATTTGTTTGTGATCAAAAATAGGGCTTCTTGGCCATTTCCTTTATGGATGCTTGACCGAATTACTCCGGATTACTCTAGCAACAATAAAAACGCCCAATTGTTAAAGCTTTACATTCGGATTCTTATTCCCTCTTATCTTAGTAACCATATCCCCATAGATCATGCGCTGCGCCCCCGCCCGAAGCACAAAATCATGTGGAAATCCAAGCGAAATAGCACTTACTTCATCCAACTTTTCCATGCTGGCGGCATCTAATTCAAGATCCAGACTGGCGAGATTGTCTTTCAATTGATCCAAGGTACGAGCACCTATGATCGGGATAACTCCCTTGTGCGTAAGCCAAGCGAGGGATAATTGCGCTGGACTAGTTCCCAATTCTTTGGCCAAATCCACCACTACCCTGGCAATCTGCTCATTTTTTTCGTTCAAGCGATAAGAAGTGGTGCCTTCCATTCTACCACCACTACCCTTTCCTTTCTCCTGCAAATACTTTCCGGTCAAAATTCCAGCGGCTAAGGGAGACCAAGCCACTACGCCTATATTCAGGGCGTTGGACATAGGGAGCAGTTCACGTTCAGGCGTTCTTTCCGTGAGGTTATACTCCAGCTGGTTCCCAATAAAGGGTGTCCATCCTCTTAATTCAGCCATCGTATTGGCCCGAGCCACCACCCAAGCTGGCGCATCAGATATCCCAGTATATAAAATCTTACCCGCACGAACCAAATCATCTAGCGCTCGCATCATCTCTTCAATGGGTGTCAAGTAATCATAAGCATGCACCCACAATAAGTCGATATAATCCGTTTTCAAACGCTTCAAACTCGCCTCCACCGACTGGACCAGGTTTTTCCGGTGGTTCCCTGATTTATTGGGATTATGCGTGGTATTGGATAAAGTGTATTTAGTAGCCAAGACGATATGATCTCGCTCGGCTTGAATGAGCTCTCCCAAAATCGTTTCACTACTTCCTTCTGTGTAGACGTCTGCGGTATCGATAAAATTACCTCCTGCCTCCAAGAAAGCATCAAAAATATCCTTACTCTCCGCAGCGGTAGAACCCCATCCCCAGTCTTTACCGAAGGTCATGGTACCTAAACACAAAGGAGAAACCCTTAGTCCGCTGTTGCCAAATAACTGATAGTACATACTGGATATTTGTAATTGAAAAAGACAGCCTTTCGGCTATAGTTTGCTGGATTTGTAGCGAGAACTAGCTCGCGAAAAGAGAAGTTAATCCCGGATTTCTCCGACAGAAATGTAAACAATAGCAGGGCCCAAGAGGTTGCCTTACCTACCCAAATTCATGTAAAAATTCCAATATTAATTTGGTCAAAAATCAATCTAATGAGGAAAGAAGTCGTCAATACATACAATTTGCCAATCTAATGCTTAAATTGTCCAACGTAATTTCATAACAAAACGCAAAAACCAGTATGTCTACTTTTCTAGCGGAATATTTCGGAACGATGGTGCTCATCATTTTAGGAGGAGGTGTTTGTGCAGGGGTAGCCTTGAAAAAAACCGGTTCAAATGATTCCGGTTGGATCGTGATCACCATGGGATGGGCCCTTGCTGTTACCCTGGCCATCTATGCTGTTGGCTCAATTAGTGGAGCGCATATCAATCCAGCGGTGACCATAAGCATGGCCATAGTCGGCGAATTTGAATGGGCCAAGGTTCCTTCCTACGTGGTAGCCCAAATGCTAGGAGCCATGACTGGTGCCGCTATAGTCTGGTTACACTATCTTCCACACTGGAGAGCAACAGAGGATGCCGCAACGAAATTGGGTGTTTTCTCGACAGCTCCTTCTATTCCATCGCGTTGGGCCAACCTGCTCAGCGAGATGATCGGCACCTTTATTTTGATCGCCGGTCTCCTATTTATCGGCGCCAATAAATTTACCGAAGGCTTGAATCCCTTAGTGGTGGGCGCACTGATTGCCGCTATCGGTATTTCCCTCGGTGGTACCACAGGCTACGCCATCAACCCAGCTCGTGACCTCGGCCCTAGAATAGCCCATGCTGTTCTGCCAATCACTGGAAAGGGATCTTCCAATTGGTCCTATGCTCCCATTCCCGTAGTCGGGCCGATACTTGGTGGTGTATTAGGCGCTACGATGTATCAATGGCTGTTTCAAGGGCAGACGAGTATCTGGCTATGGGTCTCCCTTGCATTGACAGCCATCGTGGTTGGTTTGGCTGTGCAGGAGGAGATGGCTAAGGACGGGTAGGCTTTGGTTGATGAATTGGAATGATAGTACTGAAATGACACCAGCAAGCAGGGAGGTGAATCTTTTTGGATTTCATTGTATTGTATAGTACTCATGCGTTAAAACTTAGAAACAATCAAACCGTTAATTCCGGTAGTACTACATAAAAAGGGGAAGGCTACAGCTACTTTTGCTGTAGGAACTATTTTTTAACAAATAGCTCAACAAGCTCAACAACAGAATTAGTATTTTCTAAGGTATTGAAAGCATTCTCTTTGTTAGAAGGTAAGAAACTAATAAGAACCTTATTGTAGAAAAGATCAAATATAATGGACAGTATCCTAAAAAACGTGTAATTAAAAAATGAAGGGCTTAAGCCCAAAGAACTATAATTTGACTCTTTCGTCAAAAATAGCAATAAACTGATTAAGAATAATGGGCCAGTTGCGAATAGGCATG
>JABSSL010000197.1 GCA_013214355.1 Saprospiraceae bacterium | reverse complement strand
AATTGCTGGTTGAATTGTTTATACTTCCCCCCAAAATTAAACCACGACCGTTAAATATTTAGTGTGAATGAAAGGGACCTTTTTGCCATGGAAAATCTCAGCTGGGGTTCGTCGATTCAGGCTTTGATGTCCTCTTTCGTGGTTATAAAATCTCATGTATTCTTCGATCTCATCGTAGAGTTCTTTTCCACCATTGGAGGGGTGCAAATAGACACACTCCTGTTTGATGCTTCGCCAAAAACGCTCGATGAAAATATTATCAATGGCCCTGCCTCTTCCATCCATACTAATAGCGACTCTATGACCTTTGAGTAGTTCGATGTATTGTTTAGCCGTAAATTGAGTGCCTTGATCCGTGTTGAAGATCTGGGGCGTCCCATGGAGCAAGAAAGCTTCTTGGATCACCTGACAACACCACCAGGCAGCCATGGTACTAGACAAAGACCAATTTACAATCATCCGGCTAAACAGATCAATGATCGCAAATAAATACATGAACCCATATTTCATCCCGATATAGGTAATATCAGCAGCCCAAACTTGATTGGGCTGGGTAATCGGTAGATCGCGCAGCAGATAAGGATACTTATAAGCATTTTTATCTGCTTTACTGGTATTAGGACTAGGACCTATTGCCCTGATATCCATTAATTTGTAAAGTCGTTCGACGCGCTTTGAATTAACCCGATACGCAGAATATGTATTGATAAAATCGACCATGCGAGGTACTCCATAAAAAGGGGTAGCGGTGAATTGCCGATCAATTATCCGCATTAATTCCAGATTCAGGGCTGATTCTCCCTTGGGCTTGTAATACAAACTACTACGGTGTATCCCAAGTAGCGCACACTGTTGTCGAGTAGAAAGTTGCGCATGCCCTCTTTCTACCATCTCTACTCGTTGGCGACGATCTACTCGAACAGCTTTTTTTTCAAAAAGTCATTTTCGATCTGTAACTGACCAATCTTCGCATACAGCGACTTAAGCTCCGCTGCTCGATCCTGGCCTTGCTGACGCTCCGTTTTAGCCGCCATGATTGTCCTGGCCTTTTCCAAGAACTCCTGCTTCCAATTCGATATTTGATTAGGATGCAATTCGTATTTTTCACTTAATTGACGCAAGGTTAGGCGCTCCTGAAGCGCTTCTTGAATCACTTTTAGCTTGAAATCTACTGAAAACTTTCGCCGTTGTCGTTTTGCCATAATAACCTAAATTTAAGCAGTTTTTCACATTTAGGTCATGGTCCGATTTTCGGGGGGAATTATAGGAATGGGTGGATTCATACTAAAACATTAACCTATAATAGTAACGGTAATCCAATAAATGTGAAAGATGAATTGTGTTCAAAAAATGATCAAACTATTGAATGGACCAACGATCTAATCACCAAACACTATTGGGGTACTTGGATGAAAAAGTATGAGTGGTATTCAGAAAGCAGGCTACTGAAAATTGTTCAAGATATTGATGGACAGCAAAGTAATTTCACCTACGACGGATTACTGCGTTTAAAGGAAGCTAGTACTCGCTCCGGTCAAATGAAAACAACGTATGACTATGAATATGCCCTTTTAGCTTCTGGAAATACGCCCAACTACATCAAGACTACTCAAAAATATACAGGACTTGAGCCACGAATAACGTTTAATCATATTGATGGACTAGGTAGAGGACTTCAAACGATATCCATGGAGTATTCTCCCCAGCGAGAAGACGTTGGCATGGGGGCTGTAGAGTTTGATATAGCAGGAAGAGTAGGGAAGGAATTTTTTCCTTTTGTTAGTAATGAAACAAGTGGTTTATTCTCTAACCCAACGAGTGCAGCTACTTCTTTTGCTTTTGAAGACTCTCCATTAGGTCGTGTTGAAACGCAGTTTAATCCAGACTTAACGCATGTTCGCATAGCCTACGGAGCAAATACCAACCAAGATCAAGTGATTAATTATCACACTTTATTTCCCATAAGTTACGCCCCAGGAGTATTATCTAAGCAAACGACCTGGGATGAGAATAATCATGTTGTAGTTCGATTTATAGATAAATTGGGTAGGGAAATTGTTACAAGGGCATTTATAGATTGTGATGAAGATGGAAATAATTGCTTAAATCGCTTGGATACCTATACCGTTTATAATGATGATGGCACAGTGGATCGAATTATATCACCAGAAGGAGCCATCTATCAATATGCTTACGATAATCGAGATCGACTAGAATCAAAATCTATTCCTGGCGGTGGAACGACTACCATTGGTTATAATGATTGTAATGAGATTACCACAACGGTGGATGCCAATGGAAACTCTTTTGCCTATACCTATGATAGCCATTCCCAGCAATTGACCATGTCCGAAGGTGGAACGGAATTAATGGTGAATACCTATGAGTATGATCGCTTAAAAACCCAAGGGGTAAAAGTACTAGAGCCAGATGGAACCTACAGTACAAGCTCCTTAGCTTTTTCTAATTCGTACGATAATTTTGGAAGAATCTATCAAAAAGAAATCCCTTTTTTAACCGATGGTGGAGCTAGTTACATTGATCGAATTACTACACAGTACAATTCAGCCGATGAAGTCTTACAAAGTCGTAGAGATCATAATGGTGGACATGCGATTCAAATCTATGATTACTTTGAATATGACCATCAAGGTCGATTAATTGATAATTGGCATCAACTAAAGAAAGGAACCAATTTCAAACCCAAATATTTATTAAGTAAGTCCGTCTATAATTTCAGAGATGAGCTGGTAGGAAAGAATCTGCACTCCACCAACGGAGGGAGTTCTTTTTTACAACAGATTGGTTATGGATATACGGTTCGTGGTTGGTTAACGAATATCAATGGAATATCCCCTCCAACCCTAGATGATAGCCAGAAATACCTGTGTACAGGTGAGCCTCCCTTGGTCTTCAATGAAGAAGAAAACACTGAAGTAATCGATATTGAAGATTTCATTTCTTTAGTCATTAACGGGAATACCCCCGCCATTGAAGGAACCCCTTGTACACCAGAAGAACCACCCACAGGACAGGAATGTGAATTGTCTTGTAACAAAGTAGAGGTCGATCAACAACAAGCGAGTCGAGATTCTTTAAAGGTGGACATGGAGGCACTCGTCCTAGATAGTCTAGTTAATGCCACGTTTCCTAACCGTTTGAACCTCGTAGAATATTGTGATGGGACGACTCAGTATCTTTTGGATGAAGAGCTTTCCCAAATCGAAGGTCCGTTTTTACTGCGTCAAGTGATCGAAATAGAGGGCTATGCAGAAACGCTGTTTTCAGTTATCCAAAACGGACAGCTAATCGGGATGTCTTTAGAAGAAATCTTGGCTCGAAGAATTGAAGAAGAACTGCTCATCACGGATCGTCATTGCCCAGGCTATGCCAATACGATTACCGA
>JABSSL010000196.1 GCA_013214355.1 Saprospiraceae bacterium | reverse complement strand
CTTGGAGAGCTCCAGGTTCAGCCAGATTCTTTTGGCCTCGGTATTGCAGGCGCCCCATTTGGTTTTCATCTGCTTGACGCCCCAGTCATTCGCTTTTACACCAATTATCTTTTCCCATTTATCCATCAAAGGAGGAACTTGCAACTTCAGTTGCTTGCGGTACCATTCGCGCATTACCTTGGCTTTTCGTTCGGTGGAGGCGCCAATGGGGACAGTGAGGCAGATCTTTTTTGTGCCTTCAATATGGACCCTGCTGTACCCTTGATGTTCTTTTACGTCCAAGATGTAGCGCCGACCTTGAAAGTAATGGCTTTCTCCTGATACATAGATGCGTTCGGTTTCTCTGGCTTGTGCTTGGAAGTTTTTGACGTGCTTTTTGATCCAGCCGAGTTTACTGATGGCGAAGAGCCTTAATACTTCTTCATCCGTTTTTTGCGGGACAGCCAACCTAATCCTGCCGTGGGGAGGGTAGACGGCTAGGTGCATGCGCTTGATGTCTTTCCGGACTACATCAATTTCAACATTGGCAATCTTCAAGGTAGCTGACTCAGTACTCACGCTGGGCTTTTATGATATCCATTAATTCCATGACCTTCATGGGGTCTTCAATGATCTTACTGACTACTATTCTTAGCTTCTTTTCTTTGATCCCCCCATCACGCCATCCATCCATTTTGTTGTAATGAATGGCTTGATCTACTTCCATGACCAGGGATTCATCGCGGTCTAAATTGTCATACAGGGCTCGTTTCGCCTGGGTATTGATGCTTGCTGGATAGCTGGCACTTTGGGACGGATCGGAAACGCGCTCTGCTAGTTCCTTTATCTTTTCTAGATAGTTTTGATAATCAAGGGTTTCTTGTTTTCGTTGTTGAATGATCTCGTCCAGTAATTTGGACATCCGTTCGTAATACTTAGGATTGGTTTGAGATTCTTCATTGATAACCTTGCGTACATTGTTCTCGATGGTTTCCGCTACGGCGGTTTGTCGTCCTCGCTTTTTCTCTCCCGCCGTATCGGCTAGTTCATCGCTCAACTTTACGATCAGTTCTACCAGGGATTTGTTCTCAAAATCTGAGATCTTTTTACTGGCATTGGCATCTAAATACATGTCCATCAACTGCCGCATACCAGGCTCAAATCGCTTAAAGTCCAGATAGTCACCACTGGCTCGCTTGATAGTTTCTCGTAAGTCGGAGTAATATCGTACTTCTTCTTTGATTTTTGTAGCTTCTGCCTCGGAATAGCCCAATCTGTGCATTTCATTGGCCACGTTGGCAAAGGCTCTTATGAGCTTTACCACAGCTTTGTACAAGTTCACTCTTTTTTCTGCAGTGGCCGCTACATCATCTGGATTCTCTGTATTACCGCAGCAGTAGCTAATGAAGTTTGGCTCCTCTTTTGGATGTACGGGCTCGCACATGGCTCGTATGGCTTCCAGAGCGGTTTCTAGGGCTTCCTTACTTTCTGTATGTCTATCTTTTAATAGCCCTTTTACATCTTCTTCATCGTAGCCGTCAAATACAGCTGAGGTGTAATCGGTGATCGATTTTTGCAGGCTTTTGAATAGGTCTTTGTAGTCGATGATGTAGCCATACTGCTTGTCGTCGGTATCCAGACGATTTACCCGACAAATGGCCTGAAATAGACCGTGGTCCTGCATGCGCTTGTCAATGTATAGGTAGGTGGCCGAGGGCGCATCGAAACCAGTCAGTAGTTTATCTACCACAATCAACAGCTTCATCTTATGCGGCTCTTTGATAAACTGAGCCTTTACTTCTGCTTCGAAATCCTCGGTGCTTTTGCCGTTGAGCATTTTGGTGTAAACCTCGTACTTAAGCAGCTTGTCGGTGGGATGGTCTTCGCCCGTTTCTTCGCCCTTCACATCTCCATGATGTGGCTGGTAGCTCGTAATAATGGCACACTGCTTGAATCCACTTCGCTGAAAAAGTTCATAGTATTTACAGGCTTGGTAAACCGAGCCAGATACGAGCATGGCGTTACCCTGTCCGGTGGATAGCCTTGGCTTAACCTTAAAGTCCTTTAGGATATCAAATACGATCTTCTCTAGCCTGGATTTGGAGCCTAGGACCTTCTGCATGGTGCCCCAGCGCCTTTTCAATTCTACTTTTGCTACATCTGTTAGCCCTCTAGTTTCAGCGTCAAACCACTCGTCGATGCTTTGCTGATCGGTGACAAACTGTTCTACATCCCGGGCTTCGTACAAAAGGTCCAATACGACGCCATCTTCTACAGCTTCGTCAAATTTGTAGGGATTGCCTATGTACGGTCCGAATATTTCAATGGACTTTTGCTTGTCTTTTTTCAATAGTGGAGTCCCGGTGAAACCGATAAACAGGGCATCGGGTAGAATCGTTTTCATGGCCTGATGCAGCTTGCCGGACTGGGTGCGATGACATTCGTCTACAAATACGTAGATATCTCCTTTTGCCCGAAAATCATGGCCCAGACTGGCCTTGAGTTCTTCGATGAATCCGTCATAATCACCTTCTTCGGAATATCTGCCAAATTTGTGAACCAGACTGCAAATCAACATCTCGGTTTTGTGATTCAACACGCTGACCAGATCCCTTCCGCTTTTGGTTCGGTATATCTGCTCATCTACTCCAGTGAAGAGTTTTTCGATCTGATCGTCCAATTCTTCTCGGTCCGTGATGATCAGCACTCGACTATCTCGTACATTCTCCCGGATCCATTTGGTAAGCCATACCATCGTTAGGCTTTTTCCGGATCCCTGCGTGTGCCAAAGGATTCCACCCTGGCGAGTTCTTATGTTTTTCTGGGCAGCCTTGATACCGAAATACTGGTTGGGTCGGGACAGCTTCTTTTTCCCTTTGTCATATACCACGAAGTCATGAATCAGCTCTAGGAGTCGATTTTTTTCACAAAGCAAATAGAGGTGCTTGTCTAGAATGTATTTGAAGGTTTGCTCCGTGTCCTCTTTCCAGGTCAAGAAGTATTTCTCGGGTGTACCGATGGTGCCATAGCGCATTCCCTGTGTATCATTGCCAGCTAATACAAATTGAATGGTGGTGAATAGTCTTGGGATGAACTCCTCGTTTTGATTATCCAGATTCTGGCGGATTCCACGCTCCACGCTCACTTTACTGCTCTTCAGCTCCAATACTCCCAGGGCAATGCCATTGATATATAGTACAATATCGGGCCGTTTGTTGTGCTTGCCCTTTACGCTCACTTCCTCTGCTATGGCAAAATGATTACTTTCTGGATTTTTCCAATCTATCAGCCAAACTGTTTCTTTGGGTTGCCCGAGGGTTTCTCTGACTGTCACTCCGTACCGCAAAAGGCGATAGACTTCCTTATTGGCTTCGTATAGGCCATCTGAGAGATTGGTGGCCGTTTTTACGAGTTCATCTATGGCCTTCTGGACAAGTAGTGGGGAATAGCCTTTTTCCAGTAGGTAAGCTTTGAGTAGGTCTTCTTCCACGGGCTGGGTGCGTAGCTCTTCTGCCCAATCTCCCAGGTAGGTATAGTCCAGCTGTTGCTGAAACAACTGAATCACGCGGTTTTGTGAGATTCTTTCGCCCTTGCCAACAGAGGTAGTGCTCATATCATTCCTTAAATAGTTTAAAACTAATTCGATACCTGTAGAACTCGATATTGGTAGTTACGGATAAAGCTCTTTTTATTCTAATATCATCTTCTAAACCTAT
>JABSSL010000195.1 GCA_013214355.1 Saprospiraceae bacterium | reverse complement strand
ACGATTTCCGGAGGAAAAGGATTGAATATAAGTATGACTATCCCTTTGATGATAAGTTCAGGCTTGCCACCCGCTGGACGAATAAACTCTTTATGTCCGAGAAGTTTGCTAAGCACTTCATCCTAATCGAAAAGATAGAAGTAGAGTACCTGCATCAAATCAGCAAACAGGATGTAATAGCTGAAGGCGTGGACCATGGTGTCGATACTTTTTTCGATGACCGTCTAGGAAATGCCAAATTCGAATATTTCTCCTCTTACGCTTTCAATAGACGAACCAGAAGAACAGAAGCAGAGGCTTATGCCACCTTTGGTCCTGCTCAAGCCAAATACACTGGCCCAATGGCACATCGAGATGCCTTTGCAAGCCTGATCAATAGAATTAATGGCCAGGGTTTCTGGGAGACGAATCCCCTGGTATGGAAATACACTTATAAGCATTTCACCAAACAACAATACAATGAGAATACTACTAATGTCCCTCTTAGCACTACTACTAACAGGCCCTCAACTACTAGCGCAAGCGCCTAGTATAGAAGGACCACAGCCCGCTGATACACTTTTAGTAAAGGTGGTACATGTAAAAGACACCCTCTTTGTTTACCAACACATTAGACTTGGTGAGCCAGGAGTAGAATGTATCGATAAAGATAATTGTCCGCAATCCCAATATGATGGGATCCTAAGATTACGGGAAGTATATGTCGCCCGACAAGATTCCATCAAGCTAGTAGATGTTCAGAAGGCTATCTATCAAAATAAAGACGGTCAATCAGGCTGGATGTATACCAAGACACAAGTTTATCAGTAAGTCGTCTTTAACCTGATGGGTCCCCAGATGTGGGGACCTAATCAGACAAACCAATCAACTATGTTCGAAATATTTCAAAGCGAGAAATCCGGGAAGTTCTATTTCCGCCTCAAAGCCACCAACGGCCAGGTCATCCTGGCCAGTGAAGCCTACGAGAAAAAGGCAGGTGCTGAAAATGGTATTCAGTCAGTTATCAAGAATGCGCAGATCGATGAACGATTTGCACGATTGGAGAGCAAGAACGGGGATCCATATTTCAAGCTAAAAGCGGCTAATGGCCAGCATGTAGGCAAAAGCGAAATGTATAGCTCTAAAGCGGCAATGGAAAAGGGAATACAGTCCGTCAAAAACAATGCAAATAGCCGAGCACAGATCAAGGATTTAACGGCTTAACCAATCATAACTATCATGAAATTCAGACTATCGTTAGTACTGTTTCTTCTCCTTTCCTTGCAAGGGCTTTCACAAAGGCAGTTTTCGACAACAGTCAATAGCCGAGTTTTTCCAGGTACGGATCAACTTACGGTGAGATCTAGTTCGGATCGGTTTTTTGTAGCAGGTCCTCAAGGCCCTGTGAACCGAACCTCCTACAGCTACGCGATATACAATGCTGAGACGGGCCACTTCATTCAAGGAACTCCAAATGGTCATTTCACCTGGGCACAATTTGCATGGCGTCCCGGTGTAAATAGTGTGGTCGTCCGTAGGTGGCGTAGGGAAAGAAGTGAAAGTGGAGCAATAGTAGCTGTTTGGAGAGGTGAAGCACTCATCCAAAGACTTGAATAAGAAGGAGAGTTTTTTTCATGACTATGCTGTGGACCGGTTTAGGTCCGCAGCTTTTTTGCATCACATTTAATCATCAATAAATATCACAAAATGTCCAAAGGAAGATTAGTGGCTTTTATCGCCGAACAAGAAAACATTTCCAAATCTGAAGCCGAAAAAGCAGTAGAAATGGTATTCAATAACCTTGGTCCAGCTGCTCATGCGGAGACTGATTGGAGGTTAACTATTCCTGGTTTTGGAGCCTTTGAAATTAAGCACCGAAAAGCTACACCTCGCCGCAATCCACAAACTGGAGAAACCTTCGTTGCTCCTGAAAAGAATGTATGGGATTATGATCCAGCTCCGGCTATGCAAGAATATGTAGAAACTTTGCCAGTAGCAGAAAACCCGAATCGCCCAACTGTTGAGTCTGGTGAGATCGAAGGAGGTAGTTCGGAGGTTTAAGGCTTATAGTTAATAGTTACAGACTTGATGTCTTTATTAGAGGAGGTGAGGTAGCTGTATAGCTGCCTCACTTTTCTGCATAATTTCAAATTGGGAGCTACATGACCGATTATTCAAAAGTTTGCAAAGAGCTAAGAGGGAAATATGGATTCACTGCCAAAAAGATGAGTCAAATATATGGCTTCGGGATTAACCAATGGCGGTTATACGAGAACGGGAAAGCACCATCTATTTCAAATGGTAGATTGATTTTGTTGAGTACTGATACGGAGGTCTTTAAGGCTATCTACTTCCTCTATGAAAACCCTTCTAAATCTGAAGCTCTTGCAGAAAAAGGAATGTTAGAGGCCTTCCAATTGGATCTCACACGACCTAAATTTATAGTTAACCAATTAGTTAAGTGGCCTAAAAGAGGTACGGTAGATCAATTTTTGCATGGGAGAATTATGGTAATTGTTCCAGTGGGTGTTTTACCCACTAATGAGTGGCTTAGTGACAAAGTCAAGCTTGACAGGTTGAGGAAGTGGGACTTAGAAACTACCATCCCGAGAAATCATGAGAGTTACATAGTTATCAATAAGATAGGTGTAACGGAAAAAAGCAAGTTGAGATTAATGTGGCCAGTAGTAGAAAATTTGAAATCTGTATTAGCAACAGATGACTATTCTTTGCCCTGTAAGATCCAGGTGTAGTTGCAAGTTAAAGTAGTCGATTTGGTGGCTGTCAGAAAAGCTTAAACCGGCCTAAATCCTTTGGACTTGGGCCGGTTCTTTATTTTAGGGATCAATCAATACCTGATTGATTTTACACTTCTCAAAATCATAATTTCGGCTGTAGGTCGTACTAGCAGTTTTCGCTTCAACCAGGTAGCTTCCAGGCGTTACTTTTTCTACACTCCCTACCGCGTTTCTTCCTATTGTGGTTTTGTAAACATCATCAAAGAAGATATCAACTCCTTCGCTTAGTTGATTTGTAATAACTACTTGCCCCCAGTTTTCAGCTTCGCAAGGAGTTGGCGGCAATGCTGGTTCTTCTTTTTGGCAAGCAAGCGCGAACAAGATCAGACTACAAACGATCAATTTTTTCATTGGGTTTATATGGTTTAAATGAGTAATTCAAGCACAAATTCCCAAAGATCTTCATAGGGAACGATTTCAAAATCTACACTAAGGATTGGACCTTGCTGAAGCTGATTCCTTAGTTGAGCTGTTCTAGCTTCTACCTGATCCCTTTGAAATGCAGATTTGGGCAGAACAGCTAACATGGACAAAAAGGTATCACTTCTTAGAGTAGACTCACTTTTAAGATGACGGTAGATATATGCCTTTAGCGCGTCAATTCGATCGACGATGGATGGCCACCGTCTGTCTTTTAATAGAACGAGGATTTGGATGATTAAGATGTTAATGTTCATGCCTTTTTTATCCTTGGAGAATCTTGGCACCGCGGTTAAGAATTTTCCAAGCTTAAATCTTTTACCCTCATACTTTCCTAGGTTCTGGAAAAGATAGAGGTAGGCCTCATAGATTAACCAGATTTCAGAATTCTGGCGACTATGTTTCTTTAGTATCTCTATCGCTTGAGCACATAAATCATAGTTTCTGCTATAGAATCCTAGAATGCAATCATATTGTTGAGTAACCACCCAGTTTAGGCTACCTTCCTTTGTGATGGAACGAGTTCTAT
>JABSSL010000194.1 GCA_013214355.1 Saprospiraceae bacterium | reverse complement strand
TAGGAGATATAGGCGTCGATAGTCTACCTTCAGAAGGTGACATAAGGAATGGATACTATTGATCCGACAAAAAACAGATTTGTTGTGGAGCAGTCGCTCCTTGGTCTTTTTATCCATTGGAAAGTATTGGAAGTGAAAGGTAAGAGGTGGGTCTAACAGTCAAATTCATCTAGATACTGGCAGGGGACGCTAGGTTCCAGATCTGGTGGTAGTTGAGAAAGGAGGAATGCTTGCAGGATCAGGAGGATAAGAGCGTAAAGAAAAGCCGCCCCTTCAGACGGCCAACACAGGCAGATCAGCATAGGCTGAATGTTATTCTTCTTCCAAAGCCTCTTGTTGAATGAAGCTCTTGAATTGTTCCTTATGTATTTCTAAGGCTAGTGAAAACCTTCGCAGGTCCGTTTCCCGCAATTCTTTCTTTAGCTGATACAAGGTTTCATAAAACTCTTCTGGCAATAATCTCCTAAGTGGAATGGATTCCAAATTGGATTGATCCAGTAGATAGGAGTGTATCGACAGTAATGTCTCCTGATACTTGTCTGGATGGTGTACCATTTCAGGAGCAAAAGTTTTAATAATCTTCTTTATCAACGGATTGGTCAGTATCGAAGGGAATTCTTCTTCCTCCTCGAATAAAGTGTGTTGTTTAGCCTTTCCAGTATACATTTTATAGCGATTTTATTGTGAAAACTCCTCATCCAGCCGTTTCAGCTCTTTGGCAATTACCTTTCGAGCCCGGTGAATGATGACATTTACGTTTGATGTTGTAATTCCAAGTTTTTCGGCAATTTCGTGATACTTGTACCCCTCTACGTAGAGGCGCATAACCTCATAGGCTTGCTCACTCAGCCACCGCTGCATTTGTTCTAGAAACTGTTCGGTGTGAATGGTCGTAGCTAAGTGCGTAACATCAGCTATCTCAGGAGCTTCGGGATCAAATAGCACATTGACTCTATCCCATCCTTTGTTTTTTCTGGTGATATCAATGCACATTCTCTTCAAGCTGGTAAAAAGATAGACGACTCCTTTCTGTGCCATCCCCTTTCGTATCAGATCTGGGCGGAGGATTATCTTGATGTATAGTTCTTGCAAAAGATCATTAGCGATTGAAGAATCGAAGTTGAACTGATTGCACTGGCGTTTAGCGAACAGAAGCAGAGCTTCGTGGTGCTCGTTAAAAATCGAGTGGATCAGATCATCTGGCTGTGATTCACCTAGTGTCGAACCAAGATTCATATTCCACAGTTTTATGGTAAAACAAAATTTCTAAGTCTAGCGCCAATCCTTTGAATGACAGTGAAGCTTCTATCATTAACACGGATAATTCGCTGTACTTCTTACATATGAACCCAGACTTAACCTAGATTTAATCTAGCAACCACTCTTCCACCTTTTAAATGCGCTTTTAGTCCTATCCTGTACCCGCTGTTGGTCCTGGCTTTTTGTACCTTGCCCGGCTCCATACAAACGGGCCTTAAAAGATTCTTTTTCTTGTTCCATAAAACTATCTAACTCGCCCTGAGCCTCTAAACCTTCCTCCAATGCGGTGAGCCTCATTCCCTCAATAGTCGTCCAAAAGATGCCGGCTGTTTGATCAGTATCAAAACCTGCAAGCCTTTTAACCTCCTCTTTCAGTCCTATGTGTATTTCCTTAGGTTCGGTAGATTCTCCATTCCGTGCGGGACGCTGAAAGATATATTGCTCTATTTTCCTCACTACATCAGGGTGTTTTATTAGACTCGGTGCCAAACTGCTCAATACTTTTACCAGTACTTGAGATTGCCCTGGTTTACGGATAAGGGAACGAACCGGCCTTCTCAGGGAAGCCAGGATTGTCTTGCTCTTTTTCATTGTTACTGTATCATTTTATTTTCTGCGATGCTGTTTCCAAATAGCCGTCAAAATAGTTTTGTAGCTTACGGGTTAAACTTACGTAAGTTAATTGTTGTACAGGGACATCAAGACCATCTTGCATGAAGAGACCTGAAATCCACTCATGATACAATTCAATGATTGTATCTGTCGACAGTCGAGCTTCATACTGGCCTACCACCCAAAAACGCAGTGACTGATAAAACTTCCCCAACAATTCATCCAATTCGCTCGCTTTGGCTTCATCTAGCCAATCAGATATGGCGTGAGCAACTGTAGGATTAGTTGACGCTGGGGGTGCTGTTTTCTTGAAATCCATGACAGCACAAACGATTTCATATAGTATGCTTCGCGGCTTCATGCTTTAATTACACGGATAAAGGCATCTTATTCTTACAACACCAGCTTACTATTTTTAAAATAAATTAAACTAAGATTGTAGTGTAAGATTTAAGGTCATAAATCCGTCCTGCAATTGAAGGCTATTCTATTTCACTAAATCAAAAACACATGGAGCAGCCATTAATTCTTTTCTTTGGCGGCATGATCATCGGTCTTATACTCTTTGGCAGCTTGATCAACAACTATCACCAACACCGCCAACGCTACCATAACTATCTACCTAGCTATTATCCGATGCAATATCCTCCACCTGAGCGCCCCAGAATGGGCTTTGCTTCGCTCCTGGTCGGGCTTTCTATGATTGCCTTAATCAGTATCCTAGCTGGCTGGGGGCGTCCAGAAACACCGAGTACGCCGCTACCTAGTCAGTCGAAAAATGAACAGTTGTATTCCGAGAAAAGCTCAAGATTAGCTGCCCCTACACTTACTGATACACTTCCTTAGCACTTACACTGAAAACGAGGCCAGTATCTATTTCTTCCGTGCCTCGTTTTCAGCCTACTTCCTTGCCAGTCTCCATATTCTTCTTCTCATTATTCTTTCATCTCACCGCTAAACCATTTCCAATGGATCTTAACTCCTATCTCGAGATAGCAAGATACCTTTTGCTACTCCTAGCTGGATTTTGGGTGGCCCGCAAAGCCCGGGGCCCTATCCGCAATATCATCCTCAGTATGATGACGCCCCAACAACGCATGTCCGATTCCTCTTTTCACATTCAAACCCGCCTGGGCACCATTCTGGGATTTATCCTAGCCCTAGCCATTGCAGCCGGTCTCAACTGGGCCGTCAATGAAATCAGACAATGGATCGAAGGCCCACAAAAGAGTCAATCTACCATATTTAACACCAAACCTACGACAACTCCCGAAACCACCTCTCCTCCACCGACACCACTTTCCGTAAGCCCAATTCCTTCACCTTTCTCTCCTTCAGAAGAATTACCCAAAACCACTATTAAAATGCCAAACAAATCACCTTCTCATCCCCCACCGTCCTCCTATGATACGCCGACCCTCTACCTCCAAGTAGATGCCTTCCAAAACCAGGACCTCGCCGTCCGCCTACAAGCCCGACTACAGCAAAGCCTCGATCGATCCATTTGGCTCGCCCTTGGCCGGAACCCCGATCACGCCCCCTTCAAAGTCCTAATCGGCCCTTTCAACAACCGACTCGAAGCCCTCACCTACAAACAAGAATCCCACCTCGACGCCTTCATACAATACGCTCACAACATTCGCCTGCTCCCCGAATAGCCTTTCTTCTCGCGCTCCGCGATTTACGCTGAAGTACCCTCGGGTGCTTCGGCTTTTTCTATGCCTTGATGAAACCAGAGACACCTAGCGAGCTTTTAGTTTCTTATGGTTAGCTTATTACAATGGGTGAGCAATGAAAACATTACTTGTAAGACTGTTAGGATACAGATTTAATAAAACCGACCCAGGTATCGAAAAAATATATGCAGTTGAACACGAAAGCCGATACACAAGTATTTTGCTTGATCTAGCCATTTCCCAGTACTTGTTCATTGGGACCTAGGTTATGCTGGATGTGGTTTCTAAGACTAGTACTCCAAGTGTCTTTGATGTGTCTGGTGCGTCATGGTCCTACCTTCAATGAACATGCTCTTCCCGATGTACCCGAATCTCACCAGGGAAATCGGGATGTCACTACGTTCCACCTACCCAAATAACCATCAAGTTAAAAAACTGTAGTTGCACTCGACTGGCAGCTTGTCTGA
>JABSSL010000193.1 GCA_013214355.1 Saprospiraceae bacterium | reverse complement strand
CCTGAGAAAGTCATCTCAGAGAAGCATAAATTTTACCTAGAAAATCCGCTGAATCACCGGATTTATCAGGGATTGGCCGAGGAAAATGATATTAGGAGGGAGCTAAAGAAGTTGCAGCAATTGTCCTCATTTGGATTTGCTACGATCAAAAAGATTAATGATCCGACCAACTTTCTTCCTAGTGACCTTCATACCACCCAATTACAACAACAATCTGCTTACGGCTTCTCTTTTTACGGTGGGAATCGACAAGCCTACTATGAGGAGCTTTTAGAAAGTACTCAAAATGTTAGAAAGGCTGTCAAAGATTATACCCAAATAGCCGGTATTGAATCGGAAGAAGACAAACACCAAGGCTACTATCGACTAGGTGTACTTCGTATGGATGTCGACGGTTTAGGTAAGGTATTTAGCAAGGGATTGAGTCAGATGGAACACTTGCCTGCTTACGCAACACTTTCAGCTCAGTTAGACTTGTTCTTCAGTGGTTATTTGAATACCATTCGAGAAGAGAGTCAGGAACTGCGGAATCATCTCAACATCATCTACTCAGGTGGGGACGACATCTTTGCCGTAGGACGTTGGGACCAAGCCATTGCATTTGCGGAGCGATTGCGGGCTGATTTCCGAAGCTTTGTCAACAATAGAGAAGAGATTAGTATTTCGGGCGGGTTGGTCTTGGTTAACCCCAAGTTTCCGATAGGGAAGTCTGCTAACTATGCCGGTGAGGCTGAAGATAAAGCGAAGGATTTTGGCAAGAAGGAGGGAACAGCGGAGGCTAAGAAGAATGCTATTTGCCTGTTCGATGTACCTATAAGCTGGGAGGGTGAATTTGAAAAAGTAAAAGCCCTTAAAGGACAATTAATTGATTTCCGATCTTCTGGTCATTTGACTGCGGGCTTCCTACAAAAAATGATTGACTTCCAGCAAGTGAAGGATTTACACCTTCGAGATATCACTAAGGATAGCAAACCTGATTTGAGTTTCTTGTGGACCTCCGCTTTCTATATCAGCCGGGTTCAGGAGCGATTTCGAAAACTACCGAAGATAGATCCGATACAAGAGTTCTTGTCTGAGGTTAAGCATGAGTTCTTCACCGCAGTGAAAGATGGAGGGCGCTATTTCGATCTTTTGGCGGTAGCTGCTCGATGGACAGAACTGGAACTAAGAATGGAAGCAATTGAGAATTAAAAATAAAAACTCTACTATGTCTGATAAATCTAAAAGCCTTGATCCTGCCTGGATAAAGAATTCCAATGGCTTGAATAGGGATGCTTTGCTTTGGGCACAAAAATTTGGAAAATTCCTGGCTTCTTATGACAAGGAGAACCGTCAGAAGCAGCTCTCCACCGCACAAATCCGTCGGTTTTTTGGACAGTTAAAGCGATTGCAGGCTCAGGGATATACTGAGGAAAATCGTACAGATCTCCTGATGCTAAGTCCACAATTAGCCTATGCCGTAGGGCGTGATAAACGCAAAACTAAATACGGAATGAAAGATGGATCTAAGATCGGCCACTTTTACCGGGAGGTAAAAAAGGCAATTGATGCTGTGGATCATGAGAAGATTGAGGAAGAGCGTAAGTACTTCAAGAACCTTGTTAATCTAGTTGAAGCTATCGTTGCTTACCACCGATATGAGGGAGGGGAGTAATTCTTCTACATAAAATCATTCAATATCATGTCAAGATTAGAGAAAAAAATGTTTATCACCGCTGATCTGAAATTAATTACAGGCCTGCGAATTGGTGATAGTAAGGAGAAGGTCGAAATTGGTGGCGTCGATAGCCCGATAGTTAGGCGCAAAGATAACTATGCCCCCTATTTGCCTGGTAGTAGTATCAAGGGAAAGATGCGCTCACTTCTTGAGCTGATGTACGGCGAAAACTTTGATAGTAAGGCCAAAAATACGGGTAGCCTAATTTGTCAGCTCTTTGGTGCCTCCGAGAATAAGATTGGTGACCAAGAATGGCCAAGTCGTCAGAGTCGAATAATTGTAAGAGATGCCGACCTGACAGCGGAATGGGAAAAGAAATTGAGGGAGTCAGAATATACGGATTTACCTTATACCGAAATTAAGTGGGAGAATGCCATAAATCGTATGACCGGTACGGCAGAACACCCTAGACAGTTGGATCGCATACCTGCTGGAGCTGAGTTCAGACTCAAGTTCGTCATTAATGTCTTCACAGATGAACCCGGTGACCAATACCTGGAATTATTACGAAAGGGAATTCAAGCCTTGGAGGACGACTATCTCGGAGGTAGTGGTACTCGTGGATATGGGCAAGTGGAGATCAAGAATATAGAAGTGACAGAAAAGTCTAGAACCGAATATTTAGTACAAACCAATCTTGACTGATGGGAGAACTAGTAGCCTTTCGATTGAATTTTAGTAGTCCGCTTCATCTTGGCTCTACTCGATCTGACTATGACACCTCAGAGACCATTCAGCATTCGGATACCTTATATGCTGCCATCACTCAGGCCTGGTGTTCGCTTGGTTTGGAGGCAAAACTGAATGTTTTGCTGATGGAAAATGGAGCCTTTAAGGGAGTGACCTTATCCAGTTTGTATCCCTATTATAAGAAGGAAGAGGGCTATCTGTATTTTTTCCCTATCCCGCTCGATACTGTTGGACCAGCAGTATCGGACACTGCACTGCGTAAGAAAATCAAAAAGACGCAGTTTGTAGATGCAGCCAATTTTCGGCGTATCCAAGCGGCAGGGGAGTTAAATGTGAATACAGATGCCATCAAGGGCAGCTTCATTACCCTAGATGAAGAATTTGACCAGCGTTTTTTGAGTAGACAGGTTTTCCCAAGAGCAAGAGTACCTAGAAGTGGAATCACAAAAGATACTGAGATCTACTACATTGAGCGATTATTTTTCAAGAAGGGTAGTGGTTTGTATGTCTTGGCCTTGGTCGAAGAGGAGAGCCAAATTAGTCATCTGCAAGCTATGCTAGAATTCCTCGGAGAAGAAGGTATCGGCACGGATCGGCATGTCGGCCATGGGCTCTTTACGGTAGAACGAGTAGCGGAGATGGGTTGGGCTCCTGAATTGGAATTACAGGCCAATTATCGCACTAATCTATCCCTGTTTTTACCGGAAGACCGAACGCAACTTCAAAGTTTTCTAGATAAAGCGGCTCGCTATAAGATGATCAAGCGGGGGGGATGGATTACTACGGCGTCCTATCTCACCTACCGGAAGAATTCTGTGCATATGTTCCAAGAAGGTGGACTCTTTCGCTGTGGACTGGACTATGCCGGTGCATCCGTAAACTTACAACCTCAGCAGTTACCGATGGGACACCAGGTCAATAGTCCGGTGTATCGCTCGGGGAAAAGCCTATTTGTTCATGTAAACCTAAATGCCTAAAGCACGAGATATGCAAACAATAGCTCAGCTCAATACGACGGTTGATATCCAGTTAGAGGTGCTATCCCCATTGCACATTGGGACAGCAGGTGAAAAGCTATGGAAACAGAATATTGACTATTTCTATACTGGAGATGAAGTCGTAATCGTGGATCAGACTAAGCTTATCCGAGCACTCATAGAGGCTACAACGGACGATGGGACCTCGGCCCTGCAAGCTTTCCAGAGTAGACTTGCTTCGGGTAGGAATTGGGATCTTGAAGGATTTCTTGAAGAATGTGATATTGATCCAGTGGAAGTTCAAGTAGCCAGCTATCCTGTTGAAATTGAACCTGCTGCCGAGATACGTCCGCTCATTAGAACAGGCTATGGTCAAACCATAATTCCTGGATCTAGCATTAAGGGGGCCATGCGTAGTGTCCTTTTTCATTATCTCTACCAACAGGACCTGGCTAGAGGCGATGCTCCTGAAAAGGAGTTGTTTGGAAATATCAGCAATAACCTATTGAAATACATCCGGCCTGGTGACGCAGTTTGCCACGAAACTACTATAACTAATAGTGAGTTATTTAACCTGTATCAGGAATATGGTAACTGGGAAAGTGACTATAAACCGGGCTTTATTGTCTCTACAGAATCCTTCGTAAGAGGAGCAACCGCCAAATTTCGCCTTGCCATTGCTGATGGGCTTCACCGGAGACTTAAAGAAATAAATAGCCGATCTCGTGAAGATCTTATACCCAGGCATGCCGGCAAAATAGTAGATGTTACCGATCCAATTAGTCACCTCTTCACTATTATAAACGACTATACGCGTACTCACCTAGAAAGGGAATTAGCCTTC
>JABSSL010000192.1 GCA_013214355.1 Saprospiraceae bacterium | reverse complement strand
CCGGAAGACATGGTGCTTTCCAGTTTGGTAGAGCCCGGACGGTTAAGGTCACCAACAATGTACTGATGAACCCAATTATGCTAGGAACTTCCTCTATCTATACAGATGAACAGACACAACCGGATAACGACGCACACAAAGTCTTTACAGTTGATACCTTGTATGAAAATACGGTTTTTGAATTCTCTGCTAACAATGTGTTTTACACGCAGGATGTGCTAGATTTCTTCGCCAGCAATGATACTGTGAGTCGACCAGCAGTCTACTCTGACTTGATCCTGCAAGAGTTAGGAGAATCAGCCGAAAACACTTATTTCGAAGAAGAATTAACCTTGACGAGTGTCCCCACCAGTATCCTGCCTTACGTTCAGGATCTGTACGCTAATCCTATGGCCGAAGATATGTTTGACTTTGTGGTAGAAGACAGTATCGTGGCAGGAACTTCTTTGGATAACGGCAATTTATTTAACTTCTCAAACTTTGATCCATGCTACGGCTCCGCTACCACCTCAGCTACCGCAGATGAAAATGGAGGACCAATCGGCGCGGTAGGTACTTGCAATTTACTTACAAATAGCTATGAACCAAGACTAGCTAAAGATTTGAATATCAATGTAAAACCTAATCCGATTATCCAATCAGCATTCTTGAGATACGAATTAAAACAGAGCAGCGCCGTACGCTTGAATATTTACGACGCAACCGGTAAGCTGGTTCGAACGCTCGTACAAGAAGAACAACAAGCTGGGGAATACACCATTCCTTGGAACCCTCAAACTAGCCTGAACAATGGCTTATACATTGCCCGACTCCAGACTAATACCGGCGAAAGATCACTTAAGTTGATCCTTCAAAGATGATTTTGTTTTCGAGTTACTAATTGTTAATAGTTGGTCATTAAGTTAGCGTTGGCATCCTTTGCCGACGCTAACCCAATCTTAGCGTATGAACCGATAAGCTACTTCCCGGTAGTTCCTCTCTCCTAGTTCACGTATCGACACCATTCGTTGGAAAAATCATACAGAATGAAAGACAAATTCTTTAATGCATTTGGCTTGTTAATCATTTTTTTTCTGCTGGCCGGAAAAGGCAAATTACCAGAATACAATCGCATCCTGAGGAGTATACAAAACATCAATGAAAACTGGCTATACCTGGAAGAGGGTGGGCTTGGAATTGATGAAATTGATGCCAGCAACTCCTGGAAAGAAATCAATCTTCCACATACTTGGAATCAATGGGATGCCACGGATTATCTTCCTGGGTATCGACGAGATGAAAGCTGGTACAAGAAAAAGGTAAAGATCGCTCAGCAAAACAACGTTCGTCACCTACTCTACTTCGAAGGGGCCAACATCACGGCAGAAGTCTACGTCAACAAAGCGCTTGCAGGCAAGCACATCGGAGGTTATGTTGGTTTCGAAATAGATATTACGCCTTGGGTGAAATCCAATGCCTGGAATGATATTGCGGTAAAGGTTGACAATAGCTACAATCCACAGATCATCCCCTCTCAGAAATCCGATTTCTTCATCTATGGAGGCATTACCCGGGATGTTTGGCTGAAAACTGTTCCTGACCAGCATTTGAAGCAACTCAAAATAAGTACTCCAGAAGTAAGTGCGACCTCTGCCACTACCGAAGTCGAAGTATTCCTCGCTAATTACGAAGAACGCCCATTGAATGCTGTGGTCCGTTGCCAGGTATACGGGAAAGATACTTCTGCGCCGGTGATCATGACAAAACAAGATATACAGCTACAGAAAGAGCAGCAACAGTTAAACATAAAATTGCCCAAACTGGAGAATCCATCCCTTTGGTCACCGGATGATCCTTACTTATATCAGCTAAAGGTATCCTTAGAGGCGGATGGTAAGCTTGTAGATGAGCTAGTTCAAAACTATGGGTACCGCTGGTACCACTTCGAGAAGAATGGTCCATTCTTTCTCAATGGCGAGAAGCTGCTCATTCGGGGTACCCACCGACATGAAGAACATGCTGGACTGGGTGCAGCCATGCCCAATCATTTACACCGCAAAGACATAGAGATGATCAAGGAAATGGGCGCAAATTTCATTCGTTTAGGACACTATCCGCAGGATCCAGAGGTTTATAAGGCATGTGATGAGCTTGGCCTGATCGTCTGGGATGAGCTACCTTGGTGTCGTGGAGGGCGCGGAGATGAACATTGGGCCGCCAATACGAAACGGCTGCTGGAAGAACAGATCAACCAAAACTACAACCACCCTAGCATCTTTTTTTGGTCTATGGGTAATGAAATTTACTGGCTACCCGAAATGGAGGGCGGAGATGACATTCAATACCTCAACAGTTTTGTAAAGGAACTAAATGACCTAGCTCATCAACTAGACCCACATCGCTTTACTAGTATCCGTAAGTATTACGAAGGCTCCCACTTAGTGGACGTGTTTTCACCGTCCATTTGGTCTGGCTGGTATGCAGGCGCTTACAAGAATTACCAGCAGGCGATTGAGGATCAAAGAAAAAGATACGATCGCTTCATCCATATGGAGTACGGGGGATCTAGTCACGTCGGAAGGCATACCGAAACGCCCATAGATGGAGAAGGACAAGTGAATCCCAACGAATGGGCTGAAGAGATTAACCAGGTCAACGTCAAGAATGTGGCGAAGCGTGGAGACTGGACGGAAAACTACATTGTAGATCTCTTTGATTGGCACTTAAGCGTTTCCGAAACAACCGACTGGTTTGCGGGCAATGCCCAGTGGGCATTCAAGGATTTTGGCACCCCCTTGCGGCCGGAAAATCCGATCCCATTTGTCAACCAAAAAGGCTTAGTCGATCGAAGTGGGAAACCTAAGGACGCCTATTATGTCTTCAAAAGTTATTGGTCAAAAGATCCTTTTGTGTATTTAGAATCCTCAACTTGGACCGAAAGGAGCGGCCCCAAAGGCAAAGCCCGGAACCTAAGTGCATTCAGTAATTGCGAAAGTGTGGAGTTATTTCATCAGGGCAAAAGCCTAGGCAAAAAAACCAGGAGCCCTGGAACCTTCCCTGCTGCTGGATTGAACTGGGATATTCTATTCGATGCTGGTGAGAACCTTTTACTAGCCAAAGGATACCAGCAAGACAAACTGATAGCTCAGGATACCTTAAAGATCCATTACTCTTACCAGAAATCAGGAAACCCTAGCAAAATTGTGCTAAGTTCTTCGACATTGGATAATGGTAATCTCTTGATCGAAGCTCATGCTGTAGACAAGGCAGGAAAGCGAGTGTTGGATTATGAGGAACGGATTTATTTTTCAAAAGATGGGCCAGCAGAGATCCTAATCAACTATGGAACCCCATCTCGTAGTCAAGTAGTAGAAATGGCCAATGGTCGCGCCGCCATCGAGTTGGTTCCGTCCCCCGGTAGAACGACCATTGAAGCCCGGAATCAGAACTTCAAAGGATCATACTTAACGCTTGATCTATAAAATGAGTTCCTAAGTTTATCTTTTGGAATGAGACGGTAGACTAGGAAATGGCTTATCGGCACTTAATATGTCACTATGGGGCATACTAACCCAGGAAAACTCGGCTAGTTCTTTGTTTGTGCTAGATAATAATCAAAGGGAGTAACGAATTGGGCATTTTCGGACTTCAAAAACCGGATAATCTGTTGGAAGTCCTCAAATCGTTCCTTATCCTCTACCCAGCTTCGTGGGTGGCCTTGGATCGTCAATAGCGATTTCTCTGTCAGCTCTTGATAAGCTGCTTTAAATTTTTGGAAGTTCGGCACGTGTACCGGATACTCAATATTCACCTTCTTGTTTCGTTCCAATATAAACTTGGCTGTTGGTTTGGTGGTCTCTTTATACAACCATACTTTAAGTTCAGGGATAGTTGCCAAAGCTAGAGCGGTACGGTCATCCGTGGCATTATAGGGAGCGCCGAAGGTCCTTAAGGTTAAGCCTAGTTTGTCCTGAGCTAATTGTTGCGTTCTGGTAAGCTGCTCCAACTGAAAGGTGTATTCCGTTCCTCTAAATTCTCTGGTTTCTTCCCCATCTACGATTGGCTTACAATGACAATAGCCGTGGTTCCAGAATTCAAACCCCTCCGCTGCACGTTTTTTGATCCAATCAAAATAGTGGGGATGGTCCTGTCCTCTTCCCCTAAGCCGCAACCGGTTTAAAGTAGAGTTTATAGTTAATTTGCTCTAATTCGTCCGGTGTCAGATAGTCGATAGAACTATGCGGCCGGATGGTATTGTA
>JABSSL010000191.1 GCA_013214355.1 Saprospiraceae bacterium | reverse complement strand
TGTTCATCACTGCATTGGTATAGCCCACAAAGTCCTCGATATTCTCCCAGCCTTTGCAGTCCGTCACATGGAGCGATACCGATATGTTTTCATCGACATCATATCCAGCCTGGTAAGCCTCAGTGACTGATATGCTTCCCATTACTGTGTTGAGCGCAGAAGCACCATCCACTCCGTTAAGGGCCAAAAACACAGTATCACTGATCGCATTGACAGCATTCAAGGTGCCAACCAAAGTGGCTGTACCCGTATTGCCACTAGCATCTTCCACCGTGAATACTGCCGTGATTTGATCACCTCCAGAACAATTAGGAGCCTGAATCTTGCAAGCTTGTAAACTGATTTGAATCATCTTTTTAGCGCTTATGTTATGGGGACAAATCCGAACTCGGGAGTTGGGATCGTTCCACAATCTTGAGCAAATGAGGAAAAACCAGAATAAGTAGCCTGTACACAGAGCTGATCTCCATTTTGTAGCGTAGTGGTATAGCTAATCTGATTGGTGCCGGTATTGGCCTCACCCGGAGTAGTCTCTTGAATTACCCCAGAGCGTACGATCCGAAGGCGCACTTCATCTCCGACAGATCCAGTCGAATCCACTTCTTTCGTTGCCTCATTGTAGCTCAGGATTACGGCTACTGGAACCGGACCGATAAACTGATTAGCAAATACTAAGGAGCAACTTCCCATGGGCTGGTTTTATGTTCTTTGCTCCAGCTCGTGTCTTGAGACAAGCAAAAATGAATCACAACGCTTCCTTTCGTCGCTTATGTTCTTCATTTTATGCCTGTCCACGAGCTGACTCAAAGAGGTTAAAAAAAGCCTTGCCCAGCAATGGTGCGTAGACAAGGCTTTTAGTGTTATCGTATCGACTTCAATGAGATTTTACAAGCGTCTGGCAACTGCTGATCCGATCACAATCCCGACGATAATGCAGGCTCCCAGGACAAGCCCCAGGTAAGAGACACTACTTCGATCGATGGAGACGTTAACGGTAAATTTATCAGGGAGCATACTATACTGCTTTTAGTGAGGTCATGGATTGACCATTTGCGGTCTGACCATTTTCGATGATCGCATCACCATTGGCAACCATCTTCTCTACCAGCTTCTTTTCAATTTTGCGATTGATGGCCATGGCAGCAACCAAACCACCTACTAACACCACAAAGCCCACTAGGACGTAGTTCCACTTGATATTTTTCATTGCAATTTTCGTTTGAGATACCAAGCAACCATAGTTCCTACAACGGTTGCCGTCACTGTTATTAAAAAGTATTTTAGTTCCTTGTTGGTCATGAGATTACTTTGAGATCTTCCATTCGATCATAGATCTTTTCATCCCACTGTTTCCCGAAGATGGAGCACCCACTTTGCCAAGTGTCATTCATATCAGACCTAAGCGTTGTTGCAAAAGTCTCATAGTAGGTGTTGACCACCGCGATGAATTGATTGTCCGTCAAACTCATTAAGCGTTTGTAAGCTCTACAGCGGATAGATCCATCCAGTAACCAGTTTGTTAGAACGTCTCTTAATTCACTCAAGTAGGGTTCAGGATTAAAGCTTTCAACCTCTCCCCCATCCGGTAAATAAGGTGTTGGGTTCCATTGAACTTGGACCGTTTCGGGCTTGGAAAAGCCAAAGAGTTTTCGAATCGCCTTAATGGCATATATCACAATTACCAAGAGGACAATGCCTATGGCAACGTACAGGCCAATCCGAATATGCTCCTTTTTGATTTCCATTAGCCGTTAAAAGACAATCCACGAGCCACAGCCATTTCGGTGCTCTTATTACTAGAGCTAGTCATCGCCAGCTTAGAAGTAGCATTTTCCGCTACCTCATTCTCGGCTGCTGCTTTCTTTTTTTTTGCGTAACGCGTATAGGCAACAGCGCCAATCACTAGTACAGCCGCACCGATGATGTAGAATTTATACTTAGACCACATAAGTCTTACATTTTGCGGATTAGAAATATGGTGAGCACTAGCAACAACAGGATCGTTAGACCTTGTAGTAAACCAGTACTCGAAATTCGGATATCGTTAGTCGATGGACTCGATAGGTCTTGCTCACCCATGATCTCTGCCACCAAAGCCAGCAAAACTGCTCTATTCCCCTCAGTAGTATGATAAGTAGTTAGCTGATCAGCAGCTGGTCCCGCATAATCAACAGGAACATCTAGGGCCTGAACAAGTGTCAACGCCCCTCGATCCCCAAATGTATTGATGTGATGGATCAAGCTTTGCTTGAGTACATCGGGATCTTGGATCTCCCCTTGAAGAACCCCTAGCTGCATCATGTTGTATGCCACAGCTGAAGGGTTATTCAATAGGACAGCGTTGATATATTCGTTGAGGCGAGTCATAAGACCTGTTTAAATCGATGAATGATTTACAACTAAGTCCTAGTCTCGTGCATGTGTTAGCGTGAAGAAGGTCATGGTCAATTTCAAACCATGGTACACGTCAAGTTCCCAAGCCGTTTGGCGATCAATTCTTGATTTTTGATCCGTCAAGTTAATGATGTAAGTACTACGATCAAAGGCCTGAGGATCGTTGAACAACTCTACTGGTAGTGTTGAACTAAACGTGTCTCGAGTGTTCAATCTATGAGAAATGATCGGCTCTTGGAACTGCAATTCAGGAGTCGCCACAGCACCAGCCACAGCAGATACTTGCAGTTTCACACCGGCATATACATATACCGATCCGCAAAGACCACTTACGTGACTATTGTATAGGTTTCTAGCAGCACTACCTATGTATACCGTTCCTGATGGGAAAGCCGAGGCGATGGCATTCTTTGCACGATAGTACTGACCTTCATCAAAAAGGATAACCTTTTCTTTGGCCAAAGTACTTGGTGTACCTTGAGCGGTCATGTCTATACAAATAGTTACATTCTCCTCAATGGCCATTCCCTTTGGAATATTCAAAGGAATAAGGGGCGCACCCGTTGGAATCTTGGCAGAAACATTCTGGCCAGCCTCAGGATTGATCTGACGAGAGTTCGCGCCTTGTGCACCAAAGCCATTACCAAATCCTGGCATCAAGCTCTGAGCAAAATATCCACTTGTACCTAATTTATTGACTCTTCTCAAAAGAGCTTGTTGATAAATAGAATTTTGCATCTTTTGCGGTTTACGTTGAAGATGATTTCGACATGAATTCGTTAGATGCAATATTATCTATTAGAATAAATCAGATTTGTAAAGTGTAACAATAGCGCATGAAATGAGGCAAAACGGACGAAGGTTTCTTAAGAAAACACAAGATTGCACAAGGTATTACAAAGCCTGAAAAATGGGCTCAACCTCAATGTCTTTTCCCGTTTCACGGGAGAGAATAGTCTGGATGATGATAATGGCCACACTAAGTCGAACCTTGACCAAGTTACTCCCCTCCCGGTATTTGATTTCAAACCCTTCTACTTCTCTTTTGAGCATATTGATTTCCTGCGTGTAGTGTCTACGGGAGGAGATTCCCAAGACTTCACGAATAACGGCCTTGTAGACATAGGAGCCGTGAGCGGTTATAGTTATCTTCTGTATGTTACTGGGTTGGGTCATTATACTTTGATCACTTCATAGGGCTGAATAATAAAATCCGTCTCTTTAGTTCGTTTCAATTTTGAATAGGCTTCCCAAAGCTCATCGGCACAGCTATACTTACTGGCGATCTGCTTGTAAGTGATGTTCTTCTCTCCCGTTTTGAATAGCACGATTTCTGACATCATATCTCCTCGCACAAAAAAGGGAGGGACCTTGAGCAGCTGATGGCATACCAGAAAAAGCTCGATGCCGTAGTTTCGGTGATTGTTGACAATTTCAACCTGCCAGTCCGGTGGATTGGATCTAACATATACTGTCCATTCATCGCAAATCAGCATGCCATTGCGGTAGTGATTGGCCAGCATCAGGTACATGTGCTGGATATCTGCCAGCCGGCGGCAGACATAGCGGATTTTGCCCTTTTTCCAGACCGGTTGCCCTTTCTTGTCTTTGGCGGCGAGTAGATCCAAAGGATGATCAAACTTTAGTCCTCCTTTGGCGATGACCTCCTGGACCGTAGGTATATCCCGAAAGGCACGAGATTCTGAAAAGTCGTGTATGAATACCCGAGGATGGATACCCGCTTTCGCATAGGCTTTTCCAAACTTGTCCAGATACTCATCTGACACCGCATTGAGGTAGCTTGATTTGCCCTGGCCCTTACCACCAATGATCAATCGGGCTAGATAATCCCTTTTCCCTCCTTTTTTGCGCTTAATCAACTTCATTTTCTCAAATCAAAATCTGGTTTCAAATCGGGGATCTCCTGACGAATCTTCCAAAACTTGGCCCCTGCCTTCACCTCTGGCCATACAAAGAGATAAACTACAACCAACCAGGTCGGAAACTTCTTGCCCTTTAATCTGGCTTTTTCGATTTCCTTCTGGATATACTTCAAAAACAGGTCTCTATGTTTATCTGTGTAGGGAACCGACTGCCGATATTCCGATCGAAGCTCATCATGCTGGTTTACATAGTCAAAGAGCTTCTCGTATAGGGCCTGTTCCTCTGCCGACTTGTTGTTCTTCAACCCTAAATCCCGAAGTACCTTTTTTGCCTGCTTAGGATTGCGATAAATGGACCAATCGTACATCTCCGTATGAAGCCCCAAACGTATATCCGCCCAAACCTCATAGATCATGTCCGCATCAATGGCATCTTCCAAGTCGAGTTGGCCAGTATCTGGCTCTGGGATATCATCATAGTCTATCTCACTTTCAGGATCCCCCTCTCCTACTCCGGCCTTCAGATCATCTGCAATCTGATCAGAAAGCATATCATCGATCGATGGGCCGCTAGGTTCGTCATTTACTTCTTCATAGGTGGCAAACTCCGAATCCCCCAAATTAGCTTTGCTCAACTCTTCCCGGTTAACGGGCTCGGGAAGG
>JABSSL010000190.1 GCA_013214355.1 Saprospiraceae bacterium | reverse complement strand
ATTTATGTACGATATATGAACCACCCATTTTTGGAGAACATTAAACTTTTGAATGGCCAAAATATCGACCAACCCAAATCCGAAGTTTTGCATAGAAATACCCGGGCTAACTTCGGATGTTTTACACAAACACCTGACGATGAAAAAACAAGTTGCTTTGCTTTTATTGGTGGGCTTTTTAACAAGCTGTAATAGTCAAGTCAAAGAAACCCAACTGTATTTGGGCCTAACCCCACCTTCCACAACCCCAGAAGTATTTGCCCCTGGCTTGATTTCAACAGAGAAGGAGTATGAGTTTGGATCTGTATTTAACAAAGATGGGACTGAATTTTACTACGGCGTGAATGTCGGGGGTAGAGAGGAAATTCGCTTTTGTGAACTAAGGGAGGAGGGATGGAGCAACCCCACTGTCATTATGAGCCATGAGCGCTACGGATACAATGACCCCTTTTTATCTCCGGATGAACAGCGTTTGTATTTTATCTCTAAGCGAGCCATGGATGGGCAAGGTGATCTAAAAGACTATGATATCTGGTACGCGGAGCGCCAGGGCGATGGATGGTCTGATCCGATCAATGCCGGACCAAATATCAATACGGGAGGAGAGGAGTACTACATTTCCTTCAACAAAGCGGGGACCATGTACTTTTCCTCTAATAAGATAGATGGCAACTTTGATATCTATACCTCCGAGTTTGTGGATGGTGAGTTCCAAGCAGCTGTCCCTATGGGAGAGGCTATCAATACAACTAGTTATGAGGCAGATGTTTTCATCGATCCGGGTGAATCCTATATCATTTTTTGTGCACGACGCCCGGATGGGCTAGGGCAGGGAGATTTGTATATCAGTTTCAAGAAGGAGGATGGAACCTGGACTCCTTCCAAGAACATGGGCGAGCAAATCAATACCCGAGGGCACGAACTTTGCCCTTTTGTAACCATGAACGGGAAGTACTTTTTGTACACCAGCAACAAGGACATTTACTGGGTGGATGCTAAGATTATTGAGGACATGCGAAAGTGAAGGTATGATAAGCCATGCCAATTGAAGCAGTTTAATGACATACTAGACCTCTATCGTGCTTCTTCGCTTCAGACTATGCCGATCCATGAAGGCTTTGATATCCTTCATTTACAGGAATTGGGGGGAGAAGTGAAGAAGATGATGCCGCCGCATCGCCGAGGCTTCTATACGGTCATTTTTATGAAAGACCAGAAGGAAGGCCAGGTCAGCATTAATCAAAACACGCATACTGCCCTGAACAATGCCCTGTTTTTTCAAGGCAAGGAACACATCTTCAGTTTTGTTCGGGATGAACAGGTGGAGGGCATGGTTTTGTTATTTAGCCAATCCTTTCTCCTACCCTTGGTGCACAATGTAGAACTGAGTTTCCCTTTTTTTAGTCTACTACATCAGAACCTGTTTCACTTAAATGCTTCCGAAAGGCGCTCTTTTGAGCGTTTATTTCATTGTATAGATGAAGAAAAGAAAAACACGGAAGTAATAAAAGCCTTACTACTCGCCATTCTGGAGAAGTCAAAGCAGCTGTATGCGACCTATGCAAAAGAAGAAAAATTCCTCTCTAAGAAAGCGCGTCTAACGAGAAAATACAAACACCTCATTACCAACTATTTCATGGAGCACAAAGAGGTGAGTTTTTATGCGGAAAAGCTCAATCTTTCTGCGAATTACCTTAACGAAGTAGTGAAATCCGAAACCGGTATTACGGCAAAGAAGCACATTTCTGACCGGGTTCTGCTGGAAGCGAAAAACCTGCTACTATACTCAGAAATGGACATCGCTGAAATCAGTCATTTGCTGCGATTTTCAGAGCCTACGCATTTCACTAAATTCTTCAAAAAAGAGACTGGACAAACCCCCAAATCCTTTCAGATCAAGAAACCGTAATTTTCGCCATTTTGTCCCTGTTTTGGGTTAACCCTCATCTATGCTTTGCCTGTAGTTTTGCCCTATCAATTCACATAAATTTTCAAGTAGATATGCAAAACGCAAAAGAATTAGTAAGCGCCTACATGGATGAAGTCTGGGTTAATAGAAATACGGAAGCACTGGACAAATACATTTCTGCTGAGCGCTTCATCCAACACAACCCGCACCTGGATAACGGCCTAGACGCGTTGCAAGGATTCTTACCCCTCTTATTCAACAATATGATGCCCGAAGGTACTTGGGAGGTGAAACGAATCATTGCCGAGCAGGATATGGTAGTCGTTCATAGCCTCGCGAAACCCGCTCCCGCTGCTTTAGGGATGGCGGTTGTAGATATTTTTCGTACGGAGAACGGCAAGATCGTTGAGCATTGGGATGTGACTACCGATGTACCGGAGAAAACGGTTAGTGGGAATGCCATTGTGTAAGGGCTATTGATAGGTCAACAGCTGATTATTAGATATTATTTCTAGTTAGGCGAAATTCAAACAAAACATCATGAGCAAATCATTTCAAAATAAAACGGCGATTGTTACCGGTGCAGGTACGGGTATTGGAAAAGCTGTTGCCGAGCACCTAGGAAAAAACGGGGCCAATGTCCTGATCAATTATTTCTCGGAGGAACAGCTGGGCAATACTCAAAGCAGTATCGAAATTATTGAAAGCCATGGCGGGAAAGCGATGGCCTATCAGGCTGATGTAAGTAAACTTGATCAACTAAGGGCGATGCTGGAGGCTGCAAGTAGTCAGTTCGGAGGGATTGATATCCTAGTAAACAGTGCAGTAATGCCGGTCTTGAAGCCCATGGCCGAGATCACGGAAGCAGAGTTCGATGCCATGTTTAATGTCAATGTGAAGTCGATATTCTTCGCGCAGCAATTGTGTGCTACTATGATGAATGAAGGAGGGAGAATTATCAATCTCTCCTCGCATACCACGGCCCTGTTCATACCCAACTACGGACTCTACGATGGGACCAAAGGAGCCGTCGAGCAAATTAGTCGGGTATTTTCCAAAGAAATTGGCCATCGGAATATTACGGTAAATGTGGTATCTCCGGGCGCCACCGATACCGTAGAATTTGCTAAGCGCCCCGCCGAACTTAAAAGACGAGCGGCCGCCATGTCTGCCATGAAAAGAATTGGCCAGGTAGATGAAGTGGTAAATGTTATAGCCTTCTTGGCCAGCGAGGAGGCGAGTTGGGTTACGGGGCAAAATATCAAAGTGAATGGCGGAGCTGTGTAATGTTCGGCTACGTTAACTAATCATAAAAAGCATCTAACATTTTGTCAGATAGTTTTACCATAGCGATTTCGCACTTTGTTAAGCAGGGGTGTGAGGAGGCCTTTGAAGCCGCCCTGAAGCGGCTTATCCAACAAGCCAAAACCTTTGCAGGATATGAGGGGGTCCAAATTATCAAAGATGGAGGTAATGCCGAAAGCCAATACTTACTCTTGGTCTCTTTTGATAAAGAGGCTAATTATAAGCGTTGGGAGGGTTCGGATATTCGTCAAACATGGTCTGCTAAACTCTCGGAGTATGTGATCAAAGAAAGCCAAATCCGGTACCAAGAAGGACTGGAGTTTTGGTTTTCCTTAGAAAACAGTCCTCCCGTCCAGCCGCCAGTAAAATGGAAAATGGCCTTATCGACTTGGTTGGTGATCTATCCACTAATTTTGATCTTGAGCACTTTGGCAGGATCCTATCTAAGTTTCATTCCCTCCTTTCTGCGCATGTTGATAGTATCTATGTTGCTAGTGACATCCATGACCTACTTCCTGATGCCGAGTATAACTAAGATTTTTGCTTTTTGGATTTTTAAGCGAAGTTAAGAAGTGTCCTTGATGAGTTAGGGGATAGCTGTTTTACCACACATTTTCCGTACATTAACTATTGCAGTCAAAAATCTAAAATCGGAGCAAAATGACCAACGGCTTTCGGCACCTCATTCTACTATTACTGGCAGGGTGGATTCTATTTTCCTGCGAAGACGCTACTACACCCACCAACGATTTGCCCAATGTAATCATTATCTACACGGACGATCAAGGTACGATTGATGCTAATTGTTTTGGTGCAAAAGACTTGTATACGCCTAATATGGACCGCTTGGCGGAGACAGGGATCAAGTTCACGCAATTCTACGCTGCTGCACCCGTTTGTTCTCCTTCTAGAGCGGCCTTGCTGACGGGCAAAACTCCCTTAGCTGCTAGTCTACCCGGTAATACCCCCTCCCTCAAAGGCAAGCCTGGCTTACCCACCGAACAGCTCACCATTGCCGAAAAAATGAAGGAGAATGGATATGTGACGGGGCATATTGGCAAGTGGCACTTAGGTTACACCCCGGAAACGATGCCCAATGGACAAGGCTTTAATTACTCTTTTGGACATATGGGGGGCTGCATTGATAACTATTCTCATTTCTTCTATTGGAACGGTCCGAATCGACATGATTTATGGGAAAACGGGGAGGAGATTTGGATGGATGGCGAGTACTTTCAAGATGTGATGGCGGAAAAAGTAGATCGATTTGTGGAAGAGCATAAAGCTTCGCCTTTTTTCCTCTACTACGCCATTAATCTACCGCATTATCCCTTGCAGGGGACAGAAAAATGGAGAGCCCATTATCGCGATATGGAAAGTCCTCGCAACATGTATGCGGCTACCGTATCTACTGTTGATGAGCGGATCGGATTACTATTGAATCAACTGGAAACCCTTGGACTACGCGAAAACACCATCATCATCTTCCAATCTGACCATGGGCATTCCATGGAGCAGCGGACCTTTGGTGGTGGCGGCAGTGCCGGCATTTACCGAGGAGCCAAGTTCTCTTTGTTTGAAGGGGGCATTCGGGTGCCGGCCATGATTAGCTGGCCTGCCTCCCTCCCGCAGAATGAGGCTAGAAACCAGATGTGTGTAAATGTAGACTGGTTTCCCACCATCCTTGATCTGTGCGGGATCACTTATGAAAAGCAGGCATTTGAAGGGAAAAGTATGCGGGAGGTGATCATAGGAGATGAGCCTTCAGCTCACGATGCCTTTTGGTGGTATTCTCGTCCGAATCGTTGGGCGGTGAGAAAAGGGGATTGGAAGTTAATGAAGAACCCCATAGACCCTACAGAAAAGGCACCCATTACGGAAAGCGATTCTCTTTTCTTAGTGAACTTGGCAAATGGGCCTAGCGAAATGGATAACCTGGCAGGTCAACATCCGGAGATCGTACAGGACTTGACACAGACTTATACTGATTGGTATACGCAGTGGAAAAAGTAGGAATAAAACCCTGGCCAATCACAAAACGGATGGATGACCTAGGACAGTCGGATAAAACGTCGTAAGTGGGTTGGTCGATATCATTTGATTATAGCTTTTTGAACTTTACCATTTTGGAATACTATTTCGAGGGGCGGGACATATATACCGTACCCAAAGGCACGGGTCTACCGGGATTCATGGCTAGGTATATTTAACCCCTAGCGGGGTTTTTTGGCCAAAGATTGCTAATTCAAAGCAGTCAGTGCAAGCGTCTGTCACAGCGTGACAATATATGCATAGCCAGATATACAGGTGGGATTTTCGTGCATTTATGTCTATGGTTTATACACATCTAAATAAGTTGATATGTAATTATTAAATTGTGGAGATGGTCACGAGCATATTTCATCCAAAGAG
>JABSSL010000019.1 GCA_013214355.1 Saprospiraceae bacterium | reverse complement strand
ATGCCTATTCGCAACTGGCCCATTATTCTTAATCAGTTTATTGCTATTTTTGACGAAAGAGTCAAATTATAGTTCTTTGGGCTTAAGCCCTTCATTTTTTAATTACACGTTTTTTAGGATACTGTCTGAGTGGCTGGACAGTTTGCCGACAAAATTGTAAAGCGATGGCATCAATGCCAACCTCATGTTGTTGAGCTAGATACGTTAAACGCTGATAAAGTTCCTGGTAGTGTGCATACTCAGAATTGGGAAAAACCCTACCATTCGCCAAGGCTTCTTTAATAATTACTCGTTTGCCTTCCTTTGCCAATGCTTTCAAAAGGGGGGCTAAGCTTTGATCCAAGACATTATAGGTAACCTGAAAGGCATCAAATAAAGGGATTCCATTCACCTCAACGTCCAAGGATCTCTGGACAACTTCCAATTGATTGCTACCGGTACTGCTTAATCCGATCCGTAGTCCATATTCTTCCTTCAACTCGGCTAATCTTGTCAATACGGCCACATTCTCCAAGACACCGGTATCAAAGGTAGCGGAATGTATTTGGTACGTACTTAGATAGGGGAGAAGGGCTTTAGATCTCTGCCATTGCTCGTTTAGTTTGTTTAATGAGTGCTCCTTCACTTCATGTTGGGTAGCATTCGGATCAAAATTGGCCGTATAGGTATAGCCCCATTTAGTGGCTACTTCAAGGTTTGGATTATCTAAGGTTTTTAGCCATTGAATCAGGAGATCCTCTGCTAGCCCATAACCTGGAGCCGTATCAAAATATCGAATTCCAGCTTCATAGGCTTGTTGGATCAGGGCCAATCCTCGTTTCCGAAATTCTTCCAAGGAAAGATCGCTTCTTGCTTTTTTTTCCCGGATATTTATATACTGAGGTCGCCCAATTGCAGCAGTGCCTAAGCTCAAATAAGCCTTATTGTTTCTCATCTTGAGCAAGATAAGAAGTATCTCAAAAAGATATTAACGGATACCTACTATGTTTTGGGCAGACCATGACTAGTTAGCCATGGTCTGCCCAACAAGGATTTAGTTCTTTTTCTTCTTTTTCCGTTTGAAAGGATTAAACTTGTTCAAATGATTTTTAATACTGTCTACCGTGCTTTGGGTACCAGTGTTCTTCAAGAGCTCATTCGCTGTAGAATCAATAAGGTTGCCAGGAGTTGATCCTAGTTTCTCTTTCAATAATTCATCCGCTTTTTCTTTTGCATCTTGTTTGAGTTCATCCACCTTTTCATTGATCACGGTATTGGCAGAATCAACAACCTCATCCACTTTTTCTTGAGCTATGTCTTTACCCTCTTGCAGTTTCTCTTCCGCCTTTTCCTGCAAGGCTTCCTTTTGATCATTAATCTCATCTTGTAAAGCCTCTTTTCCTGCCTCAACCACGCTAGTTTCCCCATCTCCCCCGAGAAGATTCAATTTAACCTTAGGATCTGTCAAAGAGCCTGTTAGGTTAATCATCACATTAACAAACTCGCTCTTCTTGATATTAAACCCTAGCTTAGAGGCCTGTGATTGCAATAAACCGTAGCCTTGGTCCACGGCTTTTCCCACTGCACCTTTTTCTAACAGTGCCCTAGGGATTTTGGCTTTGATGTTGTAATTCATGTTTTGATCCAGTCCATGGGTTCCACTAATTTTCATTGCGATATCATCCATGTTCACATCAAATTCCTTGAGTTCTAAGGTACCATCCTTTAGCTCAAACCAGTTTTTGGTTCCTCCTAGGTCAATTTCCTTAGTCAAGGCCTCTAGATTTAAGGCATTCCCAACAACTTGCAATGGTTTAAAGCCTGAGATCACGCCATGAACCGTTTGGAGGAAACCTTCTATGTTTAGCGATTGGAGGTTGGGCATAAGATCTTCCCCTAGGACCCCATCCATAATCATTGTGGAATTGAAATTACCATTAATGAACTGACCAATTGGAGCTAAGGCTTGGAAGGTATTCATGGTATTGAAAGCTTCGGCAAAATCCAGCTCTTGTAAGTCATATTTGAAGGAGAAAGTGGGTCCCTTCACATCTTTTGTGTCATAACTACCACTTATATTCATGCGACCACCTAAGGTTTCGCTTGTGGCATTCTCCAATACCACGGCTTGCTTATCTACGACGAGGTGTCCTTGCACATCTTTGAGGACCATATTGGTATACTTCACTCGATCCACGTTGGCATTTACATCAATGGTCATACGCTCCGGTACGGGAACAACTTCTAAGGGCTCGTCCTCAGCCGCGGTGGCTTTAGCTCCGGCTTCTTCCGTATCAAGTAATTCCATAAACTCATTTAGATCCACCAAGCTAGAGTTCACTTGTATATTGCCCTTGAGTGTGCCATTATCAAACAGATAATCGAAGACATGCAGAATGGTGCCTGTCGCAGAGAAATCACTAGAACCAATGCGCGTTCGTAGTTCGTCGGCCTTCAATACTTGCGGTCCTACTTCACCCAAGACGTAGGTATCAGTCAGTGTATAGACATCATATGAAATTTCTCTGAATGCGCCTTCAACCTGAAAATCAAAACGGTCAAAAACCTCCAGTGCTACCTCTTCCACATCTTCTTCTCCGGATGGGGTTTCCACCTCTTCTTCAGCAGGAATCCATTCGTTGGTATCGAAAAAATCAGATTGGACCCGTAGCTTACCCGTCATAGCTTTCTTGGGAGAGAAGTATGCTAGTATATTATCTATGTATCCTTGCGCTTTGAGATCACTCTGTCCTAAGCGACTCTGGAAGTCTTTAATTTGTACATTCTTTGGTGTAAAGTTAACATCCAGGGTTTTGATAAGTACTCGTGGGAGATCTGTGGACTTATAATTCATCTGGTCAATCTGCATGGTACCACTCATATCGACTTGGTCGTAAGCTCCAGCATCTATGGCAGCCATGCTAGTATTTACGGTGGCATCCGCCGTGATCAGTCCGTTTAAGGTCTCTATCCCTTCTATTGGAAAAGCCCCGCTCAATTCTTCCAAGTCGAGGCGCCCCTTCACAGCTGCATTGACAGCTGGATTACTGATGGGAGTGCGTAAGCTGAATCGTCCTTCAATAGGATTGGTTCCAATCTGCATGCTAAAGGTATTCGCATCCACTTGAAGTTTATCCAAATCGCTACTAGGACTATTGATCTTTACGGCTGTATTAATCCCATTAATTCCTAGAGGAAGATCTGGGTATTTTACATTTGCATCAGCTACTTCGAAGTTGACCTTGAAGGCGGGAAGTTGTTCTTTTTCAGCATTAAAGGTCCCTTTTACATTTCCGTTAAAAGCGAATTTTCCATCCGCCTTGACCTCCTCATAACCTTCGATATAGGCATTGGGAATCATGGAAAGCAATTGTTTGAATTCATTTTGAGGAGAACTAAAGTCCAGCTCCATGTTGATGTCATCTGAGTCCGCGAGTTGGATGAAACCAGCGGCTTGTAAGATCAATTCATTCAGCCGTAGTTCGTTGTCCTTTAGCGTATAGGTACTGGTTTTTTGGTCAATGTTAACGATTGCATCTAGAGCCGTTTTGGCCTTCTTGAGATAGCCAATGTCTCCGTATTGAATACTCAATTCATCTATGGAAGTCTTAGTATTTAGATCATAATTGTCAATAGTGAATTCCCCAGAGCCGTTATGATTGATATTTTTGGCAGCTACATAAACGCCCATGGTTCGGTCGTCAAAAACAAAGTCTCCATTAGCCACCAGGTATTTTTCCAGCTGAATTAGTACTCCACTGTAATCCGTCTCATTGGCCGTTTCGGTGATTCTTTCATCTGTGGGGACAGTGATATCGTAGTTAGCCTGCCCGTCTTCCAGTACGAGAATATTGATGGCAGGTTCGATGAGATTGACCGACTTTATTTTGATGGGACTTGTACTTCGGATCACGGACATGACGTCCAGCTTGAAATCGATGGATTTTCCCTCCAATAGTTTGATCCCTTCAAAGGTCTCGATACCCATTACGGATAAATCCTTCAGACTAAAGACCAGATGAGGAAACCCCTTGAATAAGGATAAGTCTACATCGGAGAAATCAACATCTGCTCTCACATTTTTGTTGATCTCTTCTTTAGCGATCTGTACGATCCGATCTTTGAAGAGAATAGGAACCGCGATAGCAGTGCCGACGAGCAAAATGATGAGCACAAGAAGGGCAATTAATATGCGCTTTACAATTTTCATCGAAGCTGAAATTTTGAGGAAGATGATTCTTCTGTTGTTTTTAAGTAAAGAGCAGATTTAGATTTGCTCTCTTATGGATCATGCGGGTAAAGATGTTCGTTTACTCTTAAGACTCCAAAACGAAGCAAGAGACACGGGGATTATCATATAAATGGAAAATTTAACATTTTTCTATACTTTTTACAGTACAAGTACGATATTTTGAGGCCAAATTATTGAGTCCCAAAATATTTTCGGACTTTCGCACTTTCCCATGGGATAACTTCTTCTAGATAGGAAGGTCAGTCAGTGAATCTGTAAACACTTTTAGCAAGAGCGCTTGACAACTTCATTAACGCTTCATTCCATTTAGAGAAAAAGAGGAATCCTAGGATGAAAACTAGTCCTACCGCCTTATTCAAAGCCAAAAGCATTCTTTTATGCTTTCAAAGCCTATTAGGCTTTTTTGATGCACGGATACGAATCCAGGCTAGACTTGGGACCTATGGTTGCAGCAATCGCCTCCTTGATCTGATGTTAGACCGTCTGCAGCTAGCTGAAAATTTTGTCGAATTTAATAGTGTTCATGTCAAATTCAAACCACAGAAGCTACCAATTCATAAATTCTCCCACCCAGCTTGATCAGTTTTATCAAGATAACAAGGCCGTACCCTGGTTGTGCTTTGATACTGAATTTGTTGGCGAAAAAAGATATTGGCCTAGACTCTGTTTGATTCAGGTAGCTACGGAACATGGCAACTACCTCATTGATCCTTTCGAGTGCGGAAACCTAGATCCGTACCTTTCTTTAATGGAGGATGCAAATATTTGCAAGATTACACACGCAGGGGACAATGATTATCGTTTGTTGAACAATCTTTTTGGCACTGTTCCCAAAAATATTTTTGATACCCAGATAGCCGCGGGCTTTCTAGGATATAGGTACCCGATATCTTTTCGTAAGCTAGTTGAGACCGAATTGGGATGGCATCTAAAAAAGGGCTATGCTGTTGCTGATTGGGAGGCTAGGCCATTCCAACAACGCCAATTGAATTATGCGCTAGAGGATGTTTTGCCATTATACAGATTGTGGAAGAAAGCTAGTGATAAGTTGAGCAAACTAAACCGGACAGAATGGGCTAAAGAGGAGTTTGGTAAATTGGAAACGGGCGCTTATTACGAAAAGTCACCCTATTATGAGGCGGTAAATAGCAACATGATCAAGTCCTTGGCCAAGAAGGAAAAATTGTTCTTCTTGCGCTTGACCAAATGGCGAGTAGAGACGGCAGAGCGCCGTAACCATAGCAAGGAAATGGTACTGCCAAGTAAAATGATCAACCATATTGTGCGGAATGTAGGGGCTGGTAAGGATGCCCTGAAGAAGAATCGAAGAATACCGGATAAGATCACAGACCAACTGGGGGATATTTTTGTGGGACTATATCGACAACAGGAGACCGAGGAGGAGCGTAGCATGTTGGGTAAGATTCCCGATTTTGATAAAGGAGATGATCAAAATGAAGATATCATCATTGATCTGCTCTATCTACTGATTAAGTATAAATGCATAGAGGAAAAGGTGGCTACGAGTTTGGTTTGTTCCAAAAATCAACTATTGCGTTTCAAACTAGATAAACGCTATCAGGATGAGACACTAGGTAATGGCTGGCGTAGAACCTTCTTAGGAGCAGATATGGTAGAATGGCTAGATAACCTAGAAGATCTTAAACTGGAGATCAACGGTGGAAAAATTGAGATACGGGTAGGGCATGAGTGATCAGCAGAGACTATTGAGCGTGTCGGAACTCGCGATTAGTTTTCCCACCGCAGATGGAGAACTAAAGGCCATTAAAGGGAGTTCATTTGAGCTCTTCAGGGGTGAAGTCCTTGGTATAGTAGGGGAGTCCGGGTCAGGCAAGTCCATGACAGCCTTATCCATTCTGCAATTGTTGCCGTCTTCCGCCTTATGGAAGGGGGGAAGTATTGATTTTTACTTAGACGAAGGGGAGGGAATTCGCATTAACGAGCTATCCAATAAAGAACTAGAGGGAATTCGTGGGAATCGGATCAGTATGGTGTTTCAAGATCCGATGAGCTCTCTAAATCCAGTGCATACCTGTGGCCAGCAAGTAGCCGAAGTACTAATGCTGCACGAGGGATTATCTGCGAAGGCCGCTAAAGCAAGAGTTTGCGAACTTTTTGAACAGGTCAAGCTGCCAGATGTCGAGCGAATTTATCAAGCCTATCCCCATCAGTTATCCGGAGGACAAAAGCAAAGAATCATGATCGCCATGGCTATTGCCACCGCACCAGATCTGATCATTGCGGATGAGCCTACCACTTCCCTAGATGTAACCGTACAGCAAGAGATCTTAAGATTGCTATTGGAGTTAAAGGCCCAACTGCAGATCGGTATCCTCTTCATTTCCCATGACTTAGGAGTGATTTCGGAAATCGCGGATCGGGTTTTGGTAATGCGGAGAGGTGAGATTGTCGAGCGTGGACCAAAAACAGCTATTCTTCAACAACCCGCTCATCCGTATACGCAAGGCTTACTGGCGTGTAGACCGCCATTAAACCAAAGGCTAAGGCGTTTGCCGACAATTGCGGACGCAGAAACCGAGGCCTCGAAGTCCATGGAGGTACGTTTGTATGAACCAGCTGACTATCAAGCGCACCTGGCAAAATTGGAGGAAAGGCCAACGATTCTCTCTGTCAAAGAACTACACACTTGGTATCCCAGTAAGAAAAACTTCTGGGGCAAACCGGTTGAATTCGTGAAGGCTGTTGATGGGGTGAATTTCCAGATGAGAAAAGGAGAGTCTGTTGGCTTAGTAGGGGAATCTGGCTGCGGAAAGACTACCTTGGGGAAAACCTTGATCAAACTGATACCAGCCCGTAGTGGCCAAATCCTGTTTGAAGGAGATAATATTACGGACTTAGATGAGCAACAAATGCGGGTTTATCGGAAAAAAATGCAGATCGTATTTCAGGATCCATTTGCCTCCCTTAACCCCCGAAAGATGATTGGGCATGCGGTGGCGGAACCGATGCAGCAATTTTTCTCTTCTCTATCTGCCAAGGCACGTAAGGAAAAAACAATACAATTACTAGAGAAGGTCGGATTAGAGGCAGATCACTTTTTCCGCTATCCACATGAGTTTTCTGGCGGTCAAAGACAAAGAATCGCCATTGCCCGAGCGCTTGCGGTCGAACCCGATTTTTTAATCTGTGATGAATCGGTTTCTTCGCTGGATGTGAGTGTACAAGCTCAGATTTTAAATTTGCTAACAGAATTGAGAGAGGAGCAGGATTTATCGTACATCTTCATTTCTCATGATCTCTCAGTGGTGAAATTTATGGCGGATCGAATGCTCGTAATGAAAGATGGTAAGGTGGTGGAAGAAGGACTAGCAGATGAAGTGTACCAAAATCCTAAGACGGCTTACACCAAAAAGCTAATCGAAGCCATACCTGATTCTTCCATCAGTTTTTAAGTTTTCGTAAATTTTTTGAAAAAAAAAGCTTGATCTGCAACCTTTTCTTGACCTCAATCGTCTTTATTTTGCACGCGTTAATAGAAGAATAGTTTCTTTTGTCGAATTTTCCGGAAGAAACGTCGAAAATCAAAGCATGTACAAACTATCCTTCTTATTTTCGTTGCACGGTTAGATAACTATTAGGATTACATCTAAAGGAACACATGAAAGCGATAAATACTCGACTATTAGGATTGTTTGTAATTGTATTGATGAGCGTTGGATCATATATTTTTCTACAGTCTGTTGCATCCAATGAAACAACGGTAGGAGAAAGTAATACCATTGAATTGAACTTGCAGCAAACTGAAGTTGATAAAGCAACTAAATCCGCTCTTCCTGAGGTAGAGTTATTGAAGTTTGTTATTGAAACAGGTAAGCGCTTCTTACCTGCCTCCTAATTCCTTTTCCTGCTTTTTTAACCAGTATCTCTTTAATCCTATTGCGCTCATGCCAGCTGGATTTGCTACCGCATAACGCCTCATGATTTGAGGTTCTAAATTCATTCCCGAGAATTCCTCCAAAACGAAGCCTTCGAATTTTTTCATTAAGGTACCGGTGTCAAGGTTTTCTACCAAAACCAGGGGTTTTAACCATTCTGCCCATTCAACTAGTCTTTTCTCCAAATCATTGATATGAGTTTCCACATCAGTAATGGACTGTGAATGGGTAAGCCAGATCCGTTCTGGGGCAATCTGCCGGATGATGCTCAGTGATTGCTGCCAATCCTCGATATTGATATCTGGAGGAGGACAGGGAGGGACTACTGGTCCGCTACCAATTTTCACGCCAGCCACATCTCCGGTGAATAAATCGGCACCTATTTGCCACGCGATATGATGGACCGCATGGCCAGGCGTATGCCAGGCTTTCAGATTTGCATCGCCCACGGTGAAAGAATCTTCATGTTCCACAGAGACGAGCTGGCCTTCGGGGATGGGTTTCAAGGTCCCCCAAAGGCTATCCATTTGATCCTGATAGATCATCTTAGCTGATTTCAGCAATTTGCTGGGATCGTGCATATGTTTATACCCACGAGGGTGTACATATATGGTGGCCCCATGTTCCGCAAACTTCCAAGCGGCTCCCGCGTGGTCGAGGTGAATATGCGTTAAAAAGACATGTTTCACATCTGTCAATTGAAAGCCGGCCTCCTGTATTCCTTGCTCTAGGCGCGGTAGGGTAGAGTGGGGGCCCGTCTCTACTAGTACAGGTCCTTCACTGGTCTCGATTAAAAATGCCGCAATGGCCTCTAATTGGCCCTGAAAATGCAAGTCAATTAAGTGAATCATATGTTTTAGGCAATACTTTTAATAAATGAAACCATCTTCTGAGCCAACAATTCTCCCTGGTCCTCTTGTATAAAGTGTCCTCCTTGTGGAATGATTTCGTGTGGTTGCCCCTTGCAGCCAGGAATCATTTTTTGAAAAAACTTATCACCCCCTTTCATGATAGGATCGCTATCTCCAAATAGGGTCAAGACAGGTTTGTGCCATTGGCTATATTTAGCCCAGGCCTTCTGGTTTTTTATGGCTTCAGGATCTGTAGCCTCACTGGGCACTAAGGCCGGGAAAATCCGGGCACCTGCTTTGTAAGTTTCATCCGGGAAAGGCGCGTCATAGGCAGCAATTACTTCCGCTGAGAGCTCTGTAGCGGTCCCCCCGTTGATGATTTTTCCGGTTGGAAATTCTGGCACATTTTGAGAAAAATCTTTCCATTGCTGGAAGGCGGGAGGCATCGGAATTTGTCCAGTTGGTAAGGTGGTGTTGGAAACTATGATTGAATCGAATCTAGACTCCATATCTAAGGCTAGTCGGAGTCCGAGTAAGCCGCCCCAATCCTGGCAAAATAAATGGATGTGCTGGAGATCCAATTGCTCAATTAATCCCCCAAGCCATTCTAGGTGTGATTGGTACGAATAATCGCTTCTTTCGCTGGGTTTACTAGACTTTCCAAAGCCAATCAGATCTGGTGCTACAGCTCGATAGCCAGCATCTACAAGAATAGGAATCATCTTGCGATAAAGATAAGACCAAGAGGGCTCACCATGTAGTAGCAATGCCACGGGAGCATTTGCGTCTCCTTCGTCTACGTAGTGCATTTGTATTCCCGTGCCTACTTCTTTAAAGTTTGGAGCAAAAGGATATCCAGGTAGGTTGTTAAAGCAATCTGTAGGTGTTTCTAAGATGGTCATATTTGGATGTTTTTACCTTCGCTCAATATACAGATAAAAGGGAGATTGTATATATACGCTAGCGTATTTTCGCTAGATCAAGTTTTGCAAGACAATCTGTACAGATTTCTGATTCCTGGATGGGGAAAGGGGAGAGATCTATTTAGCTTAATGTTTCTCGGTTCGACTATGATTTATTTTACTCAGTTGTAATTTTCTTTACAAATAAAATTTCAAAAAAAATAAAATAGTTTCATAACATAAATAACCTCAAATACACTTTTCAATACTTTCCCTTACATTGAGGATTAAGCCAAAAGTCCTTGCTCATGTACACTAAGTTCCCCTTAATTCTTTGTCTAATGCTGCACTGGAGTTCCTCAGTAGCGCAGACGGTTTATGTATCCGCTGATAAATTTAGTTTAATGCGAGAGGGGCATACCCTGAAGATCCCGGTATATGCTAATGCTGATCTTTACGAGACGAATCTTTCCTTTGATAAAGCTATCGTGGTGATTCATGGCACGAATCGAAATGCAGATGATTATTTCGTGAATATGCAAACGGCTGCCAATCAAGTCCCGAATCTGAGTACCAATACACTGATCGTTGCCCCTCAATTTTTGACGGAATCCGATGTAGAGCAGAATGATCTGGATGATGAACACTTATATTGGACTAGTGGAGGTTGGAAGGCAGGTTCTAATTCTAGAAATGAAGATGCTAATCCTCGTCCGGTGAGAATTCCTTCCTATGCCGTACTAGATAGTTTACTAATGCATCTTGTTCGACTGTTTCCGAATATAGAGATGATTACCCTAACTGGGCATTCGGCAGGAGGGCAGGTGGTGCAACGCATGGCAGCGACATCCCCATTGGCTGAGTCCTTATGTACGGATTTTGGAGTGAGCATCCGATTTGTCGTAGCCAACCCTAGTTCCTATGTCTATATGGATGGACAAAGACGACGCCCTGGTACCCTAGATGATTTTTCGCTGCCTAATACAAGTTGTGGCAGCTATAACGAATGGAAATATGGATTGGAAGATCTTTATACTTACCCAGAGCTTTCTGGTGTAGACTCAATAAGGGCTAGATTTAAGAGAAGACAGGTAACATATTTATTAGGCGAACAAGATAATAATCCGGATGCAAGCAGTTTAGATGAATCTTGTCCTGCCAATCTGCAAGGAGACCATCGACTTGAGCGGGGTATCATCTACTACCATTATCTACAGCACTACTACGGGAGTACGATCACCGATAACCATTCTATTAGTCTGGTACCCAATGTGGGACATAGCAATTTTGCTATGTATAATTCTAGTCAAGGACTTGCTGCCCTCTTCAATCAGACTGGACAAGCTTGTGGTAGTTTGGTGACCACTGAAGATAGTTCGGAGCCCTTAGGGGTTAAAGTATTCCCAAATCCAGCTCAAAATCAGCTGTACTTATCTGGCATTGATAGATGGAATCAACCCGTGTCAGCAAAGTTGTTTGATCTATTTGGGCGTCAAATATGGACCGGTAAAGTAAGTGCCCGGGAACCAATTGATATCAGGGCCCTAAGCACTGGACTGTATCTACTCCTTATTGAGGTAGCTGGGACTGAGTTACGAGAGAAAATTGTGATCAAATAAGCCTTGAGATTGATCGTACTAATGCTTGATAATAGCTTTGGTAAATCGATCCGATCCTGTCAATAATTCTAAAAAATAGATGCCAGCTGGCCAGCGAGACACATCTATTGAAATTTGGTGTTGACCTGGGAGAATGGACTGCTGCTGTTGAAGTTCACCAGTAGCTCCGTATAGTCTTACCCTACTTGTATGTCTCAGGTACATATCAGGATCAAGACTAATATTGATCTGATCTTCCACCGGGTTTGGATACACCCTAATGATTGGAGCTTCTGGGGTATCTTCAGTAGCCACGACGAAGTCTGGTAGTCCGCATGGTGAATTCAAAGAAGCATCTGGTTGTGCACCGATGGCAATATAATCTAGGTATAGTTCATTGCCAGGAAAGTTATTATTGGATCGGTCTAGGAAGATCCACAAATCTACTAGGTCTTCCGGATCAAAACCGCCTAGATCCTCTTCGGAAAACTCATAAATTAAGGTGCTCCAGGCTTCCAGAGTTCCTACCACATTTTGTGTCAGTATTGCTGTTCTAAAATCACTGGATCCATCCCCGGATCTAAGCAATAGGCCCAGCGGTAGTTCTGCTGCACTTCTAGCTCTAATTACCACTTGCAAGTTTCCAGAAATGTTGGTGATATCACTACCAGCAGGAGAGAGTGGATTAATCACAATCGGTCTAAAAGCTGTGTGGGGATCATCATTGGGATGAGAAACTTCTATTCTGAACGCTTCGCATTCCGTTTGACCCAAGGTCAATTTTGCGGTTTCAGCTCCTCCAAAGACCACCGCATTACCATCATCCCAGTTTTCAATCCAGGCCTGGGCCTGAGCTTCGTTTGAACAGGGTGAGTACATCGTCACATCCGGAACCCCGCCAATAACAATGTGATCTATATAAAACTCATTACCTGGAAAATTAGGCGTTCCACGATCGAGGTAAAGCCAAAAATCTCTAAGATCAGCAGGATTAAAGCCCTCCAATTCTGAAGCTGCAAATTCGATATCTACATCGGTCCATTCTTCTAGATTGGCTGGGATAGAAACGTTCTTTCTTGCACTTCGCTCTTCTTGGCTCCCTTCTCCGGAACGAAAAAGTACATCTATTTGCACTGCTTCAGCTGATCGTACGCGCATATTTACATTCACTTGACTTGAGATGTCAGTAATGTCATTGCCGTCAGCATCAATTGGGTTGATGATGTAAGCATTAAAGGCTGGAAGGGGAGCAGTTACTGGATCCGCAATACGGAGTTGGAGCGTCTCGCAGACCTCATCTAAGCTGAAAATAGTGACTTGCCCAGCACTACTACCCGTATTCACCGTACTTAAGCTACCTCCTTTGAAATATTCGGCAAAAATTGGAGCGTCACCTGGATCATCCAAAGTACAGGGAGATTCAAGGTTCATACTTGGCGATCCACCTAGGCTGATATAATCTATATACAGTTTATCTCCATTGAAATTCTCCGTGCCTCTGTCGAGAAAAAGCCAGACATCTCGCAGCTTAGTGGCGTTAAAGCCAGCCACATCGTCATCCGTAAAAGATAGGGTAATATCTGTCCATTGTTCTAGGTCTGCAGGTATGGTATCATAAAGAATCGCTGTTCTAAAATCACTGGTGCCATCATCAGAACGAAAAAGTACACCCAAAGTCACTGGTGCCACACTTCTAGCCCGTAAGTGGATTTCCAACGGAAAGGCACTGATATCTGTGATGTCATCTCCGTTGCTGTCTTTGGGGTTAATGATCAATGGACTGAATGCCGGTAGGGGAGCACCGACTGGATCGGTCACTTGTACAAAAGCCTCCTCACAATTCGTTTGGTTAACGCTTACGGCATCACCTCCTGAACCTGTAAATTCATAATTGCTCTCGACCCAGTGCTGTTCCCAGTATTGTCCTTGGCTAAATAATGGTGAGCAAGCCAGAATGCAAAGAAGTAGAAATCTGATCATAGCTGTTGATTTAAGAAAAGGTGAGGTAGGTCTAGTTATTGCTTGAGGATTTTCCAGGTGCTACTACGCCCATCTTGGTCGAAAACTCTAATTAGATAAAGACCAAGGGGCCAACGCTTGATGTCCATCCGTTTGATTTCTTGACCCTGGTAGTGTAGTATGCCGGAGCTACGGAAAACCTCAAGATGGTATTGCTTTAGCTGGGTGTTGACTATAATTTCATCGCTTGCTGGATTTGGGTAAATCTTTACATCAGGAAGAGATGGATTAATAGAACTAGTGGGGAGCTGTATTTCAATTGGATTAGAATATGGAGAGGGACAACTACTGCCCATAGCATATACTCGGTAAATTCGACTTATGGCTGCCGAACTAAGCGCATCGACATCCAAGAAGGAGATGGCATCAGCTGGCAACGTAGCCAATTCTTCGAAGGATTCACCATCGATAGATACTTCAATATGATAGCTATTCTCTCTACTCGCCACATCCAACCATTCCAGTAATACACCGCTATTGGTAATGGTTGCGGTTAATTTTGCGGGACCATCAGGCGCCGCTCCTTTTGCTAATCTTGTTTGTAGTTGTGCTTGGTATAGGGAGGAGATGGCGGGGTTCTGATTAGTCAATTCTTCATAGCCAATCGGATGAGCAAAGGTGTGCGAGTTGGTCACCAAGGCTTCACAAGCGATTGCATAATTTTGACGTCCGGGGGGCTTTTGTAGCTTGATGTTTCTGGATAGAGGGACTTTGACTTTCCAGGCCACACTACTGACGGAAGACCAGCCGTGCCCCGTACCAAAACTTCCGCGGTTGTATAAACCCAAGAGCGTGTTGGTTTGCGCTTGCGAGAAAGTAATGTTATCAAAAAGCAAGCCCTGACTCCACCTCCGATGTCCTTCACTAGCACTGTAGTCCCGTTCGGATGTACAATTATAGAAGACAACCCCAGATACGCTACTTGTGCCATTCGAAACAAAAGAATGCCTTCCCTCCGTTGCCCGACAGTTTTCAAATAGGATATTGTTTGACGATCTACTGGTTACGAAATTGTAGCGTCGGCCACCCGTGATCGGGGAATGGGGCTGTAAGCCTTGACAATCGATTACGGTCACTCGAGTAGCAACCGTAGTTTCAACTGCAGCATAGCTAAAATGTAAAGCTGTCACGCCTTTTACCCAGCAATCTTCTACTCCAATCAGGCGGATGCCATTTCGGGCATGCTCCTCATCCGTCGGGCCTGCCGTCTGAATATCGATCCGTAGGTCTTCTACACCGATATTGTTTTGGATCCCAGTCTTATCCCAGACGTAGATTTCTGTTTCAGCCAAACTTGGATCTAGATGATCATATATAGGAGCATCTAGACTGATTTTATTTTCTTCAAAATCTACTTCGGTCACATAGCGGTTGAAGTACAGATCTATTTCACCAGGAGCCCAAGGATTGTCAATGTCAGTATCTCCAAAGTTGATAGAGGAGAGCCAACTGCTGGTCGATCGCTGCCGGATAATAATGTTATTGCCCGTATTGTATAGTTCTGGAGCCGTAACTTTCAAGGAACGAGAGCCGTTGGGTACAAAGGTGCTGTTCAAGGTAGAGCGACTACCTGGGATGGCTCTGGACCAGCTGACATTAGGGGCATTACCAACCTGAATAATGTCCCGTCGGTTAGGAGTATTGCCCATTCCTAGTAAGATTGTATTAGCCCCCACCTCACTACCTCCTCCTGCTCCTCTCAGCACAATGCCACTTCCTCTAATCACGATCGTTCCATGAATCTCATAGTTTCCAGCTTCTAGTAATAAGGCACCTCTGATTCCATCTTCATCCTGTGGTAGGGCTGCCAATTCGTCTAAAGCAGCTTGTATGTGCGCGGTATTATCTCCATCGATTGGGCTTATGGATCGGACGGTAGCGATGCTGGGTAGGGGGGACTCCCCATTTTTATATCCCGCATAACTAAAATCAGGGATGTAGTTGTTTTCTACATCTGCTACATAACGCAGGCATCCGTTCGCATCTTTATATACTATCTTTGAAACTGCTTGCCCCAACATTGGATGCGGAAGCATTTGTATAAGCAAGCTTACCAGACAAACTGCTAGTGAAGCATAACGATGGGGTAATTCTTTCATAGTGATTCTATCCATAGATGGTTTAACTTCTAGCCCTTTGATTGCTATTGCAAGGGGTATCTGAGTTACATTAACAAGATAGACCATCCGTGAGAAATAAAAATCTAGTATTAGGGGTAAGATCGTACAGAGAGTGGGGGAATAGCTAAATTTATCGCAGCAATTAGTACTTGATCAGGCTTATAAATGTTTAGTTAAAATATCTTTTGAGTCTTCCGTTTTCTCCCATTTAGTTGCCGATTGCTTATAATTTGTTGATAATGAGACAATTGTAGAGTGTGTTTTATTCTCTTAACATATTTTAACAACTGATTGACTGATTTTACATTCATCGAACAATGAGGCTTTTCGATCGTTTTTTTGACTGTATCTATCAAACTTAGTTGCAATAAGAGCAATACTATCACATCTTTGTAGTGTAAGTATTGAACACCTATATACCTAATAACGAGATGATAACCTTAATTTTTGTTCAACCGTAATCGCTCATCGCTGTCCATACTTCCTTCAATGACAGCATACTCACTCAGCCGCCTCTTCTGGCGAATTTTTCCCACAGGTTAATGTCTAAGGTCTGAAAGACCAAAACACAAAAAACGATCTTGAAGTGGCTTTCCTCCATTTCCCTCCACTTAGAGATCAACGAGAACAATTACTTTACTAATTTTTTTAAGCCAAATTGAAATGGAATCCATCCAAGGACCTCAATTGTCCAACTATCATTTTCTTCTTCTAGGGCTACTACCCCTATTGCTCTGAGTATATCTCAGTGGAGTCTAACTGCTTTATAGTAAGTTGTCTAAATGAAGATGCCTTTCTATTAGTCCATATCTTTCCTTTTTGACGCTAAGCAGTAGCACCTTCCTTCTTTTCCCTTTTTATTGCTGCCTTTGAATAGGCCTATTTTGATGAGTAGAACAGATGCATCATGTGATCACTGATTCTAGCCACAATGCTTAAATGTATTGCCACCTTATCACTCGCGCAGTACGTTTAAGGAGTCTATCTCTCTACAACAGTAGGGGCTTCGGATCTATGCCGATGCTTACAGATAGGCATGCTTTGAACAGTATCAACTGATCTGTGCTGATCTAACTGTGCTAGCAGTAATGCTGCTACAGGCCCAGCATGGATACATTGATCCATTCTAAGGACTCATCTATTATCTAATCCGTCTTGGATCTTGGGCTGCTATCGTATTGCCCATTATTCCAATGGCATGTCTTTGCCAAGTCTAGGTCATTTGCGTCTGGCTAGGTATAGACCCTCTAATTCTGTAGCTAATTTGAAGCAAGCTTACTTGCCAAAATAACATCGTGTTGACGACGCGGTAGCTCTAACATCTATGCTATTGCCCTCGCTCACTCATGCTTTATCGAGGCTTTCATTTCGATCGAAAGCCCGGCCCCACCTATGTGTTAGTCGCGAATAGCACACAAGGAGGTCCGGATTCTTAATCCACCTCAATGTTTAACCCCGTCGTAGCGGAGCGCCATTTCTGCTGCGACCCCAAAAGTGTACTATCATGACTACCAATAATAATGTATTCGCAACAGCTAACAATTCTTTCGCAGCTTTTATCAATGCTGAAATTGAAACGCCACAATTGTCTTTCATCAAGGGTGGTGACGGATCCGAAGGAGAAGGAGATGATGAGAACAATGGATATATCGGTACAGAAGATATCGTTGGATTTTAGGATACTTAGAGAAGGGAGGGCCCATTGGCCCTCCTCCTCTATAATTCGTCAATTTTAGCAATTATCCAACCTCGGTTGATAATTTGCCTTTCATTGTTAATTTTATCTTTTAGCTTTCCCTTTCTACTCTTTGATAGCTGTCTCTTAATCTTAAGATTTATCGCTGTCTTGAGATATTGAATAAATTTGATATAGACTTCCTTATTGTGTGTCCCTAAGGTCTTGTTTCTAGAAAGATACTTATTGAACGCTAGTAGGTTGGAGATCATAAGATCATAGTAGGACTCATCTTTTGTAAATAATTCAAAAAGTGCTCGAGTGGCTAAGATTTTTCCTCTTACCTGATAAAAAGGATTGGTGAATTGGAATCTAGAAATTAGCTGTTCTGTTTTTTCGAACTCTTTCTTCCCATAGAAAAGGAAAGCAAGACAAAGTGTTTTGGCATTACTTTGTAAATCCTGACGTAGTAATGGAGAATAAGCCTCAATAAATTGTTCCACCCAATCAAATTTTTGCAGTTTAATTCCAATAGCACAGATGTTTGTAAAGCTACTATCTGTCATTTGGTTGTTCTTGATCAATATTTTATCATCGATACCTATCTGATATAATTTGAAACTGTCTTCTATGTACTCTTGCTGACCTGAGTTTCCTTTTCGGATGGTGAAATTTAGCAAATGGTTAAATATTAACACCTTATCATTTCGATGTAACTTAGGAGTATTCTCTAAAAAAATCTGAGTGGCTTTTAGAAATTGAGGCCTGTCATCATTTACATAAAGGTTTCTTGCTTTCCCATATAAATCCACCTCAAGTGTCGATCCCTCTGGTTTTTCTGATTCATGAAGAATTTCATTTAGATATCTCGTATGATAACTTTTTGATAGGATATTTGATCTAGCTGCCATTTCGGCCGCAACTTTCAGTTTTGATATTTCAAAGAAGTGATCTAGATGAAGATCCATTTGCTCCAGATAGTTCTCCTTGACCAAGTGCTTTTTCGTGGACGGGTGGAAGAAGAACTGATCCAAATTCTTCATAGACTCATACTGATAGAAACTATTTCGATAGGGTAGGGCCTCTAACTCCTTTGCAATTTCCTCCGTGCTCTTCTCAAAATACTCGTATAGATCACGCTGGCCATAAGCATCTCTCAATAACTTCTTTCTTTCGAAATCTCGCTTTTGAACCTGCTCCGCTACCAGAAACTCTTCCAGAAGATTCACTAGATCCGTCATCACATGCCGCATTTTCTGTGATTGGAACTGTCGATCCGGGAAAAGATGGTGAAACACATTTTCCTTGCTCAGTTTTCCTGACGTGTACTCGGGATGATACTTGCGCACATATTCAAAAAAGGGAACACAGTGCTTCTTGTAGGAGTAATACGGGGAGCGGATGAACTTATGGAACCGCCGTATCTCTTCATCGGACAGTGTTTTTAAGATTTTTAGGAGTTTAGATTCGTGCATACGTATTGTTATTTTTCGAACAAGAATAAATATACATAAAAATCTATCCTTTACCCAATTACTTGTTTTTTAATCAAAAATAGCTGCAGAATATTTAAAATAGGACTCCTTGAACCTTAAACGGAAGTTTGTTGGTTCGAAAAGGGTATATGAATGTGAGAAAATCTTGAACAAGCGTCCTTATTTGTCCCAGAATACTTTTTAGATCGCCCTTACCTTGTAATCGAAATGAGGAGACATTAACTTTTACTGAGTCGTGGCCGGGAATGTGAAATTGAAAGTTGATGTAGTTAAATAACAAAGGATGATTTCGTTGGAGGAACTTAATCAAGCCTAATTAACTACACTTTCTGACATTCCTACGCCACGTTTCTTTTTTTGTCTACCCCGTAAATTTTTTCCTTTCTTACTTGTCGCTTATCTTGGGTAGAAAATTACCTCCTTCTTATGCGACTATTTCTCGCCAACCATTTTTCACAACAGTTACCTTTTTCTTTTGCCACTGCCTTGGTCCTGGCTATTTTTCTAGGCGCTAGCTGTACGCAGTTACCTGATGTAGATTCAACACCTGCTCTGGAGCAATTCACTATCCAGGAAGGCTTTGAGATTGAATTATTTGCAGCCGAACCCTTGATAAAGGATCCAGTTGATATGGAGATCGATGAAGATGGTCGCCTTTTTGTGGTAGAAATGCCGGGTTATCCCCTCGACCTAGGTCGAAGCGGGCGGATCAAACAACTAGTGGACACAGATCAAGATGGATATCCTGATAAGAGTATCATTTTTGCCGATAGTTTGCTACTGCCCACTGGGATCATGCGCTGGAAGAACGGTTTTATTGTTACTGATACCCCGGATGTGTTGTATTTAGAGGATTCGGATGGGGACGGTAAGGCAGACGTTAGAGAAGTTTTACTGACCGGTTTTGCCCTCTCTAACCCACAACACAACCTTAACAATCCCGCTTATGGTCTGGACAACTGGATCTACTTGGCCAATGAAGGCTACTTTACAACGGTTGATTATAAAGACCTATTTGGAGATGAGGGGTCGCCAGTTCATTTTCCTAATCGTGCTGATGGACCAGTTTTGCCGCAAAATGGGGGCGATCGAAATGTCCGATTTAGGCCCGATGAGGGGGCCCTAGAGATGTGTGCGGCGAGTACTCAATTTGGCCAAGCCTTTGATCCTTGGGGGCATCATTTTCAAACCTCGAATTTTCATCCGCTTTGGCATGAAGTGATTGCTGCGAGGTACCTGCAACGCAATCCTGATTTGCTGGCTGGAGACGCAGCGCAATATTTACCGGATGAGCCAGTCAATGAGGTTTTCCCAACTAGTCAATCTCCTGAGCACCAATTACTGACTGATGTAGGTGTAATTACTTCCGGTTGTGGAATCAATTGGTATACTGGTGGCGCTTTTTCCAAGTCATTTGATGATGTACTATTTCTTTGTGAACCCGTCCATAACCTATTGCAAGCCAATAAAATTACGCCGCAAGGACCAACCTTTTCAGCTCACCGGGTGAAAGAAGGGGAAGACTTTTTAACTTCAACGGATACCTGGTTTAGACCTTCTAATACCTACATCGGGCCTGATGGTGCATTATATCTTATCGACTATCACCGAAAAATTATTGAGCATCCAGAATGGATGTCCGATGAAGTAAATGAATCAGGACAATTATATGAGGGAACAGATAAGGGAAGGATTTATCGAATTACGGCAAAAGGTGCTGAAGCACCAGACTGGTTAGATAATTTGTCTTTGTCGACACAGTCCCCTTTAGAATTGGTCCCGCATTTAAATGATAAAAACAGCTGGTGGCGCTACGCGGCACAACGGCTATTGGTAAATGGAGAGCAAGGAACAAAAGAAGTAGAGGCCGCCATTAAACAAGTGGCCGCCAGTGCAGAGGGACAAGCCGGCAGGGTGCACGCCTTATGGACCCTTGAAGGTTTAGGTAAAACGGATCCTTCTTTACTGAAACAGGCACTCAAAGACCCAATGGCAGGCGTGAGAGAAAATGCTATTCAGCTGATGGAACTACATTTGGAAGATCAACCTAATTTGGCTAGCGAATTGCTAGCCTTGCAGGATGAACCTAATCCAAGAGTTCGCTTTCAGTTGCTATGTACTTTGGGAGACGTGAAGGGATTGCCAGCTCAGGAAGTTAGAGAACGGCTGCTTTTACAAGATCTAACGAGTGAATGGGTACACCTAGCCGCTCTATCCGCGGAACCTGGTAAAGAGTTAGCTCTTTTTCAATGGGCTACGAAAAACCTATCGAATAAAATGGATCAGGGAGGAGGGGCTTTTATAAGCAATCTAAGTGCTTTGATTGGTCGCAAGGACCAGGCAGAAGAACTCAATGCTATCCTTAGCCAATGTAGAACATTGCCGAAAGCACTTCAAGTAGCCACTTTGGGTGGTTTAGCAAAAGGTATTAGAGCTAAAACAAGCACTGTGTCGATAGACAATCAAAAGCAATTGCTCAGCTGGTCTCTGGATGAGGAATCGAAGGTTCGTTCTGCTAGTCTTGCTATACTTAACCAATTAGAACGACCGCCCACCGCCAATTCTGTACAAAAAGTGGAGGCAGTGGCATTGGAACTCATCCAAAATGATACAGCAGACGAGGGAATGAGAGCTGATGCGCTGCGCCTAATCGCGAGCCTTAATGCCGAAGAACATGAGGAGCTATTCAAGAGCCAAATGCAGCCTAGCCAACCACCTCTTATGCAACAAGCTGCCATTAGAGGCTTGGGCGAAATGGAAGGGGTGGAAAATGCTAAGTTTTTATTGGATAAATGGGATCAGCTAACCCCTGCGGTAAGAGCTACATTGATTAGTTCTTTCCGCCGCTATCCGGAGCGGATGCATCTTTTTCTTTCGGCTGTAGAACAAGGCCAGATCGCAGCGCAAGGAGTTGGGCCCAAACAGGTTTTTGAAATCCTTAAGAATGATGATAAATCTGTGCGACGCAAAGCCACGCTTTTGTTTGGCCAGCAAGAAGGAGAGAGAGAAGCTATTTTAGCTGAATACCAAACTACGCTACAAGAAATTGGTGATTTTGCGCGGGGGAAATTAGTTTTCGAGGCGGAGTGCTCAAGCTGTCATCAATTGGGTGGGGAAAACGGCTATCCGCTGGGACCTGATCTAGCGAGTATCCGTAATCGTACTAAGGAGTCCATTCTGCATGATATTTTGATCCCGAATGCAGCTATAGCGGATGGGTATGATGTATGGACCGTAAAGACTGGGGAAAATGCAGAGTATAGTGGAATAATAGCTCAAGAATCCCCTTCTGCCATCACTTTACGCTTTTTAGAGGTAGAGGATCAAGTGATTAGTAGAGAACAAATTGCTGAACTCACCTCAGCTCCGATTTCTTTGATGACTACCGGTTTAGAACAGAATATTGATCAACAGGAAATGGCAGATCTCTTGGCCTTTTTGAAGAACCAAAAGAGCCCGGAGCAATTGGACTAGAACTGCATCAAAAGGCTTCAAATTTTCCTCAAATTCATTGTCTACCTTAGCGGCATGAAGATTTTGATCATAGAAGATGAACGGGATTTAATGGACAACATACTGGCCTATTTTTCGGCTGGTGATTTTGTCTGTGAATCCGCCTCATCCAAAGCAGAGGCCCTGGATAAGTTAGGGGGCTTCAACTATGATGTAGTTATTCTGGACATCATGTTGCCAGATGGTAATGGCTTGCAAATCTTGAATCATATCCGGAATGAAAATCCAGATACCGGCGTCTTGATCATTTCTGCTAAGAATGCCCTGGATGACCGACTTAGAGGACTAGATCTAGGAGCTGATGATTACCTAACCAAGCCTTTTCATCTTTCAGAACTTAACGCCCGAATTAGAGCCATTTTTCGGCGTCGAAAGTTACAAGGACAAACGGTTTTGCAGTATAATGAAATTGCTATCCATACTAGCAACCATGAAGTCTTGGTTAATGATGCCTCTTTAGAGTTGACGTTGAAGGAATACGAATTGCTCTTGTTTTTTGTAACGAACAAAAATAGAGTGCTAACGAAGCAAGCCATTGCGGAGCACTTATGGGGAGATAACGTAGATTACTTGCAAAATTTTGATTTCGTTTACCAGCACATCAAGAACCTTAGGAAAAAGATCATGGCCAATGACGGTAAGGATTATATCAAGACGATCTACGGTCTGGGGTATAAATTCACCGATAAATAGCCAAGATTTGAATTAACACCTATGCGATTACTCACAAAAACCACCCTTTGGTATCTCGTTTTTGCGCTGATCATGTTTACGATCGGAGGGCTTATCGCTATGTCCATGGTGCGGACAGTAGTAAATCGAGAAACGGATTATGAGTTGCAGCAGACCCTTCGAGAGATCAGAAATGCGGCTGCCTTCGAAAATGGCTTAGACATCTTTAATGAAAGAAATAGCGTTAGCATACGCGCATTTCCGAAGGGACAGGTCATACAACCCGATACAATTCTCAAGGATACTTTTATTTACCTGAAGCGAACTCAGCGAGTAGAAGGCTTCCGGAAATTAATCACCAACACGCAGCTGGAGGATCAATTTTACCACATTGAAATCTCTGAAATTATCATCGAGGAAGGAGATATCATATCTGTGGTGAGTTGGATTATCATTCGACTATTTCTTTTCTTAACGGCTGCACTTCTAATTGGCAATTTCCTAATCTCCAAAAACCTCTTCCGGCCCTTTGAACACCTGTTGAAATCTCTAGATAAATTTCGCATAAAAAACAACGAGCCACTGTCAACGATGGAGACCAAGACCCAGGAGTTCCAACGACTAAATCAGTTCGCCGAAGAAATGACTAATAAGGCTCGCTTGGACTACCAAAACTTGAAAGAATTCTCCGAAAATGCTTCGCATGAGATGCAAACTCCGATTGCCATAGCCCAAGGAAAACTTGAACTATTGCTGGAGAGTCCACAATTAACCGAAGAGCAACTATCCTTGGTTCATACTACACAGCAATCCATACATAAAATCTCTCGACTAGGTCAATCCCTGACCCTGCTAACTAAGATCGAAAATGAAGAGTTCAGCGCAAAACAGCCAGTAAACTTTAGTGACATTGTTGCCTCTAATGTTCAGAATTTCAAGGAATTGGGACAAATGCAGGGCATTAGTATGGAAGATAAACTAGCTGCAGGCATAGAGCTTCAAATCGATCCTATTCTAGCTGATATCTTGGTCACCAACCTGTTGAAAAATGCCTTGCAGCATAATATCGAGGAAGGTTGGGTGAAAGTACGTCTAACGGAGGAATACCTAGAGGTCATTAATTCAGGAGAACCACCAAAATTACCAACGGACCAGCTCTTCCAGCGATTCAAAAAGAATAACCAAAGTAAAGGTACCTTGGGGCTTGGGTTAGCTATCGTCAAAAAGATCTGTGAATTAAATGGCTGTGAGGTGGATTATTCCTATGCCGAGGAGAGACACCGACTACGGGTCACTTTTTCACATTAACATGATCATAGGGGCAATGTCTACAGGCATTACCGCAGCATTCTCCACGTTTGAGATGAAACCAGCTGCTCAGCACCATTAAGCCATTTTCCATGTAGAAGTCTATATCTTCTATCAGTTTGGGAGTGCTGTATTTATGGGCTTGATTAGGAATCTCCCCACCTTTTACCTGCTCGACATAGGATGCTATCTTGGCTTGAATGGCTTTTTTGAGACAAAGGCTACATAGGCATGATTTACCGGATTCTGGGGGAAGAATAGGCGGTAGTGCCGTGCACCAGCACGGCTCAGCTTGGTCAGCTGCACAGCTTAAGCCCTTCCCGCAATTTGCACAAGCTATTTCCATTATAGGGAAGAACAGCCTGGCTCTTTCTATAGTTCAATTTCTGTATTAGGTAAGGGATCGATCAAGGTGCACATAACCGCCATCTACAATCATGAATTGTCCGGTAGTATGGCCGGATTTTGGAGACAATAGAAATACAGACATTGCCGCAATCTCATCAGCGGTAGTCATTCGTTTCTCAAAAGGAATATTAGCTACAATTTCTGCTTCTTTAGCAGCTGGATCATCAAAAGAACTATCTAGCCACTTTCGGTAAAGCGGCGTCATAACTTCTGCGGGAAGGATGGCATTTACCCGAATTGAATAAGGAAGTAAATCAGCTGCCCATTCTCGGGTCAGACCAAGCTGTGCTCCCTTAGCAGCAGCATATCCAGAGGTTTGTCCTTGTCCTGTAAGTGCCACCTTAGAACTTACGTTAACGATCGAACCTTTAGATTCTTTTAAATAAGGGAGGGCATAGTGGACTAGATCGTAGTAGTGAAATAGATTCAGATTGATAGATGCTCGGAAGGCTGCTGGTCCTTTTTCAAGACTGGCACCGTCATTTACGCCAGCGTTGTTCACGATTCCATCAATACGACCAAATTCGGCTACTGCTTCTTTAATCACTCTTTCACAGTTGGATAACTCTTGCAAGTCACCAATAACAGTATGCACCTCTGCCCCGGCTGCACGCAATTCAGCGGCTAGGATTTCAGTAGCCTCCTTCGAACGGGTAGCAATGACTAACTTGCCACCTTCTGCTACGATATGCCGGCTAATGGCTTCCCCGATACCTTTTGATCCACCCGTGACGATATATACTTTATCTTTAAGTTGTAAATCCATGTTTTGATGTTTTAAAGTTGATAGAAATGCATGGCATTTTCACCCCAAATGGCTGCCTGATCGGCATCAGAGAAGTCCTTTAGGTAGTCAGCTAAAATGTCTTTGATGGCTAAGTAAGCCCCACCCAGTAGGCAAACTGGCCAGTCCGATCCAAATAGTAAGCGTTCCGCGGTAAAGCACTGGTTTACCACCTCCAGATAAGGGACAAAATCAGCTTTCTTCCAATTTTCCCAGTCCGCTTCGGTGACCATACCCGATAATTTGCACATCACGTTGGAAAAGCTGGCGATGCTCTCAATATCCTTTGCCCATTGCTCTATTTTGCCCGCTTTTATATAGGGCTTGGCTATGTGATCGACAACAAATTTTTGATCTGGGAAATTCTTGACCGTCTCTATAGCCGCGGGCAGCTGATTAGGGAAAATCAAGATATCATAGGTGTAATTGTGGGCATGTAGTTGTGCGATACCCTTTTGAAAGTCATCTCTAAGCATGAAGTTAGGGTCAGGTTCGCTCTGAACCACATGCCTAAATCCCTTCAGTTTTGGATAATCACTGTAATGAAGTAGGCGTTCCGCCAAATCAGGTGATCGAAGATCTACCCAGCCTACAACGCCTAGGATAAACTCATGTTGTTCAGCTAATTCCAGCAAAAAATCAGTTTCTGCCTCGGATTGGTCTGCTTGAACTGCCACGCAGCCATCTACCCCGGCTATTTTATAAACTTGACCCAGATCAGCTGGTAGAAAATCCTTCTTTAGGATACTCATTTCATCATTGATCCAGTCATGGCGAACCGGATCGTACTTCCAGAAATGTTGGTGTGAGTCAATAACCATTTGGAAATGCTTTATTAGGTGTTAGCGAAGGACTTGATGTGGGTTAGGCTAGCGAGTACACCTTCTTGCTGAATAGCTTGCACATACTTGACCATTAGATCAACGAGGCCCTGAATTTCACTAAGGTCGCGCCCCCAGAAGTCTTCTTTAGCTAAGAATTTCTGTACAAGCTCCAAGTGATCTTCACTTTCTTCCCATAAGGTTTGACAAAAGGCTAATACATCAGGAGCGTCTCGCAGTGGAATCACTTCCCCGGCCCATTGCCCACGATACATCAAGAGTAGGGAGCTAAAGGCAAAAGTGATCCGGGGTGGACAATGACCATTTAGTTCGTAGTACTCCAAGAAACTTGGGAGAAGACGTGCTTTGAATTTACTGATGGAGTTCAAAGCAATATCAAGAAGTTTATGGAACAAGAAGGGGTTGCGAAAGCGATCCATCGTTTTTGTGGTAAAGTCCGCTAAGTCGGCCCGATCAAAGGCAAGAGTGGGCCAAACTTCTCCCTCTAGCAATTCGGCTATAAAAGCACCTAACTCTGGATGATCAATCGTTTCCTTCACACTAAGCATACCCGCCAGATGGCCAGTGGGCACCATAGAAGTGTGCGCTCCGTTGAGGATCTTTACTTTTTGTTCTCGGTACTTCGTCAGGTCATCTACCCACTTCACGTTTAAACCGATTTCTTGGAAAGGTAAGTCTTGAGCAAGGGTAGAAGGCCCTTCGATTACCCAGCTATGATAAGGTTCTCCAACGGCCATCAAATGGTCGACAAAACCTACTTTATCGTGATACTTGGCTTCGTCCTTAGCAGGGTAGCCGGTTACAATTCTGTCTACCAATGTATTGCAAAAGGTACAGCTGCTATGGATCCAGTCCTTGAACGATGGATCCAAGTCCCAGAGATCAGCATATTGTAGGATGCAGGTCTTTAGACTTGTTCCATTATCAGCAGATAATTCACAGGGTAGGCAAACAACTCCTGTAGCTGGATCTGCTCCAAAATGTTCAAATCTTTGTAGTAACCACAGGCAGAGTTTAGCGGGAAAGCTGCTAGGCGGTGCATCATTTGCTTGATCAGTTTCTAAAAAAGTAATGCCTGATTCCGTGGTATTGGAGATGATGTAGCGGAGCGCCTTGTTTTGAGCTGAGGCTAAAAATTCCTTCCACTGGTCGTAGACATGAACAATATCTGTTACTGTAGTTACCAATTGCGCCTCATCGATCAGTTGCCCATCTTGTTGCCCGTTCAGCACTACATGATATAAACCGTCTTGTTGTCGCAGAGCGGAATAATCTCTTCCCTGGGTAGGCTTGACGATCATCATCCCTCCTTCAAAAGAGGTCTTTTTATTGAGTAAATCGATCATCGAACCAGCAAAGGCCCGTATGAAATTGCCACCTCCAAATAACATGAATCGGGTGGTGCTAGGGGCAGATGGAATGGCACTTGTTCTTCTTAATGCTTCTGGCATAGGTGTTGGTTTTTCTATAGATCAAGAGTAATTGACTCCTTTCAAAACAGTTTCTTAGAGAGAAATACCTCTCTTCCATGGGATGAAATCATCCTGCTTGAGTCTCACTGCGGCTGGAGTTTGACGTCCACTCGCTACCTCTATGAGGTAATCTAATAGTTCCTCTCCTTTAGACTCAATCGTATCTTCTCCAGAAATAATCGTCCCTGCATTGATATCGATGATATCTCCCATCCGCTTATTCAAATCATTATTGGTGGACATCTTGACAACGGGCGTAATGGGATTACCAGTGGGTGTACCCAGTCCAGTGGTAAAGACGATTAGGTTTGCACCCGAAGCAGCTAGTCCGGTAGTGCTTTCTACGTCATTGCCCGGTGTACAGAGTAGGTGAAGTCCAGGTTTGACGGCTGGTTCCGTGTAGTCTAAGACGTCGCGCACAGGCGAAGTACCTCCCTTCTTAGCCGCCCCTGCTGATTTGATGGCATCCGTAATGAGGCCATCACGGATATTTCCTGGAGAAGGATTGTAATCAAAGCCAGAACCTACTGCCTGCGCTCGTTCACTGTAGGTTCTCATAATGTTTACAAACTTGTTCGCGATTTCCTCCGTTTCACATCGATTGATCAACTCTTGCTCCACACCATTAAGCTCTGGGAACTCTGCCAGAATGCTACTTCCACCCAGGGCTACCAATAAATCTGAGGTATGGCCCAAGGCCGGATTGGCACTGATGCCAGAAAAACCATCTGATCCTCCGCATTCCAGTCCTAAAGTCAACTTGCTGAGGGGAGCGGGTTGTCGGGTTAAACTATTGGCTTTCATCAAACCAATGAAGGTTGATTTTACGGCCTCTTCGATGAAAGCTCTTTCGCTTTTTGAGCGCTGCTGTTCGAGCATAACCAGCGGCTTATCAAAAGCTGGATCTCGTTGCTTAATAGCTTTCATCAAATAGCTATCTTCTGCATTTTGACATCCTAGACTCAAAATAGTGGCCCCCGCTACATTCGGATGCGTGATGTAGCCAGCTAACAAATGACATAATGCTTCGGAATCTTCTCTCGTACCTCCGCATCCACCTTGATGCGTCAAAAACTTGATGCCATCTACATTGGGAAAGGGGCGATTTAGAAGCCGATCCTCGGCCGTCTGAATGATCGGTGTATCCCTAATTTCCTCGGCCGTGGCTCCCGCCTGAAACTTGCTTACCAAGCTAGGAACGTCCACTGTAAACAAGCGTTCAGTACGATATCCGAGCGCCTCGCCCAGGGCTGCTTCTAGCACTTTAATGTTACGGTTTTCACAGAAGACTAGGGGAGCCACAATCCAGTAGTTGGCGGTACCCACCGATCCATCTTTGCGGTGATAGCCCAAGAAGTGTTTGTCCTTCCATCGGCTGACATCTGGTGCGTTCCAGTCCAGCTTAGCTTCTCGTTGTTCGTAGGATCTAGTGGCATGGGTTAAGTTGTCAGTGCTGATTAGGCCGCCCTGCGGGATGGCTTTGGTGGTTTTGCCAACTAGCACACCGTACATAATAACTTGATCGCCTTCTGCTAAAGCTTCAATGGTGAATTTGTGTTTAGCAGGTACATCTTCTTGTATTCTAATTAGATTCCCTTGCCAATCTAGCTGACTGCCTTCACTTAAGTCCAAGCGAGCTACCAGCACATTGTCTTGTTCATGGAGTTGGAGGTAAGGAGGTAAGTTGGTCATGATGCTCTAAGTCTTTGAATCAATTCTATCGCTGAACGAGTTTTTTCTTCAATTAGATCAAAATTTCGCGTTGCTAGGGCTTCCTTGGTAATCAATTTAGATCCCATTCCTACACAGGTAACGCCGGCATCGATCCAGCCCTTTAGATTTTCCTCGGTCGGAGAAACGCCTCCTGTTGGCATAATACTGGTCCAAGGGTGCGGTCCCTTGATGGCTTTGACGAAGCCAGGACCATAAGTTCCCCCAGGAAATACTTTTACAATTTCACATCCCAACTCTTCTGCCTTTGCAATTTCTGTTAATGTCCCACAGCCAGGAGACCATAGCACCTTTCTCCGATTGCAAACCAGGGCTATATCTTCCCGGAAGACTGGAGTGACGATTAAGTTTGCTCCTAGCTGCATGTAGAGTGAAGCAGCCCCAGCATCTGCCACCGAGCCTACTCCCATGATCAAGCCTGGCAATTCCTCTAGGGCGTACTTATTCAAAGCGGCAAATACCTCGTGTGCAAAATCGCCGCGATTGGTGAACTCTATGATCCTTGCTCCTCCACGGTAGCAAGCGGCGATGACTTCTTTACCTAGTTCAATATCTGGATGGTAGAAGAGCGGCACCAAACCGATCTTTTCCATCGTCTGCGCTACCTCAATTCTTGTGTACTTAGCCATAATGTAATCGATAAATGTTTTATGTATTGCTATTTATGTAGTGTCTTTACTTCCTACGGGATGATGATCTAACGATCAGGTCTGTTGGTAGAACGACCTTTTCATATTTGATCTTTTTCCCTTTATTTTCACATTGCTTCAAGAGGAGCTTGGCGGCCCATTCTCCCATCTGTGTTCCGTGTTGATCTACCGTACTAAGACTAGGCTCTACAAATGGGCCAAAGCCTTCGTTGCTGAACCCTACCACTGCGACTTCTTCTGGCACTTTGATTCCCCGTTCTGCCAGCTCTCGCATTGCCCCCAGAGCGGCATGATCACTAGCAGCAAATACGGCATCGATAGCTAGGTTAAGATTAAGGGCTTTCTTAATGCAGTTTATCCCATCTGTTTGAGTTAGTCCGCTGGGCATGATCAATTCTGACCGAAAGGGAATATTGTGCTTTTTCAATACATCTTGATAGCCTTCCGCCCGCAAGCGATAGGGTAGGGTCTCTAGTGGGCCAGCTAGATGCAAAATAGTTTGACAACCTTCCTCCACTAAATGTTCGGTTGCGCTGACCGCTCCTTGATAGTCATCAATCACCACAGTGCTAATGTCCGCTCGACCAGGCGTTCGATCAAATAATACTAAGGGCACTTCTTTCGACATAATCTTCTCCAGATGATCGTATTCGCTCGTGGTATTGGCCAGTGAGCAGATGATGCCATCCACCTGTGTGTTGAGGAGCGCATCGATATTTCGAATTTCTTTCTCGGCTAGATCATCGGACTGGGTGATAATGGCGTTATAGCCTTCCTGATTGATAATAGATTCAATACCTTTCACGACGCTGGCAAAAAAATTAATATCAATAGCAGGGACGATGATGCCAATTAAATGACTCTTGCCTTTTCGCAAAGCCGCAGCTAAATGATTGGGTTCATACTGCAGTTCAGCAGCCATCCGCTGTACTGCCTCTTTGGTTGCCTTACTTATCCGAGGATGATGGTTGAGGGCTTTGGAGACAGCAGAGGGAGATAAATTCAAGGCCTTGGCAATATCACTGATGGTCGTTTTTTTATTCTTCAAATTAGGCTATCTTTGGCTGTCTGTTCAATCGATTGAACAAAAATATCTTCTTTACTCTTATTATCAAATTTTTTGAAGCAATTTAGATGAAATATATCGTCTGCGAGGAACCCGGTCAGTTTCTCATTAAAGAAAAATCAGAACCAACTTTAGCGGGCAAACAAGTATTAATTCAAATGAAGAGGATTGGTATTTGTGGGACCGATTTGCATGCGTTCCAAGGAAATCAACCTTTTTTTGAATACCCTCGGATCTTGGGACATGAATTGGCCGGCTCGGTCCTAAGGGTAGGTCCGGAGGTAACCGCATTTAAAGCTGGAGACCGTGTTGGTATTATGCCCTATATAAGTTGTGGGGTATGTATCGCCTGCCGGAGAGGCAAGCCAAACTGCTGTACATCCATTCAAGTGCTTGGTGTGCATAGCGATGGAGGTATGCAAGAACGAATAGTACTCTCAGAAGATTTGCTCTTGTCTGCTAATCATTTAGAATGGGCAGAAATCGCCATTCTAGAACCTCTGGCGATCAGTGCGCATGCCATACGACGGTCACAGTTGACAGATAAGGATACTGTCGTGGTCATGGGATGTGGCCCAATTGGAATTGGCGTCATGGCATTTGCTAAGATGGAGGGGGCAAGGGTCATTGCCTTAGATGTGCAGGATAGCCGCCTGGAATTTGTCCAGAAGAACCTTGGGATTTCGGATACCGTGAATGTCCTACAAGGTAATGCGCAAGCGCAAATCGAAGCGATGACAGACGGAGATATGGCTCAAGTGGTTTTTGATGCAACTGGAAATAAAAGAGCCTTGGAAAGTGGAGTTGATTATATGTCGCATGGAGGTAAGTTTGTACTTGTAGGTTTGTATAAGGGAGAACTCAACTACCGACATCCAGCCATTCATGCCAAAGAAACAACGCTCTTGTGTAGCCGAAATGCAACTCGTCAGGATTTCGATTACGTGATGGACAAACTCAATCAAAAGAAGTTTCCGGTAAACTCTTTTGTAACCCATACTGTTCCCTTTCTAGACATGCCCCAACATTTTGAAGACTGGTTAAAACCGGAAACAGGCGTGATCAAAGCCATGCTCGAATTATAGAGCTAGCAGACATGCTCCTTTGTTATTGTGAAAATATGTTCATACCTTTAAGTCATGGATTCAAATAATGTGATTCAAGGGGAATTAGTAGAGAAGTTAGAGCGAATTGCCTACATCTTGAAAACGGTCGCCCATCCCACTCGCTTAGCCATTATTCACTTACTGGAACAGTATCCGAAGCTCTCTGTGAAGGAGATCTGTGAGCGGACTGGCAGTGAACAGTCCTTGACTTCTCATCATCTTCAAAACATGAGACTGAAGGGAATACTAAGTGTTAAGCGCGAAGGGAGAAGTATGATGTATTCCCTGAAAGAAAGAGATGTTTCCCTGATTATTGAATGCTTGGAAAACTGCCAGTGTAATATGTAAGGAAAACAAGGTGGATGTTCGATTCTGGATTCCGATACCGACTTTCCTAATATTACCTTATCTAATAGCTATCACACCCCTCGGGTGTGATGCACGAATAGCTGAAATAAACAGATACTGTTTGTTTCAGCTATTTTTATCATTGCGCTCAGTAGATTTAAATCTAAATTATGGATCTCAATATAGAAAAAGAAAACTTTGAGGCTATTGCGAAAGCGATTCATAGCGATACTAGCCCGGTAGGTATTGATGCTAAAAAGACGCATGTTTTAATTCTGGAGAAGCTTCTCCAAATTGAAAAACGATTGGCCTCCATCGAAGAAAAGCTAGCCGAAGAATGAATGCTACTGAACTAGATATTTTACGCCTGGTCCAGCGCCATTTTCCTGTTTTAGCGGAAAAAGCTTTGCAAGAAGAGATCATGTCTGTGGGCAAACTTTACCATTTTAAAGCGGGACAGGTGATCCAAGATTATGGTGGATACATCAAATTAGTCCCACTACTGTTGAGCGGTAGTATAAAGGTGCAACGGGAAGACGAGGAGGGTAATGAATTACTTCTATACTTCTTGGAGGCCGGACAGACTTGTTCCATGTCATTTTCTTGCTGTATGATGAACAAGCAAAGTGATATTCGTACGGTAGCGGAGGAGGATGTTAGTATGATTGGCATTCCGATCCAGTACGTTGATGAATGGATGAGGAAATACCAAAGCTGGAAGAATTTTGTCATGCGATCCTATGATCAACGCATGCGCGACTTGATTAAGACCATCGATAGTATTGCTTTCAAGAAAATGGATGAGAGACTACTGGAATATTTGAGGCAAAAAGTTCAAGTCAACACTAACCCTGTCCTTTCCACCACTCATCAAGCTATTGCCTACGACCTAAATGCCTCTCGAGAAGCTATATCCCGTTTACTCAAGCAACTTGAAAAGCAGGGAAAGGTACGTTTAGGTCGAAATAAGATTGAGCTGTTAGACTAAAAAGCTCTAGAAAGAAATGCCAAGATTTTACCAACAACTCTTTAGATTTTTCTAATCCTGCTAATTCTGAGCCTAGTGTAAGATCACTGGTCAAAAAACCTTTAAGTTTGCCGTCCTAAACAAAATTACTCTTTTAGGAGTTGTGATTGCATAATCGTTGACCAAATCTGCTAGTATGAAAAAAGTTTATCTACCTACAAGGTCGTACCAGGCCTTGACCTATTTATTTTTGTTATTTCTAATACCTGTCCTTGCCTTAGCCCAGCCAGGACCTCGAGGACCCAAAGGAGAGAAAGGTGGAGATGACAAGAAGAAAGAGAAACCAAAGACCTTCCAAGATATCATTACCAAGGATGCCGAAACAATGGAAGGCATGCTTCATGTGCACAAAGTTGGGGATAAGAGATACTTTGAGATCCCCGAATCACTATTTGGAAGGGACATCATGGCCATCACGCGTATGTCCAAAACCCCCACTGGAGCGGGTTATGGTGGGGAGCAAGCCAACCGGCAAGTATTCCAATTTGAAAAAGGTCCCAAAAAGAATGTCTTTATTCGAATCATTAGCTATATAAATGTAGCGGATAGTCTGGAACCTATCTATCAAGCCGTTCAGAATTCCAATGTAAATCCAATTGCTGCTTCTTTCGATATCAAAGCGGAGCGTAAAGACACTTCGGTCTTGATTGAAGTTGGACCATTTTTTGATCGACCCAATCAAGCTTTTGATATCTCTACGCGTACAAAGAGTCGCTATAAAATGAAAGCGATTCAAAAAGATCGCTCTTACATAGAAAGCATTAAGGCTTTTCCCATCAATGTCGAAGTCCGTAGTGTGAAGACTTATTCCGTCACACCTCCTACTCCTCCTCGACCTGGGTCCACCGGGCGATCTAGGACGATAGATCTAGCGGCCGGTGTGGCTTCTGGAGCTGTGACCTTCGAATTGAACACTTCGATGATTTTATTACCAGAGACGCCAATGCGCCGTAGGTTCTATGATCCTCGAGTAGGTATTTTCTCGAACCGTTACACGATTTTCGATGGTGAAGGCCAGAGAGCTAAAACGGAATCCTTTGCTGTTCGTTGGCGCTTAGAGGCTAAGAATGATGCTGATATTCGTCGACAACAAAATGGAGAGCTCATTGAACCAGCTAAGCCGATCGTATTTTATATTGATCCTGCTACTCCAATGAAGTGGCGTTCTTATCTCAAGCAAGGAGTGGAGGATTGGCAAGTGGCTTTTGAACAAGCAGGGTGGAAAAATGCGATCCAAGCCAAGGATTGGCCCGAGAATGATCCAAATATGAGTCTGGAAGACGCAAGATTCTCAGTTGTGCGATACTTTGCTTCAAATATTCAGAACGCCTACGGTCCTAATGTACATGATCCACGTTCTGGAGAGATTTTGGAGAGTCATATTGGCTGGTATCACAATGTTATGATGCTCCTGAAGCGCTGGTACACGATCCAAGCTGCGCCAAACGATCCCAAGGCCCGTCCAAATGTCTATGATGACGAATTGATGGGACAACTGATTCGATTTGTCGCTGCACACGAAGTGGGACATACCATTGGCCTTCGACACAACTTCGGATCAAGTAATGCTACTCCAGTAGAGAAGCTGCGCGATCCTGATTTTATGGCCAAACATGGACACACCTCTTCCATCATGGACTACGCTCGCTTTAATTATGTGGCTCAGCCAGAAGATGGTGTGAAGAATTTATTCCCAAGAGTGGGGGATTATGACAAATGGGCCATCGAATGGAACTACAAGCCGATCTACAATTCCAAAGATGAGTATGAAGATCGCACGATCCTTAATATGTGGTACAAGGAAAAAGCTGCTGGCAATAAGCGACTGTTATTCCTTACGGAAACGAATGTCTATGATCCTAGAGCACAATCCGAAGATGTAGGCGATAACTCTATGGAGGCTTCTGAATATGGTATCAAAAACCTTCAGCGAATTATTCCTAATATCTTAGAGTGGACAGAGGAAGATGCCAAAACCTACGAAATGGCTAGAGAGACTTATAACGGAGTTGTGGGGCAATACCGCCGCTATATTGGTCACGTTACCAAATGGGTAGGAGGAGTGTTCGAAACACCAAAAACCTACGACCAGGAGGAAGTGGTATATGAAGCAGCCCCTAAGGCTATGCAAAAAAGTGCCGTCAACTTTCTGAATCGGCACCTATTCACAACACCAACCTGGATGTTTGATCGGAATATCTTGAATAAATTAAGACCTGATCAAGGAGTGGCCGCTATAGCTAGATTACAAGAATCAACTTTGAATAGCTTGATGTCGGTTTCTAGGTTGCAACGGATTATGGAAACTGAATCTCGCGGAGGGGATGTTTATACCATGGAGGAAATGTATGATGATTTGTACAAGGGCATTTGGAATGAAGTGACAGGAAATCGTCCCATCACAATTCATCGTCGTAACCTACAAAAAATGTACTTGGAAAAAATGATCAGTATGCTAGAGCCAAAGGCAGGTAGTAGCTTTAGATTCTCCTTTGGTGGTGCGGGCGTGACTGGGCCGTCCATGAATCCAAAGTATACAGATATCGTTTCCATGTCCCATGGTACCTTGTTACGATTGCATGGAGACTTGAAGAAGGCCTCCAAAAAGTACGGCAATAATCTTAGTGGATACCATGTAAAAGACTGTATGAGTCGAATTGAAGATGCCCTAAGTATGAAGGATTAAACTGGTAGAATCACTGCGAAGTATTCCGTTCCGGAACTGTTTCCTAAAACAGTTCCGGAACTTGAATTAGGGCTCAATTCGTTCGAGTGTAGCCGTCCTACCTAGCCATGAAACACCTACATATCCTCTCATTTTTAGGGTTTTTCCCCTATCCTCTAGCCACATCTTACCTGCATAAGTCTTTCCATTATCGATTGAGTAGACCTTTCCTTTTTCATATTTCCCGTTCCTGTACTCGAAGTCTTTTAGAAAAACAATCCCGATGACGCTCCGATCTCGCAAGGCCTTTATTGGGTTGTGTACATCATTTCGTTCCTCTTTTCGCCAGAGGATTTTACCATAGTATCGATCCTTGTCCTGATAAAGTTCAACTTTACCTGATCTTCCTTCCGTCCAATATTGACCAATAATGTCTTCTCCTTGATCTAGGGGTGTCCCCCAGGAATTTGAAATCAAAACGGTGAGTATGAAGTAACTCCATTGCATAGTTTGGAAAATTTAGTTCAATGAATTAATCGTCAATGCCGCAATGCCTTCCTCAAAGGAAATGGCGTTTTGATACAGCAGTTCTTTCCTGGCCTTCTGGTCTGAAACGGAAAACTCTGTTCCCATCAAGCGTATCATTAAAGGAGCGACAGGGGGGCGTGATTTCAGCCCTAGTAATTTCCAGATTCCACCGAATAGGTGTGCTACTATTACGGCTATTGCCCGCGGTAGCTCCTTTTTGCCAGGGTCAAGCCCTTCTGCTTCTAGTATAGCCGTGAAAGTTTGACGTACGGTCCGACGATCGCCATCGGTAACGAAGTAAGCCTCTCCTCCTTTAGAAGACCTAAGGGCAGCTAAAATTGCATTAGCAAGATTCAACACATGGATGGTGGAAAGCACATGATTTCCCCCCCCAATCCATCTCCATGTTCCATCTTTTACATGAGTAAGTAGGTCTTCATAATGAGGATTATTGGGCCCCCAGATGGCAGGTGGCCGCAAAGAAACCGTCTGAAAATTTCGACTATTAGCTGCTAAGACTGCCCGCTCCGCTATGGCTTTAGTTTTAGGATATAAGTCCCTCGGGAGTTGAGGTAGGGCTTTTGCTTCCGTGAGATTTCGTATCGGAGAGCCAGGGACTACCGGTGCGGCGCTAATGTAAATGAAGCGCTTTATACCTTCCTTTTTAGCTAAGCTAAGCAAGCTTTGAGTGGCCTCCACATTGAGTGGATAATATGGGCGGGGATCGTAGGCGAAGTCCATATGTGCAGCAGCGTGCAGGACATAATCACAAGTACGAAGGGACTGAATAGTAACTTCCGTTAAAGCAGTAAGATTGTCTTCAACAGCTATAGCACCTAAGGCTTCCACCTTCTTCTTAGCGCCCAAGGATCTGGCTAAGGCAAGGACCTCATAACCTTCATCAATCAAGACGGGTATAACATTTTGGCCAACAAAACCTGAACCTCCTGTGACAAAAATTCTCATATCCTTTTTTATCACAAAGTTGATTCAAATAGAAGGACAGCAGTTAGCCCTAAGAGACAAGTCCTTATCCCTAAAAGCCCATCAGCCTACTAAATATCAGAAGGTAAAATACCGAAATGCTTCTTGAAGGCGAGCGTGAATTTAGAAGGATGTGAATAGCCCAATGCATAACTAACTTCCGAGGGGCTTTTCTCTTTTTTTCTTAGTTTCTCTCTAGCATACTCCATTTTAATCCGCTGGTGATATTGTAGTGGAGGTAAACCAAAAACTTGCTTAAAGCAGGTTTTGAATTTGGTCTTGCTCATTGCGGCTAATATTGCTAATTCATTGATACTAGGGAGATTTTGCCGAAGTGGATCCCTGAGATTGGCTGCTGCTAGGAAAAGGGCTTGTATATCTTGCGGATGAAGATTTTCGTATCGATTTTCTTGTTCTCGACTTGCAAGTTTGGTAATAAATTGACGGAGAAAAAGCAAGACATTGGCGTGGATGAGTAGACGATCATGAAAGTTGTCTTTGCAAACACCTAACCACCCCTCACTTACCGAGTCAAGATCCTCGTAAATAATGGCTTGTGAACCACTGTCTAGTAGAGGGAGTTCAATGTTGAACCTCTGACTTAGGAAGGATCGATGGAATCGGGTTAAAAATATATTATAGGCTTGATTTGGAGCACTGGCACTGTAAACTTGTGTTCCTGGAGTATACAACAACATTCCTGAAGGTAAATGCCGCTGGATTTGTAGCATTTGCTCGTTGACCTGCTTCTCCAACTTTACTTCTGATAGGTTGGTATTGATCAACAGCCATTTGCTATTGTTAGGATTCTTAGAATGAATCTTAAAGGTTTGCTGGAGTTCGAACTGGAACTGCAACACCTCGATCTCCTGTGGTAGGTGAAATCGATCTATGACACCTTTCCCAAGATGGGGCGCAAGACGAAATTGTTGCTCAGTGGTTTGACCTTCAAGTTGGGCAGCGAACTGTTCAAAGATAGGCTCTGAAACGTCGATCTGTATTGCACTCTGATCAAGTCTTTCTTCCATTTAGGCAATTAAGTCTTTTATCATCTTCCCACCAAATTGGGACAACTGTTTATATCGACCACCGTGCAGATAAGTCAGTTTGTTGTCATCGAGACCTAGAAGATGCAGTAGCGTTACATGCAGGTCGCTAATGGGATGAACCACTTCCACCGCCTCTTGACCTAGTTCATCTGTAGCACCAATCGTATGTCCCGCCTTAACGCCGCCGCCCGCCAGCCAAATCGTCATAGCATCGGGATTGTGATCTCGCCCATATGCGATACCTCCTTCACGTATACCATTGTCAGCCGTTCGTCCAAATTCTCCAGAACATACAATTAGGGTCTCTTCCAGCAGACCTCTCCGTTTCAGATCAGTAATTAGTCCAGCAATGGGTTTATCAATGCTCTCGATCAAATTACCGTGCGCTCTTTCGAGAAAATCATGTGAATCCCAGCTAGAAGAGTAGAGTTGTACAAAGCGAACCCCTTTTTCCACTAATCTTCTAGCGAGTAGACATTTTCTACCAAAGTCATGGGTTGCCTTTGCATTTAGCCCATACAAAGCTTTGGTTTTTTCGTCTTCCTGTTCTAAATCAATGATGCCTGGAACCTCCATCTGCATGCGGAATGCTAATTCATAATTAGACATTCGAGCCCGTAGTTCGTCTTCTTCAGGGTGACGTTCAGCATGCTGCTTGTTGAAAGCTTGGATAAGATCAATGCTTTCTCTCTGATGGTAACGACTCAATCCAGGTGGTGGTTCAATATTTAGAATGGGCGTCCCCGTAGGTCGGAAGGTAGTTCCTTGGAATTGAGCCGGTAAAAATCCGTTGGACCAGTTGGCTGATCCCCCTTGTGGGAAAGCGAGTTCCGGTAGGACCACGAAAGCGGGTAGATTATCATTCAAGGACCCTAGTCCGTAAGCTGTCCAAGCCCCAAAGGCTGGGTCACCTCCAAATTGATTGCCTGTATTGAGTTGATACATAGCGGTTGGATGATTGACCGACTTGGCCTGCGCACCGCGATAGAAACAGATATCGTCAGCTACCTTAGCCAAGTGGACGAAGGGACTGCTCATATCTGCTCCAGACTGCCCCACTTTTCTACTCTTAAACGGACTCTGTACGATGTATCGATTTCCGGAGGACATGGCTGAAAACTGCTCTCCCTTCCGTTCGAATTTGCTCAGATGATACTTGGCTAGAGCAGGTTTGGGATCGAAGGTATCAATATGACTGGGGCCACCTTCTAGGGTAATAAAGATGACCGATTTGGCTTTGGGAATAATCATGGGCGGCTTGGAAGCCAATGGGTTCAGAGGAATCCTGTCTGTGCCAGAGCTAGTTTCACACCCCAGCAGACTGCTCAAAGCTATGGCGCCAATGCCTGCTCCAAGGCCGTAGATGAATTGTCGTCGGTTCCAATGATTGTGATCAGAAGACATAGAGAAATTCATTTGTGTTAAACAAAACCATGGCAAGATCGGCTAATGCACGGGTAGAGGGCGGGACATCTGCATCCTTAGCATCAGCTTGGTAGGCATGAAATACATCAAGCTCTTCCTCGTATTCGAAAGGCTCACCCGTCATCTCTTCAAACATTTTTCTAGTAATAGAGGTGGGATAGGTCACCGCCTGAGCCGCATTAGAGCGATGATATTCCTCCATGCTTCTTACGTAAGCAGTAGCTTGAGCAAGTTCTCTTTCGTCCAGCTGTCGATTCCAACAAAGCCGCCCAGCTAAGTGTACTCGGCTTTCAAGATCCGCTTCAGCTTGTTCTTCCAAACGAAGGGCTAAAGCTATTGCCCGATCTCTAAGCTGTCGACTGTTCATTAAAGTGAAGGCTTGTGGCGCCACGGTCGAAGAGCTCCGCCTTTCGCATGAAATCTCAGTTGACGGTTGATTGAATACCTGTAAAAATGGATCGGGAAGATTTCTAATCTTTTCGGCGTAAATGGTTCGTCTATTTCTAGCGGCCTTAGTTGTTGAAGGTTGATAAGCCATCGCAATAGAGCCCATCGTATGGCGGGGCTGTAAAGCGATTTCCTGATTCATCTCTGGTCGAATCGGGATGCCACCCAGGGTCGGATTCAATTCGCCACTTGCTAGCAAGGTGGCATCGCGAATTTCTTCAGCTCCCAGTCTTCTCGGAGGATAATGCGATAAGAGTTTGTTTTCGGGATCTACTCTATTGGTCTTATCGGTATTTTTGGCTTGACTGGACTGTTGATAGGCTTCTGAAGTCATGATCAAACGATTCAAGGCTTTGATTGACCATCCTTCCTGAATAAAAGCCTGACATAGCCAGTCTAGAAGTTCTGGATGCGTAGGTGCCTTTCCTGTTCCACCGAAGTTATTACTCGTTTCCACGATTCCTTTTCCAAAATGCTGTTGCCAGATGCGATTAACAATAGAACGAATGACGAGTGGATTTTCTCCTTCTATCAGCCAATTGGCAAAGGCTAATCTACGCCCATCTCTGGTTTGAGGAATTGGATTTGGAGTTTCGTTGAGCATCGCTCCATCCAGTGGCTGAGCCATAGCCTGGACAGCACTTAGGACACCCGCTGGCACTTCCTCAAGGGGGGCATAAATGGAGCCACCGTTCAGCACAAAAGTGGCGGGAGTCTCCTGCCCAATCTCCTGTGGCAAGAAGTTGCTTCTGCCGCTGTGTACTACTCTATTTGGGCCATTGTAAACGGAGTAGGCATAGGGTTCAAACCTTAATTTGGTTTTGTTCAGGGTTTGTCTTCTCTTTTGAAGGACCTTACGATAACCTAGGTCCTCAAAGGTCAGTCCGTAGTACCGGGGAGGTTGCTGATCATCAGGTAGTTTCCTCCTAGTTCTTTTATCTAAATAAGCCAGACCTCTTGCTGTAAACCACTGTCTGGCAGCATCCTCTTCCTTTTCTTTAATGGCCTTTTCTTCTGCTTTAGTTTTATTAATCCAATACGCAATGCGTTCCTGTTCTTCGGCCATGCCTTCCTGATTTTCGACAGCTAAGAAGGCGGCGCTTCGATTGGCAAATTGTGTGGGTGCAAATACGGCTTGTACTTGGTAATAATCCTTTGTGGGAATAGGGTCATATTTATGGTCATGGCATTTAGCACAGCCAAGAGGAAGGGAGAGAAAAGTTTCTCCGACGATATTGGTGACATCATCTAAAAACAGCTGCCGTGTTTCTGCGGCAATGGCCATGCCGGTATGTTCCCAGGGCCCCATTCGCAAAAAGCCTGTGGCGATCAACATCTCTGCGTGCTCCGAGTTTATTTCATCGCCTGCCAGTTGCTCCTTTATGAACTGATGGTAGGGCTTGTCTTCATTGAAAGATCTGATAACATAATCTCGATATCGCCAGGCATTGGGTCGAACGAAATCATTGGAGTAACCATCTGAATCGGCATAGCGAACGACATCTAGCCAATGCTTTCCCCATTGCTCTCCGTAATGGGGACTGGCGAGAAGTCGGTCGATTAAGTTGGCATAGGCTGAATCTGATTCATCATTTAGGAAAGCCTCTACCTCTTCCGGGGTGGGTGGAAGTCCGGTAAGATTGAAGGTAGCCCTTCGAAGCAAAGTGAGTTTGGAGGCTTTTTTAGCCATGCCTAAGCCAACCTCTTGCAGACCACTTTGGAGAAAGGCATCGATGGGATGTTCATACTTGGACTTCGGAACTATCGGATCAGTCAAAGGGTAGAAGGCCCACAATTGAGCCCGCTTGTAACGTCGGTCATCCCAGCTCTTCTCTTGCCCGCCGCTGGTTTGAACTTGAATCCGATCCCCAAATTGCCATTCTCCAGCAGCTAGTATTTCGGCTTGTTCCGCTTTATCAGGCCAAATTGCCCCAGCAGAAACCCAATCTCGAAACCACTGTATTTCATCACCAGTCAGCTGTTCATCTCTTTTGGGAGGCATGGTGGATTCCGGATCACGACCTTCAATCAAATGGATCAGGAGGCTCTCCTCGGGTTCTCCTGGTACTACTGCAGCTTTTCCTGATTGCCCACCTCGCAGCAGCGAGGAGCGACTGAGTAATTGAAAATCGCCTTCAATTTTATCGGGATCCTCACCATGACAACTTAGGCATTTGCGTTGGAGAACTGGATAGATTTCATGCACGAATAATTGCTTGGCATACCTGGGGTCAATCGACTCCGATCTGGTGCCACATTCAGTGAAGAGTATAATAATGGATAGGATCCCCGACAGTATTAGCAATAGTCGCATGTGGGAAAGGACTTGTGTGAAAGTTGGTAGCTAAGTTTATAAAGTAAAGTGGATAGCCTGACAACGGCCTTATCCTTACTAAATGTAAGAAATTTTGCAGTAAAACCATCAGTATTAGGCAACCTATATGAAAGCTTGGAATGGGTACGAGCGCCCAGTTAAAATTCAATCAGCTTTGTAGAACCATTCGACTTATCTGTTGTTGCCCTTGCAGAATTTTCATCCATAGTTTGTTAAGCGTAAATTACATGAAGAATATTTTGGTAGTAGGCGCCTCTTCTGGTATCGGCAAAGCGCTTGCTGAATTGTTGCAAGAACAGGGACATAATGTAATGGGGACCTACCGATCAAATGAGCTACCGGGTAGTCAATTTCATTATCTGGATGTCCTGGAAGACGAACTTTCCCTAGAGTTTCTGCCAGACTCGCTAGATGGACTGGTCTACTGTCCAGGGAGCATTAATCTCAAACCTTTTGCCCGCCTCAAACCGGCTGCTTTCGAGGAAGATTATAAACTACAAGTAATTGGAGCCATAAAGGTTTTGCAAGCGGCGTTGAAATCATTAAAGAAGAGTGGAAGTGCTTCGGTGGTGCTATTCTCTACAGTTGCCGTACAAGCAGGTTTCAATTTTCATGCGCAAGTAGCTGCCTCTAAAGGAGCACTGGAAGGATTGACCCGTTCCTTGGCTGCGGAATTCGCTCCGAAAATCAGAGTCAACTGCATTGCACCTTCGCTCACAGATACCCCCTTAGCCTCGAAGCTCCTTAATTCTGAGGATAAGAAGGCTGCTAACGCGCAACGGCATCCGCTAAAGAAAATTGGAACTCCAGAGGATATTGCTGAAATGGCGGCTTTTCTGCTGTCGGACAAATCAGCCTGGATCAGCGGGCAGGTGATGCATGTAGATGGAGGAATGTCAAATCTTAAGGTGTAGATCATGGAAGAACTAAGTGAAAGAGATTTGGATCGAATCATAGAAATGGCTTGGGAGGATCGGACGCCTTTCGAGGCCATTCGTCATCAATTTGGATTACCCGAAAAGGAAGTGATTCGCCTAATGCGACGAACGCTAAAGGGAAGCAGTTTCCGCCTGTGGCGTAAGCGAGTTAATAGCGGAGTAAGTAAAAAACATCTAAAGAAACGATCTGCTGAAATTAGTCGTTTCAAATGCTCTCGTCAGCGGCACATCTCCAATAATAAGATTAGCAAAAGATAGGCGGAGGCATGGGTAAGCAGCAGATTAATGTGGTTTGGCTCAAGCGAGACCTGAGGTTACAAGATCATGCGCCATTGTTTCAAGCCGAGCAAGCGGATATTCCATATCTGATCGTTTATTGCTTCGAACCTAGCCTCTTACAATATCCAGACACTTCCACTCGACACTTGCGCTTTATCTATCACTCCATCTTAGCGCTCAATACAGGTTTGGGTCCATTCGGGCGGGAGGTACTGATCTTCTATGCAGAAGCCAGTCGGATGTTCAAATTTTTGGGGGAGCGGTATCGGATTGACAAAGTGTTGAGTCATCGAGAAAGTGGAACAAGGCGCAGCTGGGATAGAGATAAGGAAGTGGCTCAATACCTGAAGGCCGTAGGCGTCCACTGGATCGAGTTTCAGAAGGATGCGGTTCTTCGGGGGATTAAAAATCGAAGAAATTGGGAACGAAAAAGGGAAGCTTACCTCACAAAGCCTTTGATTCAAAACACTTATAGTACCCAAGTTTTATCCCCAATTGAACACCCTTTTCCCCTGCCACAAGTCTTACAAAAACAATGGCAAGTGTATCCAGGAGATTTTCAACCTGCCGGCACCACGAAGGCTTTGCGATACCTGCAATCGTTTATGGAAAAACGGGGGGCAAACTATCATAGATTTATCTCCAAACCCAGCCGCAGTCGCCATAGTTGTTCGCGCCTTAGCCCATATCTAGCCTGGGGAAACCTAAGTATTCGCCAAGTCTATCAGTTTGTCAAAGCTCACCCTAAAACGGCCTACCATAAAAGGGCTTTTCAAAACTTTCTGAGTAGGATCGCTTGGCATTGCCATTTTATCCAAAAGTTTGAAGTCGAGTGTGAATATGAAACGTCTTGTATCAATCGTGGATATGAATTGCTGGAGCGTCCTAGAAACGACGACTTTATTAAGGCTTGGGAAAGCGGCCAGACCGGTTATCCTTTGGTCGATGCCTGCATGCGCTGTGTTATAGCAACCGGTTGGATCAATTTTCGTATGAGAGCTATGTTGGTCTCTTTTCTTTGTCACCATCTAGATCAAGATTGGAGGACAGGTGTATATCATTTAGCACGTCAATTCCTAGATTATGAGCCGGGGATTCACTATCCACAATTTCAAATGCAAGCAGGTACGACAGGAGTGAACACGGTACGGATCTATAACCCTGTAAAGCAATCCAAAGATCATGATCCGGAAGGCATATACATCAAGAAATGGGTGCCAGAGCTTCAAAGCATTCCAGCTGCCCTGATTCATGAGCCTTGGAAATTAACAGAAATGGAACAAGCACTGTATGGCTTGAAGCTAGGCTCTGATTATCCCAAGCCAATCGTAGATCTGGTAGAAAGCGGGAGAATGGCGCGGGATAAGATTTGGGGGCATCGAACTAATAGATTGGTACAAGAAGAAAGCCGAAGAATTTTACGGAAGCATACCAAGCGTAAATCTTAAACTAGGCATGAAAAAGGAAAATTTACCTCAAAAAATCTGTCCTGTATGTGGCCGTCCTTTTTATTGGCGTAAGAAATGGGCTAAGGATTGGGATTCGGTCAAGTACTGCAGTGAACGGTGTAGAAGAAATAAGAAGAGTCATGAACAAAAGCGTTAATCTGATCTTTCCTCATCAATTATTTGCGGCGTCTCCGCTCTTGGAGAATGACCATCCGTGCTTACTCGTAGAAGAGTTTCTGTTTTTCAGACAGTATCCTTTTCACAAACAGAAGCTTGCCTTTCACCGGGCTAGTATGAAGTCCTATGCACAGTATCTAGAAGAAAAAGGGGGTAGAGTTCAATATGTAAACGCTCAAGAGGAAATTTCGGATGTCAGAAATTTGATACCCTTCTTGGCTGAACAGGGAGTCCAGCACATTTCTATGATTGACGTAACTGACGATTGGCTTAATCAAAGAATTACTGAAACCGCTGCACAGCTAAGTTTAGAACTGGAGGTTCATCCATCTCCACTGTTTCTAAATACACCTGAGGAATTGACCACCTTCTTTAAGCCCAGCAAAAAGAAGTTCTTTCAGACTAAGTTCTACATCAGTCAACGTAAGAAGTGGGACGTATTGCTAGTGGGGGATGAGCAACCACTGGGCGGAAAGTGGAGCTTTGATGCAGAAAATCGCAAGAAGTATCCAAGGAAGAAAACCCCACCCCTGATTAAATACCCAGATGGTGATTTCTTCTACGATGAAGCTTGCCAGTACGTTGAGACAAACTTTCAAGCTAATCCGGGCGAGCTTACTGATTTCCCGCTCTATCCCTATAACTACCAAACCACCGACGAGTGGTTTCAGCAGTTTCTAAATTTTCGGTTTGTAGAGTTCGGGGATTATGAAGACGCTATCGTGGCGGATGAGACCATTTTACATCATAGTGTCTTGACGCCCATGCTCAATGTAGGGCTGATCACCCCTAAGCAGATTATGGTGGAAAGTATGAACTTTGCAGCAAAAGAAGGGATACCCATTAATTCTACGGAGGGTTTTATTCGTCAAATTATTGGATGGCGTGAGTTTATTCGGGGGATTTATGAATGTAAGGGTAGAGAAGAAAGAACTAGAAATTATTGGGGATTTGAGCGGAAAATACCTGCCAGTTTTTACACGGGTGAAACCGGACTCCCTCCTCTTGATCAGACGATCAAGAAAGTATTGAAAACGGGTTACTGCCATCATATTGAGCGCTTAATGGTCCTGGGTAATTTTATGCTGTTGTGTGAGTTTGATCCCGATGAGGTCTATCGATGGTTCATGGAGTTATTTATCGATGCGTATGATTGGGTAATGGTGCCTAATGTATATGGAATGAGTCAGTTTGCAGATGGAGGCTTGATGTCCACTAAACCCTACATAAGTGGTAGCAACTACCTGATGAAGATGAGTAATTATAAAAAAGGACCTTGGCAAGAAATTTGGGACGCATTATTCTGGCGTTTCATGCATGTGCATCGAGACTTTTTTACACGCAATCCTAGATTAGGGATGTTGGTGAGGACCTTTGAGAAGATGAATCCCGAAAAGCAAGAAACACTACTAAATAGAGCTGAATCCTACCTTAATGGTTTAGATCAATAGTCTTTCTTTAAGGCTTCTACAGAGATCCATAAATCAGCTTGCGCTTGAGAAGAAGTGCATCCTCAGACCTACATGCTTACCTCAGCACGATAAATTTTCCTACTTTCACCTCTTCGTATGCCAGTGTGATACGCATCACTGTAAAGGAAGAGAACAAGCCTTTACTTTGTAGCAACAAAAAATCTTATGCTATGATAATAGAGCAAATATATACAGGTTGCTTGGCCCAAGGGGCTTATTACATCGAGAGTGAGGGAGAAGCGGCGATCATTGATCCCCTAAGAGAAACGGAACCTTATCTCAAAAGAGCCAAGGAAGCGGGAGCTCAAATCAAATACATTTTGGAGACTCATTTCCATGCTGATTTCGTTTCTGGGCATATAGACCTTGCCAAAAAAACCGGTGCAAAGATCATTTATGGTCCTCATGCCGAGACTGAATACGAGAAATACACAGCTAAAGATGGAGAGGATTTTAAGCTAGGGGCAGTGACCATTCGAGTTTTACACACCCCTGGACATACGCCGGAGAGCACCACTTTTTTGTTGTTGAATGAGGAAGGAAAGGAACACGCTATCTTTACGGGTGATACCTTATTCATTGGAGATGTTGGCCGACCAGATTTAGCACAGAAGCAAGGAAGTGTCACCAAGGAAGATCTGGCAGGTTGGTTATTTGATAGTCTACGAACCAAGATCATGACTCTCCCGGATGAAGTACTGGTATACCCAGCTCACGGTGCCGGATCGGCTTGCGGGAAAAACATGTCGAAAGATACTTGGGATACCCTTGGTCACCAAAAGCAAACGAATTATGCATTGCGTGCGGACATGACTCGAGAAGAGTTTATCCAAGAAGTCACCGAAGGGCTTTTACCTCCACCTCAATACTTTGCCAAGAATGCGAAATTGAACAAGCAGGGGTACGAAAGTTTTGACAAGGTTATGAAAAGAGGTGCTGTAGCCTTAAGTCCTAGAGGATTTGAAGCGGCAGCCAACGAAAATGATGCGCTGATTTTAGATGTACGAGACAAGACTTCCTTTGTACAAGGCTTTATTCCTAATTCAATATTTATTGGATTAGATGGCAGTTTCGCGCCTTGGGTGGGCGCCTTGATCAAAGATTTGATGCAGCCGATCCTCATCGTAGCACCGGAAGGCCGAGAAGAAGAAACGATTAAGCGCTTAGCCAGAGTTGGTTATGATAACGCTATTGGATACTTAGAAGGGGGATTCCAAGCTTGGAAGGATGCTGGTGCCGAGTATGACCAAATTGAAACCATCGATCTCAAAGCATTAGCAAAGGCTTTTGATCAGGATACTGAGATTAATATCATGGATGTCCGGAAACCTTCGGAGTGGTCAGCTGAGCACATTGACGGTTCTATCAACATTCCCTTGGATTTCATCAATGATAAGATGAGTGAGATGTCGAAGGAAAAAACCTACTACATGCATTGCCGTAGTGGATACCGTTCTACCGTTGCTGCCTCTATCCTGAAAGCTAGAGGATTTGAGCAGCTCATTAATGTGCACGGAGCGGTTGCTCATATGGAAGCTGCGGGATTACCTATGACTGATTTTGTATGCCCTTCTACTGGGGCAGCTTAAAGCCATTTCTTGACAGACTAAGCCAGTGGACTGAGGGTAGAAAGCGAATCTCTTTTCTTATCTTGGCCGTATATAAAAGTACCTATAAATAGCCCCTCAGTCCATGCAATGGAGTAGATGGTTTCCCATACTTGAATCATTAGATCAATACACTCGTGTTGATTTCGGAAAAGACCTTTCTGCTGGCCTTACGGTGGGCGTGATGCTTATCCCTCAAGGCATGGCATATGCGATGCTGACGGGGATGCCACCCATCTATGGACTGTACGGTGGATTTATTCCCTTATTCCTTTATGCGATTTTCGGTTCCTCCAGACAGATGTCGATTGGCCCAGTAGCGATCTCTGCTCTCTTGGTTTTGGCGGGAATTAGTCAATTAGAGGAGCCAGGTAGTGTGGCCTTCATCGAGTTGGTGATTCTTACAGGTTTATTAGTGGGCTTAGCGCAGCTGTTGCTCAGTTTTTTGAGGATGGGATTCTTAGTTAATTTCTTATCTCATCCAGTGTTGGTTGGGTTTACCTCTGCTGCGGCTGTCATCATCGGCATCAGCCAACTTAAGGATTTGCTGGGGATTGCCATACCACGTTTTGCACATTCGTATCAGACGCTCTTCTATGCTGTTGAACACCTTGGACAAACTCAGTTACTCTCTGTTATCTTTTGTCTGGGCGCCTTGTTTGCGATACTTGGGTTCAAATCTATCCACCGGTCTATTCCAGGCCCCCTAATCGTTACCATTATCGGTACGCTCCTCGCCTGGGGTTTTCAGTTAGAAAGTCAAGGCTTAGCTTTGGTGAGGGAGGTACCGGAAGGGCTGCCAGCTTTTGAAATTCCGGTGCTAGCTTGGGATAAGATTGTGGCCGTGATGCCCACTGTTTTTACCGTGACGGTTATTTGTGTGGTGGAGAGTATTGGGATTGCTAAGGTTTTGGAGGCGAAACATCAGAACTACGTGGTACGCCCAGATCAGGAATTGTTGGCTTTAGGGGTTTCGAAATTGATTGGAGCCTTCTTTCAATCTTTAGTTACCTCAGGAAGTTTTAGTCGTTCTGCCGTAAATGATGAGGCTGGTGCCAAGACAGGCGTGGCGTCCATCGTAGCGGCTACTTTAGTCGGCTTAACCTTGTTATTCCTGACAGATCTGGTCTATTTTCTGCCGAAGGCAGTACTGGCTGCCATCATCCTACTAGCCATTAAGAGCTTGTTTGATCTGAAAGAAGCCATTCATTTGTGGCATACTCATCGCCGCGATTTTTGGATGATGTCAGTGACTTTCTTGGTGACGCTGGTATTTGGTATTGGAGAAGGGGTGGTTGCTGGAGTAACACTATCGCTGATGACGGTACTCTACAGAAGCTCACGCCCTCACTTGGCTGTGCTCGGGAAGTTGCCGGGGACGAACTTTTATCGAAACATCAAACGCTTCCAAGAGGCACAACAGTCGGATGAAATACTAATTCTACGCTTTGATGATCAACTTTACTTTGGCAATGCAAGTTACTTTAAGGAAAACATCAAACGTTTAGTAAGCGAGAAAGGACCTAACTTGAAATTGTTAATCATGGATGCTAGTTCTATGCACGACATTGATAGCACCGGCATCCATGCGTTGGAGGAGATGTATAAATACCTAGCAGAAAGGAAGATTCGATTGAACCTGTGCGGAGTAATTGGACCTGTTCGGGACATGCTATACCGCGTAAATTTGATCGAAGATTTTGGCAAAGAAAACTTCTTCATGTATGTACATAATGCGGAAGATGCTTTCTATCATGGAGAACAGCAAGGAGACTTACCTTGGAATCCTAGCGCCATTCAGACCAACGTGAAGAATCGACAATAGATAGGGAATGATGTGCTGGCAAAATGCATCAGCAGAATTCCCGGAAATCCCTTATTTTTGTACCGTGCTAGGGACTGAAGGACCAAATGGTCCTAGGAAATTGGCCTAGCAATTATTAACTGGTAGTCAATAATGGAAGATAAATCTTGTAAGACCCCTCGATGGCGCATGTTCAAGGCGCGCCTCAATAACCTCAAACCGATTGAGGCTCAGCAGTTGATGGATGAATTGACAGACTTAATACTGATTGATGTAAGGACTCCCAAGGAGTTTTTGAACGGTCACTTTGATTCAGCTGTCAACATTGACTATTTCGGGGATGAATTTTACGAACAGATGGAAGCTCTTGACCCAAACCAAAAGTATCTTGTGTATTGTCGAAGTGGAAGAAGAAGTATCAGAGCTTGTACACTAATGATTAATGGAGGGATGGCAAAAGATAATGTCTTTAATTTGGATGGAGGATGGCAAGCTTGGCATGAGATTTTTCAACTGAATTAAAGGAAAGTTAACCGATAAGTGTAGAGCAATAGGAAAGCCCCGGCGCAATGCGCCGGGGCTTTCCTATTGCGGGGATGACGAGTCCTCTTTTTCTAATCTTATGTAACCTTATGGAAGAGCAAAACAGAATTGACGACTAAACTGCGCTCTATCTATTAGTGTATTGAGAACAAGAAATGTCCGGGCAACTGAGCAATAATTAACCAAATGCGCTTCTTTGTTGTTAAGCTACTACAATGGCATTGATTTCAATTTAATTTGTTTTGAAGGAGACCATCATGAGTAATAATAAAATTATATCTATTCAACGCCTCGGCTTTCCTTGGCAAACCAGTGATCCCTTTTTGTTTTGTGCTTATCACAAGGATGATTATCCGGCAGGAAATGGTCAGATGGGGCCTCAAGCTTCCTTGGCCGCCCGACCATTAGGGCAAGACTTCAACCCGCAATTTCCATGGAGGATGTATCATGGTAGAACTGTTCCTGGTTTCCCCTCTCATCCTCATAGAGGGTTTGAAACGGTAACCATCGCGGCAGAAGGCTTGGTCGATCATGCCGACTCCTTAGGCGCCGCGGGACGTTTTGGTAATGGTGACGTGCAATGGATGACTGCTGGTAAAGGGGTGCAGCATTCTGAGATGTTTCCTTTATTGAAAGAAGACCAAGGAAACCCACTAGAGCTTTTCCAAATTTGGTTAAACTTACCCAAGAAAGATAAACTAGTAGAACCCCATTTTGCGATGCTTTGGCGAGATACGATCCCGGTCTTTGAACATGAAGACGAGCAGGGGAAAAAGACGAAAGTAACAGTTATTGCTGGTCAACTTGATGAAGTGCAAGCCCCCGATCCCGCCCCGAATTCCTGGGCGGCAGATCCCACTAATCAGGTTGCTATATGGACAATTAGTTTAGAGCCAGGAGCAACTTGGACAGTCCCCGCCGGCACTTCTGAGCTAAATCGAAGCTTGTATTTCTATCGGGGTGCAGACCTACACATGGAAGGAACAAGTATTCCCAATAGTTCGGTCATCAAGGTAGATGCAAGTCAGCCCCTACAACTACAAAACGGAGCCGAAACGGCACATTTACTGTTCCTGCAGGGAAAACCCATCGGAGAACCGGTAGCGCAACATGGTCCTTTTGTTATGAATACGGATAATGAGATATATGAGGCGATCCAAGATTTTCAGCGTACTGCCTTTGGTGGCTGGCCATGGCCTAACTCGGATCAAGTACATGCTAAGGAACGTGGTCGCTTTGCCATCCATGCGGATGGGAGAGAGGAAGTGAAGTAAAGAGCGGTCAAACATGTACTAAGCCAATTGCCAAAATTTTGCGTTCTTTGCGGTTTCAAGCAATAGTCTGCAAGATATGATTGATTTTCTGGATGAACTGGGCAGAATGGATATCTACCTTTTCGATCAACTGATGAAAGGGAGATACCAGGACTGCAAACGGATTTTAGACGTGGGGTGTGGAGCAGGAAGAAATAGCCATTTCTTCTTGAAGAATGGTTATGAAGTCTTTGGCGTGGACCAAAACCCCGAGGCTATTGCTACTATTCGATCCTTAGCTGATACCTTACAGCCAGCCTATCCTGCGGAAAGATTTGTTTGTGCTCCGATCACAAAGATGCCCTTTGAGGCTGCCTATTTTGATCTGGTTATATGCAATGCGGTTTTACACTTTTCCAAGAACCATACGCATTTTGATGAAATGCTAAGCTCGATCTGGAAGGTAATTAAGCCAGGAGGATTCTTCTTCTGCCGCTTGTCTTCCACCATCGGTGTTGAGCCCTTTATAACGGCTGTCGGTGATGGTATTTATGAACTTCCTAGCGGTACCCAATGGTATTTAGTAGATCAACAGAAACTGCTGAAGGATACAGAAAAATTAGGAGGGGAGTGGATGGAGCCGATTAAAACCACCAATGTGCAAAACCAAAGGGCAATGACAACCTGGTGCCTGAGAAAATCCATTTGAGATGAGCACTTTTGATGATCTAAATTTAAATAGTTCGCTGCGCAATGCGTTGCAAGACTCGGGGCTTACCACGCCCACTCCGATTCAAGAGAAGGCATTCTCTGTGATCATGTCCGGAAGGGATATGGTAGGTATAGCTCAGACCGGTACGGGAAAGACTTTTGCTTACTTATTGCCCTTGCTGCGATTGTGGAAATACAGTAAAGACCGCTTCCCACAAATTCTCGTGGTCGTGCCTACCAGAGAATTAGTGGTCCAGGTAGTGGAAGCTGTGGAGCAACTGACTACTTACATGAATGTTGAGGTGGTGGGTGTATATGGGGGTACCAATATTAATACCCAAGTTAAACTGGTAGAGCAGGGATTGGATGTGTTGGTGGCCACTCCAGGCCGACTTTTGGATCTGATTTACAAAGGTGCCTTGAAAGCCAAGAAGATTAAGAAGCTAGTGATTGATGAGGTCGATGAAATGTTGAATTTAGGATTCCGTCATCAATTGCTGAATCTCTTTGATCTGCTACCAGAAAAGCGGCAAAACTTACTCTTTTCAGCTACGCTAACGGAAGAGGTCGAAGACTTGCTGGATACCTTTTTTAATTTCCCTAAACGGATTGAAGCAACACCAGTGGGTACCCCACTTGATAATATTAGTCAGACGGCTTACAAGGTGCCGAATTTCAACACCAAGGTAAATCTCCTACAGCGCTTACTGGATGAGCAGGAAGAAATGAATAAGGTACTGGTGTTTTCAGCAACTAAAAAGTTGTCAGATGTGCTTTTTGAACGTTTGGAGGAGGTATATCCGGGTAGAGTAGGGGTCATCCATTCTAACAAGGCACAAAATAACCGCTTTAATTCCGTACAGTCGTTCAAGGATGGGACGTATCGAGCTTTGATTGCTACGGATCTTATCGCTCGTGGATTGGACATTGCCGAGGTTTCCCACGTAATCAACTTTGATATTCCGGACGAACCAGAAAGCTATATCCACCGAATTGGGCGAACCGGAAGAGCAGATGCAGAAGGAAAGGCCTTGTCCTTTATTACGGAAAAGGATGACGCTTATATTGAAGCTATTCAGGGCTTGATGAATTATGAAATTCCGATACAGGAATTACCTGAGAATCTCGAAATTTCCGATGAACTGATTGAGGCTGAAAAGCCGCAAATCTTCATGAAAAACCTGGCCATCAACCTACCAGATATTGAAAAATCTGGTGGCGCCTTCCACGAGAAGACAGATAAGAACAAAAAGGTAAATAAGAAAGTCCGACACGCGGACAAAATGAAATTGAAGTATAAAAAACCTAAGACTCGAGGGCAAAAGCCAAAAAAGAAAAGGAAGCGTAGAAAATAGGCTTTGGCCCCCGAGTTTATGTTAGCTTATTGATTCTGATCGACCATATAGATCGGTGTGTCCTTTGGCAACAATTCCGTGGACTTGTGCGAAGGATTTTGTTTTTGCCGTTTAATAGAGCGCACAAGGTGCGGTACACGCTTTCCAATGTAATTTCGGAGCTCTTCGATGGTAATAATACCATCCCTTCCACTTTTCCTTTGATTGATTTCGTCAAAGATATCTGCGTGAATTAGTTCCCCATCCACTTCTACCGTCCTGTCTTGGAAAGCCTCTAATATGGCCTCCGTAAAGGCCCCATTCTGCCATTTATCGTCTTCCCAGGAAAATTCATGATCACTACAGGAGGCAATAATTTCCATACCTGAAGTCTTTTCAATCAGATCATTCATAAACTTACTAGCCGCTTCGTCAGTAAAGTCTTTACTACCGAGTGCGTTTCCACTGTGGCAAGCGTCAATGAAGACCAGTACTTTTCCTTTGATCTGGTCCAATTCGTCCAGGATATCTCGCTGGAAATTTAGGGAGGTTTGTTCCTCATATTCCGGATCAAAGTCAGAAGGAATTAAGATATAATCACCTCTATCACTTAATACTTTGCCATGGGTAGAAATAAACAAGACGACTAGGTCATTGTCTTTGATATTGGAACGTCGTAGGTTGACGATCATCTTTTTTAAATTGATCAAGGTAGTATGATCATCCTGCGTTAATTGCAGAACATCCACTTTCCGAAACCCTCTGCCTCGGTCATCCTTCAACTTGGAAAACTCTTTTGCGATATCTTCTGCGTCCTTGACCGTGTACTTCAAATCATCATGATCTATCCCAACCGATCGAACATATAGGTTTGGATTGCCCTTAGGGATATAGTTGAAGGTCATAGGACGACTGGCGAATTGTAGGCCTTTGTTATCATTGTAAACTACTTCCACAATATTTCGACCAGGTTGCAAACGAATCTTATCTTTAAAGGTATAACGATTTCTCCCCATGTCTTTCCCCGGACCTTGGAGTGTTTCTTCATCCATCTTTTGCCCTTCACCCACAAACTCACCATTTATCCTAGTAGCGAAATTGCTTTTGTTCAGGAGAGATCCAGATAAAGCCATCAACTTGATATTGGCATTTCGATCATTGACTTCTACCACTCTCGAACTGTAGTCATTGGGATCGGGTGAAGTCCAAAAAATCTCATTGCCAGCGGGCATTGTACCCGGTACCGTAACCACTTCTTCTTTTCGGTTGTCAACCATTAGATTGAATCCCTTCTTGTACGAATTCAAGCTACTTCCCCCAGCTTCCATGACAATATTTAGGCTGTTACCTTTAAACTGTTGATCAAAGCGAAAAGAGAACCTTAGTGTTTTTCGCCCGTTCGGCGGAATACTAAGAATGTTTTGCCTTTCTGATTCTAAAGATTCAACCCCAGCAGGGATAATGAAATCGACATCAAAGGGTCCCGTATCTCTACCTCCTCGATTCTCGATTTCCACCGTAAGTAGAATTTCTTGCCCAGCTTGAGGTTTGTTAGCCGGTAAGAATTTGGAGCTACTGACCATCAACTTGGCTGGGTCTGGTTGATTGGTCTTAACATGCCCTATCGCCCTGCTCGCAAAAATTCCTTTGACATGGAACTGCATATTAAATTCCAATCGGCCAGTACCACCTAGGTCTTTGAGCGCAGTAAGGGGTATGTGGACATCTTTGGATTGCCCTGCTAGTAGCGTACCGATTTTGATATTGGTAAATGCTGTCTTCACGGCTCGAATATGATCATTTTGTATATGAGCAGTGATCTGATCGAGGGGACTAGTTGTTTGATTTTTTACCTTGACCAGGAAATACCCCCTTTCGTTGGTTTCTAAATATCCATTATCGTTATTATCAATAAATTTTGGCTCACTCAAGGCTAAAGCATTGGAGTAATTGGCATTGCGTTCTCGCTCCTTAGCACTATTGGTCATCCTAGGTAGTTGTCGGTAGATATAGCCACCAATATGTGGAGTAGGGGTTTGTCTGCGATCTTCTGCTTCATCTACCCCAGCCACCACTAGTAAGCCTTTATCAGTCTCTACCAGGGAAGTGCCTCGTTCATTTCCCCGCGTTGGGATAATGGGCGTGCTAGTGTCATCCAGTTCGTTCCCTTTATTATCTATAACAAGTAATTGCAGTTGAGTCGTTGGGGCACTGGCTAAATGGCCTTTACCTTGCCCAAGAATGGCAAAGCCTCCATGTTGTAAAGCAATAATGGATTGTGCGGCATCTTCTTTGGTGCTTCCGTAGGTTTTTTCCCATTGCAACTTAAAGTTTCGATCAACTTTCAGCACCCACATATCGGCAAGCCCATTTCCTTTAGAGGTAGTTACCCCAGCAATGGCATACCCTCCGTCTAGCGTCGGAGTTATATCTTGAATGTCTTGATAGCCTTTGTCTCCGAAGTATTTTAGTCCGGTGCCTACTTGGCCTCCCTCTTTATTGACTTTAAGTACCCAGGCATCTTCAATTTGTCCATCCTTAAATTGCTCTGTGTTACCCAGAAGGACGAATCCGCCTTCATGAGCAGGGACGATCGTATTCACAAACCCTAGTGCAGCATCATTAATGATTTTGTCAGTGGTTTCCTCAGTCCCTATCTGAACTAACCACAAGGCATTGAATTTTGTCTTATGACGTTGGTATCCGGCAGCCAAAACGTTCCCTTCGGCATCAATGGCCACATCTAATAATACGTCGTCTCGTCCCTCCTTACTCCTAGGTGCATCTTCAAATACGATTTTCCCTTTTTGATCCACTTTTAAAACCCAACCATTCCGCCCCTCTCTTGCCGTAGACTGATAGCCTACGATGGTATAAGTACCGTCAAAATTTTGAACTATGCTGTAGAAGCCTGCATCAGCAGATTTTGGGTAAGATTTCCGAAATTTTTCTTGCCCTGTTTTCTCATCGATGATCAAAAACAGCCCTTCAAATCTTTTGTTATCTGAGCTTACCGTTTCACCCACAGCTACTATTTGCCCATCCAGGCCTCTGATAATCTTATGGATTTTTTCGGGCCAGTAGTTACCAGGAGCACTCTCCTTTCTTGGGTAATCCCAATCAGATAGAATGTGATAGTCTACCTGCCCATGTATGCTAGACAAGCAACACAAGGTCAGTAGTGTGGTCAGTAGGGTAAAAAGGGTTTTCATACTTCGTTTTTTGTAGTTACCGAGTATATCCTGAGCATTTAATAGAGGAAGCTTAAATAGGGTTCTAGCGATCGAATTTTCTTTGGAGTAGTAGCTGTCTTCCCAAAGCAGGGCGAGTTGAACTATTAAATGTAAGGATATTCTCTATGTGATTGTAGTTTACCACAGCTAATTATGACAGTAGTACCTAATGTTTTAAGATTTTTTTAACATATCAGAGATTGTAGTTATACAGACATCCTGCTCTTTTTCACTCCTCAGAAAAGTAAATAAAGAACGGACTTAAGCTGACAATTCGGGCAATTTTGTCGAGGATCCTGCCGCACAATATTGCTTTTTCTGCTTAGACTGAATAATCTTAAAGAACTTCTTAGTAATTTGCTTACTGATTGATACTTACCTGCTAGCTTAAATTTCGTTCACCCTACCCCAAAAATCATGAAAAAGACTTCTAGCCGTAGGCAGCCCCCTAGCTTGGTAACTAGCACACTTCTGGTCCTGCTCGGAATTCTCCTAGTGTACTTGTTGTTTCGTAAAACAGAATTCACCCAAGAAGATTGGTTGGGAAGTTGGGATATTACCTACTTCTACAATCATGAACGGGATTTAGTATATTCTGGTACGTTGAATCTGGGATTCGAAGATAGTTTACAAGCCTATCTGGAAGTCTATCCGCCAAAATCTACTCGACCTGAGAAGCTCACCTTAGAAAAATTAAAAATTAGTGAAGATTTTCGATCAATCAGTGGACAAATAGTGCACAAAAGTTACAAGATAAGTGGAGGCCACTTAAAAGAGAACTTTGCCTTTACGCTAGGGCAAGGAAAAAGCTTTAGTGGTCAAGGTGAGTGTTTAGCTTATTGTGCCGAAGGCACGATGGGCATTTCTATTATATGGACAGGAAATCGGCCCAATTTGCAATAGGAAAGCGATCTCCTGTGCTGATAATTTTACTATCTTCGATTAAAATATGGTCCAGTACCTTTTCAAACTTTACACCTAAATACTGCATAATGAAGCTATCAGCTAACTCCAAATGGCAAATGATCATTAGTTGTCTCAGTTTCTGTTTCTTGCTTGCGCAAACAGTTGAGGCACAGAAATTTAAATACTCCATACCCGGTTTCGATGCCGACTCTTTGAAAGAGGCGTTTATCGTTGCAGGTGGTTCCTCAACAGTTCTTCGTGCGGGGCAAGGCGAAGTTATCTGGAACAATTCTTTGACCTCTTACTGGTTAGCCCTACATCAAACCGATCAAAATTCTCCCATTATTGATCGTTTTCGGGCTACTCAGTTCATTTCTGATATATTCGGCTTTTACGGCATTTCTGAATCGGCCAAGTGGGATGTTGGAATCCATATTCGGTATACGAGAACCCGGGTAGACAATGCTGCTTCTAGTTCCATGTTTAGAGTATTCAGCAGCAGCGGCGATCTCAATGCGCTTTTAGAAGCTAATCCTGGGGGAGCCATTTTTGACGAATCTCTTGGCGATATTAGTAGCGTCGGACTCCGTTTTAGATCTGCACCCATCACCTCGGATCCCAAGTTTGTTTTGAATGGTGGTTTTGCGATTAAGACCGTGACGGGAGAGGAAAAGGCTCGACAACTGGCTGCTGATCGAAACACCGCTGACATTGGGTTTACGTATTACAAGGGTTTAAATAATCAAACCTTCTATTTCCTTGGGGGAACTTTTCAAACCTTTTTCCCTTCTTCAGGTGTCAATGACCAGTACTTATTTAATACCAGTATTAACTTTTCTTTGATACAAAGACCATTCGGGGATAAGTGGACCTTTTACCCAGGGTTGAGCTATAGCCTTGCCTTTAAACCGTCGCAATCTCCCTCAGAGACAAGCTCGCTGATCCGTGTCAATGAATTCCTCTTTGCCTTTGGGGGCATTCAATATGCACCAACTAGAAATTATAATTTTTTCTTTACCGGAGGCTTTCCGCTCATTTCAGCGGTAGTGAATCCACAACAGGAAATTGTGCGGGCTTCCTACAGTAATTTCACCTTAGGACTTCGCTTAGGCATCTAGAAAACTGGGCAGATCCAAGAAAAATAGGGGCATCGACCACTTTGGCGATGCCCCTATTTTATTCGACGGCTTTAATCCGATATCCTAATCATCATTTCGCCACAAAAGAAGTTGTCTTTTGGTCGTTTGTGAAACGAGATACATGAGTTTGGGCATCGAACGCCCGAATTGCGCATTACAGATGCCTCCAATATTGTAATCTGTGCCAGCTGGCATCTGATTAGGATCCACGAAGAAGCCTTCAAAATCTTCAAAACCTAGGTTTTTACTGGTTCGATCAATTCTGATACTAATGAGATTATTCTCTTTATCTACAATCCCGGTGATGGGGTTAAGGTGATTTAATTCTCCCGTTCCTTCAATGTTGTCACATCCAGCTGCTAGTTCCCAGCTACCTTTACGATTCCCATCTGCATCAAAAAAGCCCTTTTTGATGGTTTTAAGTTCGTTGCCATTGTCATCTAGCTCAGGCTTAAACCAGATACAATATCTCCGATTGTTGGGACTAAACCAGTCATTGACAATATTTCCCGGAATGCTAGGAGGGGAGGAGGGAATGACGATCAGCGGCGGCGCAGGTGTGATAAAGAAGGGGTTATCTACGAAAAAGGACTTGCTTTGGATACTGGTGGAATTTCCGATTGGGACCAGGTTCCCGGTACAATCTGGATCACTCATTAGTATGCTTGCGGAGCTGTGTACTTCTTCCGGCATCATTAGGATCGCTGCATCGAGTGCTTTTTCAAAGCGAGAATCTAACAAGCTAATCTCGGTCTGGTTATTCTTTCTGATCGATAGATGGAAATCGCGATCCTGAATCAAGGTGCTGGGATTAGCGGTAACGGCAATTTCTGTATTTGCCTGAAAGGGCCCAGGCGGCAGCACGATGTTGCTACTTAGTGGAGTACTGCAATCAGGGGTGCATGCTTGGAGAAGGTAAATAGCGGCTACTCCCAAAGCATAAATTAATGGCTTTGACATTTTAGGGTATTTTAAAAAATGATTGAATACCGCTGAAGTTGGATAGGAGGATCAGCTGACCATAGTGGTCAGGTCAAGCGAGTCCTGCACTTGTAGATTCAACGGCCTTATTTAAGTTGGGAGAGCTTAAATTAGACGAAAACAAGAATGTCTAGGCAATTCAATAGAAGAATTGTAGAGATGAATTACCGTGGCAATAAAGATAGGGATTCTACAAAAAAACGGTTTCAGCGAGGAAGATTACTGAGTACTTCCTCGCTGAAATAGAAGGATCATAAAAGCCTAGTCTAGATTTCTCCAGAGTAGCAATTGTCTTTTGGTCGTTTGAGAAACGAGATACATGAGCTTAGGCATCGAGCGGCCATTGTCAGCATTACATACTCCGCCAATATTATAATCAGAACCAGCTGGCATCTTATTAGGATCCACAAAGAAACCCTCAAAGTCCTCAAAACCTAGGTTTTTACTGGTTCGGTCCACACGAATGCTAATGATGTTATTTACTTTATCTACGATACCTGTTACTTGATTCAGATGAAATAACTCCCCCGTGCCCTCTATATTATCACAACCCGCAGCCAATTCCCAGCTACCTTTTCGATCCTGTCCTTCAAAGAAACCCCTCGTTAGAGTTGGTAGTTCATTGCCATTATCATCCAAATCTGGCTGGAACCAAATACAGTACTTCCGATTATTAGGACTGAACCAGGCATTAACGATATTACCCGGAATGCTTGGAGGAGGAGACGGAATAACAATTAACGGTGGTGCTGGAGTGACGAAAAAAGGATTATCTACGAAGAACGAATTACTCTGCAGACTAGTTGGTGTGCCAACTGGGATCAAATTACCGGTACAATCTGGATCATTGATCAGTAAAGATGCGGTTGGGTTAACTTCATTCGGCATGAGCAATACCGCAGCGTCAAGCGCTTCTTCAAAGCGACTATCCAAAAGGCTAATCTCCGTGGCATTGTTCTTTCGAACTGAAATATGAAATTCTCGCTCCTTGATCAAGCTAGATGGGCTGGCGGTAACAGCAATTTCCGCATTCGCTTGATAGGGGCCAGGAGGCAAACTAATATTTGAAGTTGACAAATTGGTGCAATCGGGGTTACAAGCCTGTAAAAACAGAGCCGCCGCGATACTTAGATACTGAATGATACGCTTCGACATTTTTAGGGTATTTTTGGTTGGCGAAATGAGTATAAGTGTGCGATTAATGTTGACTTATGCTAAGTTCTAGTTGTTTCTTAGCTTGATCAAAACTCGGTTGACCTTTTGCTCTAGGTCGTTGATATTGATCGTCATATCTTCATAGGCAGCTGATGCAATCTTTTGTGCCTTTCCTGGTTTTTCCTTATGTAGTTGCAGGAGAACCTCATTCAGCGTTGGGAACACCTGGTTCAGGTGCAAGCCTTTGATGACGAGATCGAAAACTCCTTCTAGTTCTTTTTTGATCGGTGGATTTTCCCAATAATGACCCACTCCTTCGAGATAGGATAGATGCTCATCATCGAGGGTAGAATACACTTTATTGTATTGATCTATATCTCGTTCTAAGCCTTTAAAACCGCCAGGAGATCGGTAGTAGGTCTTAATATTGGGTAGGTGGTCTTTAATATCTTTTGATTTCCTCAAATAGGCCATCAGATTTGTGGAAATATTCTTAAAGTATTCATTTTGTCGCAGGTAGCGAGCTTCTAATGCTTCCGTTAAATCTAAGGTTAATTGATCCACTTGACTTTCTAGATCCTGGATCCTGTTCTGCTGTTCCTCAATCATTCTCCTTTGTTCCGCATTTTCCGCTTGTTGCTCTTGATTGATTTCCTGGGCGGATGCCAATTCCGCCTGCAACGCAGATTTTATTCCTTCAAAGTAAAAAATAGTATCTAGTAAAGTAGCGTGCAGTTGGCTGAGCTGCTGTTTAGTCAACTGATTCTTATATTGGAGACGAGAAATTTTCTTTTCAAGATCATTCACTCGTTTCTTAAATTCGGGGTTTTCTTCCGCCATATTCACCACCACAAACTCGATAAACATTTCCTCCCGAGTGGGGTCCACCATGATTGCGCCGTCCAGTGGCTTCAACATTTTGTGTTGCTCGGAGAGCAAGCTAATGGATATTTCAGGATTCACTTTGTTACGCAAAGCATAGGTGTAAGTGTGGCTGCCATTAGTATTGGTGATCACTTCACCTTCATCGGAAATATTGAGTTTGGCATTGGGTAATGCGCGTGTCTTATCACCCACCTTCTCTAACACGGTAAGATGAATATCGATAAAATCAACAACCTGGGTATGCGTCAGTAAGGGAAAGAGTAACAGAAATCCGAAGACCATTCCATTTTTGAGGGATAGCATTGTTTTCCTGATTTATGGGTTATCAAATAGCCAGTTCGCAAAAAACGCTGTTGAGTGGAAGTAGGCCACTATCATCTGTCACTATGCAAAGATAGAAAATGTGCTCACAAAGCCATAGGGAGAAGATAATAAACCCATTTCTTCCATCTATTGAACTGTGTGATTAGTGTCACAAATTGTCCTAGGTTCAGGACCTATTTTTGCCACTAATAATTCATTCATACAAAACTACCATGATTACACTAGAATGGCTGACGGGGACTTGGCACTGGTCCATATCCGGCCTACTAATTGCCTTGGTGCTCTTTCTGATGCTGTATTTTGGGGAGAGATTTGGCGTGTCTACCTCTTTTCAGACTCTTTGTTCCATTGGTGGAGCTAAAAGATGGTCTTCCTATTTCAATCTGGATTGGAAAAAGCACGACTGGTTATTGGTCTTCATAGTAGGCTCTATGGTTGGGGGTTTCCTAGCTCGTACCTTTCTTGCTCCAGCGGAAGCGATGACCGTCACTCCGGAAACTCTTGAGGCGCTAAGCGATATTGGGATTCAAGCTCCAGAAGTTGGTTCTATATTACCCGAAGAATTATTTGGCCTATCTCAAGGTAACTCCTGGCTCCTGCTCGTGCTCGGAGGGATATTGGTAGGATTTGGCGCTAGGTATGCGGGTGGGTGTACCTCTGGGCATGCCATTAGCGGTCTATCCAACTTTCAGTTGCCTTCTCTGATCGCTGTAGTGGGGTTCTTCATTGGTGGTCTGGTGATGATCCATTTCTTTTTCCCTTTTCTCTTCACTTTACTATAAAGCAAGCTTCTAATGCGACTTTTACGGTTTTTATTGATTGGTGTCCTCTTTGGAATTGTATTGACGAAGTCTGAGGTAATCTCATGGTATCGAATCCAGGAAATGTTCCGTTTTCAGTCCTTCCACATGTATGGTGTGATTGGGGTGGCGGTGATTGCAGGAGCTATCGTTCAGCATTTATTTAAAGCTGGTCTAGTTGGAGGATTTGATGGAAAGAAGATATTTCCTAAGGATAAACCGAAGACCTACACCGCAAGCCTGATCGGCGGAACCTTTTTTGGTTTAGGGTGGGCTTTAACTGGTGCATGTCCTGGTCCTTTGTACATCCTATTTGGGCAGGGATATTGGAGCATCATGATCGTGATTGCTAGTGCTTTGATGGGCACTTTGCTCTATGGGGTGCTTCGTTCCCGGCTTCCACACTAGACTATATTCTATAGCTCTTGTTATTTTTGGGTTACTTTTTTCCGCCGAATAATTGGTTTTCAGCGGAAGCTCGTTACTTTTATAGAAACGATTAACCACAACAAGTTGAAGACCATCTTACATGGATAAACCCAAAGAAATCCGTTGGGGGATTATCGGATGTGGCGATGTTTGTGAAGTCAAAAGCGCACCCGCCATGCAAAAAATCCCCGGATCTTCCCTAGTTGCCGTGATGCGGCGAAATGCTACCAAGGCGGAGGATTATGCCCAACGGCACGCCGTTCCCAAATGGTACAATGATGCTCAGCAATTGATTGATGACCCAGATGTGAATGCGGTGTACATTGCTACGCCTCCATCTAGTCATGGACAGTACACCGCGATGGCCGCCGCCGCTGGTAAGCCAGTTTATGTAGAAAAGCCGATGGCGCGCACCTTCGCGGAGTGCCAGCAAATGATTGCTGATTGTCAAAAGTATGCCGTTCCTTTACACGTAGCATACTATCGCCGATCCCTACCACAATTTTTGCAAGTTAAGAAATGGGTAGATGATGGTGCCATTGGAGCTATCCGAATGGTGCAAATAGAGCTGTTTCAATCTATTCAGCCGGCCATCGTGAGTGGCTTGGATAATAATTGGCGCGTGGATCCTGAAATTGCCGGTGGAGGCTTTTTCTACGACTTGGCTTCGCATCAATTAGATTACCTTGATTACTTGCTGGGTCCGATTAAGAGTGCCAATGGTTTCTGTACCAATCAGGCTGGACTTTACGAAGCAGAAGATGTCGTTTCTGCAACTTTCCAATTTGAAACAGGCGTGTTGGGTACTGGTTCTTGGTGCTTTACGGTGGGCGAACCTGCCGTCAAGGAAGAAACTAGAATTATCGGAGAAAAAGGGCAGATTATCTTCCACTATTTCACTAGTAATAAAGTAAGACTTGAATTGGCAGACCAAGAAGAGGAATTGGACTTTGAAATGCCAGCCCATATCCAGCAGCCACTAATCGAAAAGATTGTTGCGGATTTGATGGGTGAGGGAGAATCTCCCAGTACTGGTGAGTCAGCGGCGAGGACCAATTGGGTCATTGATCAGATATGCAAGTAAGTCTATGAACTGATTTTAACAAAACGAAAACCACATGTCACGTAAAACTTATCTTTTCAGCGGGGCGCTATTATGCTCATTATTGCTGTTCCAAAGCTGTAGCAACAAGATTCCTAAGACCTTGGATAATGGTTATACCTTAGCATACCAACAATCATTTGACAAGGCTTCAACCATCTCAGATTTCGAGTTTTCAGATACTAAATTTTGGCAATATAGTGATGAAATCAAAGGGGGAGCCCTGGAGTGTACGGGTAAATCGGAGTACCAACCCCCCGTGCGTTCCCCTCATTCCGTGGCGTTAATATCCGGCCAAAGATTCGGGAGTTTTGTGATGGAAGCGGACCTTCAGCAGACAGGCCGTGTATATAACCACCAGGATATGTGTGTCTTTTTTGGCTTTCAAGATAAGAGCCATTTCTATTACACACACATTAGCAAGGCGATGGATGATCATGCAAACAATGTATTTGTGGTCGATGGCACCCCCCGCCTTAAGATTTCTACTAAGACTAATGACGGGCAGAATTGGCTTCCCAAAAAGTGGCATAAAATACGGCTAGAACGTGATGTCGAATCTGGCAGCATTAGGCTATTCTTTGACGATATGTCCAATCCGGTCATGGAGGCTAATGATAAGCGTTTCGGAGCAGGTGGAATCGGATTCGGGTCCTTTGATGATAGTGGGAAAATTGACAACATCCGTATTTATACCAAAGTCCCAGCACAAAAAGGGACTAAGCATTTCTAAGCAGTACCAGGATGCGTGGGCTAACAGGCTTAATTTAGTCCACGCATTCCTACGGCATTCCATGATACAAGTGGACGATTCAAGCTCGGTGCCCAGCCATCATCACGAAACAAGCGGGATGGCCGGCCGGCATAAGACACCCTAAGCTGATTTTATAGTTGATTTTCTTGGGTTTACCTCCCAATTCCCCCTCCTGTATCTCTTCCCTTGTCGCCTTTGGTGTTCTTAATAGGCGCAGTTTTTCCCTGATGCCCAGTTCATTAGAGCAGCTATTCTAAGTAGCTACTTCCTCTCTCCAGAAGGCTTGAGATGTGCTTCTTTTGTAAGGAGAGAATAAGATGACTTTGATCTGCTGACAAGAGATCTCATGGGTACTTTACCCATTTTTTGGAATTAGTACAAAAAAGGATATGTAATGATTGAAACCATTCAGTGACAATTCAGTATAGAAAAGCATCAGTCTCAGTTAAATAGATCTATGAACACTATCAATCCTCCAGTCATCTACTATCACTCCATAGCACCTGACTTGTTCCAAGGATGGGTCTTAGATTGGATGACTATGAAGCTTCGTTTCTTCGAAGATCAGATGGCTTACCTGCAAGAACACAATTATCAATCGATCTTTCTAGATGAATGGCTACTGTACCGTCAAAGAAAGAAATCTCCCTCCGGAAATGAGGTGTGTTTAACGATGGATGATGGTCTCCTGGATAACTGGGTCTACGCCTTCCCCATGGCCAAAAAATATCGTCAGAAATTAACCCTATTCATTTCGCCTGAATGCGTTGATCCACGGGATATTGTCCGCCCAAACCTTGATGATGTATGGTCGGGTGAAATAGAGCAAAAGGAACTAGAAGCACGGGGTTATATGTCATGGAATGAAATTAAACTGATGGAGGAGGCTGGATATGTTGATGGTCAGAGTCACACCATGACTCACGCTAAGTATGTGAAATCCTCTAAATTAACCGGATATTATTACGGTGGACATAAGGGTTTGCATACGATATTAAATGCTAATCCATCCATGCGTCCATACTATATTGCTGATGCTGATTTCGAATCCCGCCTACCGCTCGGCACCCCAATATTCGAAGAAACTTCTTCAGTGGTCACTAAGCGCCACTTCATTAATCCGGATTACGTGCAGGAAGTAACCAGTCTGGCCAAAAACTATGATTTTAGTGATATTGGCCAACGCGTGGTTTTTGAAAAGCAGGCGCAAAGAATACATCAAGCCTACGCAGGAATTGACAATTTGCTGGCCTATGTGGAAGAAGAGGAAGACTTTCAGCGTCGGCTGAACTACGAAATTGTGAAATCGAAAGAGATAATAGAGGAGAAATTAAATAAGTCAGTGGGCTTTATGAGCTGGCCATACGACGACAGCTCCCACCAGGCCCATCGAATGGCGAAAGAAAATGGCTATTTGGCTACCACATCTGGTAAAATGTATTCAGAGCAAAATAAAGAGGACCGCATTCCGCGTTTTGAAGCCAGTACTTTCCGCAATAATCTGTGGCTGAGCCGCCAGAAATTCAACTATAAGATCTGTAGCCATTTTCATAAACAACCTTACTACGCAATTTGGTTGGCCAATTCCTTCAAGAACAAGGTGATGAATAAATCACACCACTAAGCTGATTCAAGCAGCAATAAGACAGTCCAAGACAACCTAAAACTGTGGACCAAGCGTTGTCAGCAACGTACCCGCCCAGTCCCAATCCGTCCAGCTTACCTGGTGGCTCCATTTCCTTATTACCAATAAGCTAAAAAGTCTATCTTTAAAGCATTACTTTTGGTGCTTTACCGCTCTGTCTATCGTTACCTAAAGAGCATCTTAAAAGAAGGGAGAGAACTTCAAGCAAGGATTCCGAATCCGCAACACTACAACAACATTAAGGAGAACGAATTGATTTACACCCTCCGGTGAGTTCAGACTTAAAATTGCTTGACCAATGACATTCACTAGGCTTTCTATTATTATTCCGGCTTACAATGAAGAATCCACCATCCATTTGATCTTAGATCGGGTAAAAGCAGTCCAACTCGTCCAAGGTATCCAAAAAGAAATCATCATAGTCAATGATTGTTCCCAAGATGATACAAAGGGAGCCATTCACCGATACATGCAGGCCAACACTGAGCTAGATATGAAGTACTATGAGCACGAGGTGAATAAAGGGAAAGGAGCGGCCTTGCATATGGGCATTGCAAAGGCCACCGGGGAATACTTAATTATTCAAGATGCGGATCTTGAGTATGATCCGGCCGAATATAATGATCTGTTGAAACCTATTCTTATGGGAGCAGCAGATGTGGTGTATGGTTCGCGATTTATGGGGTCAAAGCCACATCGAATCCTATTCTTCTGGCACTCTATCGGTAATAAATTCCTAACTGGCTTGTCCAATATGTTCACAAATCTAAACCTCACAGATATGGAAACTTGCTATAAACTGTTCAATACGGAAATGATCCAGCGCATTGAACTGATTGAACAACGTTTTGGTTTTGAACCGGAAGTGACCGCCAAAATTGCTCGTATTCCAAAGGTGCGGATTTATGAGGTGGGAATTTCTTACTACGGCAGAACCTATGAGGAAGGAAAGAAGATTGGTTGGAGGGACGGATTTAGAGCGATCTATTGCATTATTAAGTATAACCTGTTCAAGCGTGGATCCTACAAAGAAGCTTGGGTCAGTAATCAGGTAATGTAGTAAAAGTACGATCACCTAATTAAGGGTAGGCGGCTGGTTGGTTGAGTTTGCGGAATTGCTTGTTCAAAGCGATGAACATGATAATTATAACGATGCAGTTTACGGGAACACCGGTGTAGTAGATCCCACTTACACCATAAAATAGCGGCAGTATGAAGACAATAGGGACAAACAGTAATAATTCTCGGGCGACAATCAAAAAACCAGCAATTCTAGCATTTCCAATGGCTTGAAACATGGTAGTGGTCATGAAGAAGATGGGGAAGGTCGGCAAGGTTAGCATCATCATGCGAAAATCCCACAAGTCCTTGGCTGTAAAGGTAGCATCAGGCATCATCCAGGAGAGACAAACCTCTGGTTCCCACATGATAAATACCCAAACTAAGGTCATTAGGCCGGTGGCACTCAAGCCAAAACTGGTAAAAGAAGAACGAACACGCTCATATTGCCTAGCTCCAAAATTAATACCCACCACCGGTTGTAAGGCCTGCGCAAAACCAAAACTTGGGAATAATATGAGTAACAATACCCGGTAAGAACTACCCATGAAGGCAATATCCCAATCGTCCCCGTATTGTGCCAATAATCTAAATACGATTACTTGCTGAACAAAAAACATCAGCTGTAGCATCATGGCAGATATTCCCACACTCAAGATGGGTCTTAGCAAGTCGGAAGAAAGGCTATAAGTGCGCAAGGATACCGGATAATTGGCTTTACCCGCCCAGAAATACCAGATTCCCATAAGGGTAAAAATGAACATGGCTACGACGGTAGCCCAAGCAGCACCTGCAATTCCCCAATCCAAATAATAGATAAAGATGGGGTTGAGAATAATATTCAAAACGGCAGCAATAATGGAAAAGACCATGGCTTCTCTAATCTTTCCTTCCGCCCGTATCAAGGTGTTGGCGGCTACCGCAAAGATTCGGAAGAAAGCACCGATCATCATAATTCGATAGTAGATCACCCCTAAAGTCAGAATCTCTCCTGTCCCCCCCAGGAATCCGATTAATTGAGGCGCAAAGATGATTCCCAGGATAGATAAGGCAACAGAGGTAATCAAAGAAAGGGCTGTCATGGTCCCAAAAATCTTTCGCTGTGTATCTACATTTCCAGCCCCAATGGCTATGCTCAGTAATGAGGAGGATCCGACCCCTATCATGGCAGAAATCCCATTGGTCACCATCATCAAGGGAAAGGCCAGGGATACTGCGGCTAAGGCTTCTTGCCCCAAAAACTGACCTACATACAAACCATCGACGAAGGCATTAATACCATTGATAGACATACCAATGATAGCCGGCATGGATAATCTCCAAAGCAGCTTCCAAACGTTATCCGTCAATATTTCCTGTGTAAGTTCAGACTTCGGCGTGTCACTCATTGCGCAAAAATATTCTTTTCCCGTTCATGTAATGACTTCAAAACCCAATTTGTTTAAATGGAGGTTGAAACTTGCCAGTAGATATAGTCCGCAATGGAAAAGATAGCAAGTGGAATAAGGCTAAGCCCAACGAGTGGATACTCCATATACATGAAGTATACGGCCGCAAGAGCAAGCCCTATATTGATTAAACGAATCAAGATTAGTCGCCCATCTCCCTTATCCGAAACCCAACCGTTGTCTTCTAGATCAAAATTGTAAACCGACACAATTCCGTTGATCAAATAATGGAGTAGGATAGTGACGATAAGTTGTCCGGTTAATTGATAAATGAAAAAGGCCGTCAAGGAAAAGAACAGCCTATCTAATTGAAACTTGAATAAACGATAAATGGTCCAAGGGGTTATCCGCCTACCCATGCGATGAAAATCTCCTGGGAAATGCAAGAGTGCAAAAAAAAGCGCCACAAAGAATATGACCCATCCTTCTTGGCCCGGAGCAGCATACCTGAGAAAGCTGGCATAGGCTAAGTAGGTGAACATCCATTCTTCGAAAAGTGGAGCAAATATGACTGCTCCTAAGAAGGAGGCCTTTCTTTGCCAATGTACCAGATCTTTATGGAAATAGGATTTTGGGGATCCGATTAGGGATCGAAAAATGATTTGATACACTACATGCTGTGCCAGTAGGAATACCAATCCAAATAAGAGGACATTGACCAGCCACCCCGTAGTAAATATCTTTTCTAACATTGAATTTTTTTATTCCAGGATCTCGACGCAATTTTCTCCAGAATCTCGCTATTTTGATTGAGAATTTCAAGCCAGTACGCAAGCGCATACCCAAATTGATCCAAAGGCTTTTAGGTACAAGTACAGATCCTTTCCTTTAGTAAGCGACATTTTTATAGGATGAGCCGACATTTCACTATGTTCTTTCCCTCTTAAATACAAGAAATTGCAGCTAAATAAAAATAGAACAGCAATGGATACATCTCAAGTTATACAGGGCATTCATCATGTCACAGCTACCGTGGGGAATGCGCAGGCCGATTATGATTTCTACACTCGCTTATTAGGCTTTAGGTTGGTAAAAAAGACCGTTAATTTCGAAAACAATAAGGTCTATCATTTCTACTACGGTACCACCGAGGGCGCTCCCGGGACGATTATGACTACTTTCCCATATGAAGGCCAAGGCATTAGGGTTGGAGTTCCAGGAACTGGGCAAGTCTCCCGAACGGGTTTTTCGGCTCCAAGTGCCGCTTTGTTATTCTGGAAAGAACGACTGGAGGCAGCGGGCGTTCAGACGGAGCTAGTAGATCGTTTTGGATTAGTTCACCTGCAATTCAAAGACCCTTCAGGATTAGGCTTGGAGATCATTGGAACGGATGACGATCAGCGGGCTCCTTGGAATACCGATGACATTCCTGAGGAGATGGCTCTACGAGGCATTTTCAATGTAAGTATTGTAGTAAAGGAATTTAACCCAACTAAAGCTTTTCTTCTCGATGAATTTGGTTTCCAGTTAATCCAGGAAACAGAAGAGGTTAGCCGTTTTCAAGCGAAGAACGGAGGTGCAGGACAGTATATTGATGTGCTAGTAGATGCAAATGGAGAACGAGGAAAAAACGGAATGGGTATCGTACACCACGTGGCCTGGAAACTGGAATCTGATGAAGAACTGACTGCTTTACGGCATCGGCTGGTTGAGGACTTAGGGTTCAAGGTAACGGAGCTAAAGGACCGTAAGTACTTCCGTTCCATCTACTTTAGAATACCTGGTGGGGTACTATTTGAGGTAGCTACTGTTCCTCCTGGATTCACAGTTGATGAGGCAGAACCTGCTTTAGGTCAACACTTGCAACTGCCAGCCTGGGAAGAAGAAAACCGATCAATGATTGAGGAGAATTTAGCAAAGGTTAGCTGGTAAGAATTAGAGGCTAGTTGATATTTTGGTGCTTTGGGCTTAAAAATCTATTTTAAAGGCCTTTAAGAACCATTTTAAACGAGTAGCAGACCTATGGCCTACAATCCTGTAGCGCTAAGAAATACAGTTTTTACGATTCTAGCAGTTTTCATCATTTGCTTAGGATTCATGCAGATCTCAGCGATTCAAGATAGATCTGATGTAATTCGTTTGCATGGAGCCTGTATATTCGACGATGAACATTCCTATACCAAGGCCTTGGTTAAGTTTTCGGAATTAGTCCAAGAATACTACCAAGGCCCTAAGCGACTGGAATTTATTTTACATAAGAATAGCGAGTTAGGGCAGGAAAAAGACTACTTCAATTATATGAACATTGGCGCAGTAGTAGAATTCGCCATTGCTTCCCCATCTCATGCCTCCACTTTTTCCAGAATGGTCACGATTATGGATGTCCCTTTTCTTTTTCGTGACACGGATCATTATCTCAAAACCATGGATAGCGGCATTTTTGAACGTGTGGAAACGGCGGTTAGCGAACGGGCTGACGTCTTGATCCTTGGTTATGGGGGAGGGGAGAAGCGGCACCTTGTCGGGCGTAAGCCGATTCGTAATTTGGCGGAATTAAAGGGCTTTTACATGAGAGTCATGGGATCTCCCATCCAATCTAGAATGTTTGAGGCCGTTGGTGCCACCCCAACGGTAATTAGTGGAGCTGAGGTGTATAATGCTATCCAAACTGGAGTTATAGAGGGGGCTGAGAACTCAGCCAGTGCTATTGAAAAGTACAAATGGTTTGAAGTAGCTGATCAGGTCTCTTTGGCAGCAGTGTCCATTATTATCCGTCCACTCTTCTTCAATGGCAAGCGGTTTCGAAAATTACCTATGGATTTACAAGAAGCCATTCGGAAAGCAGGTAAGGAAGCCATGGAGTTTGAAAGGAATTATGAAATAGCCATCGATGATCCGCTGATGGAACAATTGGTGGAAGAAGGTAAGGTGAGTACGCACCAATTTGAGGAACGAGAAAAACTCCTGGAACTTGCTGCTCCTGTGAAACGAGCGTATGCCGAAGAGATCGGAGCGCTTGATATTTTAGAAGCTATTAACGCCATTGAATGAGAATCTTCATACAAAAGTACTTTGAATTCCTGCAGCTGCTATTGACGCTAATGTTGATGCTGCTCACCATCCCTGTATTATTGCAGGTGACCTCACGGTTTATCCCAATTATACCCAGGTATATCTGGACTGAAGAAGTGGCACGTTTTGCTTTTATTTGGGTGATTATGCTAGGGGCTATTGTGGCAGTACGCGAAAAGACGCATTTCAAAGTAGATCTCTTACCTAATTTGGGACAAGCCTGGGAGCGCCGGATTGAGCGCTTGTTATTGGTATTACTGCTCCTAATTTCTGTAGTTTTTTTGGTGGGAGGATGGCAATTTGCGCAATTCGGTTCGACTCAATTGTCGGAAATATCGGGCTTACCCATGATGGCGATCTATATTGCTTGGCCTATTGCGGGGGGTAGCTGGATACTCTTTCTGATTGAGCAAGTTTACGATCACTTTGACCTCCCAAAAGAAAATTAGATATGGGGCCGCTCGAGATTGCATTGATTCTTCTGGTTTCTTTTTTCGTCTTGGTATTGCTTCGAGTACCGGTTTCCTTTGCGCTGGGACTTGCTACCGTGCCAATCTATTTGCTGCACGAACGTCTAAGCGTGACCTTGCTCTTCACAGAGATGTTCAAGGCTTATAATTCCTTTCTACTGTTAGCCGTTCCTTTCTTTTTGCTAGCCGCCAATTTGATGAACGCTGCTGGAATTACAGATCGACTAATTCGTTTTGCGAAAGCCTTAGTGGGGCATTTCCCAGGTGGGATTGGACATGTAAACGTAACAGTGAGCATGCTCTTTGCGGGTATCTCCGGTTCTTCTACTGCTGATTCAGCTGGAATTGGGGCAATTATGATCCCTGCTATGAAAAAAGAAGGGTATGATACGCCAGTTTCTGTGGCGATTACTGCCTGTTCTTCCGTAATGGGTGTCATTATCCCTCCCAGCGTGTTGATGATTATCTGGGGTGGAGTGATGTCGGTTTCCATTGGTGGGTTGTTTTTGGCTGGTGTGATACCTGGGATAGCCATTGGAGCTTCGATGATGGTAGCAGTTTACATTTATGCCAAGCGCAGGAATTATCCCCGATACCCGCTAGCCAGCCGGAAAGAATTTACGAGTTCTCTTGGTCATGCCTTCTTAGCTTTATTGACACCTCTGATCATTGTCGGTGGCATATCAGCTGGATTCTTCACACCTACAGAAGCCTCTTTAGTGGCGGTTATATACAGTCTCTTACTGGGCATGGTAGTCTATAAGAAGCTTGATTGGACCGGCCTCACAAAAGTTTTCTACGAGTCCGCTCGTTTTTCCGCTATTGCTCTTTTTGCGGTTGGAACAGCTTCGGCATTTGCCTTTTTGTTGGCCTTTTTTAAGGTCCCGGAAGTGTTGGTTAGTCAGCTAGCTGGCTTGTCTTTAGGTTTTGTGGGTACGGGATTGATGATTGCCTTGAGTTTTTTGGCGATCGGTATGTTTATTGATGCCATTCCAGCGATAATCATTCTGGGTACAGTCCTCTGGCCCGTGGCAGAGGCTGCCAATTATCATCCTATACACTTTGCCATTATCGGCGTCGTCTCCTTGGCTTTCGGCTTAGTTACCCCTCCGTATGGACTGTGTTTGCTGATCACTTGTGCCTTGGGAGGGGTAAAAGTGAAGGATACCCTCAAAGAGGTCTTTACGATATTGGTGCCTATGCTCGTCGTATTACTGCTGATCATTCTGTTACCAGATCTTGTGCTTTGGTTGCCTCGTTGGTTGATGGATAGCATTTCCTAATAAATAGCTGGCAAAAACTGTATTCTGTTAGATATTCGAAAGAATATTGTCACTTCTCTTTTTCGCGCTTAGCTCCAATCCGATTGCTGTATATTTCCGGTATTTCCTACATTTGGCCAATGAAATTAATTAGTTGTGATTGGGGTACCAGTAGATTCCGTGTCAATCTGATGAATAGCGGAGATCTGGAAGTTGTTTCTTCATTTTCTAGTGATTCTGGAATCAAATCTGTGAACGCAGCTTGGCAACAGCAATCTAAATTGAATCGTACCGATTTCTTTCGGTACTTCTTGCAGGAGCAGCTTCAGGTCTTAGCTGAGCGTTCCGGACAGGAGCTTTCAGGGCTTCCGGTGTTCATTTCAGGGATGGCTTCTTCTTCTATTGGCATGCTCGAACTCCCTTATGCCAAATTGCCTTTTTCCATTACTGGAGAAAATCTGACCTATCACAAACTGTCGGCTACGATGACATACCCTCATGAAACCTATATATTGTCCGGTCTAGCGAGCAACGATGACGTGATGCGAGGGGAGGAAACTCAAGTCATCGGATTGCAAAATACTATTCGGAGCAAAAAAGCCTTAGTTATCTTACCAGGAACCCATTCCAAGTACATAAGAATTGAGGAAGGAAAAATTCGAGCTTTTTCAACCTTCATGACTGGGGAGCTATTTGCGACGACCGCTAAGTTCACGATTCTCTCTCATTCCGTTAAGCGCACCAGTATTGAAAATAAAGCCTTACTGGATGCCTTTAGGGCAGGGGTAGACTGTCTGAAATCTGAAGGCTACCTCAGCGCACTTTTTAAGGTTAGAACTCGGACATTGCTTCATGACGAGGATGATGAATCAAACTATGCCTTTCTTAGTGGAATTCACTTGGGAGAGGAACTACGGCACCTGGCCAACTTAGATAAGGATACAGAGATCATAATCTGTACCAATCCTAGTTTAGCCTATCTATATAGACTAGCACTACAGGCCTTACATATTCAACTCAACGACTATGTAGTGCCTGGAGAACTCTCCAGTCTGGTCACGGCCTACGGTCACCTAGCATTGGCCCAACAATTAAAGGTTGACGAAAATCACCCTTCTTCCTGACAAACGACAATTTCTGGTAGGTCAAAGCTCGGTACTTTTGAAACAGAAGATGATGATAAGGTCATCTGAGACTTCAAAAAGACTTACTATGAAAATCATTATTCATGCTCCTTGGGAGGTCAATACTTTGATGCAAGAGTTAATTGAACAAAAAATGGAAAAGCTCCTCAAGTACGAGAGCCATATCCAAAAGGCCGACGTGTACCTGAAAAATGGTGAAGGAGAAAGCATTGCGGATAAGAATGTGGAAATCCGCCTGAAGACCAATTACAACGAGATATTCGCGCAGGATACAGCAGCAGAACTTGAAGTAGCCCTCGCCGAAGCCGTTGCAAAGGCCAAAAGACAATTGATCAAGCGGAAACAAAAGCTGCAAGCTCACCATTGATTCTGCCTTTATTGAATTCTTTAACACTATCCAAAGCTTCAGAAATGAATACCAAAGCTCCCGTTTCTTCTATAATGACCACTAAAGTCCTAACGATTTCCCCTGATGATCCGGTTAAGGTTGCAAAAGAGATCTTTGATCTTAATAAAATTCGTCATTTACCCGTATTGGAAGAGGAGAAATTGGTTGGAATTCTAAGTGGTTCTGATCTTCTACACTTCCTTCGCTATTTGGATAAGGATAGCCAAGAGCCTTATCTAAATGATCTTCGCTTAAAGAATTATAAGGTCGGAGAGATTATGCAAACCGAACTTGCTACTGTAGATGAGGAAGACTCTATCCTCTCTATCTTGGAGGTGTTTAGTCAGAATGTTTTCCACGCCCTTCCAGTGACAAGGGGTGACGAATTAGTGGGTATCGTCACAACTCAGGATATCGTGAAGGCATTACTGAAAGAGGAAACAGAAGCTACCGTTTAGCAATATCCTAAAGATTCAATCCTTTACTAGCTCTTTTGCCTTAGATTTGCTTTTTTTGTGGCAAAATCATAGGCATGCGATCATCAGACGAACTTATTGAACTACTGAATCTTGAGAGCATTGAGGAGAACATTTTCAGGGGGCAAAATTATCAAGCTCCCTGGAAAAGGGTTTTTGGAGGACAGGTTTTAGCACAGGCACTTCATGCTGCCTATAATACCGTTCCATCAGACCGCTTTGCCCATTCTCTGCATGCCTACTTCATCTTGGCCGGTGACATAGAACAGCCCATTATCTATGATGTCGAGCGAATACGTGATGGGGGTAGTTTTACTACCCGCAGGATCGTTGCCATACAAAAAGGCCGGGCCATATTTAATGCGGCAGTGTCTTTTCAGCTCCGTCAAGAAGGCTTGGACCACCAAGTAAGAATGCCCAATGTACCACCACCAGAAGCCTTAGTTTCCGATGAGAAAGCTTTGGCTCCTTTGAAAGAAGCGAACCCACCACTATACAAGCGATTTTACCAAGAGCGCCCTATTGAATTCCGTCAAGTAGAAAAGATAGATCCGGTTAACCCCAAAAAGAGCCGGCCATTTCGCCATGTATGGTTCAAAGCAAAAGGGACGCTTCCAGACGAGGTAAGAGTTCATCAAGAAGTATTAGCTTATGCCTCAGACTACAACCTGCTCATAACAGCTAGTTTTCCACACCTAGAAAAAGTAAAACGACAGGACCTCTTCTTCGCAAGCCTTGACCACGCCATGTGGTTTCACCGATCTTTCCGTGCTGACGAGTGGTTGCTGTATGCCCTGGATAGTCCCAGTGCATCCAATAGTCGCGGCTTTACTCGAGGCAATATCTTTAACCAGGACGGAGACCTAGTGGCTTCGGTCGTGCAAGAAGGCCTAATTCGGACTAAGCGTGCGGTAAAAAGTTAGGAGATTTCTCACTCAAATATGCCTCTAAAGGTATTTTATTGTCTTTCCATAGGATTATTGAAACAAAACATTTGTTTTTATTGTATATATTAGCAATTGATTTTACGTATGCAGAGACAAGCCCATACGCCTTACTCATGAATTAGGATAGAGCAAAACACTGTATTGAACGACCAACCCATTTAACTCTTTTGCTTAATTCATTAGTTAAAAACAAATTTGCCATGGCTACTCTGACGCAAGCCCTTCCCATTGCTAAATCTCGTACTAGCCAATCCATTCAGGAATTCAGTAAGCACTGGAAGAACCGGATAGCTTATTGGAAAAAAGAAGCTCATTTCATTTTTGACCTGGTAGATCTCCACCTCGATCTTCAACAGTTCCCTATGAACTATCGAAAAGCGAGATACCAGATGGGGGTTTTGATTGAGGATGAACTCCCTGCTTTGGTACAGAAGATCAAAGCATTGAATACAGACAAGCCAACAGCAGGAAATGGACAGTTTCGAGATCAAATTAGACAGAAATTGATCCGGATGGAGCAAAAATACAATTTGCTAAAGCTGGTACTATTAGAGGTTGCTGCCGAAGGCATACCGCTCAGATTGGGGTAGGAGGATATACTAAAGAATCACGTTTCGCTTGAAAGCACAGCCTAATTGAATCATTGAATTGGTCTTAGCAACACCAGGAATATTATCGATTTTATCATAAAGAATACTGCGCATATGTTCGTTGCTTTTCGCCAAGATTCGGAGGTATAAAGTGTAAGAACCAGTAATGAAGTAGCATTCAGATACCTCAGGTATGGCCTTCAAAGCTTCGATAATCCTGTTGGTGTCATGGTCCTTTTCCAACGTTAAGCCGGTAAAGGAGCCCCATTCAAATCCCATTTTCTTTTCATCTAGTACTGGGCGGATTCCCGTGACAATGCCTTGCTCAAGCAATTTATTGACGCGCTGATGTACCATAGTATTGGATATGCCTAATTCGGCGGCAATGGTGGAAAATGCCACCCTACCATCTTTCTCTAAGCGGCGCAGAATTCTAGTATCATACTTGTCCATATTTGTTGTTTTGAGTCAAAATTAATGTTTTAATTCCGTAAAAGTAAAATTTGACTCATTTTACAAAAATAAAAGTCAATAGTTTTCTTTTTTCTTGATTTAGAGAAATAGACATTTTAGTTTTACAACAGAAGCTTCAGTCTTAACCAACCAAATTGCCAGTCGGGATAAAATCGACTGGCTTTCATTTTTACATCAGATTAATCCACCACTGATATGACTCAAAATGTCTTAACCACTCCGAATCCAACCAAAACGGATGCTTTGATTGCTAAAGAGGATCGCTATGGAGCACATAACTATCATCCACTACCTGTGGTTTTGGAAAAAGGTGAAGGCGTGTTTCTATGGGATGTAGAAGGCAAACGCTATTATGACTTCTTATCCGCTTATTCCGCTGTAAATCAAGGACATTGCCACCCAAGGATCATTCAAGCCCTGAAAGATCAGGCCGATCGTTTGACCCTAACTTCACGGGCTTTTCATAGTGATAAATTGGGTGATTTTGAACAGTTCCTGTGTGAGCTTTTCCATTTTGACAAAGCACTACCGATGAATTCCGGGGTCGAGGCTGTTGAAACGGCTATGAAGCTTTGTCGTAAGTGGGCCTATGAGGTGAAGGGAACTCCGGAGAACCAGGCTAAGATACTTTTTGCCTCTGGAAACTTCCATGGCCGAACCTTATCCGTAATATCTGCCTCTAACGATCCCTCCAGCAGAACGGGTTTTGGCCCCTACATGAGCGGCATCGGTATGGTGGCCTACAATGACTTGGATGCTCTCCGGCAAGCATTGGAATCTGATGATACCATCGCAGGTTTCATTGTAGAGCCTATTCAGGGAGAGGCTGGGGTAGTGGTACCTGATGATTCCTATTTGAGTGGAGCAGCAGACCTGTGTAGACAGCACAATGTTTTATTCGTAGCAGACGAGATTCAGACAGGTATAGCCAGAACCGGTAAGATGTTGGCAGTCGACCATGTAGGTGTGAAACCAGATATTCTGATCTTAGGGAAAGCTTTATCTGGTGGCGTTCTTCCTGTTTCAGCCGTTTTAGCTAACGATGAAATTATGTTGACGATAAAGCCAGGTGAGCATGGATCTACTTATGGAGGTAATCCGCTGGCATGCGCAGTAGCCAAAGCCGCGATGCAGGTCGTTTTGGAGGAGGACTTGGCACAAAAAGCAGAACAATTAGGGGAGCAATTCCGTCAGGGGCTTAGGGATATAGCGGAAAGGAATCCTCTTATTCGGCTAGTTAGAGGGAAAGGTCTTTTGAATGCGATTGTGATCGATACAGATGAAGATTCACCACTGGCCTGGAATATCTGCTTGAAATTCAGGGATAATGGCCTCCTGGCCAAACCCACACATGGAAATAAGATCCGTCTGGCACCACCGCTGGTGATAACTGCCGATCAAATTAAAGACTGCCTTGATATAATTGAAAAATCTTTGGCGGAATTCGCCGCTTAAGGAAAGAAATAAGTACCCCGAGTTTTCCGTAATTATTACCCTTCTAGAAAACTCGGGGTCAGATGCTTCAAACCAATTGCCCGGTAAGTACCTGGACTTCCGTTTCTAATTTAAGGATCATTTCTCCTTGGTCCGGTTTGATTTTCAACACCCGATTATCGGGTTTTCCCATTCTTGTTACTTGTACACCATTGCGATTGATTTGAATGATCTTCTCATTAATCTCAACCACCTGGCCTTGTTTTGTTGTACTGCTGTTCATCCATTGTACTTGACTTCCTTTTTCTACCATCTCTTTGCGCATTAAGTGTTTACTAAATATGTTGTTTTTGTATAATATATACTTCCTCCTTTTTTGATTTGTTGCAAATACTTATCTAAAAAAATGCAATATGGAAGTATAATTGTTGGTACGTGTCCTTTTAGACGACAAATGGTGCAAAAAGTAATGCATATGGTAGATTTAAATTTCAAGCACGAGCATCATAGGGGAGGGCAGAGGACTGGAAGACTAGCCTACAGGTAGGATCCATGCTATGAAAATTCCTCGAAGGACGTCAAGGAAAAGCGGAGCGTGTCACCAGGTTTAAGTTGGGCAAGTATATCTAGGTCTTGACTGACGACGTTGGCAATTCTGTAGTAGCCTCCGGTAGTTTGGGCATCAGCAAGTAAAATAATTGGCTGCCCCGAACTGGTGATCTGAATGGTTCCTGGGATAATTCCAGAGGAAATTAACTCTTCTTCCGGAGAAAAGGAGCTAAGCCTTTCTTGTAAGCGATATCCCATGCGATTTGAATCCGGACTGATTCGATACAAGCGACTGAAAAACTCGCCGATAGAGAAGCGTGAAAAGCGATCAAATTCCGGCCCTGGAAGTACTCGAATTCCTGGATCAGTCTCTGGTGGATGTATTGCTGCAGACGAAGACCTCAACGGATCTACCAGAGAAGTATCAATTCGAATGGTAGTACCTTTCTGGACAATGCTAGCGGGGGTAAGGTGTTTGCCATTTTGTGTAATAGCACTTCGACTAGATAGCCAAGTAGGAATGATCCATTTCCCCCTAACACTTAAATAAGCCCGACATCCGCTGACTGGACGGCCAAATTGTAAAATATCTCCATCTGCTACCTCAATTCCTTGATTAACAGCTAGCCTGTCACCATTTAAAGTGGCGCTCAAGTCGGCCCCGGTAATTGCTATCATCCCATTACCCTGGAACTGAATTTTTGGTCCCATCAATGTTACCTCGAGCAGGGGTTGATCTAGTCCGTTACCCACTAATTGATTCGCTAGATCTGCAGCAGCTTGATCTAAAGCACCTGAAGTCGGTACTCCAAAAGCTTGAAAACCAAACCTTCCTTTGTCCTGGATGGTCGTGAAGAGTCCGGGTTTCGCAAAGTACAGCGCTAGGTGACTAGAAGCCATAAGATACCTTTAGATTGTAAATGCCAGTTTTTACCTGTTCCTCAATTTCATGATATTCTTGTAGACTAATTGCCTTAAAGTTTACTAAGTCTCCTGCCTTGAATAAGAAAGGTTCCTCGGCATCTGGCTGGATAAGTGGGAGGGGAGTACGACCGATGATATTCCACCCTCCGGGTGCTTCGCTTGGATAAATTCCTGTTTGGGCCCCAGCGATCGCAACGGATTGTGGTGGTACTAGCAACCTTGGATCCCTTCTGCGAGTGCACCACAAAGATTGTGAAAGCTTCCCCATGTAAACAAATCCAGGTAAAAACCCAAGCATGTAAACCCGATAAGTAGGCTTGGTATGCTCCGTAATCAGCGTCGCCGAATTTATTCCTTTATTTGCGCAGACCTCAACCATGTCCAAACCGAAAGTGGTATCATAGCATACCGGAACCTCAATCTTTCTATGGCTTGAGGTAGCCGGTGAAGTTGTTCTATTTAATAAGCTGGTAATACTTCCCGAGAGTGCCTTGAAGTTGGTCCGCTTTGGGTCATATTGAATGGTTAGGGAACAATAAGCAGGGATCGTGTACAATAGACTGTCGCCATGTTGATGCAATAAATCTTCAGAAAGCCGAATGACCTGCTCGTTGATTTCAGCTTCAATCTTTTGCTCAAAATTGACTAAGATCCCCCGATCTCCAAACCGTATGATTTCAGGCATGGGAAAAGGCTAGTTTTGTGATATGCTCTTGTTCCAATCTTTTATCAATGGCCTGCAAGACTGCCACCGCTGCGGGGTTATCGCCATGTATGCAGATACTTTGTGCTTCCAATGGCCAATAACTACCATCATAGGTTTCAACTTCCTTCTTTAAAACAATGTCCGCGACTTGTTGCGCGGCTTCCTCCGGAGAATCGATGACAGCACCAATTTCAGTGCGAGATCGGAGTCGGCCATCTTCCATATATTTTCGATCAGCAAAGGCTTCTGCTATAAAGGGAATCTGCTTTTCCGCAGCCAGCTTCTGGATGGGACTCCCTGCCAATCCCATTAAGTAAATAGACTCATCCACTTCTTGAACAGCCCTGATTATGGCCATGGCCTCCCTGGGCTGATGAGCAGCGGTGTTGTACAAGGCTCCATGCGGCTTGACATACTGTAATTGGCCCCCGAGGCTTTCTACCATACCCTTTAGAGCAACGATTTGATACTTGACTAAGGCTCGTAACTCTTCCTCGGGAATCTGCATCTTGCGTCGACCAAACCCGGCTAAATCCGGATAGGATGGATGGGCTCCGATCTGTACACCATAAGCCAATGCGCCTTGGATGGTCTTTTCTATATTTAGCGGATCTCCACCATGGAAGCCACAAGCAATGTTGCAGGAAGTGATATAGGGAAAAATGGCATTATCATTGCCAATTTTAAAATTGCCGTAGCTTTCACCCATATCACAATTGATGTCAATACGAGCCATAGATAAAGGGTTATAAATTTCTTAAGATCGCCAATCTAGTCTTAAAATTGTTAAATTCTGCAGGCTTATAGAATCAATCCTGGCGATTATTGGTTAAAAAATGTTTTCTTTGGGGTCTCAATGATAAGATAAATGATGTGCGTTAAGAAACTTATGGGAACCTAACTTAAAAGTGCATTTATTAAATCTTAAACTTGATTAAATGACATTAGTGAATAACCAACTTACAAGCAAGATCATTCCTGTTGTGATTGTCTTCCTACTGATTGGACTTAGCGTTCAAGCACAACAGCTCTCTTTTTCCCTAGATCCTGAATCTTCCATTTCTATTGAAGGTACATCCACCTTTCATGATTGGACCGCAAAAGTGGGCGAGTTTTCTGGCACCCTAGCTTTGGCCAAGTCCTTTGATATGAACAAGGATAAGAAATTAGCGGTGGAAAAAGTTGATCTAGCTTTCCAGGCGGAGAGTATTGATGGAGGGCGAGGTGCGGCCATGAATAAGAAGATTAAGGGAGCGCTGAAATCCAGTGATCATCCAGCGATTACTTTCGCTATTGCCGAAAGTCAAGTTTTGGAAGTAACAGATGGTAAACTAGCAGTGGCCGGTGCGCTTCAGATGGCTGGTGTGACCAAAGACATCACCCTTGAGCTTGAAACTAAACCTAACGAGCAAGGTATCATGGCTTTCACAGCTAAATATCCGATGAAGTTGTCCAGCTTCGACATTGAACCTCCTTCCGCTATGTTTGGACAGATCGTTACCGGAGATGACATTACGATCGTATTTGATCTAAAATTCTCAGCAGCAAACAATTAATTAAGCTCTACTCTGGGCAAAAATTTATTATACATCATGAAGTTTACAAAATTTCAATGGGTAGTGCTTTTATGTTCTTTGGCTACCGTACAATTACAGGCACAAGAATTACCTGCTTATGATCAGGATATTCCTGGAACTGATGTTTCTTTTAAGATGACTCTAATTCCAGGAGGGACTTTCACGATGGGAAGCGCTAAAGAGGCTCCAAACAGCGAAGAGGATGAGGGCCCGCAGTTGAAGGTTAAGATTGATTCTTTTTGGATGGGCGTACACGAAATTAGTTTTCAAGAATATTACATCTATAGAGAGAAAAATCTAGATAAGGCCCCCGAAGGTGGGGAATGGGATGCAGATGCCGTTACGCGTCCAAGCCCTCCTTATGAAGACCCAACTTTTGGGATGGGAAAAGAAGACTTTCCGGCAGGAAGTATGACCCAGTATGCCGCATTGTCTTATTGTAAATGGCTAACGGAGAAGACGGGGGTATTTTATCGGCTTCCGACGGAAGCAGAATGGGAATATGCTTGTAAGGCGGGACAGGAAGAAGGGCCCGCCACGGACGATTCGGCCATGGTTGATGACCTGGGATGGCACGATGGTAATAGTGATGAGAGCTATCAAAAGATTGGCCAGAAGAAACCAAATGCTTGGGGACTTTACGATATGTTGGGTAATGTGGGCGAATGGACCCTAGATCAATATAGCAAGGATTACTTCACCAAAATGCAGTCTGACGATGCCGTAGAAAATCCGTGGCTACAACCCACGCGTTTACACCCACGCACGGTAAAAGGAGGTTCCTTTTACGATGAAGCAAGCGAACTTCGTTGTAGTAATCGTATCAAATCTGACATGGATTGGATACGCAGAGACCCACAATTGCCAAAGAGCTTTTGGTGGAATACAGATTCTCCTTTTGTAGGCTTTAGGTTAGTTCGACCTTATAAGAAGATGACTCAAGAGGAGATAGATGAATTTTGGAGTCTCACTTTAGATCAATAAATGCATCTTGTAGATATGGAAAGAAGAGCGAAGCTTGTTAATTACCGAGCTTCGCTCTTGTTATACTTGCCGGTCATGTCCTTTCTACTATTACTATTCCCAGGAAGGATAAAAGCACAGGAGCTCTCCAGGTATACTTATTCCCATTATCAAATGGGTACGCAATTTAGAATTATATTATATGCTGACGTGGAGGGGAAAGCAAAGAAATTGGCAGAACAGGCTTTTGCTAGACTAGATCAACTCAACCAACAGTTGAGCGACTATCTACCTGAAAGTGAATTGAATCTGCTATGCAGAAGGGCAGGGGAGAAAGGCAAAGTTGCGCTTAGTCAGGATCTGTGGGAGGTACTCCGCCTTTCTAGTGAGCTAGCTCGAAAATCAGGAGGAGCTTTTGACGTTAGTATTGGTCCGCTTAGCCACACTTGGAGAAAGGCTTTCAAGCAACGGTCTTTCCCAGCGTCAGCAATCATCATCAACGCAAAACAAAAGGTAAATCATCGATGGATAAAAGTAAGCCGAAATGAGCCTTTTGTGAAATTGCGTAAACCGGGTATGCAGCTTGATTTAGGAGGGATTGCCAAAGGATATGCTGCAGATAAAATGGCTGAGGTTTTGAAGGAAGGATCGTGTACCCAATTTTTGATTGATGCCGGCGGGGATCTTCTCCTCGGGGCACCTCCTCCTGAACGTGCGGGATGGCGTGTGGCAACGGCCCAACGAGATCAGCCACCTGAAACGCTCAGCCATTGTGCAGTGGCTACCTCGGGAGACACTTACCAATATTTGGAATGGGAGGGAAAAAGATATTCTCATATCATTGATCCAAGAACGGGCTATGGAATCATAAATCAACAACAAGTAACGGTTGTTGCGGCTAATGCTACCTTAGCGGACGCCCTAGCCTCAACCCTAAGTGTGATGGGAGCTGGCAAAGGTCAACGTTTGTTACGAAAATTTCCGGGAAGCAGCGCCCATTTTCAAGATCCTGCTCGGAAGAACTAAAACATAGCTCGAAAGGATAGAACAAGATTCCTACCCGGAGCGACCAGTCCTGAGCTATAGGGCCGATAGCGAATGTCTAAAAGATTTTCTATTCCAGCACTGGCACTAAATTGCTCTGTGAAAGATAAAAGGGCGCGAAAGTTTAAAGTATTCCAAGCCGGTGAAAAAGGCCTACCTAATTCATCCGTAGCATACATAAACGTCTTACTTCTTTCTTCAATAGGAAGCTGTTCGAAGGGTTTTTCAGCATTGAAAACCCAGGAAAGGTCAAGCTCTAACTGATCTACCTTGTAGGTGAGATGAGATATACCAAAAGCAGGCGGAGCATGTCGAGAAGGACTTGTACTACCATCATGTAATTCTTCTTCTCCTTCTTGAATATTGAGTTGAGTACTAAAGCCAAAACCGCTCGGTAGTTTCCACTCTATTCCAATTTGCAAACCCATGACTATAGCTTGTGCCGCATTCTGTAATGCCTGAACTTGACTCATCTCTCCCTGGTATTCAATACTACTGGCGCCATTCAAAGTGAAGTTCCTGCGGACCAAAGCATTGTCCAGTACCGTGTAGTAGGCTGTCACGTCAAACTTAAACTGCTCCCGTATGCGTTTACTTAAACCTAATTCGGCACTATACACTTGTTCGGCTTTCAAGTCTGGATTGGGAACTACCACTGCACCTGGTTCTGAATCAAAAACTTTTCCGATATCGTCGATATTCGGGGCCCGAAAACCTGTAGCTAAATTGGTGCTGAGCGTCCAGGTAGGATTTGGGTGGATGACGAGTCCAAGGCTCCCGGAAACAGCATCATTCATGAGGTCTGCGGAAGAAAAGGGCAAATCAAAAAAGCGGGTATCAAAATCCGCATTTATCCGGTATTGATTGTAGCGAACCCCGGCCTCAAATAGAACTTTAGCTGAGAACCTTTGCTGAATCGTCAAATAAGCAGCATAGGAACCCCAGTTTGAATTTGGGTAGCGGGCAGCTCCGCTCTTCTGTTCTTGAGTTTCAATATTCTCATCCCTTCCAATAGATCGAACATCGTTATAGACTGCTTCCAATCCGTATAACAGTTGTCCACCTGCCCCAAAACGTTTCAGTAAATCGAGATTAGCCGATAAAGCTTCCACTGCCTCCGCCCGATGGAATCGAGTTAAGGCTCTAAAATCCCTATTGATCCGACTCTCTTCAAACCGCTGATGGGCCAATCGCAAATTCATTTTATCGTAGAGACCACCTCCTGCTTGTTCCTGTTTCACCATCAGGTTATTCATCATCCATACTTGCGGACCATATCGCCATTCAGCACTTCGAGGCAAGCCATTTCGAAGGCGAATATGTCGATCATAACGCGCGTAATCGGAAGTGGTGGAATAATGGAAGGCGTAGGTCAAATCCCATGCTGCTGAAGGCTTGTAGCGCAATTTCTGCATCATGTTGATTTGATTATATGCTGTGGGTCGTTGTACCAAAGGATCTTCATTGGTGATAACTACATCCGTGGAATCCTGTCGCTGCACCCAGGTGGGACGAAGATAGGATTCCGGACCGACCGACCCCATCCGGAGATGATCGAAATCAAAGTGAGAAAAGCTAGCGACGTAAGCCCACTTTTTCCATCCAACATTAACATCAAAGTGGAAGGTCTGTTCCTTATTAGCCGAAGAAAATCTACTCAGGGCATTCCCCTTTACCGTAGGCCCATCCCCCTCGCCCAATTTAGCCTCCAAGGTCTGGAAGCTCATTACCCCACCAATTGCATCGCTGCCATAGATGACGGAGCCGGGACCAAAGTAGATTTCACTTCGTTCAATTGCGAAAGGATCTAAGGAAATCACATTTTGCAGGTTACCGCTACGAAAAATAGCCGTATTCATTCTAACCCCATCTACCGAATACAATAACCGATTAGTGGAAAAACCTCGGATCATGGGAGATCCTCCCCCCAACTGACTCTTCTGAATGAATACCTCTCCCGAATTACCTAGCAGATCAGCAGTGGTCTGGGGGTTTTGCAGCGCTACCTCTTTTGCAGTGATAAGACTAACCTTGGCTGGAATATTGCGCTCAGCGTTACGCCAACGTGTGGCGGATACGACAATCTGATCCAACAGATAATTGTCAGGATTCAATAAGATTAGAAAGGATTGATCTTTCAGTTGCTTAAAACTGAGTCTTATCTCTTCATATCCTATAGTACGGATGGTAATATCGTCTGCAGAATGGAATTCAGTTAGATTGGCTTGACCGTTAAGGTCAGTTATAGTGAAAGCATTCTTAGCCTGACTACTGATGGTAGCCTGAACCAGTGGAAGCCCAGTGTCCTTTCCCTTTACAGTGATTACTTGCCCACCTACATAACTATGCAGACCCACAAAACAAAACAAGAGTAGATATACTTTGCGGGTAAAAATAGCCGTCAGGGGGAAAAGCCATTTTTCCTTCATCGTCGCCAATTGGAGGAGAAGCCTATGTGGTAGATTTTGACTTCTCTGATTTCAAAGCTCGCTATCATTTCATCTGACGTGGCGAGGCCATCTAGGTCATCATAGTCTTAAACATAAAGTCTGATCTAGATTGTAAGCTCGCGTTCCTAGCATATAGCGAATGATTCAATTCCCAGTGTTGAACCATACGTCCTTTGCCACAAAAACCTCGCCACTTCAGTGTGAAAGTAAATATTTATTTCTTTTTAGCAGGTTTGGAATAGGCAGGTGGGGTGATTTTGTCAGTTTTCGACGACCCCAACCGCTTCAAGGCTTCTTCAACGGCCTTTTCTAATTGTACATCCCTTCCCTCTGACCAGGATTTGGCATCTTGATAGACTTCGATATCTGGCCAAACACCTTCATTTTCTGCNACCCATTTGTTATTGATGGGATCGAAAACGGCATTATCAGGTGCAGTCAAGGCACTGCCATCCACCATAGAATAATGGACAGAAGATTTAACCAATCCGCCCCAAGTACGTGCCCCAATCAATGGCCCTGCATTCTGCTGGCGGAAAACCCAAGGGAAAAAGTCACCTCCTGAACCCGCTAATTCGTTGATCAATAAGACTTTCGGGCCCAGGATACCTGCCGGCAAGCGCATGGGAGCCCCGTTGGGAACCTCATTGGTGAGCGCAGCTCTTAATTTCCTTGTCATCAGATCAACCATATAGTCGTCCAATAAACCGCCCCCATTATATCGTTCATCAATTACCGCCCCTTCTTTGTCTTGCTGTGCAAAAAAGTACCGATTGAAAGAGACATATCCAGGAAAGGAGGTGTTCGGAACCCATACATAAGCCAATCGCCCTCCAGATAACTCATCCACTTTGCGTCGGTTGTCTTCCACCCAGGCGCGCTGCCTCAAGGCATTTTCACTGCGAATGGGTTGAACCGTCTCTTTCCAAGCTCCGTCCATAGAAGGGGAGGAATTGATATGTAGGATGATTTGTCGCCCAGCCATTCCGTCTAGAAATTCGTACGGATTGTCGTTCGCTGTTAGGGAAACACCCTCAATACCGACCAGATAATGCCCTTCCTCTACCTTCATTTTTGGCCGATCAAGTGGGGCTTTTAACCTTGGGTTCCAACTTTCTGTCGTATAAATCCTTTTGATACGCCATCTTCCATTTTCCGCTACCAGATCTGCCCCCAAAAGTCCCACTCTCGAGGTATCAACGGCTGGTAGATCGCCCCCAAACACGAAGCTATGTCCCACCGACAGCTCCCCATTGACTTGATCCAGAACATAGCGAAGATCATCTCGATGTCGAACAAAAGGAATGAGTGGGGCATATCTTTCCTTGACCTTATCCCAATCTCTACCGTGCATATTCGGATCATAGAAGAAATCTCTTTCATAACGCCAGGCTTCATTGAAAATCTGTTCCCATTCTGCCAAACGATCTAGCTTCATGCGAAGTCTGGGGCGAATGCTCGTCCCACCTTTACCAGGGGGGCGGGCGGTATCGACAATCTTAAGTCCTCTCAGCGTGCGAACAATCAGTTTCTTACCATCTGCACTAGTAGCTAAATTTCTTACCGCTCCCACGAAAGTGCTGAGTTTGGCAGTCTTCAATTCGAATTTCTTCAAGGTAATACCAGGGGTGTTTTCCACCCGCTCGCCAATAAAAACAGACCCCTTTGGTCCCATCATGGTGAACCGGTAGTTGTTGACAGGGATTGGTAGCGCTAAGGTCCTTCTGCCTAGCTTATCCCAGTCTATCTTGACGGTATCAATAGCCGTACCTGGTTTCTTTTTGGGAGTAGGTTTTTTCGGCTCCTCTTTCTTGCCTTCAGCAGATTCCTCCTTTTTGTTTTCCTTTTCCTTTTTGTCTTTCTTAACGGGTTCCTCATCACTTTTTGGTGCGAAAGGACTATCGTCCCCTTCGCGGAGAACAATCACATAAGCACCGTATTCTGGGGAAGCGCCCATGGCACTGGTATTAGCCCAACCGGAGCCAAGTGCTACATCCGTGCTGGCCAAAAAGTATAGGTGTTTACCACCACGATCCCAGCTCGGGGCAAAAGCGTCCGCCAAAGGATCCGTCATTACCTTAGCTTCATTGGATTCGACCGACCAAACCTTAACCTGTCTGAAATTATTGCTAGCAGACTTGGCATAAGTCAGCCACTTAGAATCTGGTGACCATTGCGGTGTAATGGAACCACGTTCAATATTATTACCTCCTACATCAATGGTCTTCAGATTACCATTCTCAACCTCCAAAACACGAATTCTTACATCATCATCGACAAAGCTTATGTATTTACCATCTGGCGACCAACTTGGATTCCAAACCATTTTAGATTCTCCTAAATCGAGAGATTTGACATCTCCCAGTCCGTCTTGGGAAGTTAGCATGAGCGTATACTTACCACTCTTATCCGAAAACCAAGCTACTTGGTCACCTTTGGGCGACCAAATTGGAGAACGATCTGCTGCCCCTGAACTCTTGGTAAGATTACGTGCAGCACCGTCTTTTGCCGGAATGGTAAAGATCTCACCGCGCGCTTCAACCAGGGCTCTTTTCCCAGTAGGAGAAAGCGACAAAGAGCGAATCCGACCAGTCACATCTTCCCAGCGGGTAGCAGCCCAAGGGTAATCACCAACAACGGTGATACTAAGTTGCTTGCTCCTGCCTTGTCCAGGGCGCAAGGTATGCAGGTAGCCATCTCGCTCAAAAGCCAGTATCCCATCCATACCTGTGAGTGATTTGATGTCGGAACCTTTAAAGCGCGTGATCTGCTTTAGTGCTTTTGATTTCGTGTCATATGACCAAATATTACTCACCCAATCTCTATCGCTTAAGAAATAGATCTTATCGCCCATCCATATCGGTTGAACGTCCGTCGTACGCTGTTCATTGGGTATTTTCTCCTCCGAAAGATCATCTAAATTGAGGAGGATTAAAGGTGTGTTTTGCCCACCTCTATAGGCTCGCCATTCCACATCCCAACGCCGCATTCTATCGATGGCAATGTGCTTACCATCCGCTTTGTAGCTTCCATCATTGGCCCATGGCACGGGGAGCATTTCTGAAGGACCACCTTCTGGACTAACTTTCCAAAGGCGATTGAAATTTCCAGGAGCGCTTTCCCTACGGCTGGCATAAATGATGTGCTTACCATCAGGTGTCCAGCCACGAACTGCAGCGGCAGCTGGGTAGTAGCTTAATCGCTTGGGCATACCACCCTCGGCAGAAACCACGTAAACGGAAGTGCCTCCAGCGCGATTGGAACTAAACGCAATCCATTTTCCATCAGGAGAAAAGGCCGGGTTCGATTCTACTGCAGGTGTACTTGTTAATCGAGTAGCGGTACCACCAGCTATATCGCTGATCCAGATATCACTAGCATAGGTGAAGGCAATTTTGTTTTGGCTAATAGTAGGCTGTCTGAGTAATCGAGTGCCTTGTGAAGATCCAATAATTGGAAGAGAGAAGAACGTCAGGCAGAGCCCCCAAAAAACGGAGGGTGCGCTGAAACAAGTCAGGGCTTGATTCATAGATTAATGCGTGTATGCTAAGTTAACTAATATGTAAACAGGTTCTAATTATTTTCGAAAGCAGCTGCAACTGCTGCTTGCATTTTGGCTAAGCCCGTCTTAGCTACTTCCTCCACCGGTTGCGCCCAGTAATCGCGATTGAATAATTCCAAGGATAATACGGTGCTTCCTTCCTTTTTGTGCAGATCCTGTAGAATCTGATTCATCGGAGCTACTCCATCACCAGGATAGACCCGATCTTTGTCTGCTATTTCTTCCCTGGATGGTTCTCCGGGATAATCATTCATATGGAAAATTTCCATTTTATCCCCTCTAATCAGCTTCAGCCCGTCAAAATCGGAACCACCTTTATGTAGATGATAAGCATCTAGCAATAGGCGTGTTGCAGGATGTCCGCAGGCCGCAGCAACGTATAATACCTGACTCAAGCGATAGAGGTTTTGCGAGAAACCCCATACTTCCAACTGTGGAATTACCTCCATTCGCACCCCTAGTTCGACTAGTGCTCTAAATCGCTCAGCAGCCTTATCGAGATCCAGCCCTGGATATTTGGTTGCCCCGGCAGGAGGGGCAGCGATTCTGTGGCAGCCAATCTGAGCCAACATGTCCATTTCCTTTTTTGCTTGTTCTAAGGCTTTTGTGCGGGTGTCATTGTCATCCGCTATCCATTGGGCGAATCCTATCGCGTCTTCTACTTGAATCCCTAGATCATCGATGCGCTTTCGCAATTCACTAAGTTTCCCTCCTTCTTCTACGTATCGTTGCAACATGTTAATCCAGATCTCTATTCCGTCATAGCCGGTCTTAGCGGCCAGCTCTATCTGCTCCACTAGATTTAGGTCATGCCCCATGATCGTACTCGTATTTAAGCAAAACGTGAAACTGTGTTTTTCGGGTAGAGGTGAAACGGTAGTCTGCGGTTTTGCTTGAGTCAGGCCAGGTAGCAATAGGCCTGTGGTAGCTGCGGCGGTAGCACCCAGCATTTTCCTTCTGCTTAATGGTTGATTCTTCATTTTTTCAATTGTTCTGGAGGAATGATCTAATGTGCCTCCACTAGAATTAGGGAATCACTTAAATATTCCGCCTAAATATAAGTAGAAGCATTTTCAAAAGCGGGTTTTGGTTGGGAAAACAGGATATAGAGCAGGATACTGCAAGTCAGGAAGGCAAGGAGCGGACTAAGATCTGAATGCACATTTCCTCTACCTGAAAACCTAATTTATCGATTTCTTGTTTCCATTAGTCCCCAAATGCATAGCTTAGCCGTCATATTTGTACAAGGGCCATGCTGGCACATAATTTGTTTGGAATAAAATTCATGAAAATAGAAAGCACCCGACTTATGAAAACAGTTTTAACTTTTTTTCTTTCCTTATTCTTTCTCCAGCTAGGAGCTCAAACGGCTAGAATCCAGGGCCAGGTTCAAAATCCTGATGGCGAGGCCGTTATGTTCGCCAATGTGGCGCTCTTTTCAGCTGTCGATAGTTCTCTGGTGAAGGTAGAAACAACCGACGAAGCTGGCACTTTTCGCCTCCTCAATGTTGAAGCCGGACAATATGACTTGCAGATCACCTACGTAGGCTCAGTTGACTTGTGGAAGCGAGACATTCGTCTTGAGACCAACCAGAACCTGGATCTAGAGGTTTTGCGGTTCCAGAGCACCGCTGTGGAGTTGACAGAGGCTACCGTTACAGCTACGCGTGCATTGGTAGAGATTAAGCCAGACCGTACCGTCTTCAACGTTCAAGGAACGATCAACTCGGTTGGTTCAGATGCCATTTCATTGCTGAGAAAGGCTCCTGGCGTGACGGTAGATAACAATGACAATATCAATGTGCTAGGCAGAGCTGGTGTATTGCTATATGTAGATGGAAAACGCCTGCCGATAACGGGGCAAGACCTAAGCAGCTACCTCCTGAATCTTCCAGCAGAACAAATTGACCGTATTGACATTATTAGCAATCCTGGTGCTAGGTACGAGGCAGAGGGCAATGCAGGAATTATTGACATTCGCTTGAAGAAAGATAAAAACCTAGGGGCTAATGGCTCACTTAACTCTACGTATAGTCAGGGTAGATACGGCAAGAGTAATCTCAATGCCAGTGGAAACCTGCGCAAGAAGAAGCTAAATATCTATGGCTCCGCTGGCCTGTCTGATGCTGCTATCTTCCACAATATGGACTTTGAAAGCACACAGAGGGGATTGGCGCTAAGTGAAATCGCCAGAGAAAGGAATGCTTGGCAAACCTACGATTATAGAGTTGGGGTAGATTTCTTCTTACACCCACAACATACCTTAGGCCTCTTAGTGAGTGAACGCAAGTTGTATGGCGACCGTCGTTCTCTGAGTAGGATCGGCATCGCTCCAGGAGCTAGTCCCAATAGCCTGGATAGCATTTTGGTAGCTAATACGACTGCAGAAGATGAGAAGGGACAAAATACGTACAATATTAATTATCGTTTCGATAATGCCAAGGGGCAAACCTTCAATGTAGACTTGGATTATGGCAGGTATCGGAATGATAGTGACCGTTTTCAACCCAATCAATATTTCAACCCAGCAGAAGATCAGGTACTAACCGAAATTATCAACATCTTTGATACGCCTACAGACATCGATATTTATACTTTTAAAGTAGACTTCGAAGATAATTTGTGGGGTGGTCGATTATCAACAGGAAGTAAATTGAGCCGAATTGTATCTGACAACAGCTTCTTGGTGTATGACGTATTGGATGGGGCAGCCACACCAAATGGGAGGCAATCAAATCGCTTCAAGTACAAAGAGAATGTCTATGCTGGTTACGTCAATTATAGCAGAGCAATAGGGAAAAAATTGAATTTCTCTGCTGGCCTTCGCGCTGAACAGACGGAGGTTGTTGGTGACCTGCGGGTTTTTGAGGGGGGCAAAGAGGAGCCTGATGTAGAGCTCAATTACCTCCGTTGGTTTCCCAGTGCAGGTCTGACTTGGCAGGCAGCACCCAAGCACAGTTTGGCTTTGAACTACGGCCGCAGAATTAATCGGCCAGACTACAATGTTCTAAATCCTTTCAACAACCAGCTAAGTCAGCTTTCGTATGAGAAAGGAAATCCTTTTCTAAACCCTGAAATCGTCAATAATATAGAACTGGGGTATACCTTGGCTTATCGGTACAACTTTAAGATTGGCTACAGCAGGACCACAGATCAAATTACACGCTTAATTGGGCCAGATGAGTTTGATGATCGCTCCAGTTTCATTACTTGGGAAAACCTGGCAGAGCAATCTGTTTACAGTCTCAACATCAGTGCTCCGACGCAAGTCACTAAAGGTTGGAGTGCTTACTTCAATGTTAGTGCCTCTCATCTGGACAATCAAGCGGATTATGGGGATGGAGCAGTCGTGGATGTGCAAGCGTTTACTTACAGTATCTACCAGCAGCACACAATTACCTTGCCTAAAGGCTTCACAGGGGAGGTCTCTGGCTACTACTCCGGTCCAGGTGTCTGGGGAGGAGTCTTTAAGTACGAATCCAATTGGAGCTTAGACGTAGGTCTTCAGCGAAAGTTTTTGCAAGACCGCTTGAATGTGCGTTTGAGTGCTCAGGATTTGTTCTATCAAACCGGTTGGGATGGTGTTTCAAGCTTCAATGGGCTTGTGTCGGCAGGAAGTGGACGCTGGGATAGCAGACGGGTAAGCATAAGTCTAAGTTACCAATTCGGTAATCAAAATGTGAAATCTAGAAAGCGTCAAACGGGCCTGCAAGATGAGGCTGGACGTGTTTCTCAATAGGACTATTCATTTAATAGCCTCCAAGCCAAGCAGGGAAGTAGATCTTATATTTCCGCTGCTTGGCTTTTTTGTTAGTGGCTTTTCCTACTCCTCAGTCTCTGCTTTCAATCCATCCGCTTTGTCATTTTTTATCTCAAAAAGTGAGATAATCATGGTGCTTCCGTCTTTGCAAATGTTAATTTCGCTCCTTGAACAAAATTTGCAAATTCGAAATACCGACTACAACTATCATGAAGAAGACAGTATTAGCCAGTCTCTTGATTTTCTCTAGTTTTCTGGTATTTGGGCAGTCCAAGGATTGGACAAGCTTAGAACTGAAGGATTTATCTGCATTTCAGGATCAAGCAGGTAACTGGAAAATCATCGGAGACATCCTAGTTAATCCTAGAGTGGATATTCACGAAAAACCAGAGCCACCTCCACCGCCGGTAGCGGTAAGCAAGAAAAAGAAGAAAAAGAAACGCAAGAAGCAGGCTGAGCAAGAAATTCCACCTCCACCTCCGCCACCTAAGGCGGTAGAAACGACCCCTGGTACGGGTATCTTGCTAAACGAAAATACAGAAAGTCAAAAGGATCATTTGCTCACTTCATGGGAACATGGAGACCTCCTTCTTGATATGGAAGTAATGATTCCTAAAGGCTCCAACTCTGGCGTTTATCTGCAGGGTCGCTATGAGCTTCAGTTGAAGGACAGCTGGGGGAAGACCAAAGCATCTTCCTATGATATTGGGGGCATTCATCGCAACTGGGAGGAAGAGAAAGGTAAGATTTATATGGGTAAAGCTCCCTTGAGCAATGCGGCAAAAGCACCTGGACTTTGGCAGCGATTAACCATCGCCTTCAAAGCCCCTAAGTTCAATGCCCAAGGCCAAAAGGTGGCCAATGCTCGCTTTCTCTACGTGGACCTCAACGGCCTACGTATTCATGAAAATGTTGAAGTTCCGCTACCTACTGGTGGGCCGATAGAAAAGAATGAAGTTGCCAAAGGGCCTCTGATGATTCAAGGGGATCACGGCGCCATGGCCTTTAGAAACATCCGCTACAAACTCTTGGATGAAAATGACCTTCGGTTAGAAGACCTCACCTACCAATACTATGGCGGGGAGCAGTCCAATATTGATGCCTTATACAAAGAGGAAGGCTCCCGCAGGGGTGAACTAGCGGTACTTACGACCGAGTTAGGGGAGTTAGATGATCGATTTGCGGTCATCTACACTGGGCAATTAGTGGCCCCGGAGAAAGGGACTTATCCTATCCGAGTCAACTATCGAGGAAGCATTCGTATTCGAGTGGGCAATAAAGTAATCAGTAAGGATCTTCAAGGGAATGGCCGAACCAGTTTTAATGTGCTACTGCGTAAGGGTGCGAATGATTTTGAATTAACCTATTATAAGGATCAACCCTGGTGGGATCCCATGCTTGGTTTATATGATCTGGGCTCTTTCCCGAGACCTATTCCAGGGACGAGTCCGGTGGCTAGGGCTGCTCGTCGCAATGGTCCAATTTATGTTCAGGTAGCGGACCAACCAAGGCTACTACGCGCCTTTTTAGATTTTGATCGAGACAGAAAACAACGACTTACGCACACGATTGGGGTAGGGACTGTATCCGGTGTACACTATGTCTACGATACTAAGGCAGGAAACTTGGCTTGCTCTTGGAGAGGGTCCTTCGTCGATGCTACACCCATGTGGAATAACCGCGGAGATGGCTCATTTCGACCAAGAGGTGCCGTCAATTATCTGTTTACCGGACACTCTTTTGGCGTTCTGGCCGATGAAAATGCAGCATTTCCTTCTGGCTTGGATGAGCGAGATGGCTTCAAAAACGTAGGGTACGAAATTGATCAATCGACAGGATTACCACGCTTTCAGTATGAAGTACAAGGGATAACAATCAAGGATTTTGTGCAACCTACGTCAATGTCTACCGGATTGACGAGAAAGTTGGAGGTCAAGAATCCTGGGACGGACAAACTTTGGTTGAAGCTGGCTGAAGGCGAAGAAATCGAGGAAGTAGAAAAGGGGCTTTTTGTAATCGATCAGCGTTATTACATTTCTACCGAAGATGTAGTAGGCCTCAAGATTCGCAAGCAGGGTGGAAAAACAGAGTTGATCTACCCATTAGAAAGCGATTCGTTTAGTTATACTTTAAACTGGTAGCATAAAGTCGCAACATCATGAATATCAAATATATATTGTCCATATTTTGCCTTTTAATGGCATTTACGGTGGTGGCCCAAGACACGGAACGGCTGCCAAGAGAATCAGATTATTATAAAATAGTCACCTTACCCGTGCCGGAAGGTATTTTGCTCGAAGTAGGAGGGATGGCCACCTTAGAGGACGGAAGGGTAGTACTTTGTACCCGAAGAGGAGATGTTTGGATGATTGAAAATCCAGATATGTACGAAGGGCAGGCACCTAAGTTTACCTTGTTCGCTCAGGGTTTACATGAACCCCTTGGACTAGCAGCCCGAGACAATGCCATTTACATTGCCCAACGCGGGGAATTAACCAAGCTTTCAGATATGAATGGCGACGGGGTTGCAGATCAGTATCACACCGTGTTCGACTGGCCACTATCTGGTCATTATCATGAATATAGCTATGGCCCTAAATTTATGCCAGACGGTAGCATGATCGTCACAGGCAACGTGGCCTTTGGTGATGAGGAATGGTGGCGTGGTGAAAGTCGGGTACCCTGGAGAGGATGGGCGATGCAGATCACTGAAGATGGGGAAATGAAGCCTTGGGCTACGGGCATGCGATCTCCTTGTGGCTTAGGTATATTTGATGGTGAATTCTTTTACACCGATAATCAAGGGGATTGGATGGGCTCTGGCGGTATCTGGCATGTGCAGCGCGGGAGTTTTACTGGACATCCTGCTGGATTAAAGTGGGCAAATGAAGAGAACTCTCCTGTAAAACTTACTGCAGATCAATTTTATGCCAAAGTAGATAAGCGTCAAATCAAGAGAAATGGGCGCTATGTCAAACCGGATAATATCCTCAATGAAGAAAATCCTGACCTCTTATATGAGGTAAAGAAAGAATTTCCGGAGGTTCAGTTACCAGCTGTGTGGTTGCCTCATGGTGTATTGGGGATATCCAATTCAGAAATCTTAGAAGATCAAACTGAAGGCGCTTTTGGACCTTTTGCCGGACAATTATTTGTAGGAGATCAAGGTCAAAGTAAGATCATGCGGGTAGATTTGGAGAAAGTAAATGGGACGTACCAGGGGGTAGCCTTTGATTTCCGCTCTGGTTTCCAATCCGGTGTGTTACGGATGACCTGGGGGAAAGATGGCTCTATGTATGTGGGTGAAACAAACCGAGGATGGGGTAGTGCTGGAGATCGCACCGCAGGTTTGGAACGATTGATCTGGAATGGTAAAACGCCATTTGAAATGAAAACAGTCAGCGCTAAATCCGATGGCTTTGAAATTGAATTCACAGAAAAAGTCGACCCTAAATCGGCTCAGGATTTGGATAACTTTGGCGGCCGAAGTTACGTCTACAAATATCACCCAGTGTACGGTAGCCCAACGATCAAATCAGATAGTTTGCAGATCACGGGAGTGAAGCTGAGCAAGGATGGTAAAACAGTGTCGGTAAAGGTCAATAATATGCGCCAGTACTTTGTACATGAGTTGAGTGTTTTTGGCCTCAGAAGTGCCAAGGATAGTACCGCGGTATTGCATCCTATGGCTTACTATACCTTGAATGAGATTCCGAAAGGAAATGCCCTGACTGGAGGAGATTGGTCTACTTTCCGATCTTCCGTGGTGCGAGCAGAGCAACTGAAAAAGGAGCGAAAGAAAATGGCGACTAAGGCTAAGAAGAAGGCCAAGTCCGCCGTAGCAGCGAAGGCCAACAAGATTCCAACCTATGCTGAAGTTGAGCCGCTCTTGGTAAGAAATACTTGTACTGCCTGTCACCAGCCCAGCAAGAGACAGATAGGACCTGCCTTCAAGGAAATTGCCAAGCGCAATTACTCGGTAGAGCGTATTGTAGAATTGATCTATAATCCAGAACCTGAAAACTGGCCAGGCTACGCTACCCCTATGGCTCCTATGCCACAAGTGCCACGTACAGATGCCACTAAAATTGCTCAGTGGATTCGGACACTGAAGTAGTGAAAGGTATAGAATAAGAAATTGGAGCCCCATGCGAGAAATCTACTTGCATGGGGCTCTCTTGGTCTATGAACAAAATGTTCTACTTTTATTGTCACACTACTTACCATCAATGATCTACCTTAACTAGTTCAGAACACCATGAAGAAGCCCAGCACTATAATCGGACTCTTGTTGCTTTCCTTTAGCCTACATCACATCACGCTTTCCGCCCAGCATCAAAGCCCAGTTACTGGTGGAGAGGCGCGTATAGCATCCTGGAAGGTTCATTTACAAATGAAGGAGCGTTCCAAATACAAAAACCTGGAGTGGCGAGCTGTTGGCCCGGAACAACAAGGAGGGAGAATTGAGACGATAGCATGCCATCCTGACGATCCCTATACCATTTATGTAGGTGCTGGATCCGGCGGATTGTGGAAGACTGAAAACCATGGAACGACCTGGACGCCCATTTTTGACGACCAGCCCACCTTCGCTATGGGATCTATAGCTATAGCTCCTTCCAATCCCGACGTACTCTGGTTGGGGACAGGGGAGGTGCTGATGGCACGGAGTTCGTATTCCGGCCTGGGTATTTTCAGGTCTCTTGATGCCGGTGAATCCTGGCAGCATATGGGATTGGCAGATTCTTACCATATCCCCAAGATTGTGATAGATCCTAGTGATCCGAATATTGTCTATGCAGCAGCCCTGGGACACAATTACTCCTACAACGAAGAACGCGGTGTATTCAAAACAACCGATGGTGGAAAATCTTGGAAAAAATCGCTATTCATCTCAGAGCAGGTAGGGGTGGTGGACATTGTGATGGACCCTGAGGATGCTGAAACGCTGTATGCTGTGACCTGGGAACGCGACCGTAAAGCTTGGGATAATCAGATTGCAGGTAAGGAGAGTGGCATCTATAAGACGATTGATGGTGGAGAAACCTGGGAACGCCTCACCAATGGCTTGCCGACCACCGAATATGTTGGCCGTATTGGACTCTCTATTGCTCCTTCTAATCCGAATGTGTTATATGCCATTTTGGATAATCAAACCCCAGATACTACTCAAAGACGTGGTCGGGTTGGTGGCGAACTTTACCGTAGCAATGATAAGGGGAAATCCTGGACCAAAACACATGAGGGACCATTTATCACGGGCATTGGCTACGACTTTTGCCTCGTTCGAGTATCCCCCAAGAATGAAGATGAGCTGTTTGTGCCAGGTTGGAAGTTGGTGCACAGTAAAGATGGGGGTAAAACATTTGACTATGCTGGTGAAACCATTGTTCATATTCTTCCCAATGATATCCGGGGTATGCATCTAGATATGCACGAGCTTTGGATTGATCCCAAGCATCCAGATCGACTCCTGCTCGGAAATGATGGCGGATTTTACGTTTCTTGGGACGAAGGGGCCAATTGGTTACATTACAATAACCTTCCCATCGCCGAATTTTATGCGATTTCTGTGGACAATGATGAACCCTACCATATCTACGGAGGGACGCAGGATTGCGCTGCTTTAGTTGGACCAGGCACACATAACATCAATGATCGATTAACAACCTATGGAGTGGAAGATCCCTGGAAGCATATCTACTTGGATCGCTGGGGTGGTGGCGATAGTTATTTTACCGAACGTGATCCAGAAAACCATGATTTGATCTACTACGAGCATCAATTTGGGGTCTTGAGGAGAAAGAATATGAAAACCGGAGAAACTAGGGACATTCAACCTAAGGCTCCCAAGGGAGAAAGGGCCTATCGATACAACTGGATGACTCCTTTTCTCCTTTCGAAATATGCCTCCTCAACTTTGTATTATGGAGGGCATATGATGTTCAAATCTTTGGATCAAGGAGAGACTTGGAAGGTCATCAGCCCTGACCTGTCAACGCAGCCTGGCCCGGAAAGACAAGGTAATGTGCCCTTTGGAACCATTACTTCCATCTCAGAATCCAGGCACGCCCAGGGCCACCTTCTAATTGGAACCGACGATGGAAACTTACAATACACCAAAAACGATGGGAAAACATGGGCTCAAATCGATGGCGATTTGCCGAACAAATGGGTGAGCCGAGTCCGAATATCTCAGCATGAAGCAAATACCTTCTACGCAACCTTTACAGGCTATCGCGATGATGATTTTCAAAGCTATATCTATAAATCCGTTGATCAGGGCTGGTCATGGAGCTCCATCTCAGGAAATCTGCCGCCAGAACCGGTCAATGTAATTACTGAGGATCCCAGAGATAAAAATATCCTGTATATCGGTACGGATCTGGGAGTGTATGTCACCTTGGATGGGGGAAAAGTTTGGCATTCTCTATCTAACTCCATACCAAGCTGCGCCGTGCATGATCTAGTCATCCAGGAGCGAGAGCTCGACCTAGTAGCTGGGACTCACGGAAGAAGCGTTTTTGTCTTAGATATTGAAAGCATTACCCCCTAGAGGAATAGACTTTCTGCCGATTACTGATTTATGCTTGCGCTGTATTACCTGGCCTCAATTCACTGGAGGCCATGGTTACATGCTACTGCCAAGGCGTTCCAAGAGGGCTTTGGTAGCTCGGATTCCGTCTGGCTCACTCAATCTCATTCCCTCATATTCGATTCCAACATATCCCGTGTAGCCTGCGGCTTTAACAATGTCCAGCATTTTCTTATAGTCTATGATAGTCTCATTTCCTTCGGCATCAAAGTCATAGGATTTCGCACTTACACCCTTAGCGTACGGCATCATCTCTTGCACTCCGAGATAACGATCGTATGCCTCTTCACAGTCGTTGTTTTGCGTACTTCCCCATTTTTTTGCGGTACAGAAATTGCCGAAATCAGGCAATGTCCCACAATTGTCCATGTTAATTTGTTGAATGACATTGGCCACCCACTTGGCATCAGAGGAAAATAGACCATGATTTTCAATAACTACATTGATATTTTCCTGCTTAGCGTATTCTGCTAATTTCCCTAATCCATCCACCAAAGCCGCTCCAACCTCTTCGCTACTTCCATCCCCAAAAGCATTGATTCGGATGGAATGCCCTTCCATGAGTTTTGTAGCGTTCACCCATTTGTAGTGGTTCTCAACAGCCTTTTGTCTGGCAGCCGCGTCAGGGTTACCTAAATCCCCTTCTTCGTCTACCATTACCAATAAGTTTTCCACTCCTAGATCCTTGGCTCTACGATTTAGCTCCATAAAGTATGGATCTTTGCCGGCATGCTCCAGGTATAGACTACTAACATATTCAACAGCAGAGATGTCAAAATCTTCTTTTGCAATTTTTGCAAAATCCTCAACTTGTAGTTCACCGGCTTTGAATGCACGATTGAGCGACCATTGCGCTAGAGAAATTTTGAAAAACATTTCACTAGATACTACTTGATCTGCTTCAGTCATGTCTTGTGCTTCATTTTTGGACGATGCTCCGCTACAAGCCCAAGCATTAAGCAACGCTAGGGAGGGTAGGGCATAAACGCTCTGCTTAAGAAATCTTCTTCTTTCGTTTATTGGATACATATCTTTTCAATTAGTTGGCTTAAGATACGATTCTATGGGAATTTGCTAATTGTGGTAAGTAATCTCTCGCAATATCTTCACTAGGTTAGCTGCAAACATTTCTTATTTTAGGTCCTCATTTCACAAATGTCAAAATAATATGAGGAGAGCCTTTACTTTCAATCTTTCGGGCATGTTCTGTATGGCCCTATTGTGTTTTTTGGATCTTCAGCCCCTCCAAGCACAATCTAGTAATGCAAATATGATCATTGATAGCTCGGCTTACAGTGGCCTAGCTTACCGTATGGCTGGCCCGTTTCGAGGAGGTAGATCTACAGCTGTGACGGGAATCCCCGGTAAACCCTTTCAGTTTCTGATGGGAACCACGGGTGGAGGTGTTTGGCGTACGGACGATGCTGGAACTAACTGGAAAAATATTACAGATGGATTTTTTGGTGGTTCGGTAGGGGCAGTGGCTATCGCTGATGCTGATCCAAACATTATTTATGTAGGAACAGGATCTGCCGATCCTCGGGGTAATACGTCTACAGGCAAGGGGGTCTATAAATCCGATGATGGTGGTAAGACCTGGTCATTTTCAGGATTGCCAGAGGCTGGTCAAATTGGTAAGATTCGGGTGCATCCCAAGGATCCTAATTTAGTATACGTTGCTGCTTTAGGTCACCTTTTTGGCCCGAATAAAGAACGGGGTGTGTATCGATCGAAAAACGGCGGAGCGGATTGGGAAGCCGTCTTACAGGTGGGAGATTCCACGGGAGCTGTTTCCTTGGCTATGAACCCACAGAATCCACGGGAGATATACGCGGGTATGTGGCGCGCCGAACGCAAACCCTGGTCCATGATCAGTGGTTCTGAAGAGGGAGGCGTATATAAGACCACTGATGGAGGAGATTCCTGGCAGAAATTAGAAGGAGGATTGCCAGCAGGAATGACAGGTAAAGTAGGTCTCACCGTCTCGCCTGTGAACCCAGATCGCGTTTGGGCGATTATTGAAGCCGAACCAGCTGGTGGCGTTTACCGATCCGATAATGCTGGTAAGAGTTGGAAAAAGATCAATAGCGAAAATAAGCTAAGACAACGGGCTTGGTACTACACGCATGTAGTCGCAGATCCAAAGGATGAAAATACGGTGTATGCACTCAATACAAGCCTTTACCGATCGGTAGATGGGGGAGTAACGTATAAAAACATCCCTGTCCCGCATGGAGACATCCACGATCTTTGGATTAATCCAGATAATCCCTCCATTATGATCGTTGCGGATGATGGAGGAGCACAAGTGACCTTAAATGCCGGTAAGAGTTGGTCAACTTATCATAACCAGCCTACTGCAGAATTGTACGGTGTGGTCGTAGACAATGGCTTCCCATACCGCTTGTATGGTGCCCAACAAGATAATACCACCATCACTGTACCAGCCTGGGCTTCTAATAATACGCTTCATCCTAAGCAGTTGTGGTATTCTGTCGGAGGTTGTGAAACGGGCCCAATTGCCTTGCACCCTGATCACCCAGAAGTTATTTATGCAGGTTGTTATGGTGGAGCTATGGATAGATATGATCTTCCACAAGACCAAGTACAGAACATCATGGCTTATCCACAATTACAATTGGGAGAAGCTGCCAAGAACCTCAAATACCGATTTCAATGGGTGGCTCCGATGGCTGTTTCACCACATGATCGGAACGAAGTATATCATGGTTCACAGCATGTACATCGTTCAAAAGATGGAGGGAAAACCTTTGAGGTTATTAGTCCAGACTTAAGTACCAATACGGCTGCTCATCAGGATTATTCTGGAGGGCCCATCAACCATGATATTACTGGCGTTGAAATCTATAATGTGGTATTTGAAATTGTAGTGGATCCGCATGATGCTAATACGGTATGGGCAGGAACGGATGATGGTCGCGTCCACATCACTCAGAACGCTGGCCAAAACTGGCAAGAAATTACTCCACCTAAAATGCCTCAATATGGTACTGTGAATAAGATTGATGTATCCAATCATCAAGCAGGTAGGGCGTTTATGGCCGTGCAGAAGTATCGTTTCGATGATTTCAAGCCATACATCTATATGACCAATGATCACGGAAAGAACTGGACCCTATTAACCAATGGCAGAAATGGTATTCCCGCTAACTATCCAGTGCGGGTAGTACGAGAAGATCCAGATCGTAAAGGCTTATTATATGCAGGTACTGAGTTTGGTGTCTTTGTCTCTTTCGATGAAGGAAAGCACTGGCAGCCACTGCAACAAAACCTTCCCATCACGCCGGTAACTGACCTTAGGGTTCATCAACAGGATATCGTATTGTCCACGCAAGGGCGGTCTTTTTGGATCTTAGATGACATCACACCACTACAGAAGTTGGATAAAGAGTTGGAAGCCAAAGCGGCGCATTTGTTTCAACCTAGGCCCGCATACAAGGTAAATGACAAGGGGGTTGGTTTCTTAGCTGAATATGCCCCCAAGGCTAAGCCGAGCGGTGCTATTTTGCATTACTTCCTCAAAGATAAGGCAGATGCCGAGGTCAAAGTGGAAATCATTGATGAACAGGCTCGGGTGGTAAGGACCTATTCCAGTGATACCACTACTGCCAAGAAGCATAAAACACCCATCTTGAAAATTGATCCAGGTACACAGCGTTTCAACTGGGATCTAACCTACGAAGGGCCCACCTTGGTGAAAGGTACGATTATCTGGGGCTATACGGGAGGAGTAAAAGCTCCTCCAGGCACCTATGATATTAAGTTGACTTACAAAGATCAATCTTACACCCAGAGTGTAGAGGTTAAGGAAGATCCAAGGATTGCTGAGGAAATTAGTGATCAGGACTACCAAGATCAACTGTCCTTGGGCTTAGAATTACGGGACGCCATCAATGAGGTGCACGAATCTATTGCGGAGCTACAGAGTATCAAGAAGCAGATTAATTGGCTAAAGGATCAGACCGACAACGAAGAAGTGCAAAATCTGGCGAAAAGTTTAACCGAAAACCTTACTAGCTACGAGGAACAGCTCATGCAAACGAAGAATAAGTCTAATCAGGATCCGATTCGGTTTGCACCTAAACTTGATAACCAACTAGTGGAAACCTATAACTATGTAACCGGGCCTGATGGTTATATTTCGGGTGGTAGAGAAGGAAAGCCTAATAAGGCCGCTTATGACCGTTGGGGAGACCTAGAAGAAGAGTGGGATACGCTTAAGGTGCAAGTAGAGAAAGCCATTGAGGAGAGTGTTGAGCAGTTCAATAAGATAGTTGAAGAGAAAAGTATCATTGGCGTTAAGCGGAAGAAATCAAGAAGCTAAAGCACTTGTGCTTCATAGTATAAAGCAAGTAGGGTAGTTAATCTGATCATTAGCTGCCCTACTACCACTTTTCCATCAAAGACCGATAAAACCAGCATATCTATGGGTAAGACATACCAAATACACTCTATTCTTTTTATAATACTTATTTCTCCGCTGATTGCGCTGGCGCAAACTCAATTTACGGCAGCTGATGCACTGAAAGTTAAATCTCTTCGCAGTACCTCACTAAGCCCAAATGGTGATTATCTAGTTGGTTTGCGGTCAGAATCTGTCAAGAATAGATTTGATGTAGACCATTTCCGGTTTAGGGACCCCTCCTATATACGTCCAGCCTCGTACGAGCTAGTTATCTATGATCTTGGGAAAAAGACTTCCCATGTCGTTTCTACCGGTAATATTCAGGCAATGGAGTGGTCTCCGGATGGATCGATCTTAGCCTATTTTCAGGTACGCGCAGATCAAATTCGCTTGAATCTTTATACCCTATCCTCCGGACAATCAAAAGAAATCTCTTTGAATAACGGGTTGATGATCTCTACCAATTCTATTCTAGAATGGATGCCAGATAATAAGAGCGTCTTGATTTACCAACGTAGTGCAGAATGGATGAAAAAAGGAATGGAAATGTATAAAGAGGCAGCAGATGGGCCCACCACAGTCTACAGCTCAAAAGATCCGTTCTTGAAATGGGACGCTATCGGCAATCACTCTACTCTTTCATTACTCAGTAGGGTAGATGTAACCACTGGCCAAACAACAAGGGTTTTACCAGCGGGAAGATATGCTAATGTAAGGCAGGACAAAGAGAAGGGAGACTTTATTGCTTTTCAGGTTACTAAGCCTTTGAAGACGTCCTATAATAGAAAAGATGGTAGTGAATACATTTGGAAAAAAGTAAACGTAGCGGATACTTCCGATATCACCATATTGCGAGAAAAAACGAAAAAGAGAACGCAATATGTCTTTAGTCATGATAATCAGTGGATGGCTTGGGCAGATTCTGGACACGTCAAGATACAACAGGTGACCAAGGAGGAAGTTCTCAATCTTACAGAAGGTAAGAACCAACTCAGTGATACAGATACCACAGCGGTGAAATTTTCGGTCAAAAAATGGAGTCGTGATGCCTCACAGCTGATTGCCAGTTCAAAGGAGGGACTGTGGCTGATTGATCGCAATGACGGTAGCGTACAGCGGTTTCTGGAATTTGACCCAGATGATAAGAAGGCGCCAAAATATGATGTATTGGAATGGGCGCCAAATGGTGAGTCTCTTTATCTCTCCTACAATGCTATTGATCAATGGGATAGAGGAGTATATCAATATGATATAGGAAGCGAAAAGCTCAAGGAACTCTTTAGAAGCAAGGAACTGTATCGCTCTTGGCAACTTGCAGAAAATGGTTCACGTTGGATGTTTCGCTATTCTGATGGGGATAGACCAGATGATTTTTTTGTAGCTGATGCAGATTTGGGCAACCGGACACAGGTGACAGATTTAAATCCTTGGATCAAAGACAAAAAATTCACCAAGACGGAGTTGATCACCTATCTAGACACCGATGGGAAAGAACTGTATGGAATCTTATATTATCCCGTGGACTATGACCCTAAGAAAAAGTATCCGTTAGTTTGTGAGATATATGAACGTTTTTTTGACAATGGCTATCGGAGCTCTATGAATATCGTGGCCAATCATGGCTATTTTGGTTTTAGACCTTCGGTCAATTTGGAACAAGGGCGTCCGGGAGTTGCCTGGATCAAAGGTGTGACAGCGGGGATCAACAAGCTGATTGAAAAGGGACTGGTGGATCCTGAAAAAATTGGTGTTCATGGGACTAGCTATGGAGGGTATGCGGCTTCTTTGCTAATAGCCCAAACTAATCGATTTGCAGCGGCCATTAACATCTCTGGTAAGACCAACATGATTAGCTTTTTAGGGGACAGCCCGCGCATTGGCACTCGCAATTATGCTGCAGCAGAGGTAGGACAGGATCGGATTGGAGAATCACTTTGGGAGGCTCCAATGAAGTATATTGAGCACTCTGCTATCATGTACGCCGATAAAATGAACACGCCACATCTACTGCTCACCGGGGAAGGAGATTGGAATGTCCCGGCGGCCAACACTAGAGAATTATATTACGCTTTGCGGCGGTTAGGGAAGGAGGTAGTTTGGGTTAATTACAAGACAGCGGGCCACGGTGCAGGCTGGGCAGGTACGGAGGAGACATACCATGATCAATGGGAGAGAATGATGAAATGGTATGCTGATCATTTTGAGAAGAAGGACAAAAAAGACGGGAAAACGCCCTGATGAAATCTAGTTGCCAGGAATGAGGGCTTAAAAGGAAGGCGTGGTCGTTGCTAAGCGCTTTAGATCAGGGCATAACTTGTATCAATTAGATCCATCCATTCCATAAACATAGGAACATGATCAAACGAAGGACTTGGCTCAAGAATTCCGTGCTAGGGCTTGCCGGGGCAGCCGTGCTTTCCCCAGTGGATTTGAAAGCGCTAGAGGACGAAACCGATTCACTTTTCAGCATCTTAGGGTCAGCTACTGCAGATGAAAAATATTGGAAAAAGGTCAAACGCAATTTTGCCTTGGCAAAAGGGTTGCGGTACTTCAATAATGGTTCCTTGGGCACCTGCCCGGATTACGTCGTGAATGCAACAAATAGATTTCGCAGTACACTAGACTCTTTTCCCTCAAAGTACATGTGGGGAGGCTGGGATAGCAACAAGGAACAAATCCGAAAAAAGGCGGCAGAAATGCTCGGGGTTTCTGAAGAAACCATTGCTTTAATTCATAATACCACTGAAGGAATGAACTTGATCGCCTCCAGTATGGAGCTTCAAGAGGGAGATGAGGTGCTATTGAGTAATCATGAGCACACCAGTGCCCGTATCCCCTGGAAGTATTGGCAGGAAACAAAGGGAGTTATTCTGAAAACAGTTGACCTTCCCCTAATTCCGAATGATAAAGAAGAAGTAGTGGATCGGTTTCGAAAGGCCATCACTTCCCGTACTCGAATGATTTCCATAGTGCATCTCACCAATACCAATGGCATGATCTTGCCGGTGAAGGAAATATCCGAGATGGCCCATGAAAAAGACATCATGGTGGCCGTGGACGGTGCCCAATCGATGGGAATGTTCAAGATCGACTTAGATGATTTGGGGTGCGACTACTATACCTCAAGTAGTCACAAATGGTTGTTTTCGCCCAAAGGCGTAGGTATATTTTATGCTAGAAAAGAGGCACAGTCGAAGTTGAAACCATTGATTGTCTGTCGAGGGTACGAGGATGAAAGCATCAGAAGACTGGAGAACTACAATACGCGTAACCTACCGGAACTCTTAGGCCTGGGTGCTGCCTTAGATTATCGAGCCCAGATAGGGGAGGATCGCATTCAAAATCGAGTGTATGAACTCAAAAAGTACTTCCGGAATAGCCTAGCTGATGATCAGCGTTTTGTGTTCAAGACACCGGAGTCTGATGATCTTTCGGCTGGGATTCAGACCGTTGAGGTTGTGGGACATTCTTCTGGTTCGGTCAGAAGAAGATTGAGTAGTGATTATCAAATTGATTGCCGCCCGATGAGTTCTCACGATATCAATGGCCTTAGGATCTCGCTAGCCATTTTTATCACAAAAGCCGATGTGGATTATCTAGTAGATGCCTTAAAAACTATTGCTGGAAAGTAAAAGACTCATTGAGCATTAAGACACAGATATCAAAAACGAATCATCTCACATTTTGAATATTCTCCAAGGACAGATCCAGTTTATCAATGAGCTAGAAAAACTTAAGACGGTTAAACGCCGAAATCTGACACTCGACAATAAGCGGCCAGAAAACAGTGCTGAACACTCGTGGCACCTTGCCATGATGGTTCCAGTTTTAGCGCCGTACAGCAAGACCCCAATAGATCAGTTGAAAGTCATCAAGATGCTTTTGGTGCATGATTTGGGCGAGATCTACGATGGAGATTCCTGGTTATATGAGCAATCTGACCAGAAAGAAATTCAACAAAAGGAACTTACGGCATTTAAGCGCTTGATAGGCAGTCTACCTGCCAATCAGCAATCTGAACTCTTGGATTTGTTTATGGAGTTTGAGGTCCAGGAGACCGAGGAAGCAAAATTTGCCAAGGTGATAGATGCCATCCAACCCTTGCTGAATCATCTGCAAGTCTCGGATGAAAATGAAAACCCAGATGGTATTGCGGCAAGTAAGGTATGGGAGAAGAAGGCCTTTGTGAGAGACTATGCTCCTGATCTCTGGTTGATGGTGGAAGAAACGATCAATGAAAGTATACGGAAAGGCTTGTACCAAGAGTAAGGCCACTTAATGGAAGAAACCTTTGCCTGTATCGTTGCCCTGCTACCTTAGAGGCTTTAGATGTTCAACACACCTTGCATTTTGGTCACTCCACTTTAGTTTTCCCATTATTTCACCGAAAGTCATAGTTCATTTGTATTGGATTTTAAACCAATAAAAATGAACCAAATGAATTATCGATTTCTTTTAACAACACTATTTTTTGCAGTAGTTCTTTTATCAGCTTGTAACAAGGAGGATGATATGGTAATAGATGATCAACCTCCAGAAGAAAATCTGATTGATACGCTGATGACTGCCGATGGAATTCAATTTGTCAGAACGCCAGAGGATGCTTTTCAAAACCTACCCGATTGGCCCTACACCTACCAATATCTTGAGATTGATGGACTGCGACAAGCGTATGCTGAGTCTGGTCCAGCCGATGGTGAAGTTGTATTACTGCTTCATGGTCAACCCAGTTGGTCTTATTTGTATCGAAGTATGATCCCCGTATTGGCAGATGCAGGATATAGGGTCATTGCTATGGACCACTTAGGCATGGGACGTTCTGATAAGCCCATTGATATCGCTGACTATAGTTATCTCGGGCATGGCGACCGACTCGAACGGTTCATTCTACAACTTGGACTAAGTGATATTAATTTGTTTGTGCAAGACTGGGGAAGTTTAATTGGCCTTAGAGGGGCAGGGCTCAACCCAGGCTGGTTTGCCAGCATTAGCGTAGGAAATGGCTCACTCCCTGTAATTCCTCAAGGAATGCAGCCTTTACCTCCCATCGCAAATCCTAACGAAATTGAAGATCTACCATCTCCTTTTGCCGCATTCCCACCTCAGCAGACACCCTTTTATGATGGCTGCGACTTAATTGACGAAAATAGTTCGTTTGATTTTGAAGCTTGGGCAGTTTATTCCATGAAGGGTGCTTCCTACAAGGCCTCAGAAGTGGTAGAAGCTTTAACCTGGTTTGATCTGTCCCAGGAGGTTGAGGATGCCTATGATGCTCCTTTTCCGAGTAGAGAATATATGGCTGGGACAAGGGTGTTTCCGGCGCTGGTCAACGAAGTAGGAGGGGTAAATGCAGAAGCTTGGGCTGGACTCACTTCTTACACTAAACCCTTTTTGACGATTTGGGGAGACAATGACAATGGCAACCTAGGTACTTGTGAGGCACAACAGACTTTTATTGACAATGTACCAGGAGCCGCTGGAAAACCGCACACAAGAATTTCCCAAGCAGGCCATTTCCTACAAAGTGACCAAGGGGTTGAAATAGCCAATCGACTGGTAGAATTCTATGCTTTCGACTGGGCTAATGTCTCAACAAATGATTGCGAAAACTTTAACAGCCCGATTCCCAACCAGGGTAGAACCCAAATGCTCATCCCACCGGCAAACTTCAGGGACTTTCAATATTGTGAAGTACTTCCGGTTTTTGAATGTGGCGATGATTTTGTGACGGAAGTATATGCCTCGGTGGGGCACAATGATTGTCCAGATGCGGATTGGTTTGAACTGAATGCGGCGGAATTGAAGGATCAATTCGGTATGGTAGATGTTCGCCTAAATGGCCCTAGACATTGGGTGCTAAACAGTGTGGAGGCCAATGCTAATGGTCAAACGAATAATTACGACAAAATAGCCTTGTTTGGTAACATTGAAATGAGTCTCCAGGCCCAGATTCAAAGCGCATTTAGTGAAGGTGATTTGTATACAGAAAGTGAGGTGCTTCGTACGACTACTTATACTTACCTTGCCGGAAATGAGGTGTACAAACTGATCAATCCCCAGGGTGAAGAATACATCATGCAATCCTACAGCAGGCTTATTGATCAAGATCAGACTATTGATGATCTAGCCACTTTGGGCTCTCGGCTTAACCTACCCTCTGGGTGGTCATTTCTAGTAGAAGTCTTGCAAGCGGATTTCCTGTTAGTTACCGAAGGACAAGCTTTTGTCATAACCGATGATTTCGACAATGCTTATCAAAAAATTGTGGATTAATCAATTTATCATTTCCAGCTGTGAGGGTCTAACTTATGGGCCCTTCCGCGCTTTGGAACTTAAAACAAAGAGGGCAAACCACATTTGCGCTAATCATAAACCAAGAAATATTTAACCATGAAAAAATTATCAGTCCTTATTTGTGTCCTTTTTTCTGCCATCGCCTTGAATGCCCAATCATCAATTGACGGCATTTGGAATACAGGCAAGGAGAATACCAAATTAGAAATCGCAGCAGTAGATGGCATCTATCAGGGTAAAATCGTTTCTTCTGACAATGCCAAAGCCAAAATTGGGGCACAGTTAATCAAAGATGTCCAGTTGGTGGATGGCCAATGGAGAGGAAAATTATTTGCTGCCAAAAAGAAAAAATGGATGGATGCGGTCTTGGCAGAAAAGGATAATCAATTGCTCATTACGGTAAAAGCTGGTTTAATAAGCAGAACAATCAAATGGGCTAAAGGATAGCTGGCAAAGAACTACTGGCTTTCACCCCTAATAAAACTAAGCGCCCCGACCTTCATAGTTAGAAGATCGGGGCGACTCATTTCTTTGAACTAAGGCCGGTTTAACCCAGCATAGCTTTATCGGTAATAAACGGCTGTTGATACAACCTTTCTCCTGTTGCTTTGGAGATGGCATTGGCCAAGGCCGCAGCGATCGGAGGTAGAGAAGGCTCACCCAAACCTGTTGGATCAATACCGTTGTCCACGAAGTGCGTCTCAATGGACAAAGGTGCCTCCGGATGACGGATCAATCGGTAGGTATGGAAATTGTTCTGCTCAGGCTGACCATCTTTGAAAGATAGCGCACTATACATGGCATGTCCAATACCATCCACGATCCCCCCTTCAATTTGGTTCAAGGCAGCCATTGGATTTACCACAATACCGCAGTCTACGGCACACCATACCTTTTGGACCTTAGGTGCGTTGTTCTCCATCACAACGTCAACCACCTGGGCCACGTAGGAGTTGTGGCAGAAGTAGGCAGATACACCACGGAAAACACCTGACGTTTCTTTGCCCCAACCTGATTTCTCCTTCACCAACTTCAATACTCCCGCGTAACGAGCCGCATCATAGTCGTTGCGTTCACCAACAGGTTTGTCCGCAGCCTTATCGAACAGTTCCAAGCGGAATTCGATCGGATCTTTGCCAGCTGCTTCAGCCACTTCATCTAGGAAGGATTGTTCCGCAAAAGCGATGAAGTTAGAACGCGGAGCTCTCCAAGCACCAGTAGAAATATTAGATTCCTTATTATGGTTCTCTACCAGATAGTTTTCTACGGCTCCAGCTGGATAACGGTTGGCAAAAACGGGACTACCATTCGTGCCGGCTCCACGGATGTGGAAGCCTATCAAATTGTTATCAGCATCCAAGGCGGCTCGGTAGGTCACCTTATAGTCAGGCCGGTAAGTCCCTTGTGTCATATCATCCTCGCGGGTGTAAACCAGCTTCACCGGTGCTTTCACTTTCTGCGAAATCACAGCAGCTTCCACTCCAAAGTGGCCATACAAACGACGACCAAATCCCCCCCCCATACGAGTCATACCAATGGCGATTTTCTCTTCGTCGATACCCAAAATACTGGACACTGACTTGCTCAAGAATTCAGGTGTTTGAATCGGACCCAACAATTCCGCGCTATCTTCTTTGACATTGGCAAAGAAGTTCATGGGCTCCATCGTATTATGAGCCAAGAAGGGAGCAGCATAGGTACGCTCGATTACTTGTGCTGCATTTTTGAAGGCTGCATCCGGATTACCATCTTTTCTGGCTGCCTTCTTGGTGGCCTGTCCCAAAAGACGATCCAACTCTTTGTCGTGCCCATCAGTGCTTTCTGCTGCCGTATCGGTTTCCCATTCTATTTTCAAGGCTTTCTTCGCCTGCATTACCTCCCAAGTTGTGTTACCTACGACCGCTACCAACTCAGTAAAGGCATTCGTGTCAGACCACTGGCGGTCTTCGACGGCAGTATTAACGGTGATCACGTCTTTGATTCCAGGCATACCTTTAGCTGCACTAGCATCTAAAGACTTCATTTTCATGCCGAATGCTGGCGGATGCTCGATCATAGCAATCAGCATACCCTCTTCCTGCACATCAATGCCGAATAGGGGTTCTCCTGTTACTATTTTTGGGCCATCAACGTTTTTGCGATCGGTTCCAATGATCTTAAAGTCTTTTGGATCCTTCAATGGCACTTCCTCTGGAACCTCTAATCCGGCAGCAGCCGAAGCGACCTCTCCGTAGCCGATGGACTGTCCAGAGGCTTCGTGTTTGATCACACCTTCGGAAGTGGTTAACTCATCAACACTCACTTCCCACTGCTTAGCAGCCGCTTCTAATAACATTCTTCTGGCTGTAGCACCTGCCATTCTTAGGCTTTGCCATCCTTGCCGGATCGACTGACTACCACCAGCCAATTGACGCTTATATTTTTGCGTATCCAGGGGAGCTTGCTCCACGATCACATCGTCCCAGCTCACGTCTAGTTCCTCTGCAATAATCATCGGCATAGAAGTTTTTACATTCTGTCCGATCTCTGGATTGGGAGACATAATGGTCACAATACCATTATCACCTATCTTAAGAAAGGCATTGATGTCAAACCACGCCTCTGGCATGCTTTTGATCTCAGCCTCAGTAGGGGTACAGGAGGCGAGCCAGCTAAAGCCTAGGACCATACCGCCGCCGGCAGCAGTCGAAGCCTTTAGGAAGGACCTCCTATTATATGTAGTTCTAATTAAAGTCATGATTCTCTTGAATTAATGAAGATTACAACGATTCCAATTCACGCCGCTTGAGATCCCCTCAAACGGTGAATTAACTCATCTTTGCTGCTGCGGTCTTAATCGCCGCTTTAATTCTAACATAAGTGCCACAACGGCAGATATTGCCATTCATGGCGGCATCGATTTCTGCGTCGGTTGGATTTGGATTGCTTTCAAGAAGGGAGGCAGCGTTCATAATCTGTCCAGCTTGGCAGTAGCCGCATTGTGGTACATCGTGTTCGATCCACGCTTCTTGTAGCGGATGATCTGCCTTTTTGGAAAGGCCTTCAATGGTAGTAATTTTTTGGTCTGCTACACCGGAAATAGGCATAGAACAGGATCTAGCAGCCACGCCGTCAAGATGAATAGTGCACGCGCCACATTGTCCAATACCGCAACCAAATTTGGTTCCGACCAATTTAACGTGATCTCTTAACACCCAAAGCATGGGTGTTTCGGGTGCAACATCTACCTGGTGCTTTTCTCCGTTAATAGTAAGATTGAAAATAGCCATGTTATAGATGAGTTATAATGAAAATAATAGCTAAGCCGTAGCCAGCCTCTATTTAAAGATATCAAGAAATGTCCAAATGTAAACTGCTGTATAGAAAGGCAGGAACTCAAAACTACGAAAAATCACTAAAGGAAGAAAATCAAATTATCAAGAAGCTTTTAGTGGAAGTTGACAATTCTTGCCATGCGACTGACAAAAATGAGAAGAAAGTTAGGGTCTTTCACAATTTATTTGTCTTTAGTATAAGTTATATAGTAAAGATCGGAGCCCTTCCATTGGGCTCCACCCTAAAACTCAAAATCCTATGCCAGCTACTCTCATTTACACCCTATGTTTAGCCTTTATCTATCTATTGAAAAACCATTTTGCCAAACCTCAAAAGCAGCTGATCTCTCTTAACCAAAGTCGGGCTGTCGCGTCTTAGCCATATCATTTTAGTGCTTTACTCTTCCTTGTTCCATTTGGCGACATTTGAATTATCTGTACTTTAGTACTATTGTGGTTGAATTGAACCGCAGAAGGCATTTAAAAGGAATACAACACATGAGCGAAGCAATTAGAGTTTATGTTCTTCACGAGAATGAGGAATGGTATAAGCCATTGCAAGCGGCTTTAGCAGCGGCAGGAGTACCCAATGAGGAATGGAACTTAGCACAGGGGCAGTTTTCCCTTGATCAGGTACCTCCTTTGGGTGTTTTTTATAGTAAGATGAGTGCCTCCTCTTATACTCGTGGACATTTACATGCCAAACATTTCATGGCGGCTACCCTAGAATGGCTCTCGGCTCATGAGCGACGAGTGATAAATGGCAAGAGAGCGCTGGAACTGGAAGTAAGCAAGGTTGCCCAGCACCTATCCTTACAAACGCACGGTTTGCGAACGCCAGGTACGGTGGTGGTGCATGGCAAAAAAGCAGCACTAGAAGCTGGCAGGAGGTTTGGGACAGCCGGGTTTATTATGAAGCCCAATCAAGGAGGTAAAGGACAAGGGGTTCAGCATTTTCCCTCTAGTGAAGCCTTTGAAGAATTCCTTGCATCGGTATCGATGGATGAGCTTACGGTTGACGGATTACTTCTGATTCAAGCCTACATCCCGCCAAAGTCACAACGAATTATCCGAATGGAATTTATTGAAGGTAAATTCTATTACGCCGTCCAGGTTAATACGGGAGGGGGCTTCGAACTTTGCCCGGCCGATGCCTGTGAGATCGATCCTACCCGGCCTGACAGAACGCTCCCTAATTTTACCCTATTGGAGGACTTCTGGATTCCCGAAATTGAAAAATGCGAAACCTTTTTAGAGGCGAATCAGATAGAGATTGCAGGGATGGAATTCCTGGAAAGTGAGGCGGGGGATCGCTACTTTTATGATGTAAACACCAACACTAATTACAACACTAAGGCCGAACAAGAGTGCTCTTCAAATTATGAAGGCCTGCAACAAGTAGCCCGTTTTCTCAAAAAGGAATGGGAAGCGGTTCAACGTATGCAAACAGTCGTCTAGGTCCTGAATTCAAAGTGAACTACAATCTCCAGGTATGTTATCGAGAATACTTTTGATTCTTCTATTATTATCCTCCCTGGTGGCTTGTCATGAAAATCCTTCGAAAGCTAAGCACATTACTGAAGAGAAAGAGGCAATGACAACTACAGAACAACAAATGGTATCTCTGAAAAACGGGGAATACCTCGACGACGATGAACGCTCCGTATTGTTGGAAGGGGAGGATCAATCTCAACAACTGAAGATCGACACAATAAAGCAGGAGCGTTGCATGAACGCATTTACGCAATCAAAATTACTATTTGAAAAAATCTCATTTGGTTGGTGGAAAAGATCGGCCAATGCACACGAGTCTTGTGCCTGTCATCCGCAGACGAGCAGTAAATAAAAAATCTTCATATGACTCTTAAGCCACGGTAGAGTAGGAGTTTAGTCTCTCTTGTTGTTCAATTCTTTTTACTTCACTTGCAAAGCCATAAAACCTTGTTATGTTATACAAAATTTCTAGTTTTCTCTTGTTGTTGTGCCTACTGATAGCCTGCCAGCAGCAGCCTGCTCAGGATGAAACCGTCACAAAGGAGCAAGAAACCGTCACCCCTAAAAAACAGCGCCCCCTTGCCTTTGAGAATGGTAAGTTTTTTGAAAAGGATGCTGTCCCCATGCTATTTGGAGGCGAACAAGAGCAACAGCATTTCAATGTTTCAAACCTAGAACTCCAGAAGGAGCAATTTCACTATGGAATTGGACGAGAGCGATTTCCAGCGCTACTGCAACCCCGTTTCACCACTGTAGCTGCAGTAGATAGTTTGTGGAAGGATGAGGATCGATTTCTATTAGCCTATGCTGGAGAGGAGGTGAAGGCTTATTCGGTGGAGGACCTAACTCGTCATGAAGTAGTTAATGATCGCCTAGATGGCGAACCTATCATGGCCGTGTATTGCATATTAGCTGACTTAGGTGCCATTTATAGCCGGCAATATGGCGATCAGGAGTTGACCTTTGCATTGAGTGGGTATACCTATTTTGATGAAGAAGTTTGGGATGGATTAGATGGATTTGTGTTGTGGGATCGAGATACGGAGAGCTTATGGTGGCCCCTGATCGGTAGGGCAGTCTCTGGCCCCTTGAAAGGCGTAGGTTTGTTAGAAAAAGACAAAGCCAATTGGGAGGACACGACTTGGGGGCATATCAAAAACAATTATCCCCAAGCTCAGGTCTTAATTTCGGGTCAGGACTACATTCGACCCAGTGAATGGCCACAGCTGACGGAAACTGAGCAGCTCGTAGCTGAATTTAAGCAGAAATAAGACTATCAGGTAGGAGAGGGGGCTAGGCGCAATTACAGCTCCTGGTTTTTTGAGGTGAAATCCCTTGTCTATTTACTTCTGCTTACTGGAAAATACTACCTTTAGATCGAACTAACCAAAACTAGTTTTGCCATGAAAATTAGGCTCCTTCTCATTGTCATTTTATCATCCATACATCAATTTATCTTGGCTCAAGATCAAGTTACTGCCGAAGCATATAAGCAAGCAGAAAGTCAGCTTTCCTTCAATACCTCCGCCCATATTGATCGCATGAACGTCAGACCCAGCTGGGAATCCGACGAAAAGTTTTGGTATAGAATTCTAGTGAAAGATGGTATAGAATTCGTGCATTACGACATTAAGAAAAAGAAAAAATCAACTTTTGGCTCAAAAAGTGAATTAGATGAGCTCCTAGAAGAGAAAGCAGAAAGCCCTTCTTACAATTGGCGTAAGGAAATCCTTTCGCCAGACAAAAAGAAAGTGGTGTTCATAAAGGATTGGAACTTGTGGGTTCGAAACTTGGTAAGTGGGGAGGAAAAGCAGCTGACTACAGATGGAATTGAAAACTACGGTTATGCTACCGATAATGCCGGCTGGCGTCAAAGCGAGCGCCCCATTGTTCTGTGGTCTCCCGATTCTAAGATGGTGGCAACTTATCAGCAAGATCAGCGGCATGTCTCCGATATGCACTTGGTGACGACCAATGTTGGGGCACCTAAAATTAAAAGCTGGAAATATCCCTTACCCGAAGATGAAAAAATCATCCAAATCGAACGTATTGTGGTAGATGTAGAAAATGGGAAAATGATTCGTTTTGATATGCCTTCGGACGATCGCCGGGGTACTTTATGCGATGATATTGCTTGCTCGGGTAGTTTTGATGACAATCAATGGATCAATGATGGGAAGCAGTTGGTTTTTGTTTCTTCCACCAGAGATCATAAGGTCGCTGAAGTAAGAATTGCGGATATAAGTACCGGAGAGGTTCGGGATATTTTCAAAGAGGAGGTGGCTACGCAATATGAATCTGGGCAAGGAGCAATCAATTGGCGCTATCTGGAGGAAAGCGATGAGATCATCTGGTATTCGGAGCGCGATAACTGGGGACATCTTTATTTGTATGATGCCAAAAGTGGTAAACTTAAGCACCAGATTACTAAAGGTGATTTTGTAGTTACTCGTCTTAAGCATATCGATAAAAAAGCAGGGGTTCTATACTTTGAGGCGAATGGTCGGGAAGAAGGTCGTAATCCCTATTTTAGTCACCTTTACCGTATTGAGTTATCCGGTGAAAATTTGAAATTGCTCACGCCCGAAGATGGTACGCATAGCATCCGTTTTTCTCCGAATTTCAAATACTTTGTAGACAACTATTCTCAGCCGGATGTACCCCCCGTATCCGTACTGCGGGATATGGAGGGCCATCTAATTGAAAAGCTGGAGCAGACAGATGTTTCTCGCCTCAAAGCAACAGGATGGAAAGCCCCTAATCCCATCACGGTAAGATCAGCGGATGGCAAATATGATTTGTATGGCTTAATGTTTACCCCCACTAACTTGGATCCTAACAAGAAATACCCCGTAGTCAACTATATCTATCCGGGCCCGCAGGGTGGGAGCGTAGGTTCCTGGACATTCAGGGCAAGTAGGGGAGATCATCAGGCTCTAGCGGAATTGGGCTTCATTGTGGTGGCGATCGAAGGAAGCTGCAATCCAGGGCGTTCAAAAGCCTTTCATGATGAATGCTATGGCAACATGGCCGAGAATACCTTGCCAGACCAGATAGCAGGAATGAAGCAATTGGCAGAACAACATCCCTACATGGATTTAGAGCATGTTGGAATATGGGGGCATTCCGGAGGGGGATTTGCCACTGCCTCTGCCTTGTTCAAATATCCTGATTTCTTCGATGTAGGGATTTCCGAATCAGGCAATCACGACAATCGGAACTACGAAGATGATTGGGGAGAACGCTACATCGGTTTGATGGAAGACGTAGATGGTGTCAATAACTATCAGGTGCAGGCCAATCAACTGTATGCTGAAAACCTGAAGGGCAAGTTACTGCTTGCACACGGTGGAATGGATGATAATGTTCCACCTTACAATACTAATTTGGTCGTAGATGCTTTGATCAAAGCCAATAAAGATTTTGATTTGATTATGTTCCCGAATGCGCGGCATGGCTTCGGAGCTGACAGCTACTACATGACTCGAAGGAGATGGGATTATTTTGTACAGCATCTGAAAGGGATGAAGCCACCTAAGGAGTACAAAATTGAGTATAAGAGAGACCCGCGATTGGATCGAGCGTAAGATGATTCTTTAAATGGGAATGGATACTAAAACTTTGTAGCATACATTCCTCTGGTTTCTGGCGGTATCTTTTAAACAGGCCCTGCGTTGCTCGTCGGTTAGGTAGCTAAGGCTACTTCCCTCCTTGCGCCTGAGCTTGCTTAAAATCTGCTCCCCATAATTCCAAATAACTTATGTTACAAAGTACTCCACTCTTCTGCAGATTAGTTCAGCAAGGCAGGGTCTCAAAGTAAGTGTAGACATAACAGCTTGGCTCAAGATGTCTTTCTTCGATAAAGAAAATAAATGACAGCACCAGAAAACCAACTCAACCTCCGGGCACGCCATCCGGATTTCCAGACCTTTCTAGACTTTAACGAAAGTGAATCCAGCAGGGTAGAAAAGGCTTATCCTTGTCATTTGGATGAAAAATACGGAACAGAAACTTTGCAAAGTATAGATGTTTTCCCTGCCGCAGGTGAAAACTGCCCAATTCTCGTATTTATTCACGGCGGGTATTGGAAAGCACTGGATAAGAAGAGTTACCGCTTTGTTGCAGCTCCTTATGTAGCGCAGGGGATGACGGTGTTCCTCTTGAATTATCGACTTATCCCAGCTGTGAATATGGAGATGCTACTTGAGGACATTCGAGATGGGATAGATTGGATTCGATCCAATGCAGAACGGTTTAATGCCAATCCAGATTCCATAGTGCTTGCTGGTCACTCAGCAGGAGGACATTTGGCATTGATGGCTTATTTAATGAATGAACACTTAAGGAGCAGTATTCAAGCCATTTGTAGCCTTAGTGGCATTTTCGATCTGCAAGTCATCCAGCGTAGTTATTTAAATACCGATCTGCAATTGACGGAAGGCGACGTTGAATCCTTTAGTGTTTCAAATAAGGATCTAACTCTACTGCAATGCCCTACTTTATTGAGTGTGGGACTAGATGAAACGGATTTATTTATTGAGCAATCAAGTGCCCTGTATAGACAGAATCAATCTGTAGCTCCTTTGAGTTATTATGAGTACCCAAGCCTCAATCACTATCAAATTGTACATACCTTGGGACAAGAGGACAGTCCTTTGGCACAATTCATACTTCAACAATCCATCCGTTAGCTGAGCGGGTAAAAAAGGAAAGCGCTAACATAGAATGCTAGCGCTTTGTACGTTTTAGTATTTCTCTTGAATCAACTCAATAAGCTTATCTACTGCCTCCTTTACAAAGGTTGGATCTTCTGCGGTAGCCTCTCTTTCCAGTACCACAATATTAGAAGGTAAACCTTCTTTTAGCCTAGCGAAAAAAGCTTCATCAGATTCCTTGTCCTCTAAGATACCTCCTGGATAAGAATATCGCCCGACTCCTAGCTTTGGAAGCATGAAGTAGGCCTTGTCCTTGGTATGCTGCAATCGGCCACAAATATCATCTGCTACTCGCTGAATCTCTTCTACATTTAGCCGAGGAACGAAAACCACCGGACTGTGGAAGACCTTCTTGTGATCCTTGTATTCTTCCGGCACCTCATTAGGAGGGACTAGGATACCCAAATGTTCAGCTCCTCCGGGGCATAGCACCTGAGGCAAACCTAATTTCCCGGCTACTGTTAATCGCTCCGGCCCTCCAGCACGCAATACGCTCCACACATCATCGGCAATTTCGCCCATGGCATAGTCAAATACTGCTCCGATAATACCTTCCTTCATCATCTGCTCCATCGCTCGTCCTCCGGAGCCTACCGCATGGAATACGATAACCTCATAACCTGCTTCCTCGATATACTCAATGGCTTTCATAGCACCTGCCGTTAATACGCCTAAATTTGACATACCAATTAAGGGTTTATCCCCTTTTTCCATGACAAACTTGGTTTCGACTTCTGCCATCCCACAAGCTGCCGCCGCGGCATTAGCCAAGACTTTTCTTGTAAATGGGTTCAGCTTGAGAATATCACTTACGGAGAACATCATCGTGATATCCTTAATGCCGACGAAGCCGGAGGTGTCACCAGAAGCTATGGTAGAAACCATGATCTTTGGGAAACCATAGGGGAGGGCTTGCATAATATTACAGCAAGTAGAAGTCCCCTGAGTTCCACCTAAGCCCAAAACAGCATGCACTTCATCCTTGGTAATTCGGCTATTGATGATGTCAATGCAGCCCTTGACCACAAAGGGGTTAGCCTTTTCTCTTGTAGGCGCCGCCAAAATCTCCTGGATGTCTCCTCCGCCAGCCTGAATCACTGCCTCACGGCTAATATCAGCTTCGATTCCCGCTTTCCCTACAACTCCGATATCCAGCAGAAGGGCTTGATGGCCACGTTTCTCAATTTCTGACTTCAGGAATCCAGCTTCTTGATCCTTAGTGTCGAGGGTAACTAAGAGGGCTATGGTTTTCTTCATGGTGTTAGGCTTTTATTCGTCAAGGTTATGGTGTGAAATAGGAGCAATGCTTAGGCCTGTCGGCGTAAGGCAGCAAATTCTTGCGCAGTGGATAATACCGCCTTCTCGATCGGAATTCTCTCCGTAGAAGATCCGGTCCAGATGCCATCTACACTGGTATGATTGAGCATATACTGAGCATCCGTTGGATTTTCCATCGCCGCTCCGTGAGCGATCAACAGAACGTCAGGTTTGATCGCACGCAACTTCTTGTTTGCTTCCTCTGTTCGGGCAGCAGTTTGCTCGATGGTTTCTCCTGAATCATAGCCAGTCATGCCGCCTTTTGTGGTACCGGCGTGAAAGCAAAAAAGGTCCGGTTGGGCTTCTTCCATAATGCGGAGACTATCCTCCATATTGAAGGCCAAACCAATCGATACCATATCCATTTCCTTGGCTAGCTTCAATAGTTCAATCTCATTATCTAGGGTGATTCCGCTTTTAGTTAAAACGCGGAAGATCTCACTGTCTTTGTCCACATAACTGATGGAAGGTCCGATATTAGATACAGATTCTACGCCCATAGCCTTGCAATCATTCAATACCATACGCATATCCTTTAAGGGATCGTTGGCATTCAGACAAGCACAGATAAAGGCATCTCCCTTGATGGCGGGCATAATGTCTTCTCGCGTATAATCCAGCGTCTGTTTATTCGAATCCAGGATAGGCCAGAGCATGGACATCGTACCCATCCCATTGGCTCGCAGGCGTGCACCAGAAAAGGTATTGATACAATCTGCGCCGGCTTTTTCCAAAAGTTTAGCTACTAAACCTGAGCCTGCACTGGCTATGAATATCGGGATGTTTTGTGCTTTCTTCTTTTGTAACTTCTGTAAGATCTCTGTTCTGGAAGTTCTGGGTGTGATCATTGTATCTTGATTGATTTTAAACTTGTTGATGAATGTAATAGCGTGTAGATCTCATATCCTAGGCGCAAACATCCGAAGTTTTGCCCCCGAAATAATCAAGGGTAACTTCGGATGTTTTGCCGAGCTTAAATGACTCTTTCATTTCCTCCGTCAATAGGCACCTGAGCCCCCGTAATTTTTGCGAAGGTTTTGCCCAGCATTGCCACAGTAAGGTCTGCCACATCGCGTGAGGTCACCTCTACCTTTAGCATATTGTTGGTCTTGTATTCCTTCACCGTCAGGCCATAGTGTTTAGCACGGGCTTGCAAGACTTCGTCTGTCCAGATGGCCGTGTCATACACGGCATTAGGGTGGACAATGTTGACTCTGATTCCCTTACTACCCAATTCCATAGCTGCAACTCTTCCCAATTGCGTCAATCCAGCCTTTGCTACGGAATAGGCGGCCGCTCCTGGACCTGGAGCGGGTACATTTTTCGAAGCGATGATCACAACGGCTGGATCAAAGCCTACTTCTAAATAGGGAATCAATAGTTGTAGTAATCTTTGATGACTTGTTACATTAAGTTCCAAGCTCTTATCCCATAGCTTCCCATCCATATCGGCGATGCGAGCGCTCTTAGGGAAGATCCCAGCATTGCTAACTAGCATATCAATTCCGCCAAAAGTGGCGATGGTCTCTTCTATGGCTTTCTTTAGCTGCTTCTCATTGGTGACATCACACTTGATACCTAAGGCTTCCTTCTGTGGAAACAGCTCCTCGATGACCGGCGCAATATCTAATCCTGTTACCACAGCTCCTTGCTCAATCAAGCTTTCTACACAGGCTTTCCCAATACCGCTAGCGGCACCGGTAACAATAGCTACTTTTCCCTGCATCGATTTTGGCTTCCCTGCCTTCTTTAACTTGGCCTGTTCCAAACTCCAATACTCCATTTCAAAAAGGTCACCTTTGCCTAAAGCTTTCCAACCACCAAGATGCTCTGCCTGAAAGATGGCGCGTTGGGTGTGCCGGGCAATATCTTCGATGATACGAGTATGTTTAACAGTGGGACCAAAGGAGACGACTCCAGTACCGGGAACAATAGCCCAGCGTGGTGCTTGATCTAATAGTGTTTGTTCGCCAGTATTATACTTCTTATAGTAAGCTTTATAGTCTTTGACATATTTTTCTAAGTCCTTTTCAGCGTTGTCAGATACCATCATCGGCGTCCGTTTAGTCCGGATAATGTGATCTGGCGTTAGAGGTCCCCGCGAAGTGATTTTAGCTACATTTGATAGTTCGCTAAAGGTCTTAGCAGAAGCGGAACGGTCCAATTTAGCTAGCACGGGTTTGTTCCAAACCGCTGAAACCTGTCTACGCAATGTAGCTAACTGTAGCCCGTCTATCTTGCCTTTCCCTTTTCCTTTAATGGCATTCGCACCTTGCTTTTTTAGGTATTTTTCGGAAGCATCTACAATCGATATCATCTTCTCGTAGCTTACTTTCGGATTATCATGGAAAGTGAATACGCCATGATTCATCAATACCATACCGTCTATGCTATCCCAATCAATATTTTTGGTCATTTCATAGATCTTCTTGGCCAAAATGAAGCCAGGCATTACGTACGGAATAATCAAAATTTTGTCTCCGTATATCTCCTGGATGCGCTTTTTACCACCAGGTGTATTGGTCACGGTAACAACCGCATCGGCATGCGTATGATCCACAAAGGTGTAGGGGATAATGGCATGTAGGATAGCTTCTACTGATGGATTCGGAGCAGAAGGGTTGGTCATCGCCATGCGCTGATTCTTGACCATGTCCACATCACTCAGTGTATCTAATTGGGCCAAGCGGTGCAAGGCGGACAACTTTACTGGGGCAAAACCCGGCGCCTCAATGGTAGCTAGATCCCAACCACTGCCTTTTACGTACAATATTTCCTCTTCCTCACCAAAGATATTGGTCTCCTTGACCTTGACCGAGGTATTCCCTCCACCGTGCATCACCAGGTCTTCGTTATTACCCAGCAATCTTGAGGTATAAACCCTCAGTTTTAACAGATCGCCTTTGAGTTTTTTAGCCTCGGAATCTTTCCAATTGCTTTTCATAGATTGTCAATAAATTTTGATACAATTTGAACTACAGTTTGACGATGTTCAACATCATCAATATAGCGAGAAATAACTTTTTCTAGTTTGCTATTAGGTAGGTGCTGATGCATAGTTTCAGCCATACGGTAAGGATGCAGTGGGTCATCTTCGTTGCCAATTATCAGGGTAGGGGACTTGATATTCTGCAGCCGACTGATATCTTCAAATGGCTGATCCTTTACCATAGCTCGGAGAACCCTTGAGATTTCCGCTCGTTGAGTTTCGGCAAATACCCCAAGGACGGAGCGAGCCGCATTGGGTACAGTCCTGTGAATAGTCTGGAAGCTTGGCTCTTGTTTGAATCCCTCTATATTTCCAGCCTGATCGATATAATCAGAAGCAGTGAGCAAAATTTTTAGATTCTCAGGCGTGCCTTGATCCAGCCAGGCGGGGCGCACGAGTACCAAAGCTTTCACTCTTTCCGGGTAATGTAGGGCTATGTAGGTAGAGATTCCTGCTCCCATCGAGATGCCACCAAATATAGCTTCTGAGATTTGCAACTGATCCATTAATTGTATGACCTGCTGCGAATAAAAGGCAAAGGAGGGGGTAAAATCCGGAGGGAGTGCTGCCGCTCCATGTCCAGGACAATCCATTGATATAAGTCGCACTCCTTCTAAGTTCGCTAATAGCCCTTGTGGCTGAGTCAGATTCGATCCCAAACCATGTTGGAAATGAAAAGGACTACCTTCGCCTGAGCTTTGGTAAACGAGCTGAGTTTGCATGTACTGTACTAATCTTATTGCACTACCTTTTCGTGTGGGTGCTGCTTTAACAATTCTTCTGGCGAATAAAACCCAGATTTCCCATCCGTTAATGCTCGTACTTCTTTGACTTTTTCTGCGGTAATAGCAGAAGCCGTATTCCCGAAGGAGTTGCGGACGTAGGTTAAGACAGCGGCTATTTCCTCATCATTTAAAAGGCCTTCGTAGGGAGTCATAGGAACTTGACCCGGATAATCTTTTCCGAGTACCGTAATGGGGCCCATTAGTCCTTTCAGGACCAGCTTAATTAACCGATCCTCACTTTCATTTACCCATCTAGTACCAGCCAGTGGTGGGAAGCCAGAAGCAGACAGTCCCTTTCCATCTTTCTGATGACAGGTTCCGCAGAATCCTTCGCGTTGGTAGATTTCATGTCCCTTAAAGAATAAGGCTCGTTCCTTCACGTCGGTCAAATGTGTCCTTAGCTTCTCCTGGGGAGGATTACTCACACTGTGACCTTTTAAATGCGCTAGAGCAGTCTCATGAGCAGGCTTCATCCAATCATCCAAGGGCATTTCTCCAGCTTTTTCGACCACGGGAATACCTTTTTCCGGAGAAAGCCAAGATCCAGCGACTAATGCTTCTAGCCGGACTCGGTTATGCGGATCGCTCGCAGCTTTCAATAGTAGATCCGCCTGGTCATCAATCTGATGCCCAGCGTAGCGTAGTACCTTGACAGCTGCTGTTCTTGCTCTGAAGTCCTTGGCCTTCAATAGTTGTCTTAATAGCTTATCATCAATTCGATTTAGGCCCCAGCTCACCCAAAGTCCTTCCAATAGGTGATGTTCATACCGCTCGTCTTCTTTATTAAGACCTGCAGCCCAGGTAGAAAGTTTAGCAAGGACTTCATCGGCATCACGAGCACGCAATTCTCTACGTGTTCGATAGCGCGTGCGATATTCTGGAAGAGTAAGGTTGGCTAGCAATTCTTCTATGCTTGCTCCATCCACTTTCGCGGGCTCTAATAAGGGGCGAGAGGGATAGGTTACTCGATAGATACGGCCATGTACATGATCTCTATATGGGTCTCGAGCATTATGCTGCATGTGGCCAATTAATACATTGTGCCAATCAACAATGTACAGCGAACCGTCTGGAGCAAATTCCATGTCTACCGGTCTAAAGTTCTTGTCATCTCCAACTATCAAATCCTGTCGGTGCTGGCTTTCAAAACCTGTTTCACCATCGACCATCGTATGTTGCTTGGTTCCCAAGAATCCAATGGTATTATTGATTAGCAGATCACCTTGAACATCGTCCGGGAAATGTCGGCTTGACACAAATTCTAGCCCAGAAGTAGGCCTCACTCGATGTTCATCTTCAATTAGATTGTATGATTTATGGGTAGCTACTCCATACCTAGGTTTAACGGTACCTGGCATCATCCAGCGCATATCCGGGCCAGAGGTCTCCGCAAAAAAGTTCTGTCCCCATTCATCAAACGCAATTCCCCAAGGATTAGGAATGGACAATTGTGCGGTTCTTTCCAAGTGGTGACGCTGTGGAGCGTATCTGAAGAAGCCACCATTCGTTCCTCTGATTGGGCCGTAAGCCGTTTCTACATTGGTATGCAGAAATACCCCTTCTCCCATGTACAAGGCACCGGATGGATCTGCACAAAAGGCACTAATGACGTGATGCGTGTCATGATCGTCAAATCCACTCAGAATGATTTCCTTTTGATCCGCTTTATCATCACCATCTGTATCTCGAAGAAGTACCAGATTGGTTCCCTGGGAAACGTAAACTCCTTCAGGTGCGAATTCGAAACCGGCTGGAATATGTAAGTCATCCGCAAAAGTAGTTTGTTTGTCTGCTTTGCCATCTCCGTCCGTATCTTCCAAGATGATCAACTTGTCATTAGGGCGAGCGTCACCCGGGCGATAGTGGGGATAGGTTGGCATGGTAGCAACCCAAAGTCGTCCTTTGTTGTCAAAGGATAATTGTACTGGGTTTGCCAAATCATCAAACTCTTTTTCTGAGGCAAAAAGCTCTATTTTATATCCGTTAGCTACGGTCAATTTGGCCAAAGCATCCTCACCATATAGATATTCTGGGTCTCCATTTTTTTCACTCGGCTTGTAATTGGTTTGTACTGGGGGTAGGGTAGAGGTTTGTGCATCAGCAGCAGCTAGGTCCATTTTCTCTCCTTTGGCAGCTGCCCAGATGGCCAAATCTCTCACACCGGTCATCTCCCTAATTTTCACCAATTCAGCTGGATAGTTATCCGGTCCAAACGGTTTGTATCTTCGTCCGAATACGTGCACGCCATTCGGAATCTTGAAGTCATTGTGCCAGAACCAGTTTTTTTCCTGCACGGCCTCGTGTACTAATTCTCGATGTTCATTGGATACCTTCTTTTTTACACCAAAAACTTGGTTAGTGAGCTCCTTGGCCAGTAGTTGATAGCCTTCATCCTTGAGCTGGCAACCATCAAGCGTCAAGGGTTGATCATTCGTGGCGAACCAGTTTTGTGAAGGTGTATATAGGTCAATGAATGGAATTCCATTACCACTAGCTATTTCAGCCATGGCTGCAGTATAGAGCTGTAAGTTTTCGTTTTCGGTCTTTCCATCAGGTGTATCCTGAATATCCGAAAGATCTTCGAATGCAATTGGTGAAACCAAAACCAATTGAGGACTGGTCTTTCCATTGTATTTTTGCGCTAGTGTATGGTCAATAAAAGCTTGTAATTCAGCTTTATATGTGTCAAGACCTGCAGCACCTTGAAAAGACTCATTATAACCGAAAAATGCCAAGATAATATCGGCTTCGTGTCTAGTGATCCATTCATCTGGTGTTTCAAAATGTCCTCTACTTCCTGAATTCTTGGTCAATTCAGTTTGATAGACTTCCGCGCCCGGAAATGCCCAGGGAGAAATTCTGCCTGAATGAGGTCTAAATCCGGGTGTATTACCGCCGTCACACATATTTCGGACATATAGAAGGCTATCTGGGTACCTTAGATGCAACTCGGTCTCGAAGTGCCCATAGTTCATCATTCTTGAACCTAAATTATTGCCAATCAATATGATGTGATCACCTTTTTGGAAGGGTACTGCAGCTTCCTGGACAGGGCTACATTGAGTAAAAAAGAGGGTAAGCCCTAAGAATCCACAAATAGATAGGGAAGCTTGGGCTAGCTTGCTAATGCCGATATTCATGTTGTTGGTCTTCGTTAACGTTTTCAGTGAGAAAGATACGGAAAATGCTGGGAACACATAGCTTTATGCTTATAAGTTGACGGAGGAAAATAGAGTAGGGGACTTAGGATTTGTACTAGTCGGATGTATATTGCTCTGGAAGTTAAAGAGCACTCCATTGGATCCTTTGTTACTGGGCTCAATCTCTCCCTTTCCATGGGGCACATCAGCGTCCCATAAAGTTTTGGGTCCTAAAAGTAACTCAGTCTCTTTGTTACTACTGTTTTTATGGTGACGTTAGAAGCGCAAAGCATTAGCAGTCAGCAAGATATCTATTTGTCTGTTCAAGTTAGTTTCTTGGTTTTTGTGGTAATGACTGGAAACTGTCCTTGTAAAATGCCTAGATTTAGTAGTACATTTATCATTAGAACTTAGTAATCAATAACCCCCAGAGGTTTTCCTCCTTAATATCCCCGTCTCCAAGATCAAAATATAGGTTACTTAGGCAAACAAGCTCTGAGTTCAATCTACTTTTTCATTTGCTTTTAACTAACCCAACAATAAATGTATTTCTGATGAAAAAATGGTCCATTGTAATTGTTTCCCTATGTCTATTGTTTACCGCAACAGGTTTTAAAGCTATTCAAAAGCTATCAACGGATAGCCAGACACCTGGCGCCTATAAAATAATGGAGGTAGTAACCTTATGGAAACTACTTAGCTATGATTTCCAACCCAGCTGGGAAGAGCATGAAACTTGGTTACCAGAAGGATTCAGGTCCAAGTATGGTATGGCCAAGAAGTACGTGTCATTGGATGTATTGGAAGCAACTTATGGGGTGCCAGTGTTTCTCTCAGGGCCGCATAAAGGAGATATGGATTTCAACAGCAATACTTCTTTTGGGCACTATAATCCTGAATTTATCTCAAAAGTCAAAGCTGACGTCAAGACCGTATTGGCTAATCCGTTCTTCCGGAGTTTGATTAAGACTGCCTACACAAACTACCTTGAAGGCATGGCGAATACTTACAAGGATGCTTATATGTATCTACATAGTAATCCTAAGCGGATAAAAGGAATGAGCAGCAACTATCTGCAAAAGGTTCAGCAAAAAGGGGGGACTACTGATGGATCGATGCAAGATGTATTTAGAGGGTATGCAGACAATGTTTCTGGAGAATCAAGTTGGTATGAGGCGGTGACAGCCCCAGCATTTTGGCTTCGCCGTTCCATCGATGGCACTGACAAGCAAATCTTTGAGTTACTAAATATGGTCATTACCGAAATGGAGAAAGAATAAGCTTAATGTTCTCCAGAATAGCTTCTATTTTTTACTACAAAAATCAAAGAAGCCCATTTCTTCTAAGTCAGCATTCAATGCTGTAACCACGGACTCAGTAGGGGAGTGGACTGGTGGACGAAACCAACCGCAGTCCACTCCAATTATCTTCATGAAGGCTTTCCCCGCGCCAATTCCTCCATATTTTTGCAGTAATTGAACCATCTTTACCGATTTAAATTGGAGCCTTTCGGCCTTTTCTAAATCTCCTGATCTGAATGCACTAATCAATTCATTGTACAAGGGAGCTGCATAATTATAGGTGCTACCCACAGCACCCTCAACACCAATTACCAAACCTGATAGCAATGCCTCATCCGTCCCCCATAAAATGCTGTACTTGCCATCCTTGAATCGTCGGCAAGCATGGTATTCCATGATATTTGCGTGAGTGTACTTTATGCCTGCTAGATTGGGTATCGACATATCTGCTAATTCTAGAAATTTCAACATGGAAAAATATCCGTCGGTGATGGCAGGTATATGATAGTAGTAAAAGGGTAGGGAAGGGGCCTTACTTGCGATCAATGCGCAATACTTCACCAACTCTTCTACATCTTTTGGTTTGAGGAAGTACGGACAGAGAATAGCTATTCCATCCATCTTTTCAGATACGGCTAGCGCCGCTAATTCCTGCATTTCGGTCATACTTGTACCGCCCACCATGAAAATGGAGGTAACCTTGCCTTTTACCTCTCCCCAGCGCTTCATGACTTGTTTTTTTTCTTGAGTAGAGAGGGAGGCGCCTTCACCGGTAGTGCCGCAGATAAATGCCCCTTGGACTCCATTCTTTTCGTATAAAGCTGCCAGCTGATCAATTTGATCTAAAGCAAGTTCTCCTGCAGAATTGAATGGGGTGAATGGCGCAGCAATTAATCCGGTCAGTTTTTTCATGACTTCAGCTGTTTAAGTTGTTGAAAAGTAAAACGGGGAGCCTTTGGGTTCGTTTGCCTAAATCCTAAACTAAAGAGACTTCCCAAAAGAAAACTGCTACTAAGCCCTGTAAAGGCGTAGAGCAAGAGATGAATGGAGCTGTATTCTTTGATGTAGTACTGTAACAAACCACTGACTAATAACCCCAGGAGAGCTCCCCCTGCATTTGCTTTGGCATTGAAGATTCCAAGCAGAAAAACGCCACCCAATCCTCCTGCAAAGAGACCGATTATCATATTAAATTGATCCCACAGAGAAGAGATGCCCCAGCTTGCCATCATTAAGGCTAAGGCAGTTCCCAATACACCAATAATAATTGTGAATAGTTTTGCCAGCCGCAAATAATCGGTTTCCAACCTCTTGGGATACCACAGCCGGTAGAAATCTGTAGTAAGAACTGTCGAGACAGAATTCATGCTACTATCTAAGCTAGACATAGAAGCGGCAAAAATCGCTGCAATCAAGAGGCCAGAAATTCCTTGTGGAAGACTACTGATGATAAACCAAGGAAATACAGCGTCGGTCTTCTCTAAGGTAGGGTTTAGTAAGTCAGGTTCCGCCTGGTAGTAGACAAAAAGCAAAGTTCCTAGGGTGAAGAAGATGAGAGTAGAGGGCAAGGCCATCCAAGCACCAATCCGAATACTTTTGGCTGCACTCTCCTCATCCGTGGTGGTCAAATAGCGTTGTATCACCGTCTGATCACTCCCGTAGGAAATCAGGTTGGTCGCTAATCCTCCAATAATCACGACCCAAAATGTTGGCGCGGAGAAACTCCAGTTAAAGTCAAAAATCTGAGTCTTATTAAAACTGGTGATAGATGACTGAATAACTGCTGTGTCAAGATGGAAGTACAGAATGACCAAGGACAATAAGGCGCCACCTAGTAACACGATAACCTGAAGTACATCGGTCCATATCACCGCTTCAATTCCACCCAAGACGGTATATAATATACTTAGCAAACCCATAGAAAGTATGCAGAGCTCTACTTGAATTCCCGTAACTACTGACAAAGCGATAGAGGGAAGAAGTAATACTATTCCAAGCCGACCAAGCTGCAAGAAGATGTACATAACACTGCCGATCCATCGAACCCATCGATTGAATCGCAGCTCTAAGTATTCGTAGGCCGTCGTTAGATTGTAGCGACGATAGAAGGGCAGAAAGTATCGAATCACCAAAGGCGATACCATAATGATCGTCATCATTAGGAAAAAGTACAACCAATCCGTGGCGAAAGTTTTGGCAGGGATGGCCATAAATGTAATGGCACTGAGTTGGGTACCAAAAATGCTTAAGCCGGCAGCCCAAGAAGGGATGCGTTGTCCCCCTTTAAAGAAATCGACTGTAGAGAGTTGCTTTTTGGAGAATCGAATACCAATTCCAACTAGCAGCAGCAGGTAGAGGCCTAGTACCCAATAATTCAAGGATCCAAATGCTCGTTGCTGCTTGATATCTAGCACTTGCATTGCATCTGTTCGGATACAGGGAGAAATTTCACCGGAAGCTAAAATGATCTTGCTATTCCATTTGACGGCCTGTGTGGTTACTGGAGGTGCATGAGGAATTTCTCCAAATCTAGTCCAAGTTTGTGTAATCGTATGAAAGGACCAGATGTTGCTACTAAAGCCAGGATGGTACTTCATTAAGGAGTCTCTTTCTTGGCGGATTTGGTTTGGCACGGAACTCCCAGCCAACTCAGCATTCCTTTTCTCAATCTGGTTAAAGACGGACCCACTATCTCCGCCAATCAGTAGGATGTGATTGGCGCCAAGGACCAATCCGGTACCTGCGGCTATTGGAAAGTTTGCTGCACGGTCAGACTTGAGTTCTGCCCATTTATCCGTCTTTGGATTATACATCCAGCTATCTGGTAAAAAAGTAGTTGTATCCGCATCCTCAGATTTATACCTGCCTTTGAAGAGGTAAAAACAATTTGTTTCTCCGTTGTTTTGCACGATTCCGACTGCGTGCGTTCTGGGAGGTCCAGGCCAGGGGGTGAGTTCCTGCCAGCCATTTGCTAAATCATCTAGATTTAACCTAGCAAAAACTTTTATGCCCGTTTCTATGCTCGTTCCAGCGATGTATATTGATTTATCTAAAATATCTCCGCTGAGATTAGCCAATGGACTGGGTAAAGAGGGGAGGGCTTGTTGTTTTAATTCATAGCTTGCTTTATCCCATTGCAATATCGTGACGACATCTAATGTTTCTTTTTCGTTCTGGCCTCCCAAACAAATCAATCCTCTGTCGGTGCTAATAGATAATCCATAAGCGATGGCCCCTGGCGTATAAAACAATTTGTTTTTAACCCATTTATTAGCCTGTAAATCAAATAGATACACCTGCTTGTGGAAAACCTTGGTTCCGCCATCCCAAGCCGGGCCATCAGGGAAATTTGCGCCTCCGGCCACAATTAGCATGTCTTCATGGATTCCTGTAAAAGCGCCTGCTAGACCTGGTTGGATTTCTGCTTCAGGAGCAGGCGGGAGAGCAGGCCATTGTGACCAGTCCAGATCCAAGGGTAGGGGAGTTGCCCACAAAATGTACGGGAATAGGATTGCGCAAATAGAAACAAATCTAAGACGGTTCATAATTCTGATGAGGATTTCCACTACAATAAAGGTGAGTAATTTATTTCCAAATTTCAATTCTTGGAAAGATCAGGGAAGGAGGTAAAACACTCTACTTAACATAACATAAATTATGAGGCAAATATCCTGAAAGACCATAGGCTCTATATTTCGATAATCATGCTTCGTTTGCGTACAGCTGCTTCTAATGAATTTGAATTGATATGATTGGTGGTACACGCTTAATTTCCTCAGCCTACCTTGTAGCGATTAGTCTGTGACGCATCAATGTACATCTCCACACAATACTTCTCTTCAAGTTAGATACACTTGTGTTTAACTGATCCTGAATAACTCCAACTATTTATCACTCAGATTATATATCGCTTAGTAGAATAGTCATTAAGCACCCGAGCATAAAAAAAATGCAAGTCCCCTACTCTACGTCCTTAAATCATTTAAGAAACAAATTGTTTCAATTAAAATGCTGGTTATCAATGGTTTAGGGTTGAATGACCAAGCACGCGACTATGCAAGATAATCATAAATAGGGACATGAACTGCTGCAATTTCAGAAGAAAACTAGCAGCAGTTCATGAAAGTTATCCGTTCTACTGATAGTGGAGCAATGGAGGACCACTACCCTATTTTTCTACCTTCATTAGCCCCACACAATGACTGTATAATTTCCACGAAAAGAAATGAATAAAGAGATGAAAATTCGGCTCTGCACGCTGGTCCTTTTTTACTTGTGCTATGCGGTGCCTGGACTCACACAGCAGCTGGAGGATACCAGTAAGAAACAAGCCATCTACGCTAACCTTGGCTCCGTAATTTTTGAAAATCAACTATCAATAAATTTTGAACGACTTCTTTTTGCATCCGCTCCCCGGCTAGAAACTCGCCTAAAATTTAATGCGGGTACCTATCTTAGCAATAACTACGATTACGATATTTCTGCCGAAATCTATTCTAACTATATAAGTGCCTCCATTCTACAACTCATTCCCATTGGACGGGTGCAGTTTGAATTGAATATAGGATTGGCTAGAACCCAATTCACTACCATTGAAGACACTGAACGCCGGAGCAAATTTAGAGCCTATACCTTGGCTGGTCTACGTTATGGTAAAGACGACTTATTGGTCCGCTTAGGCTTTGGTAATTTTGAGTTATTTCATCTAGGTGTTGGGTATCAATTTTAAATCTGAATCATGGATTATAAGTAGCAATTGTACTCGCTTTATACCCAATTCTATCTGCAATAAATTCAACTTGTTGGCCCGCTTCTAGGTCTATTGGCTTGGTATACACTTGCCAAGAACTGGCACCTTCATCTTGTACGTCAGCACTTTTAAATCTAAAGGCTAGGCTCGCCCCTTCCGTAGGGCAAGAAAGTGTCAATTTTCCATTGCTCATCTCAGCTATCGGGCTTTCCACTATCGGTGCCTTCTGGCTCGGCCAAAGCTTTTCTATTAATTCCGGCTCAGGCATAAGTCCGGTATCTTCAAAAGAATTCACCCAACGATCACATTCTGCGCTCAGTTCAGCAAGGATCGCTTGATAGGCTGGATCTTGAGCGAGATCCTTAATTTCATGAGGATCTGATTGCGTATCAAATAACTCTTCCTTGGGCTTCTGAGCGCGGAACCATTGGGCCTGGATCTCAGTGATTTCACCGGATTCTCTCAATCTATGCAATTCCCGCATGATCGCCATCTGTTCTCTATAAGCTACTGGCAAGAACATCGATTTTTCTGGTTGGTAATATCTAATGTATTTATACCGCTTATCTCTAATAGCACGATTGGTATCGTACTGAGCATCGAATCGATCCGCTGCTGCTCTGATGTATTTACGTTTTTCCTTCCTAGCTTGCGGCCCTAAAAAAGCTTGACCATCCAGCGGGTAGTCAGATGTAACGCCCGCAAGAGAAAAAGTGGTCGGAGCCAAATCAATGAAACTCAGTAGATCATCATTTCTAGTTTGGGCCATTTGTTTTCCTGGGAATCTAATAATCAAGGGGACCTTCAGGCCAGAATCATACAGTAGTCGCTTATGTCGTGGCAAGGGACCTCCATGGTCAGTATACCAGAATATGATGGTACTATCCAATAAACCATCCTCTTCCAGTTGCTTGAGGACTTCTCCAATCTGAAAGTCCATTTCGCGAATATTGGAATACATCCTGCGCACATCCTTTACCCCCACTTCTGTGTCAGGTAGATAAGGGGGAATCGGAACTTGTAGATTGGGATCAACCCAGAGCGAGTCTTCCGCCTTCCGCCAGATGCGGGACTCATGCGTCACTTCAAAATTAAAAACGGCGAAAAAAGGCTGATTGGGATCACGATTTCTCCAATGCGCCTGTCGACCACTTTCATCCCAAGCCATAACCGAGGGTCTGAATTGATAGTCCATCTTGGCGTTGTTGGTGCAGTAGTAACCCGCTCCCCGTAAAACTTCACTCATCATCTTCACACCGGCAGGCGGGACAGCCTCATAAAAGCTTATGCCTTCAGGCATAAATTGAGAGCGCTTTGCCGCTTCTTCATCAGAAATATTCGCGTACCAAGGCCCTGTTCTCATGTGGTTCGCCCCAATATGCGTAGGGTACATTCCGGTGGAAATCGCTGCTCGACTCGGCGCACATACCGGTGAAGGAGAGAAAAAATTATCATAGCATATTCCTTCAGCTGCTAGCCTGCTAATGTTAGGCGTTTGGATGGTACTATCGCCAAATGAAGGGATAAAGGGACTGAGGTCCTCTGCTACCAGCCATAAAATATTAGGCCGATCTGGTAAGGATAGTATGGCTTCTGCCTCTTTGTCCTCTCCTGCTTCTTCAGGCGTGCAGCCAAAAAATAACAGCAGTGCAGAGAACAGGAATAAGTACTTGTACGTTAGTGCTGGCATTTCGTTGATTTTGCATTTTTGATTCGAAGATTAAAGATAAACATTGTTGGTACTTGACTGTGCTGCTCCTCCCCTTTCAAAGACAACAATCCAAATTGGTCCTTGACTTTATCCAAAAAAATCCTTTACATTTGCAATACTACAAAATAGTATTCATGAGAAAAGGATCGAAAATTGGTGAGTTTGAGGAGATTGTCATCTTGACGGTTGGTATCCTAGGAGATAACGCCTATGGGGTTACGATTAAAGATGAAATAGAAGATCGCGTACAGCGTGAAGTTAGTGTCGGAGCCCTACAGACAACCCTCCGCAGATTAGAAAAGAAGGGCTTTCTGTCCGCCAAACAAGGAGATACTTCTGCTGGCAGAGGAGGCCGCCCCAAATTGTACTTTTCCATTACGCCGTACGGTAAAAAAGCCATTCAAGAAAGTAGGGATGTAAGAAATTCTCTATGGGATGCCTTGCCTCCTGGATTATTGAATGAAATTGCCTAAAACTATGACTTCACCACCTAAATGGCCTTTTAGATTATTAAAATTCTTCTGTAAAAGAGCGTACCACTTAGATATTGAGGGAGACTTAATGGAGTTGTATGAACGCCGTGTACAACGCCTGGGTCCGAAAAAAGCCAAACAGAAATTATGGAAGGATGTCATCTTCCTTTTTCGCCCTAGCATGATCAGATCTATATCACCCGACTTAAATACTTCACCCATGCTTAAGCATCATTTACAAATGGCTTTTCGGCATATCAGCCAGGACAAAACTTCATTTATCATCAACCTAACAGGTTTATCGGTAGGCCTCACTGCGGTGCTTCTAATCCTTCTATGGGTCCAAGATGAATGGCAATATGATAAATTCCACGCTAATGATCAGCAGCTTTATAGTACCTATCAAAACTACGATCGTCCTTCGGGGGCACATACAACAGAACGCACTCCTACTCCACTAGCGCAAGCGATGGCCGAAGAATTGCCAGAGGTAGAATATGCAGTGGCGGTTAATGACCTCTTTCAATGGCGGAATGGATTAGGGTTATTATCCAATGAGGATCAGGCTATTGAAGCGAAAGGATTGATAGCAAGTGAGGATTTTTTCAAAGTTTTTTCCTTCGACGTTTTGACAGGAAACTCCGAGCAAACGATGAAGCGAAAGGACCTGATTGCTATTTCAGATCAATTGGCGAAAAAGCTGTTTTCCTCAGCAGATAATGCCCTAGGCAAAAGCTTGGAATGGGACCATTCCGGGTTCAAAGGCTTATTTCAGATCAATGCTGTATTTAAGCTTCCTCCCGCTAATTCAAGCCTTCAATTTGACGTAGTTTTCAGTATCGATCATCTCTTAGATAATGACCAATGGTCTGGAAATTGGACGAATAACTATGCCCGTACGTACTTTGTCCTGACTCCAGGCACAGCCATTGAAACATTTAATCCTAAAATTGATCAGTTACTTTCTAATAAGGAAGATAAATTCCGTTCTTCTTTAGTTTTTGCAGAACCCTTTTCCGACCAATATTTACATGGGCGTTTCGAAGATGGGAAAGTGGCAGGAGGTAGAATTGCCTACGTACGCCTATTTCTACTCCTAGCAGCAATGATTCTAGTGATTGCCTGCATTAACTTCATGAATCTTAGTACAGCGAAAGCGAGTATTAAGATGAAGGAGATTGGTGTGAAGAAAACCCTTGGTGCCTCACGTTCTAGCCTGGCGACCCAGTTTCTGACAGAATCCATTTTATTAGCCTTTATGGGGCTTACCCTAGCGGTCCAGCTATCCTATTTGCTACTTCCGTTTTTCAATCGCCTTGCTGACAAGGATATCAGTATCCCGCTAAACCCAGCTTTTATTGGAGGCCTAGTAGCCATCGGTATATTGACAGGTTTCGTTGCCGGTAGCTATCCGGCTCTTTACCTCTCCGGTTTTCGTCCGATTACGATTCTACGTGGCAAATTGCCAACATTGTTTGGCGAGTTATGGGTGAGGAAAGGGCTTGTTGTATTTCAGTTTTCCCTTTCGCTTTTATTAATCACAGCGCTACTAGTGGTCAATGATCAGATTCAATTCATTAAGGAAAAGCAATTAGGATATGAGCGGGATAATGTGATTTCATTCCAGTTCAAGGGAGAGGTGTATGACAACTGGTCGGGACTGCGGGATGGAAAATCGAATGAGACCTTTTATCGATTCATGGAAGAACTCCGCAATACTCCAGGGATTCAAAGTGCCTCCACGATATCATTTGGTAACTTACTAGATAAAATTGCCGGTCAGTCCGGCGTAAGTTGGCAAGGCCAAACCGAAGAGGAAAAAGGTGTGGCTTTTAAGTCGCCAGTGGTCGGATATGACTTTATTGAAACGATGGGTATCCAACTTAAGGAAGGTCGTACCTTCTCTCCTGAATTTAAAGATCATTATCATCGGATCATGCTCAATGAGAGTGCAGTGGAGCTCATTGGCCTAGAAAATCCAGTAGGCAAAATCTTAAGGATGAATGGAGGAGATTGTGAAATTATAGGAGTTGTAGAGAATTTCCAGCATGGTTCCCTGTATGACATGATTGAACCTTTCATCTTTCGATTTGACATCAATGGAGGGAATGTACTAGCAAAAATACAAGCTGGCACACTAGCTGAAACCTTGCCAAGGCTGGAGGAACTACATCAAGCCTTTCTACCAGGTCGTGCCTTTGAGTACACTTTTCTAGATGATGATTATTTAGCCCTATATAAGTCTGAAACCCAAGTTGCAGTTCTATCCAAATACTTCGCTGCTCTAGCCATTATTGTCTCTTGTTTAGGACTATTCGGACTAACAGTATTTACCGCCGAGCGTCGAAGAAAAGAAATCAGCATTCGCAAAGTACTCGGCGCCTCTATTTATACTATTATGCATTTGTTGAGCTTTAGCTTCACGAAGGTGGTTTTAGCTGCAGTTTTAATTGCTACTCCCCTAGCCTACTGGGTATCAAGTAACTGGTTAAAGAACTTCAGCGAGGGCATTAGTCTTTCACCGTATTACCTCCTGGTTCCCAGTTTAAGTGTATTACTCTTGTCTTGGCTAACGATTAGTTATCAGACCTATCGGGCTGCTAGAGTCAACCCATCGCACGCATTGCAGGAGCAGTAAAGGTGTTCATTTATGGACAGTTTACGTTCAATTGTGAACAAATAAATTTGATTTCATAGATAGTTTGTTAGTAGTAAACTACTGTAAATCAATTTCTTGTATTAATTGGCATAAGCATTGTACTTTTCATGGTATACTACGATAAACCACCGATCTATGCTGCGTCATTTCATCACTTTAAGCTTGCGTCATTTCAAGCGCAACCGAAGTACTTTCTTAATTAATTTACTGGGTTTGTCTACCGGATTAGCCTGTGTCATACTTATCTACCTTTGGGTAAGTGATGAGCGGCAAATTGATCATTTCCACACTACGGACCAGCAGCTATATCAGGTGATGAATAACCTGGAATTGCCATTTGATGTGCTGACCTTGGAGAGCACCCCCTACCCTATGGCGAGCAGCCTTTTAGAAGAAATGCCAGAAGTAGAAGCTGCTGTGGCCGTCAATGACTTTTTTACTTGGCGTCATCGCGAGGGTATTATTGCTTACCAGGAAACTAAGGTGGAAACAAAAGGTCTTTATACCACTTCATCATTTTTTGAGGTGTTCCCATTTCAGGTATTGCAAGGACAATCAGATGATTTTCTTCAACGAAAAGATGAAGTCATATTGTCTAAACGTCTGACTGATAAATTGTTTCCTAATTTACCTAATCCTATTGGCCAAATAGTTGAATTTGACCATACAACCTTTAATGGGAAATTCAAAGTAGCTGGTGTATTTGCAGGACCTCCAACAAATGCCACTTGGCAATTTGATTTTCTTTTACATTTTGATGCCCTATTGCAGCAGGATCCAAGTGCTCAGCAATGGACAACGAATGCCGCAAAGACCTTTCTGCTATTGAAAGAAAACACCAATCCAGATGACTTCAATACCAAAATTGCGCAGTATATCAATGAAAGAAATCAGTTTTCCAATGCTTTTACTCCCTTTGTAAAGCGTTTTAGCGATAAATACTTGTATGGGAATTATGTATCTGGCATTCAGACAGGGGGACGGATTGAATATGTAAAACTCTTCTCTCTAATTGCCTTGATCATATTATTAATAGCCTGCATTAACTTCATCAACCTTTCAACTGCTCAGGCCTCAATGAAGCGCAAAGAGGTGGGCGTGAAAAAGACCTTTGGAATAGGGCGTAGAGCATTAATTTGGCAATTCCTAGGAGAGTCCTTGCTGCTTACTACTCTATCCGTTTTAGTAGCGATACAACTGGCCTACTGGCTTTTGCCTGCCTTCAATCAGATAGCAGGAAAACAACTTAGTTTCGAACTGACCTTTAATACTGCATTTACTCTATTGGGAATCACTCTTTTCACTGCCTTATTAGCCGGTGTGTATCCAGCTTTTTATCTATCTGGATTTAAACCCGTAGAGGTGCTAAAAAGCAAAATTCATCTGTCTAGAAGTGAAGTGTGGGTTAGAAAAGGATTGGTCGTATTCCAATTTGCGCTGTCTATCCTTTTTATTGTAGGCCTGTGGGTGGTACGCCAGCAAATTGATCTGGCCCAAACCAAGAATATGGGATATGATCGAGATAATGTGATCAGTTTTGACTGGAAAGGGCATCTATACGATCAATGGAATGGTCTTTTAGAAGGTAAAACGAACGAGAGTTTCTACACTTTCATGCGGGGATTAAAAGATATCCCTGGTGTGGTGCAGGTAAGCAATATGAGCGGGAATATCCTGAATGACATTTATGGACAAACCGGCATTACTTGGGATGGTCAAGAAGGAGAAAAGGATGTACACTTTCAGTCCCCCCTAGTAGGATATGACTTTATTGAGACGCTAGATATAAAAGTCTTACAAGGGCGATCTTTTTCCCAGGAGATGGGAGATGATTTCTCCAAGGTGATGGTAAACGAGGCTACGGTAGAATTGATGGGTTTGGAAGATCCCATCGGGCAGGTGATTGGACTGAATGAAGGGAGTGAGATTGTTGGCGTGGTAGAAGATTTCCACTATGGATCCATTCGCAATGCAGTAGAACCGCTCATCTTCCGTTGTGAACAGAATGGCAGAAACGTCCTCTTGAGAATCAAAGCGGGGAATGAAAAAAATACCCTGGAGCAGGTAAAAGCACATTACGAGGCTTTTCTTCCCGGTTACTCCTTTGATTTCAGTTTTCTAGATGATGACTATCAAGCCCTTTATGAGGCGGAACAAAAGGTTTCGTCGCTATCTTGGTATTTTGCTTGTTTAGCGGTCATTATTTCCTGCTTAGGACTCTTCGGTTTAGCTACCTTTACGGCGGAAAGACGTAGAAAGGAAATTAGTATTCGAAGGGTGCTGGGGGCTAGCAGCATCCGGATCATTCGGCTATTGAGTAGAGACTTCACACAGACGGTGATCATAGCAATTCTTATTGCTTTACCCCTTAGTTATCTACTGGCGAGAAATTGGTTATCTAGCTTTGCTACTAGTATACAGCTTAGTCCTTTAATTTTCCTAGGTACGGGACTGCTAGTTCTACTAATTGCGTGGTTAACGGTGGGGGTTCAAACTTATCAAGCCGCCAGAATGAACCCGATTCAAGCCCTTAAAGAAGACTAGTTTTTCTTCCTTTTAATGCGAATCGCAAACTGTAAATAAAGCGTATCCTTCCCTAGAACGCCACTTACCAGTCGGCCAAATAGGCCCTTAATAAAGGAATCTCCTTCATATTTGTTGATCCCTTGAAAATATTCGATTTGATAGTGGTGCTGTTCTAAGATGCTGCGCAAACTCTTCTCCGTAAAGAAACGATAATGAGTTCGATCCAAAATGCCATCATCCTTATATTGCCAATCTTTTTGCACTAATAGCTCATACAAATGTAAGATATGGCGGACGTTTGGTACCGAGGCAACCAATACGCCAGCTGAAGTCAATTTTGACTGAATACTCCGGAAGAAAAAATCGTGATCCATCATATGTTCGATCACATCGTTACAGATAATCAGATCAAAGTAAGCTTCTGGCAGTTGATCCAGCTGTTCTTCATAAGTCCCTTTCAGAACTTTGTCCAATACTGCCCTTGCCTCCTCAGCTGCCGCAGGAACTGGCTCTAAGCCCCAATATTCGTGCGGCTGCTCGAGGTTCGCCCGAAACCGGCCTTTGCCACAGCCTATTTCCAGAACCTTGCTGTAGTAAGACGGCAAGGCGGGCAGCATTTCTCTCCGATGATTGGTGTAATAATTGGGTGCAGCATTCATTTCTTACAAGCAATGTTGAGTCAACAAGATAGGAATATTACTCCCCTACTAGCGAACTTCTACGCTTTGTGGCCGACTTAAGACAATTTCCATGTGATTTACTTAACAAAAGTGAAAATAATTTATTATATTTACATTTGTTAAGTAAATGTATCGCTATGAAGTCTCAGAGTTTAGGAGAATTTGAAGAGCTTGTCCTCTTGACCGTGGCAGCCCAACATGATACAGCCTACGGTGTTTCCATCAAGGAAAGTCTGGAAAAGGAGCTGGACAAAAAGATCAACATCAGCGCTGTGCATGTGGCCTTAAAACGAATGTCTGACAAAGGCTACGTAGATGCTCGTTTTGGGGGTATTACACAAGATCGAGGAGGTCGGCGTAAAAAATATTACGTCATTACTGCTTTCGGCAAGCAAATGCTAGATAAGCAATTTGAAATTCGCAACAGCCTTTATCAAAGGATACCTAATATTTCCTTTTGATGAAAAATAGCCCACCCAACTTAGCGCTACGATTCCTTCACTGGTTTTGTAAGGAGGACTTTATTGAGGAAATAGAAGGGAATTTACTAGAAGTTTTTGAAAGCCAATTTGAGGAAGAATCCAGATGGAGTACACTGTGGTTCTACTGGCAAGTTATTTTACATTTTAGACCCGACTTTATTAAACCCAACCCACTCATGACCTTCTTTTCAAAAAGCCTCTTACGGCATAACCTTTTAATTAGCTATCGTTCCTTTCTAAGAAACAAAAGATCTTTTCTCATTAATTTGACTGGTCTGTCAGCTGGACTAGCTTGTGTCCTACTCATCTATCTTTGGGTGGCTGATGAATGGCAATATGATCGATTTCATGAAAATGATCAGCATCTATACAGAGTGCTGCAGAATCATACTTCTCCTAGTGGGATCAATACTTGGAAGAATACACCTATACCCTTAGCCGATGCACTAGAATCGGAAGTATCGGGAATATCAGAAGCCATCTCAGTCAGCAGTAAAGAGGAAAGTCCCGGAGGTGTTTTGAGCAACGGTGAACACGCTAGCATCAGCAGAGGGATTTATGCTAGCCCGAGCTTTTTTAACGTATTTAGCTTTCCACTAAAAGAGGGCACCATCGAACAAGTACTTAGGCGTAAGAATGCAGTGGTATTATCGGATAAAACCGCTAAAAAGCTCTTCCCGCAAGCGGAAACAGTTGTCGGAAAAACCATTGAATGGCGGGATCAGGTCTTAGCAGTAAGTGGTACTTTTGAAGATATACCATCGTATTCCTCTCTGCAATTTGACTTCGTCTTATCTATCAATCTGATGACAGATTTGGATGAATATGCCGGGCAGTGGAATGGTGACTATGCACGTACCTATGTACTTCTAAACGATCAGTCGGAAGCGAAAAAGATCAGCGCCAATCTTGGGGAGTTTTTGAAAACAGGCGTGGCACAACGCAAACGTTCTACGCTATTCTTGCAAAAATACAGTGATCAGTATCTCCACGGTAATTTCAAGGATGGATTCCTGGCTGGAGGAAGAATTTCCTACGTGAGATTATTCTCCATCACCGCCTTATTTATTTTACTGATTGCCTGCTTCAACTTCATGAATCTTGCTACGGCGCAGGCCGGTTTAAAAATGAAGGAAATTGGAGTAAAGAAAACCATGGGTGCTCAAAAACACATCTTAGTCGGGCAGTTCCTAACAGAGTCCTTACTGATGACGCTCCTCTCTCTTTTCATGGCACTTTGCCTGGTCTTTTTCTTGATTCCCTATTTCAATCAACTTACCGGTAAATCTTTGGGCTTGGTATTGGGTTGGCAAACCCTGGGCGTGATTTTGGCTATTGTCCTGGTCACAGGTTTCGTCGCAGGCTCCTATCCCGCCTTTTATCTCTCCAAGTTTCAACCTAAAGTGGTATTGAATGGGGATTGGCAAGGAGCAACAGGAGGAGCCTGGTTGCGAAAAAGCCTCGTCGTGTTGCAGTTTAGCCTATCTGTACTTTTCATGGTGTCTGTGTTCATTGTGCATGGGCAATTGAAATTCATTCAGGATAAAAATCTTGGCTTCAATAGAGATAATGTGATCCAGTTTAATCGAGCCGCTTTTACGGGAGAGTACAAGACCTTTCTACAGGAATTGGACAAGATACCTGGAGTACTGGACGTGGCTAATATGGCTACGCCAATCTTAGCTGGCGGCGGTGGACAGAGCGGTTACTCCTGGAGAGGACAAGAGGAGGATAAAAAATACCTCTTTAAATCCCCGATTATTTCCTACAATGTCATCGAGACGCTGGATATGGAGCTACTTGCCGGTAGAACTTATTCAGAGGAATATGGAGATGAAAAAAATAAGATCATCATTAATGAATCAGCCCGACAAATGATGGGATTGGAAGATCCGATTGGGATGCAGATAGACTATGGGGAAAATAAAAGAGAAATCATTGGAGTCGTGGATGATTTTCACTATGGATCTATCCATCAAGCCGTAAAACCATTGATCTTCCGCATGTATCCGACCGGCAGGCGTGTCATTGCTAGACTCCAAGCAGGGAAGGAACGTGAAGCACTTGCCCAAATCGAGACCCTTTATGAAAAACACCATCCCCCCTACCCTTTCAAATACAGTTTCTTGGATGAAGAATATCAAAGACTGCATGAATCGGAAAGCAAAGTAGCTAGTCTATCGACTTACTTCACCGGCTTAGCGATCTTGATCTCAACTTTAGGTATTCTGGGCTTAGCGATGTTCATGGCAGAACAGCGATCCAAGGAGATTGGAGTACGTAAAGTACTAGGAGCTACAGATTGGAATATTATCCAATTGCTCGGCTCCAGCTTCACTCGCCTAATTCTATTGGGCGTCATCATTGCCCTTCCCATTAGCTACTGGGGGGCGCAACAATGGCTGGGCCAATTTGCGTATCACATGGACCTCAAATGGTGGCTATTTCTCGGTGCAGCTCTAATCACTATACTAATCGCGAGCCTAGCTGTGTTACTACAAGCTTGGAAGGCCGTCAATGTAAGTCCAGCGGTGTGTTTGAGGAATGAATGATCAAGATCGGAAACTCCTACTAGTTTTACCGTTGCCCAAATAAGGCCTTTACCTTCGTGATGCTACCACCATCAATGGCTTTTACCCCTAGCATATTCAAGGTATAACTAGCCTTTTGACTGCGTCTCCCATCATCACTATAAGTCAGGATTGGTTTATTCCAACTTTTAATTTTGTTGATGTGAATCTGAATCTCGTCGTAAGGTATGTTGAAGGCTCCACGGACGTGGTCTCCCACAAATTCCTGGATTGTTCTTACATCAAGGATGACAAACCGACGGTCAATTTCGGAATCTTGGCCCAGTTTATCTTGGGCCGGAAAAAGTGTTGCATTTAGTTGCATAACCGAGATAAGGGATTATTGGTTAGGGAATTATCTACGATTAAGTGTCTGTTACATGAGATTTTGTTGACCGGATACTATTTTTTGGTCTTCCTTAAAGATAGAGAAATTTAGATCCCGAATCAAGTGACTTATGTCAAAGGTAAGCCTGATTTTTGCAACGGTCTTGTTAGAAATGAAGCGGTTAGATCTGATCTAACTTATATCTCCAAATTACACGAAGCACTTTATCCGCATATTTGGGATCTGTAGCATAGCCATTTCGCTGCATGCCTTCCGCCCAAGCTCGATAGTTCCAGCTTGGATAGTAGAGTAGATTATGGTAATACCCCTTGCTTTGTAGGTATCTACCAAAGTCTTGGTAACTATCTCGGATGTAGGAATATTTCTTGAAGCATTGTTGAGCTAAATAAGGTTGATTGGCTTGGTAGCTGCCATATTCCAAGGTGTTTTTACAGTAGCTCATACCCAACCAGTCTCGCTTGGCTTTAATGCCGAAGTGATTATTTGCAGATTTTGCAAGCTCACTCCTACCCCATCCACTTTCAAGGCCAGCAACCGCTAAAATCAGTGGCGCGGGGATCTTGGTTTGTTCGCTTAGCTCTTTGGCTAAGTAGCCATAATTTTTCACGTAAAGCCTAACCTGCCAAGGTCGATTGAAATCAGTAGGTGCTGTCGTAAAACCAAATTGTACCAGTGCAAACAACAAAATGAAATAGAAAGCAAATTTTCTCTGTTTCATGTATATGGGTATTTAGCAAGTGTTTGTTTTGCAAACACTAATAACGAGTAAATATTCCAAAATCGCGTTGTTGCATAGTGAAATTTGGGAGTAGACAGCTAGGTATTGAGCGCAAGAGGAATCCTGAGAAGAGGATTCATTTATATATTAATAAATTATTATACGTTAAGTTTTTGATTTTGTTTACTAAAGAAAACTCTAACTGAGTAATATGTTTCTACAACCAGTTAATCTTCCTCCTTTTCAAGTAGGAAATCAAAGTAGGCTTCTGCCTTGATTTCTAATTATTTAGTACTTTCCCTATCATTCATTCACATCCGCTAAATCTTTGCAAATTGTTGGAAACAGACTATTTAATCATTGGTGGCGGGGCCACAGCCATGGCTTTTGTAGATACTTTATTATCCGAGACAGAAGAGGATCAAATCCTTATTATCGATCGTAATCACCAGCCTGGCGGGCATTGGAATAAAGCCTACCCTTTTGTTCGCTTGCATCAGCCTTCATCCTTTTATGGGGTCAGTTCTAGCGAATTGAGTAAGGGCATAAAAGACCAGGTAGGCTTTAATGCAGGTTTCTTTGAATTGGCCAGCGGGGCGGCCGTCAAGGCCTACTTTGATGATGTCATGCGGCATCGATTTTTACCAAGCGGCAGGGTGCAGTACTTTCCCATGAGTAACTATGACGGAGATGGAAAATTCACTTCCCTCCTAACGGGCAAGCAAGAGGCGGTAAAAATCAACAAGAAAATCGTTGACACCACTTATCTGCAGACAAGAATCCCAGCTACTCATGAGCCCAATTTTGAGGTGGATGAAAGCATTCCCTTTATTCCCATCAATCAATTGGTGGATATCACAGAGCCACCTGAGGGGTTTGTGGTGATCGGGGGTGGAAAAACAGGCATGGATGCTTGTGTTTGGTTGCTAGACAATCAGGTCCCTGCTGAACGGATTAGCTGGATCGTATCTAGAGATTCCTGGTTATTGGATCGAAAGACCACCCAGCCTAGCCAGGAGTTTTTTGAATCTACCATCGGAAATATGGCCGCTCAGTTCGAGTCAGTAGCTCAAGCGGATTCCATTCCTGATTTATTTCGGCTTCTAGAGCAGAATGGAGTACTAACTCGAATAGACCCAACGGTAACTCCTACGATGTTTCACGGGGCCACCGTCTGCCAGAAAGAGCTGGACATGTTACGCAGTATTGAAAAAATCATTCGACTTGGACGAGTACAACGAATTACGGAATCCGAAATAATCTTAGATCACGGCAAGGTACCTACCAGTAAAAACCGTATACATGTAGACTGCACCGCCAGCGCCATTAGCAATCTCGAGATCACACCTATTTTCCAAGGAGATCGCATTATTCCGCAAACAATCAGATCCTATCAACCGCTCTTCAGCGCTTCCCTCATTGCCTACATCGAGTCAAACTTTGACAATGAGGACAAAAAGAATGGCTTATGCCAGGTGGTACCTTTACCTAATCACGATACGGATTGGATCCGAATGCTAGCCATCTTCATGACAAATCAATATAGCTGGGGTCAACACAAAAGCATTAGAAAGTGGCTTTTGGGTAATCGCTTGGACGGCTTTAGCCAATTGATCGCTCAGGCAGATCGCAGTGATCCGGTTAAGCAAGACATTATCAAGCGAATGCGTAACAACATCATGCCCGCTATGGTAAAACTCCAGCAGTTTATGAAAGAACTTAAGTAAGCCTTATTCACTTCTAAGTACCTCCACGGGATTGAGCTTGGCCGTAGATAGAATCTGACGGAAGATGGTCAAATAGGCTAGACTTGCTCCAATTAGGATGGCCAAGGCGAAAAACCACCATTCTAATTCAATCCGATAGGCGAAATTATTTAACCACATGTTAGTTAGGTAAACACTGATCGGAATAGCAATGACTACAGCAATAAGAATCATTTTGGTAAATCCAAGAGACAATAATTGAATCAGTGATGCTGTGGACGATCCTAAAACCTTTCTAATGCTAATTTCCTTTGCACGCCGTTCGGTCATGAAAAAGATCAGTCCTAATAGTCCCAGACAAGATATTATAATGGCTAAACCTGCAAAGTATTTACCTAGGGCTGCCATCCGCTCCTCCGATCCATACAATTGTTGATAATCCTCGTCGATAAAGTGGTAGTTAAAGGTATGCCCAGGATTGAAATCTTGGTAGAGGCCACTCAATTGCTCCAATTGTGCAGCATTGTTATCCGGCTTGAGCCTAACAATTACTTGGTTCAGAAAATTGTGTGAAAGCTGAAAAAACATAGGGCCTATCTCTTCGTGTAGGGATTTAAAGTTAAAGTCTTTTACCACCCCAACAATTTCCACCTCCTGCCCCCAAAAGCCAGCTCTGTTACCGACTGGATCGCTAATTCCCATCGCCTTCACTGCTGTCTCGTTTAAAATGATTTGTGGCCTATCTGCAAATTCTTTTGAAAAGGTTCGCCCCTCCTTAATAGACACTCCCAAGGTTTCTATGAAACCATAATCTACTATATGACGACTAAAACTAACCTTCTTATCACCCTGCCCCTCCCAGCTCAATTCACCACCAGGCAATTCAAAAAAGCTATTGGTCATAGCTGAAGCCTGTAGTACTCCAGGTATCTTTTTTACTTCAGTAAGAAAAGATGTTAGCGCTTCGGCATCGCCTCCACTCACCGAAAAGCGGATCAGATTGTCCCTTTCGTAACCTAAGGATTGTTGTTGTAAAAAATCCATTTGCTTAGACAACACCAGCACGCCGACAATCATGATGATGGACAGTGCAAATTGCCCGGTAACCAATACCTCCCTTAGTGAAATTCTAGTCTTTTGAACAGGAGCTGTCCTTTTTACAACGGTCAAAGCGGGCACAGATGATGCATAGAGGGCTGGGTAGGTTCCCGCCAACAAACTAGTGATTACACCAACCGCTAACAAAGCAAATAACAAGACCCAAGAAAATCCAAGTTCCAAAGATTTATTAGTAAACTGATTGAAGTACGGTAAGAGGATAAACACTAAAATTAATGCAAATACAATGGATACCTGAGTAAGTATTACGGCCTCACCAAAATACTCCTTGATCAATCGCCATCGCCCTGCCCCTAAGGCTTTCCGAATACCCACTGCTTTTGCCCTTTGTAAAGACTTTGCGGTGGCCAGATTAATGAAATTGATACAAGCGATAGCTAGAATGAATAGCGCCAACCAACTAAACCAACGAACATAGGTTATTCTGCCTCCTGCCTGTTGGCCATTTTCGAATTCCCCATACAGATATTGATCGCTATACCTTTGCAAGAAATAATCCACCTCTGCTTCTGGCACTCGCTTCGAGTAAACCGAAGCGATCTTTGGGCTAACCTGGTCTACCTTGCTTTGTGCGTCCAGCAAAACATAAGTTACGGCATTGGGATTACTCCAACCTTCACCAAAGACTTTACGGTACAGGGAAAAGGGTAAGACAAAATCGAACTGGTCCGTTGAATTGTCCGGTATATCTGCGAAAACTCCACTAACAATGGCTGGACTTTCTAATTGCTGAAATTGCCAATCGATTTTCTGGCCGATGATACCTGTTTTCTGGCCAAACAGTTGCATCGCCAAAGATTCACTGATCACAATACTATTGAGGGCTCTCAAAAGGGTATCCCCTACTCCATCTATTACCGGATAAGAAAAAAGATCAAAATAGGACTCTCCTACGAACTTACCTACCGCTCCATATTGGTTACCATCCTTTGTCAAGCTAAATTCCATTTGCCAGCTAGGATCCGTCGCACTACAGGCTAGTCTTACTTCAGGCACCTCCGCTGCAATCGCTTCTCCTAAGGGGCTAGGCGTACCATTCCAGGTATTAATACCATCACCTTGCTGGAAGTTTCCCACGACATGGTAAAGCTGTTGATCTTGGGTATGAAATCGATCAATCTGGATTTCATCCCAAACCCATAGAAAAATTAAAAGTGTACAGGCTATACCCGTGGACAAGCCAGTAAGATTGATGAAAAAATTGCGCTTATCTCTACGAAGTCGTCGAATAAAAAGTAACAATTGAAGCATCCCCAAGGGTTTTAGGTGTGACAAAAATGGATAGATCCCCTACCCTTTTTTTCGGCTCCAGAGATTTGGTCTACGGCTACCTCAAATTTCCGAAGCTGATTTCCGCATGAGGACGAAAGCCTTGCTTTCTTTGTTACAGCTCTAAGAAAAAACAACTTGTTTATTTTTATCTTTAAATGTAAAGAAAACTACGTCTGAGTAATACTTCATAAAGAAAAGGTAATCAAACTAATTTGATTACCTTTCTTGGACTAGTTTCTTTGTCGGCGAGGCCTTTTAGGACGTTTTGCAGCGCGTTTAGTGCTTGTCGGTCCAATTGTTCGGAATCCGCGTCCTCCGTGACCGGTCCTGGTAGCCTCTCCCAGCTTCCTAGCAGCTGGGTTCTCAATATTCTTAATCACTCGCTTCTCTTCCAGATTGTCATAGTGATGATCATGAGTCCCATGTAATCGATCATTTTCTGTGGGATTATCCAAATAGCCCTTGGCATGCCCTAACTCATGTAAGAGTCCCAGCGCAGGCGACTGTTTCCCTCCTTGATCCGTTTTCAAGCCAGATCGAGGGTGATAGTATACTCGGTGTTTATGAGGAGAAAACGCCAGGCCATCTAGTTTTTTAGTTTGGACTATATTCACCGTCTTTTTATGTCGTGATAAATCCTTTACTAGTTTTCCCACGCCTCCCTTCTTGAGGAAGTTAAAAGAGGCAAAGACATCCTTTACAAAAGGATCATTTCCTTTGTATTTGGCTCCGTATCGGTAACTAATTTTTTTAGTATCCTTACGTCCATAGCGGATCACGATCTTCTCGCCATCAGGATCATTGTAGATAACCGGATTATTTGCCACATAGGCATAGGGCGATAAACCGGGGTATAACTCTGCCTGAGGATCTATGTTCAGCCAAAGGCCATTCTTTTCATCATAGTATCTAGCACCAAAGTAATACATGCCAGTTTCGCGATCCAACTCCTTTCCATTAAAGAGATAAGGCTGAGATTCTTCCCCACTTTTCTCCTCGCTTAAAAGGCCACCAAAGGGCAAATAGGCACTGAATTGCCGAGCCTCTCCATTGTAGTCGGATACATAAGCCGTACTTCCCAAATGATCGGTATGATAGAAGAACTGTGAAATTTCTTCATAAACACTCAATCCTTCATAACCAAAGGGTGGTTCGATAGTACTATTGTCGGGAATAGCTCCATTAATCCAAACTGGAGGTCCTGGAGGACCCGTTGTATCTGGAGGACCAATGGGTAGTGGCCAGTCTTCTGGCACGCTGGTGTAATTAGGAGTCACCCCAGGAGTGGGCAATGGCTGGCCAGTGAACTCCGGTTGAGCGTAATAGCCAGGCAAGGTGGGAGGTCCTGGAGGAATACCCAAGGAATCGTAGTAATTCAACAGCGTTTGCTGCAGTAACAGTAGCCGGTTTTGATAATCCAAATTCCCTGCTGCAATTCCTTGCCCACTGGGTAACAGGTTGTTGTTAAACTTGCCGGTTCCAATCTTGGAAGCAATCCGCTGCCCATCCATATAATAGTGCTTCGTGAAGCTATTCTGCTTTGCAACGAAATAAGGACTTACGTAGGCAGAATAATTGCTATGATGATTGATCATTCCAGCTGGCAGGCCATTGACAAAAACACCCTGAATACCTCCGTGGCTTTTGATGGCTCGTTCTCCCCCTGCATCGTAAGTATAGAAGCTGATATAGCCGTCTTCCGAAATCGCAGATAGACGATCTTCTTCATCCCAAACAAATTGGCTGGTGGACTCTTCCTGCCTCAGGTAGGCTATATTTCCGTTAGCGTCGTACAATACCCTCGATTCTCCAACTTTCGAAGGGCCATATGCTCTCCCCTCCTCATACTCATACACCTGATCCAGTTGCCGCTTAAGGAAATTGCCATCACTGTGCTCATGCGATTGCACCTTCTGCGTAATATTGTACAAGTTATCATAGCTCATCGCTAGATTATAAGATGCATTTTGGTTCTGCCCTTGCCAATCTCCAGTAGCATTGGATACCCGATACAATTCATCATACTGATACTGATGCTTAACCGCTCCTCCAATGGATTGCCCGGCATTCTTTGATTCTAAGCTGATTAGATTATTCATTGGATCGTAGCGATAGGTATTGTCCATCATGGCCTGCCCACCACGAGTCTTGGCAATCATGCTTGCTAACCTTCGACGCTGAGGCTCAAAATTATATTGATTATCTGCTCCGTTACCGTAAGCTACATACACTCGATCCCCAAACTTATCATAGCCAGTTTGATCAACATATTTATACACCCTACCTAGCTTCTCGCCCTTCATACTTTCTAGCTGTCCTGCTCTATTGTAGACATAGTCTAGTACCTCTCCATCCGGATAAACCATTTGTTGAATCCGTCCCCAGCTGTCGTATTCGTAGGTGGAGACAAAAGTCGAAATGATAGCGCTATTGACGATAAGCGTACGAATATTCTTAGTTACCAAACCATGTGGAGCAAAAAAGAATTCTTGTCCACCGCTGGCATCCTCCTGAAGCCACACCCTTCCGGCACGATTAAAATCTGCTCCTGGTTCACCATAGTAGAAACGGACATTGTTTTGAATATTTTCGGGATAGGTAATGCTGACTAGTCTCTCCTTGTCATATTCGTACTGTATAGCAGCTTCCTCAAATAAGGCTCGAATATTTGACGTCACCTTAGTCAGCATATTTCCAGCCAGGTCATAAGTATAAGTCGTTAAGCCTTGTGATGGATGGCTACTTGAAATTCTTCTTCCTAACCCATCATACGCATAGCGACACTCATAATCAAGATCATCTGTCACTCCTATCAATTCCGAAAGCGCATTGTAGGAGAAGTTAGTCCATATTTCCCCCTCCGGGCCATAGTCCGTTGTAGCCACCTGGTTGCCTCGCATATCTGTGTAACTATCTTTTGTTCTTCCTAACGGATCCACGGTGGTCGTTCTAAATCTGGTTCTGCCCTCATTATCACTGGCCAATTGATACTGCGTTTCCATAATGGAACCATCGGGTAATGTTGTCTTAATTTCTCGATCTAGGATATCAAATTCTATTTTGGACGGAGCTACCGGATCAACCGTCAAATTCACCTGTGACTCCCGTCCGGGTGCTTCTGTAATTGGATAAAAGCGAGTATGCACGCGCCCAAAAGCATCATAAAACTCCTCCCCAGATACCACGTAGACTTCATTTGGATCCTGTCCTTTCCCTCTATGTAAGGCTATCAGTTTCTTATTTTGTACCTCTCGTGCTAAGCCATCAATGAAATGGTAATAGGGAATATCCAGGTCAGACTCGAGGTCATAATGTCGAGTGGTAGCGTAAGGCACCTCGGCTTCGGGAAAGTAACTAAAGGCGATACTGTAGTCTTTCCCTTCCGCCATCTCATAGGGTCCCGTAAAACTTAAAAGCCGGCCTCTCTCATCGTAGGTATAGCGGTTGGAATGGCCATTGATCTCCTGAGTCTCCAATAATTGTCCAAAATGATATTCGTGAAGATTGGAAGATTCGTAACCATAAGCATCTTTAATGTTTACCAAGTAGGTATGTACTTCTTCATCGTAAGAGTACTGGTACCAAAATCGTTCTCCCTTATGATTTTCGGGATGTGTCATCATGAGGCGATTGCCAAAATCATCATAGGTCATGTCAAAACGAGCAGCCTGACCATTGGAGAGATACTGTTGAATCTCTATGGCATTACCACGCTCATCCAATTCAGTGGAGCGATGTCTTTTTAAACCCTCTCCTGTGAAAATCTTAGTTGAAGCAGGAATAGCCACAATGTAGCGATCCTCAAGCTGATGATAGCTCGTTTCCGTAATCAGCTCCTCCCCTTCCGCGCCATCACCTAAATCTGTTTCCTTGGTGATATTTCCAAAGAGATCGTATTCGTAATAGCGTATTCTTTGTAATTGAGTCGAGTCTGCCCCTTCATAGTAGCGGGTGACGGATTCAATCAATGCCGGAAAGGCATTGCCCTCGTCAGACAGGGCAAGCACCGGTGGGAGTGAATTGCCAGTTGTGATATCGCGCAAATCGTATTTATGCTGCGTCTCCACAAATGGGCGTCCTTGATCATCGGTCAAGATTTCCTTCAGCAGGAGCCCTTTATTGTAGTAATTAGTATTCGCAAAGGTATAGGTGGTCGTACGATAGATTACTTCGCCGTTTTCTGTATCCAACTGATGCGCTGTAACTTTTCCAAATCCAAAGAATTCCCTTTCATTTCGATCAAAGACACCATCTTCATATAGAAATCTACTCTTTAGGTAATCTGCTCCATCACCTACAAATCCATCAAAAACATTGACGGTATACAAGGTCCACTTGGGGCGAGCTTGTTTATAGTCCGTTAAGGACAATCGATAATCCAGATCAATCTTAGCTCCCAAAGGGCGATTGATACTTTTTAGCAGATTCGTCTTTCCAATCTTAGATAGCTTCACTGTCAGATCTCCATCTTGTTGGGATCGCAGAAAATCAGGATAGCCATCGCCATCAATATCCTCAAACTGGCTGATCTGCCTACTCACACCTCTTCCTACGGAGGTAGATGGATTGAAGCAAACACGGATGAAGAAAATCGGTGCACAAATGGTAAAAGCCCCATTGACAGATTCTCCTGTTGCAATTCCTTCGCTAATATCATTGATTCCTGGCCAATCCATTCCCGGCCCAAAACCGTTTCCAGTGTTCAAATGTACTCGGATCGGATCTCCTAATTTGATGTAATCCACCAGGCCATCTCCGTTGACATCTTCTAGATCCTCCGTAGCATAGTTCTCGGTTCTAGAAAGGCTAAAACCAGCCGCTATGCTTCCATTCGCAATATTCACTCCTGCCCCTCCGCCGTAATCAATACTCTTTCCTGCTCGCAAGCCATCAAAACCCCAATTTTCCTTGGCGGCAAATCGATAGCCTAAATTCAAGGCTACGGTACCGTCTGGAAAAACCTTATCGGTTAAACCATCTCCATTAATGTCCATCCAGCTGTGGAGGGTCTCATCTTCGTCATTGCCAAAATTACCACTAATACCGATGGAACTAGCCGCCGCCTTAGAAGCAGATCTAGATCTTCTGCTCTGGCGTCCACTTCTAGTTTTAGCCTTACGTCCCTTGGATCGACGGCCTTTAGCTTCTGCTGAATTACTTACTCTCGAATACACGAATGAACCACCTAAAGTAAATCCCTCAGCCTGGCTTTTGGCTTCGTGTGAACCAAAAGAATGACCGACCGCCTGATCCTCTAAACCACCAGTGGGTAGTGTGTATTGAATGCTCGTTGGCGTAACGATATCTGGATATCTGTCGCCATTCATATCCATAACATCCAGCTTGTTTTTCAAGCTTGTCCAAGAAACTCCAGCGGATCCAGAGACCAAACCAACGCCCCCACCTGCTGCAGTACTATTCATCTTAACTTCCGAAAGCAAAGTAGGAGCACTAAAGCCTGAACCAGCACTTGAGGTAGGAAGTGGTAAAAGGTTGTCCTCCCCCATTCTAGAGCTGCTTATCTCACTTGCTCTAATAAAGGTCAGATTATCATACCCTAGCCATGCCCCAGATTTTGGATCAGCGATCATGGGGATAAAGGTGGATTTAGTTGGATCGTAGAAATCTCCCTCGAGATCTTCTGGGTTTTCATAGTCAATCTCTTCATCTACATCCATCAGGGCATCATCGAGTTTCAGGGCTGATTCATCAATAGGCATAGTTCCGCGAGCCCCGTTGCCATTATAAATGAACTGTCCCCACCCTCTATATTGCGGGCCAAAGATTTGAGCATCCTTGGGCGGGCGAGCAAAAATCCCACCTGCTTGAGTAAAGGTCTGGTCATTCAGCCTTATTCTTACTTCAGGATCTTCTGGTAAATCTGTAGAAAACAAGCCTACATTCACCGCCACATGATATTCCAAGTAGATACTGTCTCCTGGTAATACCTCTATCTGAAGGCTATCTGCATCCACTAAAGCGTTTGCTACGTACTGCGACTTACCCAACAATATATTTACTTTTTTCGCCGAAAGGGTAAATACATTGAAGGCTGGGCTAAAATCCTCGGTCACCGCACTAATAGTGGCTAATCCAGAATCCTGTGCCACCCATAACTCGGTTCGTGCTATTACATTATTAAACATGGAATACTCTACAGAGGGGCAGAAGTCAAAAAGTGGTTGTCCTGTGTCGCTAAAAACTGCTGATCCATCATCTGCACTAGTAAAATATAGCCTAGGGATCCAAGTGATTCCTTTCCAATCAACATTGGTATCACTGATCAATCTAAAGTAAAGTTCATCATCTTGCTTCACCGCCAACCCCTCAATCATCACCTCCTCGTCGACCACCTCATCCCAAGCTATTTCTCGCGTATACAATCTAGAAGTTCCGGTTAAGGTGTCCACTCGATCAATAGCCAAAATCACATTATCAGAGGTAATAGGCTTAGTAATTCTGCCCTCGACCTTCACTTGGCCAGAAAGGGTCATGCCAATGGATTGGCAAGAAGACAGCAAAAAATCTTCTGAGGCTTTGAATCTAGCAATTGGCTTTTTGTTAGGGTCAACTTCCTCAACTGGTAAGTCCATATACTTGATTTCAGGATCCCACTTTACCCGATCAAAAGCACCATCAAAAACAGATTGGACTCTGAAATAGATTTTATCTCCTTTCTCTACATTGATTTGTCCTACTCCCGTTGGCTCATAAATATTTGAATCATCGGAACCAATATCTGTGCTCCAAAGGACAGCTCCTCGCACCTGAATACTGACCTTAACTCCATCTTTCACGGGATAATCCGCACCATCCGCTATCCAATTCACCGGAGCATCAATAGCCACCGTGCCTGGATAGGGGGCTTCCCACATCCTAACGACATCATGCAAAGGGAACTCTTCCTGTAACTGTGCCAATTCTTCAGGAGTAGGCCCTGCTCCAGATTGATCCACGGTTCCCCCAGCAAAAATGGAACTGGGTGTATCCCCGGAACTGGTAGTAAATTCTGGATCGCCATCGCTATTAATATGATTGAAAAACACTCGTCCCTTGACCGCCACATCTACTAATCCATCTCCGTTAAAATCAGAAAAATAGGTTTCTACATTTGTTTTGGAAGTCGTATTCTCATAGCCTAAAAAGAATGGCCCGGGATGAGCCTCTGCACCGATCGTGGTACTCTTGGTTTTAGAACGACTGAACTCCTTAACCCCTTTGATCAACCTCTTCTGTCCAAAACCTGTATTGGCCTCTGGTCGACGAGATTGATTGGCTCGATAGTAGAGCGCCCCGTTCTCTTCAAACACTTTGTCAGGGAGGCCATCACCATTGATATCCAGGAAGGCAATTAAGCCCGTGCCGCTAGATTCCGCATAGGAGAAACTGCCTCCCGCAGTATTTGTCTTCGTTGCCAAATTACCAATGGGGCCCACCGTAACGGCAGAACCAACATCAAAATTACTAGACTTTGCTCCACCAAGCAGGCTTGTTTCCCCATCAAAACCCGGAACCGGATTAGCAATATCTCCCCGCACTCGATCATTAGCAACCGTCCAATTCTGAGTCCCACCATAGGGCTTAAAACTCCCTCCCTCGGAAACATCATTAAAATACTCAAAGGTGTGCGTGTAAAAAGGAGCAGCTAGCTGATCGTACTCCGTGATATCTTGTAGTAGTGTTTTGAAGAACTGCCCTTCTTGATAACGTAATTCATAGGAGCGAATTAATTCTCCTTTAAAGTTGATAATAATACGTCGTAGAAGATCAGCAGTCACTCGCTTGAAGCCACAATTGGCACTAATCCTGATATCTTTTCTGAGCGATTCTCCCAATTCTCGGTCTCTTTCAAAACGGATCTCATATGGACCTTTTTCTGTGCCATGTCCTGTATACTGAATCGCATCTAGATATATCTCACGCCCAGTCACGCGCCCCCCACTTACCCCAACATCTGCAACCGTAGCATAATCGTAGCTAATGAAATTATCATTGGGATCTCTTTCTTCCACTAACATCCACTCCACCACGTTACCGCTGTCATCTTTCAGGCTTGCCGCGCTTACTGGTCCGGCTGCTGAGGTACCGCCATATGAACGAATATTTCCAAATTTATCGGTGACCTCCCACCAGTAGTTTTGGGGGTTGTCCCCGTGCCGAATAATTCGGTTGAATTCAGCTTCTACTCTTGGGAAAAATCGTTTCTCAGTAGATCTATCTTCTTTGCTTAGACGATGGGCTACCGGACTAAGCTGCTGCCCATCTAGCAAGTAGGTTTCTGACTCCACTTCACTTTCAAAACGCGGTACTCCCCAGCGCGTTTCTACACTTATACTTGGTGTGGTAAGGTTCCAGCCCATACCGAGCCAAGAATTCCCGGCGTCACTATTATACTGGATACTGAGTACTGGAGCAATACCTAGTCGGCCTGGGGGCAATTTAATGGGAAAACCTGTCGCTGCACTACCAGTATTGTTAGGCAGAGGAGCAGGAATCACAGTAATACCCTCAGCTGGATCTGCCTTGCTAAAATCCTGAATTTTATTAAAAGTAAAATCCTGTGTAGCTGGAGCTTCAGGAATGTTAATAGACGTAGGTAGTAGCGTAGAAAAAAGTAGAGAAGCAATAAGAACGAGCTTGCTGTTCATGTCTTTTCTTTTGGTTCCCCGATAAGCTGTAGAGCAGTATCGAAGAAGGTTTCTTTTTTGGGTTTATGGGATTATTGTACTACGATGGGTAGGCTCATTTGATCCTTGCCATTTCGCAATACAATTTGATACATACCGGGCGTTTGCAGCCGGTTTTGATAGGTGTGAAAAGCCGCTGACTGGCGCCTTACTGAGGAAATTAGGCGGCCATTACTATCCATCAAGCTAATGTCCAGCGGATGATGCTCAGTTAGGGAAACCCTCAATTCAAAATACTCATTCACACCGATGGGATTGGGAAACAACTGCCAATCCTCTACAAAGTGCTCGACAGGAGCCAGAACTTGAAATTGATGCTCTCGGGCACAACCACTCTCTGATTCTATGCGCACTCGATAAGTTCCTGGTTTTTGAATCTGCAATGCATCATTTTGGCTAATACTTCCATCGGAGTTTGTCCATCGGATGGCGCTGTACTGGAGATCTACTTGATCCAGGCTTAATCGTATGGAACTAGAAGATGGTAGCGTATATTGAGTAAGTAATGGGATAGGTGGGGCATCCTCATTTTGAAGATTGATTGTTTTTGTGATTCGGTCTCCATTAGCATCAGTGATTCGTAGTTCAAAGAAGCCAGAAGTTTTTTCGGTCCAAATCAACTCTTCTTCGGCTTTTAATTCCCAATAACGCGGCTTAGTTTTCTCCTCTGCGGTCCACTGAATACTGTACGGAGCTTTCCCGCCATATACTTGAAGGCGCAACTTGGCTTCTTGTGCTGGATGACAGCTGGGGTAATCGATAGCCATGACTGGAAGCATCGGTTTTCCCAGGGCCAGGGAAAAGACATCTTTTCCTAACTGGTCAAGATCCCATGGGATATCATCATAAGTAAAGATCTCTCCCTCCGCCTTGCTAACAGCATAGTATTTAGTACTGGCATAGTCGAAATTACCACTCCCGCTTTGATCGACTGCTAGCCAAAGCTCCTCATTTGGTTTAAGTAATTTTTCCAAATTTCTAACATGCAATCTGAGGGTCGTAGTCACTTGTTCCCCGCCCCCTCGTACATCCATCAACCACTTCCGCTCCAATAGGGTCGGTGTTCCTGTTCGGGCATCTTCCTGTACGAATCTCAATCGTTCCCCATTATCACTCCAAATCAACGACGCCCCAGAAGGTAATTCTGTGTTATTTGCTGCATTAGTCAATGTCCATGGACCTGCCGAAAGTTCAAGTAGGTTTTGACGAGACATCTGGCTGCTAGATCTCTTTTGATTCAAACCGGAAATTGGATCATGAGCAATCCCTGTAATGCGATACGGGAAATCCTGGTTGTCCTTAAAGTTCCAGATGATTTTCCCCGCGGCATTTACATAATCGGTTGAAGGAAGACTAATTCCATATTGCAGGGCCAAGTGGCTATTTACCCGCAGTTGTTCTAGTTTAGACAAAACACGATCATAGATTAGGAGCACCGGTAAATTCCCAGTAAAGGGAGTGACGGGTAGGTTTGTCATTTCTCCCGCTTGTCCGATGTGCCACTCTGACACCACTGAGGCACGCTTGGTATTTTGATGTTGTACATAGGTGTGAAGAAGAGGGTGTAGTACTTTTTGACTGGGGGAGTTAAAATAGCGGCCGTCGTCAACGTCGCCTAGGCGATGGGTACTCAAGACGAGTCCCGGCAATCCTGGTTTAGCTAATCGCCAAATAATCTGCTCCTGAAAAGTATCTTGAGCTTGATACAAACTGACGATGGTTGATTTTCGAAGAAAGTCAGAAGATACAGAGCGTTTTAGCGGCTCAAGCAGCTGCGCTAATGCAAGAACAGGATGACCATTTAAGTAGGTGTATTGATTCTGCGTCAGCAGCAAGGGGGACTCTGACTTACCCTTCTTGTCCTCCCATACCATAGTCTTTTCGGTCGATCCTGAAATGGCGTACCAATGTTGCAAACCTGCTACCCCTCCGGGCAAGCCGTTTTGCCCAAATACTAGGCTAGTGCCGGGGAAACAAACCAGCAGAGCGCTTATCCATACGATAGCTTGAATATTGAACTTCATAGTTTAGACTTTTTGCTTTAAGAGGATGGAAGCTATTGATCAAATGGAATGGCATAAGCCACTGTGAACATATAGGATTGGCTCCTATTCTTGTTTTCTATGAAGTAGTATCCATTTGCTTGTGTCTCAACTACGTCTGTTAGGCCTAGATTCCAGCGACCTTCCAAGAATAATCGCCCAATTTCAATGCCAACACTGAGGCCTAAAGAGACATTATTCTTGCCTTTTAGCACCTCTCTTAAGTTTTGCTGTATTTGAAGATCCTGTCCAATCACTTCTGTGTTGGAGGTGTAGAAGATATTCGTACTAGCTACTGCCACTCCAATCTGTGGAGCAATACCAATATGGAACCCACTGATTCCATCGCCATATTCTGCCAACGGATAGATTTTGAACTGTGGGGTGATATTGAGGTATTCATATCGAAACTGAATCTGATATTCCAACCCGTTCACATCATCGTACTTAAAATCTCCTCCTTCCATGGAATAGAGAATTTCCGGTTGGATGGCTAAAAAGGAGCCGCCCCGAAATTTATAGTAAAATAACATGCCAGCGGTGGCACCATAACGAGGCACAACAGATGTATTGTAAGTGGCTTCGGGATGGACAGGTCGAATAAGGGTGGTCTTGATTTCGTTGATCTTAGAATAAGTACCTCCTGCTTTAAACCCAAAGAAATATTCATCATCAGGAAGCTGTGCCAATAGTTGCACACTGAGGCAGAGGAAAAGAAAGGTTGTTAAGTGTTTCATGATTACTGAGATTTTGAGGTTTTATTTTGGTAGAGAGAATTATGCCATACGAATATGCTAGATAAATCGATTAGTCTCAAATTCAGTAGGGGGACAAAGGGGGGACAGTATTCTATCTTGCACGAAATCAATCAATTAGTATTGCAGCTCTTTTGTCCAGTAAACTGCATATACAATTTTTATCTTTACAGCTCATTAAGCTCTTTCATCATGCGTCACCTACTAATTTTACTTTCAATAGCTTTCTTTTGGAGCTGCGCTCAGAAGAATCAAATCCAAGAAGGGGAATCGGAACAGGAAGAAGAGGTAGGTACTGCCGAAGGCGCTGCTGTCGTCAAAGTAGAAGCCCAAGGCAATGCACAAACCTACACTTTTCTAGTTACGGTACAAAGTCCGGATACAGGTTGTGATCAATATGCCGACTGGTGGGAGGTCGTTAGTCTAGATGGAGATCTTATCTACAGAAGAGTCTTGTTACATAGCCATGTGAGTGAACAACCTTTTACCCGATCAGGTGGTGCTGTGGCTATTGAAGCCGAACAAGAGGTGTATGTGCGAGCGCATATGAATAACAAGGGATATGGTACAAAAGTAATGAAGGGAAGTCCGGAAGCTGGTTTTGAAACGGCTGAACTAGCAGCCGATTTTGCCAAAGATCTCGACAAGCAAGAGCCCCTCCCGAAAGACTGTGATTTCTAGCTTGCGCCTCTATTCTAGTTCTCCATCAATTTCATCAATTAGCCGATGGATACCATCTAGGGTTGCTGTATGCCGACCAATCTTTTGTCGACGAATATGAAAGGATCTTTGTAGATCCATTAGAAAGCCCTGGTCAGCCTTCAGCGTTTCAAAAGAAATCAATTCCAAATCATAAAATAGAACAGGAAGGTCTACACCAGGAATATCCTCTTCCTTGTCTATCTTATCTGTAATTCGGAAGTGTTCATTTTGATGTATTTTGAGGAGATTAGCTATATCATATTTGGGATTGGCTTGACCAAATTCCTCCACTCTTTTCAAACTGCCCTGATAGATATCCATGATTTCTTTTCTCAAATGATCGTTCGAAATAATATCTACGCCGTAGGATTGTAAAGTCTCGTAACCACCTGTTCTTGGATACAATTGGCGATCGTTCAAGCATCGTTCAAAGTGGTAGTATAAGGAATCATGAAATTCGGCATGCTGATGAAGCGCTCGATTAAGAATCATACCGCTTTGCAGGGCCCTTTGATGTGAGGACAAATCGCCCAGCAGTTCATCACTAGTATCTTTTAGATCTTCTCGAATTTCCAGCAATAGCTTGACCTCCTCTTCCCTTTGCTTGCCCTGTTCGTTCCAATTGCTTAATCGTACCCCTACTACAATACCCAGCACAATTAGAATTACTTCTCCCAAGACATAAATAAAGTATTTTCGGACTCGTCCATCCTGAAAAAATTTTCGGCGTTTTGATCTTAAAAGTCGCAGCATATAAGATTACTGTTCTGGTTGGATTAGGTGGGTTATCTGCTCTAATCTCCGCTTCTCTTGGCACAAGAACTAATCTTTTCTGCTAAATCCTATCTTGCAGTGACAAGAAGGGCAAAAGTCATCTTAATGATCCTGACTGTTTATTATTTGACCAAGATGGAGGCAGTGGCTAGCCAAGGTTGGCCCCAGTTTCCAAAATCCGGGTTTTGACTACTTCGAATAATGGATCGAGACGCAGGTTTCCCACTGCTCCGGCCGTGATATAAAGTATAGGATTTTACTTTTCCATACTCATCCCTATTCACCGCTACTACGATCCCCATGTGCGCCAAAAGGCTGTTTGGGTACGGTGCTGTCAGGTCTTCCAACTTAAATTTCTTGGGAATCTTCTTTTTAGACTTACCATAGAACATAACTTGGCCTACTTGTATTAAATCTTGACTGGATTCAGGATCTCTTACCAGTCTAAGATTTCCTTCTTTGGCATACCAATAAGCCAAATCTCTAGTACTATGGTATTTTCTGTCCGGGAATCGGTAAGCTTTGCAGAATTGCGCAGCTAAATGCTCACAAAGTCGAATAAACATGCCCGAGCAATCCTTAAAATCTGAGGCGGTATTGCTGTACATCCATCGATCTGGTTCCGCTTCGATGGAAGCGGCGTAGGCATTCAAGACTTTCTCTAGTGATTTTTCATTTTGCAAACATTCATTCTTTTGACCAGTAGGAGCCATAGAATCACTTCCCTTCTCTCCTACCCTACGACCACAGAATGCAATCCCGATAACGAGCAATAGGAAAAACCATTTCTTCATGATTAGGTACGTTGGAATTAAGAAATGTAATATCCTCTCTGATGCCTGCTTACGATATTAGGACGGTAGAATTCCGATTAGTAATGTTTTCGGTTAAAGTATTTAAAAGAAAATATTGACTGAGTAAAAAAACAAGGCATAGAAGTACATTATGATGATGGGGAACAGAAAACCGGACTTAGTACTTTATGACTGACTTAAAGTATGTGTTGGAAGAGGTAGGGAAGGAATAGGGAAAACCCCGCCTAACGGCGAGGTTTTCTTTTGTAAGGTTTATAAGTTAGCTGTTGCCCTCCTAGTGAGGCTTCATACATTAGACCACCTTTGGTCATGGTAAAGACAGCAACGCCATCATTATAAGCTAGATTTGTAGAGGCCCCTTCAGTAACTGCTACCGCTGAGGCTTGCGCAGCAAATTCTATCTTATTGTTTTTGAAGCGCTGCATATCCGATTCGGATTCAAAAAATATAATTTGTCGATAGGCTTGGCCACCGGCTTGAAACCCTATCGTTAGTTGTGTAATCTTGGCTTTGCCCACGGGTTTCCCTTGTTCAAAAGCAGTTCCCGCACCATGAGCACCGCCTAATACGAAGGCACCTTTTCCAACGGAAGGGAAAACGGCATAGCCATAAGCATCATCGAAATAAACCTCAAATTTTGGATCCTTGTCTTTAAAAGCATCCATTGTTTCTTCAGCCTTCTCTAAGGCTACCGGATTGTACTGGGCCACTAGCTGCACAGGCAAAAATGCCAGGATCAAAGCCAGGGTCATCAAGTGATTTTTCATATGGAGTAAGTATTAGTAATGAATATGTTCTAGCTTCCTAAGGAACAACTCCTCACCAACAATCGTTGGCTTGATAGTTTTAAAGTCCTCTTAAAACTGATAAAGGACTTATGCTAGTATCTACTTTCCTCCATTGGATTCTTAAAGTTTTCCTAAACTCTTGTAGCGTTAAAACAAAGCTTGTGTCACGGCGAGGAAAATGATCAGGGAGCAACTGGCATCTAACCAGCTACGCTCCCCGAAAATCATTCAAAAAATCATCCTACAAAATATAAATCAATCTTGTTTGGGTTAAAATACTCATCCCCCAGTGGAGGATGAGCTCCTTTTGTGTTTACCAGTCTTTGCGTCTGTCGTTTTTCATTCTAGTTTTATCGAAAGTAACGGATGTAATCTACGATCATACGTTGTGGGAAAACGGTAGACGAATTGGGACTACCCGGCCAATCCCCACCGACTGCCACATTGAAGATGGCGAAAAAGTTATCATTGAAGGGATAAGGAAAACCTCCCACTTCTGCTCGAGTAAACTCATGATAGACCACGTCGTTCAACAGCCATTGGATCTTGTCATTTTCCCAAACCAATGAGAACACATGGAACTCCTCCGAGAATTTTGCTCCACTGGATAGGGCCCTCGAGGCTCCATCTTGTTGGCGAGTACTTGCATTGGTGCCATAGTGTACCGTACCATGTACTCGATCAGGTTGATTTCCTACCAGCTCCATGATGTCTATCTCTCCACAAGCTGGCCAACCTACTGCATTGAATTTTGTCCCCAACATCCAAAGTGCCGGCCATAGCCCCTGCCCTTCCGGCAGCACCGCCCGAATGTCTATTCGCCCAAAACGAAAACTTTGCTTTCCTTGCGTGATTAAGCGAGACGAGGTATAATCAGCTCCATTGTAGTTCTCCTCCTTAGCTTCGATCACCAGAAAGCCATCCTCGACGGTCGTATTTTCTTCTCGATAGTATTGCAGCTCGTTGTTGCCCCAGCCGTTATTGCCTCTCCCCATTTCAAAGCTCCAATCATCCATATTCAGCGCATCTCCGTTAAACTCGTCACTCCATACCAGGCTCATCCCGTCATATGAGGTTGGGGTTGAATAACCACTAGTAGGGATTACCAAATCACTGGCATCATCATCATTTTGAATAAATCCCTGAGCGGCAAATACCAGGAGTCCTCCATTTACTGGATTGCTGAGTTCGATTTTAAAGCTCTCCTCCACCTCCAGAATATTCTCCCCAACAATCTCAACGGGAATATCTTTTACGGTCTCCCCGGCCGCAAACACTAAGGTCCCAGTCGCAGCCAAATAATCTAAGCCTTCCTGTGCAGTTTCAGCGACGGTCTGATAGTCCACACTCACGATTTGGTTGTAAGCCCAGGACAATTCAACCTGGAAATTGAAGAAAACATTTTCGTCTCCTTCTACAATAGTTCCTCCGGTAACCGAGATTTTCGGAGCCTGTAGAATGTTATCCTCTGGCAGCTCATTATTTAAATCGCATGCCATAAAACTTATGAGGAATAGTAGTACTAAATACTTTTTCATAGCGAGGGTTTTTGCAAGGGTGTTTGTTGAAACACCCGCACATAATCAATTACGTATTGCTGCGGCCAAATATCTGGGGCTATCCCTTTAGAGCCTCCCCAATGACCGCCCACGGCCAAATTCAGAATTAAATGGAAGGCATGATCAAAAGGCCAAGCTTTTGGGCCCTTTCCTTCATCTTCAAAATGGAAATACTGTTCTCCATCCAGAAACCAGCTGATGGCCTCCTTATCCCATTCTATGGAATAGGTGTGAAAATTGGATTCCAGACCTGGTTTATGGATTTCCCCACCTCTCTGCGTTCCAATCATCCCATTGTAAGCATCGGTGTGGATGGTTCCATATACCGTATCTTGAGCATAACCTACATACTCCAGGATATCAATTTCTCCACTGGAAGGCCAACCTCCATAGGTAGACTTCGTGGGTAGCATCCAAAAAGCAGCCCAAGTCCCAAAGCCTTGTGGCAACATGGCTCTCAGTTCAATCTTGCCATATTTCCAATCTCCTTTTAGTTTAGACACCAATCTAGCGGAGGTGTATTCGCGATCTTCCTTATAGGGTTCTTTGCGAGCCTCGATGATTAAATGTCCATCTTCGACTCGGGCATTTTCAAGTCGATCTTCCGTGTAATACTGAAGTTCATTATTACCCCATCCACAGCCAGCTGGCTTTTCACAGGCGGTTCCGACATCATAGCTCCAACGCCCTGGATCAGGTAAGCCATCAATCTCAAACTCATCAGACCAAACCAACTCCCATTCGGATGGAACTGTTTTTTGGTTGTTCTCACAGGCCACCGTCCCAAGGAACAATAAACCCGCGATGCCATATATAAATCTCTTCATCATTCCTTACTTAATTGGCCACAAATGTCAACTCAAACCAGCCATCCACTCCGACAATCTTACTTCGTACAACCAAGGTTTCCTCGGATAGACTGACGATATCATAGGCCGGACCAGAATCCCATACCCCCATGAATGCGCCTTCCGGCAACTGGATCCTAATCTCCCCATTCTCTCCTGCGCCAGGAACCAATAGCCAAGTGTAATCATCTGGTGGAATATAGTCCACAGGAACATATCCGTTCCAAGGATCTACCGTTTTACCTTGGTTCTTATACACAAACTTGGCACCATCAAACGAGAAGCAGAAATCGTCATTATACTGTTCAAAATCCAATCCGTCCTGTGGAGAAGTGAACCATTCTCCCGATCCCGGCGTAGGTCCAACGGTGATAGCTCCAGCCACGGAAGAGAACGTCCAACATTTCTGTTCCCCAATTTCACAGCCGCCAGCTAAGAGTGTGATATCATCAGTACAGGAAACCGCTGCGTCCTCAGCAATCACAATTTGCTGGCTAGCACTGGCAGTTCCTCCGCCACCTTCTTTTGCAGCGTGTAAGGTGATGGTATAAGTGCCTGCTTTGGTGAACAGGATGGTATCGACAGTAAGCGTAGAAGATGCAGGTGTTCCACCCGGTGCGTCCCAAACCCTGGAGAAAAAACCCTGCGACATATCTTTAATGATAATCCGATTGGGGTTATCAGCAGTCGGGGTGAGTTCAAAGGTGGGAGCTTCAGGTAAGCCCGGGATGGACACATCTTTTTCAACGAAAGCCTCGCAGCCTACCAAGAGGGCAGCCAATAGTAAGAGACTCCAGGTATATTGTTTTTTCATTGATCTTATTTTAGCTCTTTACACTAATAACCCGGGTTCTGGGTGATGGCACCATTGGTGGCTAAGATTTGGGATTCCGGAATTGGCAGCACTTCATTCACTCCCTCTTTAAAGCCTAAGGGGCCCAATACCGCGGGCGCACGCCCGGTCCGAATTAAATCAAAATATCGATGTCCTTCGAGCCCCAGTTCTACTCTTCGTTCATGATAGATAGATTCAAGAAGTGGCTGTCCAGAACGTGTTATCGCATCTAGATTTACCCGCTTTCTCACTAGATTCAATGAGCTTCTTGCCTCCGCTTCCTTGCCATTATGGAATGCAGCTTCAGCATGCATTAGCAATACATCAGCATAGCGAATAACCCGGTCATTGGTGCCTCCATTTGGATTCGGGTCTCCAAATGGCGCTTCTTCACTCTTGTTATTGAAGTTTTTCTTAGAATAATATTCATGGGGATAGCCGGTAGCCTCTTTCGTAAACTGCCCTCTATCTCCCATGAAATCTCCTACCCTAAATACCGTGGCGCTTAATCTTGGATCTTCAAATCCTTCCTTGAAGAATTCATCTACGAAATCCTGCGTTGGTAGATTAAAACCAAATCCTTCAAACTGCCCGCGAGCGCGTTGGAATACATTGGTGAAGGTGCCCTCGTTGGCATTATTCCTTCCCCAATTTCCACCAGAAGCATTCATGTACTGAATTTCAAAAACAGATTCCTCGTTGTTTTCTCCGGCCTCCGTGAATAGCTGTGAATAGTCAGCTACCAATTGATATTCTCCAGAAGCTATAATATCGTTGGCAATACCCTCCGCCTCAGCAAAGCGGGATTGATACATATAGGCTTTCAAAAGCAGCCCTTGTGCAGCTCCTTTGGTTATCCGCCCAAGATCTTCGACACCATATTGGCTACGGGGCCAAAGATCTGCAATGGCTTCCGTCAAGTCCTGCTCAATCAAAGCCCAGACTTCAGTGGCTGGAGTTCTAGGAATATTGTATTCACTAGGAGCTAAAACGCGATCCACCAAGGGCACATCTCCGAATAGCGTAACTAGATTATAAAAGAACCAAGCGCGGATAAATTTTGCTTCGCCTAGAACCCGATTCTTTAGATCCGTATCCATCTCAATGGCTGGCACGCGTTCTAGTACGATATTTGCTCGATAGATTCCCTCGTAATCTGCTGCCCATTCCGCTTCCAAATATTCTGTATCGGTCAAACCCTGGAAGTTCTCTAAGGCTTGCAGGTCTGGTTGATCATTCGGTCCAGAGCCTCCCGTGGTTGAATCATCTGAAAATATATCTCCCCAGAACCAGCGAAAGTGACCGGCCGGTGTCAGTTCGAACTGTAAGGCAGCATATGCTCCGTTCACAGCTGAGACAGCATCGTCCGCCGTTTTATAGAAATTCTCTTCTGTTGCTCCGATGATGGGCTTTTTTTCAAGAATATCCTTTTCACAGGAAAAAAAGCACAAGCAGAAGAAAGCTAGTAATATTGTTCTCTTCATGATCATCCTTTAAAAAGTGATTTGAATTCCGCCCAAGAAGGTCCTTGCCTGCGGATAAAAACCTCTATCAATTCCTAGATCCAGTGCCCCCTGTGTAGATCCGATTTCTGGATCTAGACCAGAGTAATTGGTAAGCGTCCAGAGGTTCTGGCTACTCAGGTAAACTCTGAATTTATTCAATCTAAGTTTTTCTAAAATGCTTCGAGGAAGCTGATAACCGATTTGCAAGTTCTTAATTCTCATATAGGAACCATCCTCTACGAAACGATCAGAAACGCGAGCATTCCGATTGGGATCACTCAGTGTCACTCTGGGCTCCATGGAACTGGTCCCTGGACCTGTCCAGCGGTTCAGAATACCCTGTGGGCGATTCGTGTAGGAGAAATCATAGCGGACGATACCATTGTAGATTTCATTTCCAGAAACACCTTGAAGGAATAGACTTAAATCAAATCCTTTGTATTCCGCATCAAAAGTAATCCCGTAGGTAAAATCAGGCGTTGGATTACCGATAAAGGTCCGGTCATTGCTCGTGATAATTCCATCCCCATCTAGGTCTTTAAAACGGATATCTCCAGGTGCTGTATTCTCATTTTGTACCGCATGAGCTTCTACCTCTGCTTGGCTTTGGAAAATTCCATCGGTGACGTAGCCATAGAAGGCAGCAATGGGTTGGCCTACTTCCGTGCGAGCCACACTTCCTGCAGAAAATACGTTACCAGAAGTAATGGGCTCTCCTCCTTCTCCTAAACTGATCACTTCGGTAGACACAAAGGCGATGTTACCACCGACTCCGTATTTAAAGGCTCCTTCCCTATTGCGGTAGTTCAAGGATAGCTCTAAACCCGTATTCTCCATCTCACCGATATTCCGAACCGGCGGTAAAGTTCCTGCGGTCAATGGAATCGGCGCGGCATACAACATATCAGAAGTATTCTTAACGTAGTAATCCGCTACGAAATAGAGTTGACCATCATACAATTCTACATCTAGTCCGATATCCGTTTGCGTGCTGGTTTCCCACTTCAAGTCTGGGTTAGCAGATACTAACGGCACATTACCATTCGTAATGATTTCTCCCTCTCCAAAGGTGTAGTTTTGGCCCGCATTCACAATTGTTGAGAAACTATAATTACCGATCCTGTCATTACCATTCTGGCCCCAACTGGCTCTTAACTTCAATAAGCTGACATCATCCCACTTCCAAAAATCTTCACGATTGATGACCCAACCCACAGAGAAAGAGGGGAAATAGCCAAACCGATTGTTCGCCCCAAATCTTGAAGAGCCATCCGCTCGAAAAGTTGCAGAAGCCAAATAGCGATCCTTCCACTCATAATTCACTTTCCCGAAGAAAGAAAGTAGAGAAGCTTCAGTAGCGCCAGCGTAAGCACTTTGGGATGCAATCGGATCAATTGTATTGGAAATGTATGCATCTGCAGGATCGTTACTCGGTAAATTGGTGTTACCTCCACCAGAGAAATCAAATCGGTTATCTAGAAAAGTAGTACCCACCGTCACATCCAAAGCATGCTGATCCTGGAAAGTGGTTTTATAATTGAGCACGTTTTCCCACTGCATATTTCGCCAAGTATTGTGCTCCTTTCCGACACTGTTTACGATATTTCTTTCCCCTGCGGGCGCATCACCAATCGTTGGATTGATGCTTAAGTCAAAAAGCGGCCGGAACACATCGCGAGTCGCAAAGGTTGCGTCCATACTGAAGGTGGACTTAAAGCGAAGTTGTTCCAATATTTTCAGTTCTCCAAAGACAGAACCTACAATTCGATTTGAATTCCATTTGTCATGGATTTGATCTATGGCATTGATGGGATTGGTAATATCTGTATCAGAATAATAGGAATAGGCATAGGTACCATCGGGCTTACGTATCGGAGTCACCGGGTCCATGTTCAGGGCGCGAATCAGGGGTGTGACAAATTCGTTGTTTTCGGGAAGGAAGTTCCTTTCCAAATATGTGAAACCTAGTGTATTACCTACAGTAAGCCAATCTTTGAGATCATTGACCGTATTTAAGCGAACTGTATATCTTTCAAATCCGGATTTTTCCCCTCCAACAATGCCGTCCTGCTCAAAGTAGTTACCAGACACGGTGTAAGCGGACCGCTCACCACCGCCACTTAGCGTCAGCTGATGACTTACCATGGGAGCGTCTTGGAAAATAGCCGACTGCCAGTCCGTTCCCTCTCCGAGTATATCTGGGTTAGCAAATTCAGGTAAGGGTGTCCTGCCGGAATTGATATGGGCTTCGTTGGACAGGATAGCGTACTCTCTGGCATTTAGTAGATTCATGTTCTTCCAGGCGCTCTGCACTCCATAATAGGCATGATAACTAATCGTACCTTCCTGGTTTTTCTTACCTCCTTTAGTTGTAATTAAAACCACACCATTCGCCCCACGAGCCCCATAGATGGCAGACGAAGCAGCATCCTTTAGTACATTAATGGATTCAATGTCATTGGGATTCAAAAAGTCGATTCCTTCAACGGGTATCCCATCCACGATGTATAATGGATCGCTATTATTGATGGTACCAACGCCACGTACACGTACTGTTAGAGGACTCCCAGGAGAGCCTGAACTTTGGGCCACTTGTACCCCCGCAACCCTGCCTTGTAGAGCTTGCTCCGTTCTTAGTACGGGCGTTTCGGTAATCTCGTCAGAGGTTACCGTGGATACTGCGCCGCTGATACTACTTCGTTTCTGGGTACCATAACCTACCACTACCACTTCATCAAGCAATGAGATATTCTCGGCCAACACTATGTTCAGCTCCAGCTCATCTTTAACGGTCACTTCCTGGGTCTGCAATCCTGTGTAAGAAAAGACAAGTACTGCCGGTCTTTCTTCTAAGCGCAAAGAAAAAGTACCGTCAATATCGCTGACTGTACCTGAGCTCGTGCCTTTTACCCCAATAGTAGCTCCAATTACGGTCTCTCCATCAGAGGTCGTAATGGTACCCTTGATTTCGTCAGTTGCTTGACCATAGGCTAGACCGGTGGCTAGCAACAAAACAACTAGACTATAAAAAATTCTTTGAATCATGTGGGTGAAAATTCGATTTGGATGTTAAAAGTGGGTTAGTGGGTTATTTGAATACTCAAACTCCCCACTAACACCGATCCCATCTGGCAGCCCGAAGGCCACCACTCTTTATTGCTTAATCATTCTTTTCGTAACTATCATTTCATCAGTTCTTACACGCACTAGGTAAATGCCACTTTGGTAAGCAGAAAGGTCCAAGTTCAATTGATCCTGACCACGGTCTATGGCTCTTTGCCATACCAGCTTCCCATTCAAGTCCCAAAGTTCTACCTGCTTACGGCCTACTTGCGGTTCGAAAGTCAATTGGGCAAAGTCACGTACCAAGTTTGGATTGATACGAACGAGATTAGGGTTAATGACCAAGTCATTCGTATTGACTAGACAGCTTTCACAAGAATTCCAAGGGAAACATACAGAACCATCTCCATCAACGGTCAGTGTGCGATTGGTAAATCCACCATTGGTAACAGTGCAAGGATCCTCTGGCATAAAACCTTCTTGGACTGCCCAATTATCGATCGTAAACTTAAATTCATGATCGCCACCGGGTAGCTCAAATGTTCCTTCCCAAACACCATCTCCATCATCATCAGCTAACGGATTAGCATCTCCAGCCCAATTGTTGAAAGTACCACTGACGTAAACTATTCCAAATGTTTCCGCATACCCATTCATATCCACAGCGAAGCTGACCATTCCGCTAGCCAGTGCTGGCATACAGTTTGTATCTATTGTACATTCGCCGAAGCAGGTAGCTATGGTCGTATCCGACATTACTGGGCTAATAAAGCGATCGTTGAAGTTGTCTGGGTTCGCACAGTCCTGTCCAGCAATGTTTTCTTTGCATGAGTAATCTCCACAAGCACCGTTGGTGAAAGTGTAGAATCCACTAAACCCGATAGGGCGTTCAATTGTCAGGGAAACTACTCCATCTGTACTCGGCATCAGCCTAAATTTCTCGTTAGGAGCTCCAAACTCCAATCCCCCTGCCACGAACACACCCGATTCGGCTGGCGTAATGCCAGACACTCCCAAATCAAAGGTAATCTTTACCGCAGTTCCGCAAGCATAGCAGCTATTGTAGCAAACCGTACCAGGATCAGAATCGGCTGTGATCACCAATGATCTATTGACAAATCTTCCATCGTCATTAATGGTTAACTTAGTGCAGGATTCTGAGCCATTGAACGTCTCCTGGGCAGACCAATTATCCAGCGTAAATTTATACTCGATCGGACCAGTAGCTAGCGGAATAGTTGTCGTCCAAACACCATCCCCATCTTCATCACTCAATGCATTGGCATCTCCTGCCCATCCATTGAAGTCACCGCTGATATATACTGTTCCAAAATTGTCTGCTCCAAATTCATTCATGTCTACTGAAAAGGTCACATCAACAATCTCCGTTTCATTGGAAGTACACACCTGTATATCATCAAAATAGAAGGTTTGATCTGAACCCGTCCCAGCCGTTCCAAAGTCAAAGAAAAGTACTATTTGACCGAATGTTCTTCCGGTGGCTGGAAGGTTAGAATCTTCAATCGATGGATTATCAAAGTTGAAGCACAATTCTTCCCATTCATTAATCTTGGTATTCTCCACGGTGGTAATCCAATTCTCCCCTTCATTCGGTTGTTCTAACTTGACAGCTAGGTTTCCGATGTGATCCATGTGTACTTTGACACATATTTCGCCACCGCCACTTGCATCCATTGCCGTTGAAGGCGCGGGATTGGCAAATACGCCTCCCCAGGTTTGGGCATCCCCAGCCTTAATGTATTCCACTACACTCCCACTAGTATTGATACCTGTGGCATTTGGGTTAGCAATAATTGTTGTTAATTGTCCGTCAAGGCTAGAACCAAAAATTTGAAAATCGGTACTAATACCATCTGCTTCGAAATCTAGAATAGGGGTACAGTTTCTCTCACTACCCGTAGTCATGTAAGTAATATCGTCTACATAGGTTGTTACATTGGAGCCGGTACCCTCTGTCCCAAAATCAACAAATATCACCAGCTGGCCGAATACTCGACCGGTGGCAGGTTGATTGGAATCCTCTAGCGATGGACTATCAAAATTGAAGCAAATTTCTTCCCACTCCCCGGTGGTTGTATTAGGAACCGAAGTAATCCAGTTTTCACCTCCTGATACCGGTTGCTCCATTTTAACCGTGAGATTTCCTATGTGGTCAAAGTGAGCCTTAATACAAAGTTGTCCACCATTGGTGGCATCGATAGGCTTGGCAGGAGCTGGATTGGCAAATGCTCCTCCCCAAGAGGGAGCGTCTCCCACTTTCACAAATTCCAACACGGTACCACTCGTATTGATACCAGATGGATTTGGATTAGCAATTGTATTTGACTGCACTCCTTCAGCGCTTCCGCCAAAATATTGGAAGTTTAAGCTAGAGCCTTCTGTTTCGAAGTCGATGACCACTTGACCGAAGGTTAGGCTTATACAAACCATTTGGAATAATAAGAGAGGTAAAAGTCTTTTCATCTGTTCAATTTTTAAAGTAGCACAATTATGTTGAAGTGTTTAGATTCTAGTTCAATCCCAGCAAACTGATACTTCATCTCAAGTTTTTGCTTGCTCAAATGGAATTATAGACTACATCAATTGGGAATAAAGTCGCGTATGATTTCCAGAAGATTATTTGGCTTTTCGCTGATTGGAACACAAATCTACCGTCAATATTGAATTAATACCGTATATTTTACTACATCACAAATACTACACAAATAAAATTCGATCCACTGTACTACAACATAAGTACTTCACCTGCATGATTTCATACTAAATGAGTACTACATTCACTATATTGGTACCTAGAAATTATGGAGCAGGCTTTTATGCAGGAAATTGACAGGAACACAGGTACAAATCAACCCAAACAGATATATTACTATCTTCTTATTCTAGGGTTTCTCTTTGTCTCTACGAGAGTAAGGTCTTCGGATATCCAATTAGGCGATCCCTTCATACGGAATTACCCTACAGCAGTCTACCAAGCAGGAATACAAAATTGGGAGATCGCTCAGCATCCCAATGGCTACATCTTTTTAGCTAACAATAACGGATTACTGCAATATGACGGAAATGATTGGCAATGTTTCCCTTTAGAAAAGAAAACCATTGCTCGCTCTTTATTGATTCGTGGCGATTCGATATTTGTAGGTGGTCAAAATGAATTTGGTTACTTCAAAGCCGATCAGACTGGCTTCTTGCAATATCATTCCCTTTTAGATCTAATTCCGGATGCTAATCGAAATTTCGAGGATGTTTGGGACTTAAGCCTGCTTGATGAAAGTATCTATTTCTATGCTTCCAATAAGTTGTATAAGTTCCAGGATCAACGAATATCAGTAGTGTACGAACATCCAGGAATTCGATTTTTAGCGGAAGCAGGAGGAAAACTGTTCCTACAGAGTGATGAGGATTTGATGGTTCAACAAGAGGGTTCCTTGAAACCCTTAGGAATCCCTGAAGGAGTTAAAAAAGATATTGTTTTTACCAGCGCTCTATCCTTGGCGAACGGTTCTATTCTTTTCACCACGCTAAAAGATGGCCTTTATTTGCTAGTGGAGGGGCAGCTAACACCTTGGTCAATACCAGGATTCGATGCCTTCATCAGAGAAAATCGAATTTATTGTGCCACAAAAGATCGAAAGGGGAGAATTATTTTAGGAACTAGCGCTGCTGGCGTTCTGGTGCTCAGCGAGGATTTCCGTTTGGAAACGCATATTAATCGAAATAATGGATTACAGAAGAATAACGTCTTAAGCCTACTCACTGATAACAAAGGAAACTTATGGATTGGTTTGGATAACGGAATTGACTATGCTGAAATTAACGGAGACTTTACGCAAATCATTCCTGATCAGCCCTTGGAGGGAACGGCCTATACCTTTATTGAATACAATGACTACTTCTACTTCGGGACTTCCTCTGGTCTTTATGCCCTAGAAGCAAGTGCCAGTCCTCAACTTTACAATCGGACCTCCTTTACCTTGGTTCCGGGTACACAAGGACAAGTTTGGGGACTCGCCATTGTACAGGACAGGTTATTGATGGGGCATCATGAAGGTGCCTTCGAAATAAAGAGATCTGGCAGCAAGCATAGCAGTCGGAGACTTTCTAAGGGACCAGGGACTTGGAATTTCACTTTGCTGCCAGGAGACCCCAATGGCATGGTAGCGGGGACTTACGAAGGATTGGAGCTGTACCAGCTAGGCGAAGAGGGCTGGGAATGGCAAAGTAAAGTGGATGGGTTAAGTGAATCAAGTCGCTTTTTGGTTCCTGATGAGGTGGGCAATATTTGGATGGCGCACCCTTACAGAGGCATCTACAAACTGCGATTTTCGCCAGATCACAAACAGCTAGATGTCCAACTATATGGCCAAAAAGACGGCTTAGCTAGCGATCATTTAAATCATGTTTTCTCTGTCAACGACGAGGTTCTGTTTACATCTGAGCAGGGGGTATACAGATACGATGCCAGTAGTAACTCCTTTAAACAATATCAAGAGGTTCAGGAATTACTGCTAGATGAACCTAATCTGCTAAGGATTTTCGAAGATCCAGTCGGAAATATTTGGTTCGTAGGTTCCTCTACCTCGGGGCGCCTGTCATTGACGGATAGAGGAGTGGTAAAACGCTTTGATAAGGAGTTGTATCCTTCCATCAATAGTCAGCTGGTTCGAGGCTTTGAGTTTATTTATCCACTAGATAACGAGAGAATCATAGCGGGGGCGGAAAAAGGCTTCATAACCTTTGACCCAACGCCCGATGCCAATGCTCCAACAGAATTGCGAGTCCTGTTTCAAAGTATCTACAATATCGCGGAAGGAGACACCCTAATATTAGCCGGTCATTATAGCGGAGAGGATATTACCGCAGATGATATTTTCAGACATTTTGAAAATGCTTTTCGTTTTTCCTTCACGGCACCGATTTATAGCCAACACGACAAGATCTGGTTTCAATGCAAATTGGATGGATCTGATGAAAGCTGGTCGAGCTGGAATACAAAACGGACCAAAGAATATACCAATCTCAGTCCCGGTGACTATACCTTTAAATTGCGAGCCAAGAATCAGATGGGAATTGAATCTGCTGTGATAAATTACCATTTCATGATCGCCCCGCCTTGGTATGCCTCAAATCTGGCAAAGGTCTTCTATGTACTGCTCGTAATTGGATTGATTTTAGGGTTGATATTGATTCCTCGCAGTAGATTTAAGAAAGAAACGGCAAATCTCGTTTCCGCACAACGAAAGAAAGAAGAAGAACATCAAAAAAAGGTTGCAGAATCTGAAAAGGCCATCATTGCCTTACAAAACAAAAACCTTGAAGAAGAAATTAGACATAAGAATCAGGAATTGGCCAGTACCACTATGCATTTGGTGCAACGGAGTGAAATGATCAATAAACTTAGAAGTCAGCTAGAAAAGCTGCAAAAAGAAGTTATGGACGCCCCTGCCAAAAAGCAGGTAGACAGCTTGCTAAGGCTATTGACCCAAGACGATGAACTAGCCCGGGAGTGGGATCAGTTCGCCCATCATTTTGATCAAGTGCACAGTGATTTTCTCAAACGACTCAAGCTTCAGTTTCCACAACTCACCTCTAACGATCAAAAATTGTGTGCTTACTTGAGAATGAATCTCGCTACTAAAGAGATAGCTCCGCTAATGAACATTTCCATACGTGGGGTGGAAGTAGGGAGGTACCGGCTCCGGAAGAAACTCAGCTTGGACACCCAAGTGGATCTGAATGAATTCATGATGAACATCTAGCGTATCCATACTATTTTCTTGCATATTACTTTCTCTTTGTTTCAACTTGATAAAATAGTATCAACATCTAATAATATTCACACAAGGGCAAGATGCTTTTTCCTTTATCATTGCACAAAAAAAAGAGATGATAGTAAATTGGAATGGGGTATACCCCGCACTGACCACCAAGTTTGACCAAGAAGGGAAATTAGACTTAGATACCTTCGAACTCAACTTAAAGGCCCAAATCGAAGCAGGAATTGATGGCGTAATATTAGGAGGGTCATTAGGAGAGGCCAGCACGCTGCTATTGGATGAAAAAATGGCCCTACTAGCACGTGCCAAGCAAATCAGTAGTGAACTTCCGATCATTATCAATATTGCTGAAAGTTCTCAACTACAGGCAATTAAGGTAGCGCAGACCGCACAGGAGCACGGGGCTGATGGTCTTATGGCATTACCTCCCATGATGTACAAATCTACGGATCGTGAAACGGCAAGCTGGTTCACAAGCATCGCAAAGTCTACAGATCTACCCATCATGATCTACAATAACCCTGTAGATTATAAGATAGAGGTGACATTGGAGATTATGGAACAACTTCTAAAATTGCCGAATGTCAAGGCGATTAAAGAAAGTACTAGGGATGTTTCGAATGTAAGCAGACTGAAGTCGGCCTTCGGTGATGATCTAAAGGTAAGCTGTGGCGTAGACACCTTGGCACTGGAATCCTTATTGATGGGGGCTGATGGCTGGGTGGCTGGACTGGTTTGTGCTTTCCCAAGAGAAACTGTAGCTATCTACCGATTAGCATTGGCAGGTAGGATTGCCGAAGCCGTTGCCATTCATCGCTGGTTTTTGCCCATATTGGAACTAGATATTAATCCACAATTGGTACAAAATATTAAGTTGGCAGAAGTGATTACGGGTATTGGTACAGAGCATGTTCGTCCGCCAAGATTGCCACTAGCTGGGGCAGAAAGAGAACGCGTGCTAAAGATTTTGAACGATGGCATGGCTACTCGCCCTACCCTACCTGATTACTTGAATCTCTAGTCCAGCAAAATTTACTTATGCGGAAATCATTCTTTTGTATTGATGCACATACTTGCGGAAATCCAGTTCGACTAGTTGCAGGAGGAGGCCCTGCTTTAAAAGGAGCAGGCATGGGTGAAAAACGACTGGATTTCCTCGCCCATCACGATTGGATTAGAACGGGGCTCATGTTTGAACCGCGGGGCCATGATATGATGTCTGGTAGCATTCTGTATGAACCCGCTGACCCGAAAAACGATGTAGCCATCCTCTTCATAGAGACTAGCGGCTGCCTTCCAATGTGTGGGCATGGCACTATTGGGACCGTCACCATTGCTATCGAAGAAGGCTTGGTCAATCCCAAAACACCTGGCAAACTTCGTCTAGAAACACCAGCGGGCTTGGTTTTGGTGAAATACAAGCAAGAAGGGAAAAAAGTAAAGTCAGTGAAGCTTACCAATGTTCCTTCTTTCCTCTATAAAGAACAACTTGAGGTAGAATGTCCCGAATTGGGTACGATACGCGTAGACGTAGCCTACGGGGGGAATTTCTACGCCATTGTAGATCCACAGGAAAATTACCAGGGCATCGATGCCTATGGCCCAGGGAACCTGATCCAATGGAGCCCCATCGTTAGAAAGCGGCTAAATGAAAACTATTCCTTTATTCATCCCTTGGATGACAAGATTACCGGGCTTAGTCACCTGCTCTGGACCGGTACTCCTAAGTCCGAAACAGCTGATGCCAGAAATGCTGTCTTTTACGGAGATAAAGCCATTGACCGATCTCCTTGCGGAACGGGAACCTCTGCCCGCATGGCGCAGTGGCATGCGCAGGGGAAGTTGAAACCAGGACAAACGTTCACCCATGAGAGTATAATTGGAAGTCAATTTATTGGACGGATAGAAGAGGAAGTAGAATGTGGGCCTTTTCCGGCCATTATTCCAAGTATTGAAGGATGGGCCAGAATCACGGGCTATAACCAGATCATCATTGATGAGGAGGATGATCCTTATGCCCATGGATTTCAAGTGATCTAATAGCACCTTGATATGAAAGTACATGTAATTGGAGGGGGAGTAATTGGTCTGTGCAGTGCCTATTACTTGCAGAAGGCCGGACATGAAGTCACTATTCTTGATAAAGGTGACTTTCTCGCAGGATGCTCATTTGGTAATGCAGGGATGATCGTCCCAAGTCATTTTGTTCCCCTAGCCAGTCCGGGAGTAATTGCAAAAGGTTTACGATGGATGTTTAGTGCCAGCAGTCCCTTTTACATAAAGCCAAGATTAGACCTTCAGCTGGCCCAGTGGCTATGGCATTTTTACCGAGCCTGCACCCCTGAGAAAGTCAGATCTGCGATGCCAATTATTCGAGATCTCAACCAAGGCAGTCGTTTGTTGTACCAAGCTTTGAGTGCTGAATTAGCAGTGCCCTTTGATCTAGAGAATAAAGGCCTGTTGATGATGTTTAGAACCCCTAAGGGCGAAAAAGAAGAGGTGGGAGGAGCTGAAATGGCTAATGAACTAGGTGTAAAGGCAAAGGTTTTAACAGCTAGTGAAATAGCTAATCTGGAAAAAGGAACGCAACTGCAGGCACGTGGAGGGGTATTATATCCAGGTGACTCCCATCTTTCGCCTCACCTATTCATGAAAGCTATGGTAACACAGCTAGAGGCGGCAGGTGTCAAATTTCTGCCAAAGACTAGCCTTACAGCCTGGGAGACACAAAAAGGTCAAATCACACATCTACAAACAGATTCTGGTGAACGGATCAAAGTCGAACAAGTCGTCCTTGCTGCCGGCTCCTGGTCACAGAAAATCCTGCAAAGCCTGGGAATCACCATGCCGATCCAAGATGGCAAAGGATACTCCATCACCTTAAGTAGTCCGAATGAGCGTCCAAGCATTCCCAGCATCTTGAGTGAAGACAAAGTGGCCATTACTCCAATGGGGGAAGATCTAAGGTTTGGAGGCACTTTGGAACTAGGAGGAATGAGTAGAAAGGTCAATCCAAAACGTGTACAAGGTATAATTAATTCGCTTCCGCAATACTACCCCAATATTCACCTCCCGCATCAGAGGGATGTGGATATTTGGGTAGGATTTAGACCATGCTCTCCTGATGGTTTACCGTATATTGGTAGATCAAACCAGGTGCCTAACTTGGTCCTGGCAGGAGGGCATGCCATGATGGGTATGAGTCTAGGTCCCATTACCGGAAAATTGATTGCCGAAATAATAAGTGAACAAAAGCCGAGCATCGACTTGAGTCTGTTGCAACCCGAACGCTACGGATAATAGCTGATTTTATCTGTCATGGACATCATTTACTTTTTTGACCTCGCTGGTACATTTGTTTTTGCGATTAGTGGTGCATTAACGGCAATACAAAGAAAGCTGGACATTTTCGGATCCTCAGTCATCGCCTTGGTTACTGCTCTGGGAGGAGGAACCATACGGGATATTCTAATTGGTAGACAGCCCGTTGGGTGGCTTCTGGATAACAACTATTTACTGATCATCGCAGCGGGTATTGCCGTAAGTTATGTTTTTGGGCAGGGCGTGCAGAAGCTTCGGCGCACATTGTTCCTATTTGACACAATTGGTATAGGGCTCTACACGATCCTAGGGCTAGAGCGTACACTTGGATTGGGGCTTTCTATGCCAATTGCCGTCATCATGGGCACGGTGTCAGCCGTTTTCGGCGGTGTGATTCGGGACGTGTTGTGTAACGAAGTTCCACTCATCTTTCGAAAAGAGATCTATGCCACTGCCTGCATCGCGGGAGGCATACTCTACCTAGCGCTAAGTGCCTTGAACATAGGACGAGATACAGCTATGTTGATCACTGTCTTCTTCATCATTATTCTAAGAACCCTAGCCGTTAAGTATAAATGGCATCTGCCTAGTACGCAGTAGAAATTGTCCCCACAGCTCGGTCCTTATTGATAATGCTGCTGAAAAGCGCTTGGCACCATTCCCTTTAACTTCTTGAACTGCCTATTGAAATTCGAAAGATTGTTGAATCCCACCTTATAGGCTATTTGTCCGATGGAATCCTGTTGCTCCATCAGCAGCTGACAAGCAGCATTAATTCTAACCTCATTTAGGTAGGAAATAAAGGTTTTCCTCGTGTGTAATTTAAAATAACGACAAAAGGCAGGAATACTTAGATTGCAGGCCTTCGAGGCTTCTTCTACCGTAATCTTCTTGTCAAAATTCTGGAAGATAAATTGCAACACCTGATCTAGCCGTTTCCCCGCCGCTTCGGCTTGTGATTGGTCATAGGCCATACTGGAAATAGTTTGACCACTTTCAGAGGTACACAAGTGCTTCAGTAAGGTTAGGAAGTCCTGCAAGAGCGCTATGCCGTCCTGTTGCTTCATATTTTCAAAGAAGGGATTCAATGCCAAGGGCAAACTTCCTGCCGGAAAACAAATTCCTTTATTCGCTTCACGAAGCAACATATTTGCCACTCTTAGCTCTGGTATTTCAAAGAAACCTTCACCCAGGCTCTTTCTATCAAAGAAAATTGAAATAGCTTCGGCCCGTTCGGCTTCCTCTTCATAGTACTTGCCGTCATTTCGGAAAAGATGGGGCAAATTAGATCCGATGAAGCAAAGATCCCCTACGCCGAACCGAGACATACTATCACCAGCATACAAGGTTCCTTCGCTCTTTACAATCAAAGTAATCTGCCATTCCGGATGATAATGAAGCCTATCATAGAAATAAGGCAATCGATCGTGCTGAACACCGATGGATCGATTGGACGTCTTAGATATGTTAAAGGGTAGCGGCTTCATATTGGGCGGGAAACTTAAGAAAAAAAGTGGTACCGCTCTCATCACTTTCAAAGAAGATGCGCCCCTTGAGTTGTTCGGTTAGCTTCTTTACAATCGCTAATCCAAGTCCAGTACCTTCAAATTCATTCCGATTATGTAACCGGAAGAACATTTTAAATACCTTGTCCTTAAACTCCATAGGTATCCCCATGCCATTGTCCTTTAACGCAAATTCATGCTCATCTTCTTGCCGTTGGTATCGAATATCGATTGAAGGACTATCTTCTCGATTATAGGTGATACCATTTTCTATTAGGTTCTTGAATATCAAAAACAGAATAGCCTCAGAACTTTCGATTTGAGGCAGATCATGCACGTGGATTTTAGCGTTTCTTTCTTCTACTTTCAGTTTAAGCGCATCTTCCACTTCCGATACTAATTTTTCAGTATCAACCATCCCAATCTTAGGATCAGTTTTGCGCAATCGCGAAAATTGTAGGACATCTTCGACCAAATTGTACAATTGATTAGTAGCCTTTTTTATGAACCCAAAATAAGTCTTTAACTCCGTAGGCTCGATTCCAGCACCACGCTTCTCAATGAGGTTCACAAAACTCATAATATTACGCAAGGGCTCTTTCAAATCATGAGAAACAATATGCGCAAAGCCTTCTAATTCTTCATTCTTCAGTCTAAGATCCGCGGTTTTTTTATCAACTTCTTCCTTCAACTGCTCCGCATGGGATTGCTTTTGTCGCGCAGAAAGCCAGGCTAAAGACACGATAACCAAAGCCAAAACTAGGATGGCGAACAATGCCCAGTTCAAGGTTTTGTGATACTTCACAGTTACCTCTCCTTCCTTCTGCTTCACTTTCATTAACTCAAGCTCAACTTGTTGTCTTTCTACCCCATATTGAATCTCGAGTTCAGCCATTTGTTGCAGCTGAGTAGTTTGATCCAAGGTGTCTTGGTAATCGGCCAGAAAGGACTGATGCCCATAGGCTTCCTTATAATTCCCTAAAGCCTCGGCCAACTGGGCAGAGAGGTCATGATAAGCAATCAGCACATTGAGGCGTTCTGGGGAATTAGCTCCTGCCTCCAAGTAAAAATCCCTGAGGGCTTGTCGTGCTTCCTCGAAATCCTTATGCGCTATATACCAATCAATCAGATCAGATTGGATCATGAGATCGTGTGTATGAAGCCCCTTTTCACTGGTCAACCAAGCTGCCCTGCGCAGATAATTGATAGATAATTCCAGTTGCTTCTCCTCTCTGGCCAATTCAGACAGCCATCGCAAACAATTGACCTGAGTTAAGTAATTCTCATTGGCTTCAGCAATCGCCCGCGCAGTCTCTACAGCAACACGTACGGAATCCAGCTCTTCACGATCACTGTGATAATAGGCCTTATTCATTAAGGCCACGGCTTTAACATAAGGATCTCTCGTTTCATCAATCCTGCGAATCACCTTTTCCCAGTAAATCGAGGCATTGGGTTCATCTCCTAGGTTAGAATATAAAATAGCGATATTCCCAAGCGTGAATACCTCTCCTACCTCATCTCCAGGAATTACATTGCGCAAGGATCTTTGGTAGAATTCTAACGCCTTGCTACTCTCATTACGGTTGGCATAGATATTAGCCAGGTCATTGTAAACTACACTTTTAATAAAACTATCTTGGCTGCTTTCTGCAATGGGTAAGGCCATTTCATTCCATCTCTCCTGAGCTCTCTTATCCCCTCTGATAGATGCCACTACTCCCAGTAAGTTAAAGGCCCGTGCTTTTCCCAATTCATAATCTATCAACTCAGCCAATTCTCTTGCTCGATGTGCAAAAGCCGCAGCAGAATCTAGGTTGGTAGTATGATATTCCCAGCTGACCTGATTTAATAAATCAACTTTCTGACTGTCTTGCATCTCATATCGCTGGAGCATGGAATACAGACTATCCAGCTTACCCGTGTCTGCACGGAGTACGCTTAGGGTACTGATCGACAGATTACATAGGAAGATCCAAACGAAAATTAACCTTTTATCACACATATACATGGCAAGTACAACTATTAGTAAATCAATTAAATGGGTTAGATATTTCCTACTATTTATCATGCATAATTAGAACGCTCTGGCAGAAAAATCGTGAAGTCTTTTGGTGGTGAGGTTATCCTATTTTTAGTTTTCTGGCGCTTCTGCTGTAAGCTTTAAGATACTCATTTTCTTTCTAAACCGACAGCTGATTATTCAATATCTAGAAATACAAATGTAAGCGTAAAATCTAACTCAAGTCCTTTGGTAAAAAGGGGAATTACCTTCCACAAGGTTCTATTTTAAGGGTCAAGCTCTCGATCATAATCCCCTCCTTCAAACCTTTCGAATTCCTCCCTTTCTTTTTTACGAGTATTCAGTAAAAAGGGTACATTCTCGCTAATTTTGTCCTTCCTGAACACCGCTAATATATTCTGCCGGAAGAGACAAAAGAGAAAATAAAGATATTTCTTACCGCAAGCCTTCCAAATAATATAACTTTACCAACTATAATGTTGAAACCGAATTTTATCAATTAACTACTGTAAAAATGGCAGAAAACGAATTTGACGCAATCGTTGTTGGCTCCGGCATCAGTGGTGGCTGGGCAGCAAAGGAACTGTGTGAAAAAGGATTAAAGGTCATTATGCTAGAACGTGGCAAGAACGTAGAACATGTAAAAGACTACGTCAACGCCATCAAAGGACCATGGGAATTTGCCCACCGTGGCACCCGAACCCAAAAAATGATCGAGGAATACCCGGTACTGAAAAGAGATTACCCACTTAACGAAAAGAACCTAGACTGGTGGGCCAGCGACAAAGATTGTCCCTACACTGAAATCAAACGGTTTGACTGGTTTAGAGGATATCAAGTCGGGGGGCGATCCCTTCTCTGGGGAAGACAAAGTTACCGTATTGGTGACATTGACTTTGAAGCCAATGCTAAAGAAGGTATCGCAGTAGATTGGCCCATCCGGTACAAGGATATTAAGCCCTGGTATGACTACGTAGAACGCTTTGCAGGAATCAGCGGTAGCAAAGAAGGCTTACCACAACTACCAGATGGTGAGTTTCTACCTCCTATGGAATTAAACTGCGTAGAAAAAGACGTTGCTGCGCGGATCAAAAAACATTATGGAGGAAGTCGCCATCTGATTATTGGGCGAGCCGCACACGTCACCGCTCCCATTGAAGGACGCGGAATCTGCCAATACCGTAATAAGTGTTGGTTAGGCTGCCCATTTGGGGCTTACTTCAGCACCCAGTCTTCTACCCTACCCGCAGCGGTGAAAACAGGAAATCTAACCCTTCGGCCACACAGTATCGTTACACAGGTGCTGTATGATAAAGACACCAAAAAGGCTACTGGTGTAGAGGTATTGGACGCGGAAACTAACCAAACGTACGTTTATAAGGCGAAAGTCATTTTCTTGAATGCTTCGACTATCAATACAACCTGGATATTGATGAACTCTGCTACTGATATCTGGCCTGAAGGCCTAGGTAGTAGCAGCGGAGAATTAGGACACAACTTGATGGACCACCATCTAGGTGTGCGTGCTAGTGGCTGGGTAGAAGGATATGAAGATAAATACTACTTTGGTCGAAGAGCTAACGGCTTCTATATTCCTCGTTTCCGGAACCTATTTGGCGACAAACGAAACTACTTGAGAGGGTTTGGTTACCAAGGGCGAGCCAGTAGGGAGAGTTGGTCTAGAGAAATTGCAGAATATAGCATTGGTGCAGAATTCAAAGAAGCATTGACTGAACCGGGAAGATGGACGATCGGTATGGGTGGCTTCGGAGAAATTCTACCATACCATGAAAACAAAGTGACGCTTGACAAGACCAAGACGGATAAATGGGGACTAAACGTAGTCGCCATCGATTGTGAGCTGAAAGAGAATGAGCTGAATATGCGCAAGGATATGCTGACGGATGGCATGGAAATGTTAGAGGCAGCTGGCGTGAAAGACGTTTCTGGATACGATGGAGATGGAACCCCAGGCCGAGGTATTCACGAAATGGGAACAGCTAGAATGGGGCGTGATCCGAAGACGTCTGTCCTAAACAAATGGAATCAAATGTGGGACGCCAAGAATGTCTATGTAACCGATGGCTCCTTTATGACATCGGCTGCTTGCCAAAACCCATCGCTGACCTACATGGCCTTTACTGCTAGAGCAGCAGACCATGCCGTTAGTGAATTGAAGAAAATGAATCTCTAAGACGCAAAATCACTAATAATGATAAATAGAAGAGACGCCCTCACTAGGGTCTCATTGATCCTAGGGGGAACCATCATAGGAGCAGAGGCTTTTCTTACCGGATGTAAGCCAGCTGCCCCAGCCTTATCTACTATAGAATTTACAGATAACAATGTCAGTTTTCTGGATGAAGTAGGAGAAACGATCCTGCCTACTACAGCGTCCTCCCCTGGTGCCAAAGCAGCAGAGATTGGAGCTTTCATGAAGATTATGGTGACCGATTGCTACGAAGCAGATGATCAAAAGATCTTTTTGGAAGGTATAGGTCAACTCAATGAGGAGGCAAAGACTGCGGCGGGAAAAGACTTCATGCTACTTTCCGCGGAGGAAAAGAAAGAGCTGCTGATCAGTTTAGATGCCGCTGCCAAAACCCATGAGGAAAGTAAAGAAGAAGGTGCGAAGAGCCATTACTTTACCATGATGAAACAATTGACACTTTGGGGTTATTTCTCCTCGGAAATCGGAGCTACCCAAGCGTTAAGATACGTGGAAACGCCAGGGCGCTATGACGGTTGTGCCCCTTATGAAAAGGGCCAGAAAGCCTGGGCCTTATAGTTGAACGCGATCTAGCTAACGCACGAGAAAGCCCGATGGAATGCAAATTCCATCGGGCTTTTCATTTCGATATATTTTAGCCCAAAAAATTGGGCTTCTTCTCCATTTAAGCATTGAGGTACATAACCTCCTTCACTGCTTTGATCACTTTGGCAGGATTTGGCATATAAGCCTCTACCAAGGTTGGCGCATATGGCAAAGAAGTATCTGCTGCATTTACGCGCGTCACAGGTGCATCCAGGTAATCAAAAGCATATTTCTGGATTTCGTAAGCAATCTCGGCTGAAACGCCTGCGAATGGCCAAGATTCATCTACTACGACCAAGCGATTGGTCTTCTTCACCGATTTAACCAATGTCTCATGATCCAAAGGACGAATAGTTCTCAAATCAATCACTTCAGCTGAGATCCCCTCCTTGGCCAACTCATCTGCTGCCTCAAGAGCTGTCAGCATCATTTTATTGAAGGATACAATGGTTACATCCGTTCCTTCTCTACGAACCGCAGCTACACCAATCGGAGTTAGATATTCTCCTTCGGGCACCAAGCCTTTATACCCATACAACATTTCCGATTCCATCATACAGATCGGATCATCATCCCGGATAGCTGACTTCAACAAGCCTTTGGCATCAGCAGGATCAATACAAGATATGACCTTCAGTCCTGGCACATTTGCCATCCAACTTTCAAAGGTCTGGCTATGCTGTTGAGCCAATTGACCAGCAGCACCCGATGGGCCTCTGAATACGATTGGGCACTTAAAATTACCGGCAGACTGGGATAAAGTCTTGGCAGCATTGTTTACGATTTGGTCAAAGGCCAAAATCGCAAAATTCCAAGTCATGAATTCTACAATGGGACGTAAACCGTTCATAGCGGCACCTACTCCAATACCCGCGAAACCAAGTTCTGCAATTGGAGTATCGATTACTCGCTTAGCACCAAATTCGTCCAACATTCCTTTGCTCACTTTGTAAGCTCCATTATACTCGGCTACTTCCTCTCCCATTAGAAAGACCAATTCATCCCTTCTCATCTCTTCCGTCATGGCCTCGTTCAAGGCATCTCTTAAAGCTATTTCTCTTGACATATTGTATGATTGAAATATATGGGTAAAAGATCGGCGCAAAAATACTAAAAGTCGGCATTTTACCACATTATGGATAACTTTCCTACACTTTTATAACAATGAGGGGACTTTTTTGGTTTTCAATTTACTATAAAGTGAATGACAAGTCTCGGTCAATTGCCATTGCACAGCTAGAGTTTCCCAAAAGAAATATCCTATAATCTCATTTTAATCTTTACTTTTGTGTGCCAAAATAATTTTTGGCTTGAGCAGACTAAAATCCGCAGAGAGACGTTGAAGACATATTATAAAAATTTTAATTCCCAACATATCTAAATTTAAATTAGACTCCGATGAAAAGTAGAAGATTCAGAAAAATCGCCAGCCTTCTAGCTTTCGTTGCCATTTGCAGCACCTTTACCTCTTGCAACAAAGGCTACGGCTGTCCAAACAACTTTGGCATGAACGAAATCGTGGTTAAGGTTGTTAAAGTGGTAGTTCAAACAGCAGTTAAATTATAAGATGATCAACTGGACTTCCATTAAGAATCCCTCGCAAATAGACGAAATCATTGAATTGTCACGGCAGAAAACCTGCCTAATCTATAAGCATAGCCCAACCTGTTCCATAAGCTCCATGGCTAAATATCGCTTGGAAGGAGGTTGGGACTTTGCAGAGCAACAATTAGCAACCTTTTTCGTAGATGTGGTCTATGACCGACCTTTATCACAACAATTGGCTCAAACTTTTGGCATTCGCCATGAGTCTCCCCAGATACTGGTAATAAAAGATGGTCAGTGTATTCATCATTCTTCGCATCTGGATATTTCCGTTCGAGATCTGAAGGGGGTGGTTGAAAGTCCAATGTAAGTGAACAAAGGCCAAGCGAAGCTTCGCCCTTAGGAAAAGTCAGATCTGGATCATTATCCAGGCCATTGATTACAGTATGAAAGAGGAATTAGTCATCATTGAGACCCAAGATGGATCCCATTCCATTTACTCCCCTTCCTTTGGAGTTAGTTATCACTCCAAGTACGGAGCTATTCAAGAATCTCAACATGTCTTCATCGAGGCAGGACTCTTAGAAGTTTCGCTTTCCAAAAAAGATATCCATATACTAGACATTGGTTTTGGTACCGGTTTAAATGCCTTAATGACTCAGATTGAGGCAGATCGACGACAGCTAAATATCGTCTACACTGCGGTAGAGAACTATCCAGTACCCGTACCAGAAGCCATGCAGTTGAATTACCCTGAAACCCTACAGGAAACAAGCTACCGAACCGATTTCGAAAAAATGCATCAATTGGAATGGGGAGTGAAGGAGGAATTCAAGTCCAACTTCACCTTTATCAAACTACAGCAAACCTTTCAATCTCTCCAGTTCGAGGAACAGTTCGACCTCATTTACTTCGATGCTTTTGCCCCCAGCGCCCAACCTGAACTATGGGAAACAGACGTATTGGGTATTATGTATCGAGCTTTACGGAATGATGGAATCCTGGTAACCTATTGTGCCAAAGGGGCTGTAAAGAGAAGCCTCAAGTCCCTGGGTTTTACGGTCGAATCTCTGCAGGGCCCTCCGGGCAAACGTGAGATGACGCGCGCAAAAAAAGGCTAAAGCCTTGCGACTTTAGCCTCGATACCTTTTGTTAAGGTTCTGCTTGTTAGAAGTTTAATTACTTTTGCGTCTTGATCACATTGATTTTACCATCCTCCCCATACAATTCTCTGGATTTCTTGTTGTAGGCCAGGGCTGCTTCTTCAGCAGTGGCAAACATTCCAATATGAACGGACTTTCGATCTACAGAAATAACAGCTCGATATCTGTTGTTCTCTTTGTAAACACCAGTATAGCCTGTTTTACTGCTTGTTTTTCTTTTACGACTTGCGACGGAACGCGAGCGATAAAGAAGATTTTCTAGACGACAATCTAACTTGTTACCATTTTTTGCCCCTACGAGGTTTCTAGATCCTTCTTTGTTGCCGGTCAGAAATTTTTCAGCAATGAGCTTATGTAGGTAGATGGTTTCGGTTTTGTATCCCCCATCCGCACGTTTCCAAGTTTTTTGAAAAACGGCGCATCCACTCGAATGTTTACGAAGGTTGTTGATAAAGTCAACTTTAACCAAATAAGGGTCGTTAGTTAGGTATTCATAAACTTTGTCATCTAGCAAAACTTCGTCCTCAGCATTCTTAAGTTTTACTTTGTATAACACGCTTACAACGTTTTGTGGTTAACAAAAAAAAAATATTTCAGGCTTTGATTTTGAGGAGAATACACAATGCGAAAGCAAATACTAGGAAAAAAAACGCTTGGGGATTACAAGGGAAAGATAAGGAATATTCTCAATACAAAAAAACGTTTAAGGCAATTATGGGCTATTTATTGCGATGTATTATTGTTATGTATAATGGAATTTTGCCCATTTTTTTATTGTTCTAGGTTCTTCTGCGACTTTCCCATTTCCCTAGGACTATTTTAGGAAACGATGATACTGGAGGGTATAGCATTGACTAATTTCAACTATCTTACTCTCGAAAGTGAAAGGATTTAATATGCAAGACGAATTTTATATACAGCGCTGTTTTGACTTAGCTCAACTGGGAAAAGGTACCACTTCCCCGAATCCGACTGTAGGTGCGGTCATTGTTCATCAAGATCGAATCATTGGTGAAGGATATCATCAAAAATATGGAGGTCCGCATGCAGAGGTTAACGCCGTTAGAAGCGTAAAACCGGAAGACCGACCGCTTCTCACGGAAGCAACCATATATTGTTCATTAGAACCTTGCTCCATTTTCGGAAAGACGCCCCCCTGTACGGACCTAATCATAAGAAATAAAATCCCAAGGGTAGTTCTATCTTATATTGACCATACCCCAGGGGTAGATGGTCTAGGCGTAGAAAAATTGCGAAAAGCGGGCATTGAAGTTAAGCTCAATGTGCTTCGTCGAACAGGTCAAAGACTCAGTGCCGCACGTAATACTTTTGTTAAGTTAGGCCGGCCTTATGTGATTTTGAAGTTCGCCATTAGCCAAGATGGCTTTATCGCTCCCAATAATCAAGAGCAACTTTGGCTAACTAATCCTTTCTCAAAGCGCTTAGTACATAAGTGGAGAAGTGAAATTGACGCGATTCTAGTAGGTACCAATACCGCGGCCTGGGATAATCCTCAACTTACTACTCGTTTATTTTACGGCCCCTCTCCTACCCGATTAGTCATTGATCGGAATCTTAGACTCCCCACTTCCTTGGCTTTATTTGATGGCAGCGTTCCTACTTATGTCTACACAGAAAAACAGCCTAAGAGATCTACCGTTACCGACCTTACATATATCAGCTTGTCTCCAGACACCTCCACTCCCCAACAAATTCTGAATCACCTTGCTGAAATCAGAAAGATTACCCTAATGGTCGAAGGCGGTGCTATGCTCCTGCAAGAATTCCTGGAGCAAGATCTTTGGGATGAAATTCGCCTATTTCAGTCACCCAAATTGATCACTGAAGGCATAAAGGCTCCCGCAATTCCGGCAGAACATGACAGGGAGGAGCACCAAATCTTACAAGACAAACTTTCCATCATCCGCAGGGATCGCACCTTTGGCTATCCATTAAACTGATCTGTTAAGGGCTTTTTCAATCGGCTTAAAATTTGTTAAACTTACTTTAAAACGCCTCATCTAAAACATAACAGTAGGAATATTTTTGTTTCTTACATAGTGGTATGAAATCAGGAATATAGAACTTGAATTTTGTACCCGATAGTTGTCCCGGCCCGTCTACAAAAAGAGCTTTTTAGGATTTGATTGGCCATGATTCACTAGAGAAAACAATTATGTTAGCAATGAGAAAGGTTAGTTTAATACTATCACTTTTATTTTCGATACTACTACAGCAATCACTGCACGCACAAATACAGGCAAGGACTCCGATCCTGCCAGATACCATGCCGCAAATCGAGTGGGTCACCTTGGAAGAAGCACTGACTAAGTCTGTTGACGAACCCAAGAAAATCATGCTTGACTTCTATACGGAATGGTGCCGATGGTGCGAACGTATGGATAAGACTACCTTCCGTCATCCAGCCATCGTTTCCTTCATTAATGAGAACTTCTACCCCGTAAAATTTGACGCTGAACGTGAAGATATCATCCTTTTCAAGGAGAAAAAATACGCGCAAAGAAAGGCTGGTAAAAGGGCTTACCATGAGTTGGCTATCGAGATGCTCAGAGGAAGAATGAGCTTTCCATCTGTGGTCTTCCTGGATGAATCTACAGAAGTAATCCAGTGCCTTGTTGGGTTCAAAACCCCAGATCAGCTTATGCAATTGGTGAAATATTTTGCAGAGGACCACTATAAAGAAACCCCTTGGACTTCGTACTGCAAGAGATTTCAAGCCAAAGGGGTTTTCGTGGATGAAGAATAAGCCAATATCCTTCACTTAAGATTTTTCAATTGTTTATCACTAACGCCGTCTACGCCTACGGGTTTGTTTCACTCCAAGCACACCTAGCAGACCACGCGTCAATTCTCTAGCAATTGTTCTCCCAATTTGCCGGGTCGTAGTGCTATTCACGATTGTCTCTAAGGTGCTCTTCTGTCGCCTTCGGCTACCTCCCCGAGCTTTCTCTCTTTGCTTCTTTAGTTTCTCTTGTTCCTCTGCTTCCTGGAAGGCTTCAATTTTTTCATTCAATAACTCATAAGCACTTTCACGATCTACTTCTTCATTGTATTTTCTGATGATTCTAGATTGATCAAGCACCTCTTCAATTTCACTTTTGGTCAGTACATCCATTCTAGACTGCGGTGCCCTGAGCATGGTGTGTACTAGCGGTGTGGGTATACCTTTTTCGTTCAGTGCAGTCACCAAGGCTTCACCAATCCCTAATTCCGTCAGTAGCTGGTCCACGTCATAGTACTCCGTAATGGGGTAATTTTGGGCAGCTAACTTAATCGCTTTTCTATCTTTTGCTGTGAAAGCCCGAAGCGCATGCTGTATTTTCAAACCTAGCTGGCCCAACACATCATCAGGAATATCGGCGGGATTTTGCGTTACAAAGAATAAGCCAACCCCTTTGGAACGAATGAGCTTTACAATAGCTTCAATCTGATCCATCAAAGCACGAGAAGCCTCTTCAAAAACCAAGTGCGCTTCATCAATAAAGATGACTAACTTGGGCTGTTCTAAGTCTCCCTCCTCAGGGAAAGTTGCGTAGATTTCGGCTAGCATCTGTAGCATAAAAGTAGAAAACAACTTAGGCCTATCCTGGATATCCGTAAGACGAATCACCGACACCATGCCTTTGCCATTTTCATCTAAACGGCATAGATCCTCTACATCGAAAGACCGTTCACCAAAGAAGATATCCGCTCCCTGCTGTTCGAGTTCAACCACTCTTCGCATAATGGCTCCGGTCGAGGCTGTAGATATTCTCCCGTAGTCCTTTTCAATTTCCTCCTTTCCTTCACCGGTGATATATTGAATCGTCTTCTTAAAATCCTTCAGATCCAAAAGTGGCAATTTCTGATCGTCGCAATACTTGAACACTACCGCTACAATACCAGACTGCGTTTCATTTAAATCCAGAATTTTTGAAAAAAGTACCGGCCCAAACTCAGAAACGGTTGCTCTCAAACGAGCTCCTTTTTCATCAGATAGACTCAAGAACTCCACTGGACTGCTATCTGGCAAAAATGGGAAACCGATCTTCTCATGTCTCTCGTCAATCTTTGGATGGCCATCACTCGGAACAGCAATTCCACTCAAATCTCCTTTAATATCCATCAATAGTACCGGGACGCTTTTCGAAGACAATTGTTCTGCGATGATCTGTAAGGTCTTGGTTTTACCAGAACCCGTCGCACCTGCAATCAGACCATGCCGGTTCAATGTCTCCAATGGCAATTTGACCAGCGTATCGGTCATAACCTCGCCATCTAGCATCGCCCCACCTAAAATGATATCTGCGCCTTCAAATAAGTAACCGTCGCTTATCTCTTTGAGAAACTGCTCTTTTTTTGACATGATGCTTATCGTTTATTCCATTTTTCAATTCGATCTTCAAATTTCTTTTTGCTGAATGGCCATAAATCTATGTTGAAGTCAGATTCGATGGCATCCTCAGCTTCATCCGCTAACAAATCCGGGTAGAAATCTAATCCACTAATCTCTTCTACTCTATCCACTGATACCGCAAATTTATACAATGGATCGAAACTCACCTCGTTAGGAATGACAAATCCGATTCCTTTCTGCTTTGGGCTCTCCAAATCCAGCAAGACCTTGAAATAAGCTGCTGGAACGGCTACCTCATTGTCACCAATATAACCTTTTGGTTCATAGCTCAAGATCGGGCCAGTTACTACATATAATTTATCCATCTTCTTTGCCCACGAGCGAGTCAACTCTTCCAATTCTCTCCAGATCCCCCCGTTGAAATTCCGCGATTGGGGACTGATGTTACTCATGAAGAAAGTTTCGCGCATCGCTTCCTCAGAGAATGCCATATCGGCAGCAGGCACCAAATGACCACGATCGTAGCCAGACCCCCGATAGTCATTGGGGGTACTCGATTGGGATTTAACCTTCGAATCTGGGATGAATACATCCTTTCGCTCCACCCAAGGTTTATTCAGGTTTACCTTGGTCAAGGTATAAGCCACCCATTCTGCTTGCTCATCTTCCTCTGAATAAGACAAGGAATAGTACTTATGATGAACTACTTGTCCGGTGGTTGAAGTAGGAAGATAAGCCTCACTAGGTTCATAATTGGTTTCCTCGATAGGATCAGGCTGATTACTGGCCCCATCATCGGCAGAGGAACCTCCCATAAATTGGTTGAATACGAAAAATAAGCCACCAATTACGGCACTAAAGATTCCAACCTTTACTATGTTTCCCGAAGCACCGGAACCGCTCCGCTCATGATTCGTTCTAAATTTGGCCATGTTGTAGTATTGTCCTCTCTGGCTGCACCAATGGTGCTATACACCTAGATCGTTTGTGTAGATTTGTTCGACCGATTGCAGAGGAGTTGAATGACAAGAAATCCGTTCGGCCAAAAATAAGGAATGAGGGATAAATAAAAGATAAAGCGTAGTTGTATCTTTTATTTGTGCTTCATTCCTTATGGTTCTCAAACAATTAATTCCTTTTTACTTCGACTATTTCTACCCTTCTTTCCCGGGCAGCATCAATACTATAAACGGAACGCTTTCGATCACTAAGATCATCACTAACCGTTTTTGCCGCAGTGGTTTCTCCGAAAGATCGTTCAGAGATAATCAGTCGTTTTTGCTGCAAATAAGGCCTTAAAATTCCATTTTGAAAAGATTTAAAGTGATTAATCAGGCTACTGACTCTCCGCTTACCCAATTGTAAATTATAATCGCTTTGAGCCCGAGGCGAAGTATATCCTTTCACGAAGATCTCTACTTGATCCCCTTCTTGCAAACGTTGTAAAAGTAGGTTTGAAAAAAGTACTAATCGTTCCCCTCCAAAAGCAACTTCCTTTTCGAAAAACGCCTGCATTTTGATTTGGGCTTGCTCTTTTTCAGCGGCCGGGTAGAGCTTTAAGTAATTTTCAATATAGGTTTCTTCTGCCTCTAGATAAGGATCAAAAGTACTCAGGTAATCTAGTTTGGTTTTGCTCCTCCGGGTTCGAGGATCCGGATGGTCATTTTCAAAATACAATGCCAGTGGAAGGAAGTCGGCTAAGGTGGATGGAACAGGTATCGGTTTAATCTCCTCTTTGGTGTCCAAGTCAGGATTTAGTTTAGGAACCGGCTCCAAGCTCATAGTCGGATCAGGATAGACCGAATCTTGCTTTGCTTGAGTAGAAGTATCAACTGGAGGAATAAACTCAAAGGCGTATAGATCATTACAACAAGCCTTGCTTAGCGGATCCAGGTAGCGTTGTCCGGGTCGATTAGAGGAAAATAGCCCCTTCTTTTCTGTTGGATCATCAAGAAAAAAGTAAATATCATTATAGCTACTATTGATGGGACGAGACAGACTCGAACGGTCAAAGTCTTTAGATTCGTCTAATGGTCCATGGTACACATCGAAGCCACCAAGTCCTGCTGCATAGTCCCCGCTATAGTACAGGCGTTGGTCTGCCGAGGAAACGAAGGGAGTAATTTCATCTTGGGCTGTGTTCCCCCTGTATGGACGCGGTTCTGAATACTTATTCTCTCCTTTCTCGATCACGCTCCACCAAATATCCAAGCCTCCAGCCCCTTCCTTTCGGTCACTCACAAAGTATAGAACTTCTTGCTGCAATAAAGAATCAAATCCAATGCTGGGCTGAGTATTGGTACATCCGATTTGATTAATTTCTTTTGGCAAACGAAAAGCTCTTTTCCCCCAGCGGTTTCGTCGATCCTTTTTACGGTAGTAGATAGCACATTGGATCTTTCCTCCATCGATATATTTACATTGAGTGTAATACAGTCTTTGTCCATTTAAGCTAATGGTGGTGTGGGCGGTGTGCAGGGTATCCGAATTCACATAGCGTAGTGGGCGCCCCCGTCCATTACCTTTGGCATACAGTACTTTAGCAATTTTACGTTTGGGTCTTGACTTATCTTCCTTGTTTTCAAAACGGTAAGAGGAATAATACAGGGTATCACCCTGTCTCCAAGCACCAAACTCGGAGTAGGCAGAATTTAATCGCTTAGAAAGTGGCGTGATCTTGTATGTAGCTGATTCTTCGGTTTCTATGGCAGCCTGACAAGCTTGCACATGAGTCTTTAGCAATTCCTTGTCCTCTTCCGAAGCCAGGCTTTGATAGGCTCTGAATTGGGAAAGTGCGGCTGGATAATTCCCCATGCCTTTGTAAACCAAAGCCAATTGATAGCTAGCATCTGGAAAAGCATTCTTACGGTCTAACAAAGCTACCTTCTTGTATCCTTTTTCTGCCTCTTCATAGGCATAGAAAAGCTGAGCTGCGCGTGCATAAGTATACCATACTTCTACCGAATTAGGCTTCCTGGCCAAAGCACCTCGACAATAGTGTAGAACAGCGTAGTAATCCTGTTGTTCAAGCGCCTTATCCGCCGCTTTTTGAAAGGCTTGAAAGGATTGGCTATAGGTTGTACCGAAACCTAAAATGCAAATACTTAATATCCAGGATCGTATCTTCAATTCGGCAAGGGTTTATAAATCATCAATTAAAAGATTGGACAGGATTTAAATTCATCTGGTGGTTTTACCTTGGTAATAATATGCCTGAGGCTCACTTCCGGCCCACCTCTTTGATTAGTGGCTATCCGAAAGGGAGAAGTATTCACATCATAGCTGATAACCAGTCGCCAGTTTAGGTAGTTTACCCCGGTCTCCAGGATCAAAGCGTCGCCGAAACGATAACCCATTCCAGCCCGCACGGCCAAAGCTTCTCCCGCTTCTTTTGATAAATGCACCTTGCCAAAAGCTCCGACCACCACCTCCTGATAAGGTCCTTGGTCCTGCCACTGTGCTTGGACCCCGATATCCCAATCAGGGCTTAGTTCGAATACGCCGAGCGCATGTACACTGGTACGCATGGGGAGTTGCACCTTATCTAGGTTAAAGAAGGATAAACCCGGTTGATTCAAGTTATGTCCAGCCAAACCAAAGTAGGCCATCGATCTAGAATCTAGATCTTGAAAATACAAACTCACACCGGTTCCAAGATTAAAGAACCCCGCCGAGGTTTGATCAAAGCCTTCTCCAGTTTGCAAATTGGGATCGAAAATATCTCCATTAAATTGGTCCCCAAAGAATAGTTTATCCGCCTCAAATGCGCGCTGCCCTGCTCCTAGCTCTACTCCTCCACTAAGATACCACTCATCGGCCACTTGCTGAATATAAGCGAAAGAGGCTTGCAGAATAGTCCAACTAAGATTTCCGTCTCCGGCTTCATCACGAGTAAAGGAAAGCCCCCAAGTGAGCAAGCCATTATTGAGTCCAGGCACATAAATCTTCTCGTCAAATGAACCAGCCATAGACATGTAGGGAACAGGAACCTCTGCCCACTGATTTCGATAGATGGCCGAGAATCTCTGGTCACCGGAGAACAGCCCTGTGTTAGCGGGATTTAGGTATAGGGGATTATGGTAAAACTGTGAAAAGTGTATATCTTGAGCGCCGGAGGTGAACGCGCTCAATAAGAAAAACAATAGGATTGATGGCTTTAGGTGTTTAGCCAATAGTGTTACATTTTGACTTTGGAAAGATAGAAAAATTTATCATTAATAAAAAATATACCTGCTAGTCTCTGCACTGATTCTGTTGGAAAAGAGAAACAGTAGGCATAATAAATCAGTTAAGACCTCATGTTGAGATTGGGTATTACCGGAGGGATTGGAAGTGGGAAAACGACAGTTTGCAAAATATTTGAAACACTCGATATCCCCATCTACTATGCAGATGACCGTGCCAAATGGCTGATGGTGAAATCTCCAAGCCTGCAAACGGGTATCATACAACTGTTTGGCGATAAGGCGTATGCAGCGGATGGATCGCTAAATCGGGCGCATATCGGTGGTATTGCTTTTAAGGATCCGGCCAAATTACAGAAACTGAATGCCTTAGTTCACCCGGCCGTCTTTGTAGATGGCGAGAACTGGCAGCAAGAGCAACTGGCTTTGGGCGTACCGTACACCCTCAAAGAAGCCGCACTAATCTATGAGACAGGCTCCTATAAGATGTTGGATAAAGTGATTGTGGTGACTGCCCCAGAGGAAATTCGAATTCAGCGCGTAATGAAACGAGATAAGCTTACAGCAGAAGAGGTCAAGGAGCGAATAGCTCGCCAAATGCCAGAATCGGAAAAAGTAGAGAAAGCCGATTATGTGATTCAGAATGATGGCCAACACTCTTTAATAAAACAAGTCTTGCAGATTCATCAAGCTATCCTAGAATTGAAAGCATAAAAAAAGCCCGGTAGCGTCTACCGGGCTTTTTTTATGCAGCATCTTTTTCCGCTACTATTTCTCTACTAAGGCCTTAACCGCCGCATAAGGATAGATAAATTTACCCGTTTCAGCATTGGCTTTTGTATTCTTGCCCGTTCTAGTCAAAATCTGATAGGCTTCCTTGCTAGTCAAAGAGGGCTTGATACTCTTCATCACACCTACCAAACCTGCTGCATAAGGTGTAGCCATGGAGGTGCCGCTATGTACCGCATAATTGTTGGAAGGCTTAGTAGAATAAATATCTACTCCAGGAGCAGCAATTCCCATGCTGATATCTTGAACATAATTTGAAAATACAGCTCTGTTCAAATTGGCATCTACCGCACTTACTCCAATCACACCTTTTGCATTCACCGGAGCATAATCTTTAGCATTTCGATTTGAATTACCAGCTGCCGCTAGTACGATCGCGCCTTTATCGACAGCATACTTTACTGCTTTGGTGTAAGCTTTTTGTCGAGAGGTAGTAGACAAACCACCTAATGACATCGAGATTACATCAGCCCCTTTATCCGCGGCTTCAATGATACCCTTAATAATGGTCTGCTGAGTACCCATCCCAGATGCACTAAGTACCTTGATACTGGCCACCTGCACAAAACGATTATCTCTGGAATAAGAAGCCACGCCTATCCCATTGTTAGATACTGCCGCTGCAATCCCTGCACAATGGGTTCCATGTCCGCGAGGATCATCATCGTACTTTCCTTTAAAAGACTTGTAGTTTCCAGCTAAATCCTCGTGCTTAGAGTCGACACCCGTATCGAGGATTGCGATCAGCGCCTTCTTCTTAGGCTTGATATCCTTGGTTTCGATATAGTTGTACAGCTTGTCCATTTCCATAGCCTCAAAACTCCATAGCTTTTCTACATCTGGATCATTGATACCAAATTTCTTATTGATCCGACTTACCTTGTTAGATTGCACGGGATCATCAAAGGTTACCATTTCATTCTCCTCAATCCAGTCTACAATTCCAGTGCGTTGTAAGTCCTGCTTGATAGAAACTAGGTTCTCTACTTGACCTTCTGGTATATCCACCACAAAGTAGTCATCTAATTCCGTCAAGTCAGCACTAGCTGGCGCAAATGCAGGTTTAGCCACCATCCCATATTTATGTAAAACAGCATTGAACTTTTCCAGTTCTGCCTTGGGTGCTAGTTCAACTAACAACTCGGCATCTTTTGCCAATTCAAGATCTACCTCAGTAGATAAAGCCGTATTGACTCCAAAAGAGGGAACGAGAATATTTTTGTAATAGATGCCAAGTGCAAAAACACCAGCAATGGAAGCCAGGATAAAGAGGATTCTATTCTTGACCAAGAAGTTCGCTCCAAGTCCAATGGCAGCCAGTACTAGAAAATCGCGGAAAGCACCAGAGAACTTCACATCCATGGTGGCTGGAGACATGAAAGCCCCTATCGCATAGGCCCCTAAACCCGCCCAAAGCAGATTGCGGATAATGGTACTAGACTTACCTTTAGATTGTTGGAAAAACCAAAGTGGAAGTGCTATGGCTGCGAGCGCGAACCCGAGAAAAATTATTCCAGTCGAGATCATAAATTCACTTGTTTTATGTAAAAAACATTCCTTCTTTTGCAGTAAACTAAGGATATTCTATAATTATTGCAACAATATCCGACCGAACTTGGATTAAAATCGGCGAGAAAAGGTATTTTTGCGCCGCACTTAACCAACTTTAACATTTCCAAGAATTATCAAGCCTTAGCCAATCTTTTTTGATTAAACTATAAACTGTAATCATCTATGTCAACTGCAACATCAACAAGGTTCCGACCTGGCGTTTTGTACGGAGAGGAAGTTACTGAATTGTTGAACTATGCCAATGAGAATGATTTTGCCTTACCTGCTGTCAATGTTGTTGGAACCAATTCCGTAAATGCGGTTTTGGAAACAGCCAAAGCAGTCAACTCTCCCGTCATCGTTCAATTTTCCAATGGTGGTGCCTCCTTTTTTGCAGGTAAAGGATTGTCAAACGAAAATCAGCAAGCTGCTATCTTAGGTGGGGTTTCTGGTGCCATGCACGTACATACTATGGCAGAAGCCTACGGTGTAACGGTAATCTTGCACACGGACCACTGCGCGATGAAGTTACTTCCTTGGGTGGAAGGATTGCTAGATGCTGGAGAGAAATTCTATGAGTCTCGTGGATATCCATTATATAGTTCTCACATGCTAGATTTCTCTGAAGAACCGATCGAAGAGAATATCGAAGTTTCCGCTAAGTTTTTGGAGCGTATGTCCAAAATGGGAATGACGCTTGAGATTGAGTTAGGTGTGACTGGTGGTGAAGAAGACGGTGTAGATAATACTGACGTAGATAGCTCACGACTATACACACAACCAGAAGAAGTTGCCTATGCTTACGAAGTACTCAGCAAAATAAGCCATCGTTTTACTGTAGCAGCAGCATTTGGTAATGTGCATGGTGTATATCGACCTGGAAATGTAGAGCTTCGACCTGTTATTTTGAAGAACTCACAAGAACACATTCAAAAGAAATACAGCACGGCTAGCAATAATCCAATCAACTTCGTTTTCCACGGTGGTTCTGGATCATCCCAGGCTGAAATCAGAGAAGCCATAGAATACGGAGCGGTAAAAATGAACATTGACACAGATATGCAATGGGCATTTTGGGATGGCGTTAAAGATTACTACGAGGGTAAGCGTGATTACATGCAAGCTCAAATTGGTAATCCTGATGGTGATGATATCCCCAATAAGAAGAATTACGACCCTCGTAAATGGCTGAGAGCTGGTGAGCAAGCTTTCGTAAAACGCCTCACACAAGCTTTTGAAGATTTGAACTGCATTAATAGAAATGCATAAATGATAATGGCAGCGCCGAAAATGATTCGGCGCTGCTATCCCTTTTCTTAGAATTTGGAGATGATCAATTTCTCTACCACTCTCCTTCCCACCTTATCGCTGAATTCGAGATAATAGATCCCCGCGTCTATGTTCTGCTCAAGCGGCAGCTCATAGTTCCTTGCCATCCAGCCATTTAGATCCCAGCTTTGGCGTACCTTCCCCTCCGTATCGTAGAGCAGGACTTTCTCTATTTCGACTGCCTTGTCACCAAGGTGGCGAACATTTATGAGATCAGAAGCTGGATTGGGAAATAGCTCTAACTGAAAATTCAGCTGCGATAGGTTAGGTAAATCCGTCAAGTCAAAAGGTGGTGCTAGCGGCTGCCTAGGCGTTCCTCCTCCACCAATATTATCCTGACTATTATTATCGACTACCTGTAGAGCAGTAAATACTGAGGCCATATCCTGAGCCCATGGATGTTCCTTGTTATTTGTTTCCATATCATACCCCCAAACTTCTTCGAATTCATCGATCACTCTTCCTTCTGGGCTCCACTCCGTGGCCACGGCAAATACGTCCCACGCCGTATGAAAGACCACATA
>JABSSL010000189.1 GCA_013214355.1 Saprospiraceae bacterium | reverse complement strand
ACAAACCCTTTTTGAGGACGCCCTAGATATGTCTAATAGTGAATTCGAGGGAGGGAGTTGGATCAGAGCACTAAAGGGTGCCTTTGAAGCTGGAGATGATGAACGTATGTTGACTGTCGGCGAGCAAGAATGGCAAGCCAAAGATCTGTACTATCTGTTGGAGATCAAGAAAGGAGATAGCTTGGGTGTGATAATGGATCATGCAGCTCATGAAGAAAATCACGAAAGGATAGCTAGACTGTTCCAGGATTGTAATCAAGTATTCATTGAATGCTTTTACAAGTCAGCAGACAGAGAGCAGGCCATTAAGAACTACCATAGCTATTCAGAGGCATCGGCAAGGATTATGAAACGATGCCAAGTAGAGAAAGCAACGCCTGTACACTTCTCAAGAAAGTATGATGAAGAAGAGAGACAGGTCTTACTAGATGAGTTCTATGCAGAGTTAGGATCATAATCAACGATGAAATGTAAAGAAATGATTTCAGATGCGCTTTTGGAAAGGATAAAGGAAAAACTGAAAGGCCAACGCAAGATCAGTTTTCTCGTAGGAGCTGGGCTTTCAGCAGAAAGTGGTATCCCTACATTTAGAGGTAAGGATGGCTTTTGGGTATCAGGTTCCAAAAACTATCAGCCCGAAGAAATAGGAACTAAGGCTATGTTCGATGTGAATGCGCATGCCGTATGGGAGTGGTTTTTGTTTCGTATTTCGATGATGCGGGATTCTCAACCGAATGCAGGGCATAGGGCTTTGGTGGAGATGCAAGATCTGTTAGGTGATAGATATGCCTTAATCTCTCAGAATGTCGATGGCTTGCATTTCAAGGCGGGAAGTGATGAGAATTGCTTATTTCTGATACATGGAGACCTGAGGTACATGCGGTGCAGTGAGGAATGTTCGAAGCAACTGTATCCGATTCCAGCCGAGGTAGCTGATCAGGAAAGAACTCGATCTACAAAATTGACCTTCGAGGAATTACAATTATTAGTTTGTCCCAAGTGTGGAGAAATGGCAAGGCCGCATGTCTTGTGGTTTGATGAGTATTACAATCAGTCCTATTATCGACTTCATGATGTATTGCGGATAGCTAAGGAAACGGGGTTGTTATTTGTCGTTGGTACTTCCGGTGCGACGAACTTGCCTCGAGCCATTGTCAATAACACTTTAGCCCGGCAGGGTATAGTAGTAGATATCAATCCTAATTCGAACTACTTTTCTGAAAAGTTGAGTAGCAAGAAAAATGGGTTTTGGATTCAGGGGAAGAGTGGGGTGGTGTTGCCACGGGTAGTGGAGATTATGAAGGAGCATTTGTGAGATGGGGTAGGAGGGGATTGCAGGTGGAAAACACCTGCAATGGTCGTGGAAAACACCGACAATGGTCGTGAAAAACACCTGCAATGTAAGCTGCCACTAAAATAGTGACAGCTGTGTACTACCAGATGCCAAGAACCAGCACAGCTCGGGATCAGGAGTGGAAACTAACTGAAAACAGGCGGCCAATGGCCCCGCCCAAGCCTGCCAGCTAGCCACAGGAACCAAAGCACATACTAGAACCGGAAGCCCTAGACCAAGTGCCATGGCACAAGTACCCCAGCTGCCGGAGCTATGACCCTGGAAGCTACTGGAGACCCGAACAGCACTGGGACATGGACCTGAGGGAAAGACTAAAAGGCAACCGCCGCTGGCGGCGACGAACCGGACCAACTGAGCTGAACGTGCCGCTAACGCACCTTGATGCTGGCAAGAAGCAGTAAAAACCCGAGCTTGAGGAAATGCCTGGCGAACGAGCTGATCAATGCCTGAGGCGCAGCCGACGGCTACCTGGGAACTAGGCATAGTGGATAATACCTGGGAACAAGCAGTGGACAACTGATGAGATGGAGCCCTAGAGCCTGAAAAGCCGACTATGGGATAAGAGCCAATGAAAGTGGAAATGGAAAAAGACATGATAACGGATCCACGGGAGAACAATAGCACAGATAAGCCTAGTGCGGAATACTGGTGGTCAAAAGACCAACAGTGCGCACGCAGCAATAGCTGTGCAGCCGCCTAGACGCCCGGTACTGCCCAGCGGCCAATCGATGGCCAGTACCGCAGCGAGCCGTCCACCAGAGTGGAGCGCCCGGAGGGAGAGAAAGATTTTTAATGTTGAGTGTTGAATGGAGAATGAATAATTTTCATGGCTCGGGAAGTTCGCGGTCGGGAGACCGGCGAACAGCGTTGAGGCTTAATATGATTGGCGAAGCTCAAAATTTTTCTCTCCTGAGGACGAACGACCATGGTGAGCGCCGAGCGAGGATACTAACTTGTTTTGGCCGCTGGGTTTAAATATCAGAAAGAGTTGCTCTTGCTAGGAAATTAGCTTTTAGAAGAGGAGTTTGGTTTGTTCTTTCGGAGGTTGCCACGGGGATTCCTGCCGTGTTTTTCTACGAAGGAATCGATGAATTCATCTTCGATCTTTTCGGCTACTTTCCTACCAGGGATGTTTTTGATCAGGATGCGGGCGAAATAGCGAAGCCAGCCAGCTGCGAGATTAAAGAGATTTAGTTGTCTTCGGATGCGATTGCTTAGACCATCTCCTTCCTCATCGATTTCATCGGAGCTGATACCATATTTGAAGGTTTCTTCTTCTTGTTTGTCGTAGATCTCGTAGAGGTGATGTGGGTCTTCGTTTTGATGGGAGTTGCGGTGCATGATCTCTTATTGGCCTCTTCTACCATCCAGCGGTATTGGAGTAGGTCTCGTAGTTGGTGGGTGGGATATAGTCAAATGGGCTTCCCGTTTTTTGTTTGAAAGCTCTTGAAGCTACAGATAGCAAGGGTTCAAAATCTTCGTTGGCAGGAATGGCCGTGGGATCCTGTAATACCTGCCGATACTTTTCCTGACCGCCGGCAACCACCGCAGCTCTGATATATAGAAATCCATCCTCGGAGAAATGGCCTTCCGAGTAAGCAGCATCGGCGTGCTTTCGGGTATCGAGTTGAAATAGCTTTTCTGCCAGGATATCTTCGAAAAGGTAGATATGGCTAATGGGACCTTCAGCCAATGTCTTAACAACTGGTTCTAGGACCTCGGCTCTAGTTTCTGCCGACCAATCCAATAAATTAATAATACTCCAGAAATCATCTTCCGAAAAGGCCGGTACACCCTCCAAGTCTACCACCTGGATATCCAAGCGCGTTCCGACGGGATACTTTTCTTTCAGTTCCTTGAGGAATTCGTCATTGACTTCGGATAATGGCACGCTGATTCTGGTGGTCATGTATAAGCAACTTTATTGGAATATAACAAAGTTACGATATTTTCGGTTCCCATGTCAAGAGTTGAAGAAGAACCCACAATGGGCTCCTCCTTGATCTAATTATGCAGCTTGAGTCGCTACTTGCTGGACCTCTGGTGGATCATAATTCTGTTTCAGTGTAGTAGTTTCTAAAGTAGCTAAGGTATCTTCTCGATATAGTGGAGGCAAGGCATTTGTGATTGCTTGTAAGGCTTGACTGTCTTCCTCGGTTAGCAACTCATAGCTAAAGGATGCCAAGTAATAAGACCCATGCTGATTGGTCCGCTGTTCCGGTATAGCAGTAAGTTTAATTTGGGTGAAGTCGATACGATCATAATGCATATCGGCGAAGGTTAGCCGCAGGTTGTCCACACTATAGCCATGAAAGAGAATGCTGCATACTTGTCCGAGCTGATTGATGAAATAGAACTCTACCCAATTGCGATAGTCATAGCCTAAGACTTCGCCAGCAAAGAACCTGTAGGCAATGGGAATAAAGGTAAAGGATTCGCCACGAGCAGTAAGCTGGGTTTCACCTCGGAAATTGAAATTACCTGCTTTGGCATGAAAGCGGTAAGTGCGTGGGGCACCTTGAAGGTATTGGATTTCTTCGAAATTTTTGATAGTGGCTACGTCTGTAGCGGGGTGATAGGTTTGATGTTGCATGATTGATGTTTTGTTTATTGAAAATTAGATTTTTAGGCCTATTAGCATGACTCCTTTTTTCAAGACTTCTGTCCATTTTTTTCAGGCGATAAAAAAACGGACCAAAAAAATCTTGTCCCATAAACTCGTTCCACTCAAACACTATGGGACGGCCACCCGCTCAAGGTGGGACTCCAAACAATCACTCCTTTTCATGCCCGAATGAAAGCGAAATGGGGCGTTAAGCAGTGCAGGACAGTTTCTTTGGTTTCGGCTTGTAAACACGCTGTTGTTCGGCAATGAAATTAGGTTCAAAATTGATTAAGCGGACCGTACAAGTGCCGCTGTACGGAACCGGTGGATTACGAGGAGGATTGTCATTGAACAGAAATAGCTCTACGATCCGATAAGCAATGTGGTATTTATTGCCGCCACAAGGTTGCCGACGAACTTGCCTATAATATCGCTTAAAGCTATCATCATCTAAAGTGTACCCTTGATGTAGGGCAATAGAATTAGCGATAGACCGAATGGTCATATTCCTATAGTAGGCCATGAGTTGTAGATTTGATTAGTTTAAAACGGCAAGAACAGCAGTTCCAAGTTTTCTAGCAGTTCGGTACCAGAAAGATCGGTTCTTAGGAGCAAGGTATGGGCATCGATGCGGTGCAATTCCTTGACCCCTTCGACAGGCTTATCTGGAAAGCTGTATTCTGCTATTCGCTCCAAAGGCTCATCGATGGCAGCAATCCACCATCTCCTAACAATATGTTCCAGTTGAAAAGAAGGAGCCAGTGCAAAGGCAGTGCGGAGCAATAATTCTCTTTCTTCCTCTGCTGCTCGAGCCTCGGCAATTTCTTCTTCAATTTCCCATTCCCGCATAACTTGGAGCATGTACGGAAGGTATAGGTCAAAGGATGACCCTTTAGACGATTGAGCGCGATTCATGATATGTAGTAATTGTTCTTGGCCATTTTTTGTGATCGGAGTCAGCTAAAAGCCTCGATCAACGCGTATTAATAATCGCTTCTGATCTTCGTTTTGAGCTGACCACAAAAAATATCCAAGAAGGTGTTTTTGATTACTTGTTGATAGGTACAAGATACAGATAATCAGAGGCTTATGCAAAAAATATAGCGACTTTATTTTATATAAATTGCTGATTTTTAGTAGTTTATACCCTTTTGGAGCTTGACTCTTTACCTGTTTTTTATACCAGCCAAAGGGGAAAATCAAGCCCCTAGTAAGAGGTGAGATGATAGAAGTCAGGGGGCAGACCAGGTGCATTTTTTATGTACATAGGAGTAAGAAAACATAGGATACTAGCCCTAGTGCGAAAACAAGCCCCCACAACAAAAGACCACTACTTAGGCTGCTGGAGCCGGACAGCTGTGCAAGGTGGAGATGCTGGTCGGGGAGGTGGCTGGTGTAGTTTAGGGGCAGAACATGAGCTAAAGGTGTAAGCATACTACCTTGCAGAGCTGGGAGGAGGAAGCTAATTTGTAGTGGACTTTTGGGGTGGGGGAGTGTTGGGGGAATAGGTGGCTTTTTTGATCGTTCCTTTGTAGGATATCTTAAGAAGTTGGGTAGGGTAGTGAAGAGCTATTACCTAAGGATATACTGGAGGGGGGAAGGCATACCGCTCTTTAAGGTGTAGTTAGCCCCAGGGGTGCATATTCCGGCCGCGTTGGTTCTTCCCCACTTTTGGTGGAAAGAAGCCGGATGAGCAAAGACGGGGTGGTATTTTCAATGGATGGTAC
>JABSSL010000188.1 GCA_013214355.1 Saprospiraceae bacterium | reverse complement strand
ATAATCTGCACTACTCTTTGGATGAAATATGCTCGTGACCATCTCCACAATTTAATAATTACATATCAACTTATTTAGATGTGTATAAACCATAGGCATTTATGTACGATATATGAACCACCCATTTTTGGAGAACATTAAACTTTCGAATGGCCAAAATATCGACCAACCCAGCTCCGAACTGCCTTGAATCAGGATGAAGCTACCTTAGATCAAATCCTTTTGACCAAAACCAACCTAATGCAAGACTTGAACTTTATCATGGGAGAATCGCTAGAGAACACACCCACCTTCAGCCGTGTGCAAGAATCGTTTCTGATCCCAGTCCTTGAAGAAGTAAATCGTGCCATCGAAAACAACAACCCCGAACTTAAACTAAGTCAATTGGGGATTGTCATAGCCAGCTCAAGCCTACAATTAAATAAACTCGATAATCGACCTCAAGTTACTGCCTTTGCCAACCTAGGTTACAACTATCAAAGAAATGATGTGCAGCAATTGGCACAGATCCATACTGCCGGACTGAGCATAGGGCTCAATGCAAGATACACCCTTTTCGATGATGGTGTTCGCAAGAATAGAATTTCTAACGCCACCGTGGAATTGGAGATACATCAGTCCAGAAAACAGTTATTAGAAGTAGACTTGAAAAACCAAGCCCTGCAGGCCCATAATACACTAACACAACTGCAAGCACAGTTGAAAAGAGAACAGGAAAACCTTGGCGTTTTTGAAGAAGCCTATACCAAAACACAGGATCAGTTCTATGCTGGTAAGGTCAATAATCTCGCCTTGCGAGACGCCCAGTTAGCCAAGCTGGATGTGCAAACACGCATTAGCCGGCTCGAGCTAGATATCGTTAAATCCCAGCTGCGGTTGAAGGCCTTGATGGGTACTTTGATAGAAAATTAGAGGTAGTTCAGCTTTGGAGCTAAAGGGAAGCTCAAACTTCATCTTAATAGTCAATACATACTCCCATTAATGTCTACTTCGTCAATAGAAGTATGTTAAAGGTTCGGGATTTTGGCGCTGGGCGCCAAAATTCTAGCTATTTTCAGAGTATTGAGATTTATCCTAAAAACTTACACATGAAATCACACTTAGATACTGTTAGACATTGGTTTCACGAAGTATGGAGCAAGGAAAGCACAGAAGCCATTTTTGAATTATTCAAGCCTGAAGGTAGTACAAGATCTAGGCATGATCCCTGACAATACCTTTATGAGGGTTTTGGGAGGCGAGGTGATAGCAGGGTAGGGCACAAAAAGCGGGTAAAACCTTGCTGGTCGTTGATGATCAGTTCACTTAGAATGCATCTAAGCTATTATGCTTTAATCGGAATGGCAAGGAATTAGACTAATGCATCAATCATAGATACCCATGGCTGTTATCAGAAGACTTATCGAGATCGTCAAATTCCCCTTTTACTTTCTGTTTATGTTGATCTCATTCCCATTTGATATTGCCAAAATTGCAAGGGAGGACAAGCAGCGCAAGAAATTGAAGGGGGAGGATGGCATTTTGAGGAAAAACCCCGAAGAAGATCTTGGGGAGGTAGGACCATATCTATTCCCAGCTTGTATCAAAGATTTTGAGCTATTTTTTAACTCGTTTCTTAATGATAAGGAAGCCTTCCTTTCGGAATACAAAATAGTTCTAGAAGCCCCTGATAACTTTGAACTTGATAAACTCAAGCCTATAGAAGTCATTTATCTATTCGGTAAAAGTAAAGAACAATGGCAGCTCACGGATTGGCGCGGGGAAGAAAATGAAAATGAAATTGAAAGTTTCGTAGAAACCAAACTGAAAGTTGAGATTCATTGGAAGCATGTAAGTGAATTACGTAAGCGTATTGGTCTAGAGGCACAAAGAGATGGAAAATTCATTTTAGACCTTTTTGTGGCTGTTGATAAAGACTTGAAGCCATTAAGTAAAAAGCTAATTTTCCTGGATATGAATTGGGATGCATATGTATACACCCTTGTTGAGCAATCGTCGTATGACTCAATAACCGGTAGTTTTAAAGCCTCCTTTTGCGGATCAGAAGAATTGATGAAATTGAAATAACCTTAGTTTAAGTAGTGGTGAATAAGTGATCTGGTATATTAGGAGTGCTATTTTGAAAGTAGGCAAGGCGCAGGTTCGGGATGCTAGCAGCGCTAACAAGCCCGGTTCTGCAACGCAGCATACATTCAAAAGAGCCTCATAAGACCCGGTAGGACTTATCCATCACTACTTAATTGCACCAATACTACTTTTTTGGCTGGCCGTGAGATATAAAAAACTATCCATGCTAAGCGCCCGACTACTGTCATCTAAATTTGGGTATTGTCTACTATTAGGTTTAGGGATTTGTGCGAGCACCTACGCACAAAACTTACTTCCTAATCCTGGATTTGAAGACTATCTCGATTGCCCAAACGAAGAAGACTATGGCCTGTATTTGGCAGCACAGTGGTACACTAATATATCAGGTAACAGATCCGGAAGTGGAAGCTGGAACCCAAGAAATTATATTCATACCTGTGACCCTGAAGTTGAACCTTGGTGGCCCAGTGAGCTAGGAGATGGGGTGATCAGTTATCTATACCGATGGGATCCTGCGGAGAGATCATCGCTTACCCAATTGGTCTGGACGGAGTTACTAGCTCCTTTAGAGCAGGATAGTATGTACTACGTAGAATTTACCACCGCACCCACACAGATATTCTTCATTCCCGAGGCCTCCTATATTATGCCCTGGTGTGTACCACAGATTGTAGGAGTGAAGCTAGCGGGAGCAGATTTTTGTGGCCGAGTCAGGTCTTTAGATCCAGTTGTACCTGACCTGACAGCAGAAACCGGTGGTGTAGTACAGAAAATCAAAGGTACCAGTCAAATTGGCAACTGTTTTACGGCTACCGGATTAGAACGATACTTTCTTTTTGGTTTCTTCCTCAATGCTACTCCACGAGCCGACTATCAGTGCATAGGCGGCAGAGCACACGCTGAGCTTGGGGGTGCCTGGTTTACCGCAGACAACTTTATACTAGAAAAAATGAAGTTGGACATCTGCTGTGACACCACCGTTTGCGAAAAAGGGGAAATTGATTTCTCCAATTATGTCGATTACTATGCCCTTCGCAAAAAGAAAATTGTATGGAACGATGGGGTAGAAGGTGCTAAGCGATCATTTGCTCAAGCCGGCCAGTATCGATTCTCTATGATTACGGATTGTGGTGCTGTGACTTCCAATTGGGTGAATATAACGACTAAGAAGTGCCAGCTGCAGGTATATGTCCCCGAAGCATTTTCGCCCAACGGTGATGCCATTCATGCTCTCTTTGTCCCTTATTTTTCCGATGACTTCGAAGTTACGGGACTACAGTTTTCAATTTTTAATCGCTGGGGGGAATTAGTCTTTCAGACCCATGATTTGAACACCCCAGGCTGGGACGGAACCATACGAGGCGAAGTGGCTAGCCAGGGGGCCTACCTTTGGCAACTGATTTATGAATTTAGGGAAGGAACAGAAATTGTAACTAGACTTGAATCTGGCGAAGTAACGCTAGTGCGCTAATGTTGTCTCAGTATACCATTATTGAGGATAGTGGGAATATTGACACTTATCGTTTTTGGACCCATTTCTTCTCTCAAGCTGATCTATCGAATATGCTGGAGGCGCAGCAGTTTAGAAATATTGAATTTCGAGAAGACATTTTACCGGCAAGTGATCTATGGAATGAGGACAATGTGGTATTCACGAAAGGTGTGAAGTAAGAAGCAGGGAAACCTTGTTTCATAATGTAGTCAAAAGTTAAGCTACGGATCAAGGGATGGATTTGAATGAACTGATCTTCTTCGTTTCATTGTAATAAGCTGGATCATCCAGTATAATGCTGGATCTTTTATTAAATTGTGTGGGAAACCCTCGGCAACAAACGACTGCCAGATCCATTTGCAAATTATCGATAACCAACTTTTTGATCAATAATTCAAAACCATAGGTAGTAATGAAAAATACGCCACAAAACGATCAATCCAACCAACAAGAACAACGTCGTGATTTTTTAAAAAAGAGTACCCTAACGCTGGGCGCTTTGGCCTTTATGCCGAGCCATATTCTTTTTGGCAAAGAGGCCTTGAGAAATGAAAAAGGAGAACTATTGAGAAGGGCTTCATTCGTACCGAGTGAAAAAGTCAACCTAGCCTGTTGCGGTATTGGCCACAGAGGACGTGGAGTAGTCAATGCCCTACACGAAACCGGCATGGCTAATATTGTTGCCTTGTGTGATGTGGACATGGGGGCGCCGCACACGCAGGACATCATGAAAAAGTTTCCGGATGTTCCCCGCTTCCAGGATTACAGGGAAATGTTTGACAAGATGGGGGATAAAATCGAAGCCATTAGTGTGGCTACCCCTGATTTTTCGCACTTTCCGATAACTATGCTGGCCATGTCTTTGGGCAAACACGTTTATGTTGAAAAACCCATGGCGAGAACCTTCGAGGAGGTAGAATTGATGATAAAGGGGGCTGAAAAATATAAGGTAGCTACGCAAATGGGTAATCAGGGTCATTCAGAGGCCAATTATTTCCAATTCAAAGCCTGGAAAGAGGCAGGAATTATTAAGGATGTGACCGCAATGACTGCCCATATGAACGGCCGACGGCGCTGGCATGGCTGGGATACTGGGATGAAAAAATTCCCAAAAGGGCAAGCCATTCCCGAGACAATAGATTGGGATACCTGGCTTTCTACGGCCAAGCGACACGATTATCACGAAGATTTCGTTCATGGTCAGTGGCGTTGTTGGTACGATTTCGGCATGGGCGCTTTAGGCGATTGGGGGGCGCACATTATGGACACTGCCCACGAATTTCTGGATCTCGGCTTGCCTTACGAAGTTGAGCCGGTGAAAATTGAGGGTCATAACCCCTTATTCTTCCCTCAGGCTTCCACACTGGTTTTCAGATTCCCGAAAAGGGGCGATATGCCGCCGGTAGAAATTACCTGGTACGATGGACAGAAAAACGTACCGGCCGTCCCCGAAGGTTATGGCGTTTCTGAAATTGATCCGAATATTCCACCGCCAAGCGATGGCAAACTGCAACCTGCCAAATTGAATCCTGGGAAGATCATCTACAGTAAGGATTTAACTTTTAAAGGTGGCTCACATGGCAGTACTTTATCCATCATACCACAAGAGGCAGCTAAGGATATGGCATCGACATTACCGGATGTCCCCAAGAGCCCATCCAACCACTTCGCCAACTTCCTGTTGGGCTGCAAAGGGCAGGAAAAATGCCGCTCGTCCTTCGATGTTGCCGGCCCACTTAGCCAGGTTTTTACGCTGGGGGTAATGGCGCAGCGCCTAAACACCAAAATCGTCTTCGATCGGAAGACTAAACAGATTACCAATAACAAAGCAGCCAATAAACTGCTGGCGCAGAAACGACCGCGGAAGGGATGGAGAGAGTATTACGAATTGGCAGACTAAGTACTTTGTAACATAAATTTATCTAGTTTCTGGCGGCATCTTTCTAGTAAGTCCTGCGTTACTCGTCGGTCATGTAGCTAAGGCTATATTCCCTCCTCGAGCCTTGGGCTTACTTAAAATATGCTCCCCATAATTCCAAATAACTTATGTTACAAAGTACTAAGTAGAGGTGCGGTAGTTGGGAAGTAGGAAATTGGAACTGGGAATGTCATGGCTTGTGATTCCGCCTTCCGCCTTGTTACAATCCGGAAGGTTTTTCTAGTGGAAGCGTTACTGAGACCCTTGAAAGAGAAGAGATTCTTATCTTCCTAATTGCTACAGCAAGAATTGCGGTACTTAGTCCCGGAACTTCATATAGATGAAGTCACAAATATTGTTAAAGAATAGTGATAAAGCTTTCGCCTTCCACTTAGGGCAAGGCGAAAGCCCATCTGAACTTCACTTCTTACTTTACTCATGCCACTCAGTGTTAATGTTTTCTTGAAAGACCCACTGCTTACCAAAACTATCGTTCAGACAGTATAAAGAATATTAACACTTCTCTACTATGAAGCGCCTACTACTTGTCCCACTGGGCGGGACTCTATCATCAGTATGGCAACTTCATAAATTCTATTGATGCACCAATAAAAATAGTCTTGCTATGATTTACCAGAATAAATCTTCCCGTTTTAATGTATGGAAATTAGCCATCGCATTGCCTGTCACGGCCACTTTGTTGATGTTGTTCTCCTTTAAAAGCACTTCCGATCTTCCCGTCTTTTCGGAAAATAGCAATAGCACATTAACAAAAAATGAGCTTGATAGACCTTACGCTTTACGTTTTGGTGAGATTGAATTTACTTTGGATAAACAGAAAGGAGATGGTAGATACTGGAATCCACCTACTTATGTAATTACCTATGAGGCCGCTAGAAGAATGGCTCAATACCAACCAATTCTAATCAATAGGAATAATGATCAAACCTACAATTTTCAATTAGATGTATGGTTCGGAGAAATGACCATCAATCCAGAGACAATTATTCCTCAGGCCGATATTGCAAAGACGCTTTCGGAATTGAATCAGAATAAGTATACCTATATTTCACTTAAAAATATCAAATTGACATCCGATACCACCTTGCTTAATTTAAGGATGGAAATAGTTCCAGAGGACTACTAAAAAGAGGTAATCAACAGTTCATAATCCACTCAGTGAAGGTGGTGGATTCCAGGTCTCCTGAGCAGATCCGGAAGAACAACATGAGTCATCCCGAATTTTGACGTTGTCAAAATTCGGGATGCTTATTTTTAGCACCAAATAAAAAACCTCTTGTAAATTTGGGTATACCACTACACCAAACCACAAGAGGTCATGTTTAAAAAC
>JABSSL010000187.1 GCA_013214355.1 Saprospiraceae bacterium | reverse complement strand
CCTGGCGCGAGGTCAAAGAAGGAAATAATGTCGCTTATACCAACTTGCGGGATTTTATTCAAGATAATGATTTAAGTGTGGCGGTAAACTACCAACAGGTCTTGGAGCAGATGGATATGAATGAATTTCTCAATTACTTTCTGGCACAGATCTACCTAGCTGCATACGATTGGCCTGCCAATAATATGCAGATTTGGCGGGATCGGGATAATGGAAAATGGAGATGGATGTTTTTTGATTTGGATGCCACGACCAATTACGGGGAATGGAGCCTTTCCAATGCACATGATAGAACCCTGGGACATGCCCTGGCCCCCAATGGCCCAGTTTGGCCCAATGGCCCAGAAAGCACCCTTTTTCTCCGCAAATTGCTTGAGAATGATGACTTCCGCCATGAATTTATTCAACGCATGTGTACTTACATAGAATTGGTATTTACACCAGCCCGAGCCAATCAGGTTACGGATCGGATCCAAAGTCAGCTGGAGCCGCTGATGCAAAGGCATATATGGCGTTGGTGGAATGCCTATTGGGATTTAGGAGGAGGTAATCCTTCAGGAGGATCGATTAATAACTGGAAAGCCTACATCAATAGATTTAAGCAATTCTTCGTCGACCGACCAGGACATTTATATACCCATTTTGCAGATGAATTCGACTTGGACGATCAAGTGGAACTCAGTTTTAATGTTACCGCCGAAACACCAGGTAAAGTTGTATTGCATGAAAATGACTATGACCTTCCGTTTCAATATACAGGTACGTATTTTGTTGGGGTACCTATCCGGATTAAAGCTATTCCTAAAGCAGGATATACTTTTTGGAAGTGGGCGGAAACTGGTGATCCCAGTCCTGAACTTAGGTATATCCCAAATACGAATAAGACCCTAACTCCACTCTTTGTTCCCGCGGGGCCTTTTATCACAGAAGTTCACTACCAGCCTCTGGAAGGCGAATCTCATGAGTTTATAGAAATACATAATGCTACTGATATGGGCATGGATATCGGCGGTTTTCGCTTTAATGATGGTGTGAATTTCACTTTTCCCAGCAACACAATGCTGAATCCTGACGAATATGTGATTGTTGCGAAGGATGCTTCGCAATTCGTCGAAGCGAGCTGTCAGGTATTCGAATGGGAGAGTGGAAAGTTGGCAAACGAAGGAGAGACGATTCGCTTAGTGGATGTCAACGGGGAGATCATGGATGAGCTTAGCTATGCACCGGACGCACCATGGCCTACTTTAGCGGCTGGGCAAGGATCCTCTTTGCATTTAAAGGACAATACCTTAGATAATGATCTTCCCTCTAGTTGGGAAGCAGCAGTAGCTGGAGGAACCGCCTGTGAGGTAACCATAACGGACGTAAATGATCTCGAAAACGATCCCATCTCTAATTGGAGCATCTATCCTAACCCTAGCAATGGGAAGGTTCATTTGCTCTGGGAAGGGCAGCGCCCTTCAAAATGGGAAATTAGCTTGTACACTTCTACTGGGCAGCAATTGCAAGGGGGTATGATGACTGACAATGCCACCACTTTCGAAACTAACCATTTGAATCCGGGATTGTATTGGGTTCGTTTGACCAGTGGAACTAGGCAATCCATCAAGGCTTTGATCATAGAATGATCCACTTCGGGTGGTACATCGCGTATCCAAATCAAATGTTTAATTGTAGCTTCCGTACTAAATAATTGCTGTGAATGGCTAATTTGGAGGAAACAGATAGACATGAGACAGCTAACTACCAAAACCAAGCTATTCTATGGACTAGGTTTCTCTGCGCAAGGAATTAAAGATGGACTCTTTCAGCTCTTCTTGTTCTTTTACTTCAGTCAGGTTCTGGGACTTGATCCTGCCTTAGCTGGTCTCACTACCTTTAACGCTGTTTATCGTTCCAGGTATGTCTCTTGGGGCAGAATTGACTACCGATTATGAGGAGCGAACCTCGGTGACCAGTTACCGAGTAATGTTCTCTGGTTTTATCCCTGCTTTTATTATCATTTTCGGACTGCTGTTCTTCTTTACACCAAAACCGGGGACGGAAAATGGCATGATGAACGCGGACGCTTATCCTGCCTTCGCACGCTTGTGTGTGGGCTTGATTATTCTAAGTATACTGATTAGCACGTACGGAACCAAAAATACTATACCGCATTTACCGCAGAGCCATGGTGAATCCGAGCGAGCCAATTTGAGAGAAATATCATATGCTCATGTCATACAGAATGAAAATGAATGTTTTAAGTTTAATGCTCCTGACTCTCTTAGTAGCTGTTGCCTTGATTGTGCTAGGAGCAGCCCAGTTTTATTATTCGATCCAACCCAAATTCGAAGAAACCGATATTGGTGTAAAATGGACAGCCACTCGGCTTTTAGATACTGCCATCATTGATGTCGACCTACATCCCAGTTTAGAAGAGGAAGCAGAGCGTGTCGGCTACCCCAATATCAATGGACCATCGTTATTTCGGGTTCCCGATTGGATAGAAGCTCCTTTGGGTCGGTATTATCTCTATTTTGCGCATCACAAAGGGAAGCACATCAGAATGGCTTTTGCAGACGAGCTTTCGGGACCGTGGACTTACTTTGAAGATAGCACAGGAGCCCGGACGATTTCCGTCTTGCCGTTGGAACAAACCGGTACACCGCTCAAGGAAGGGGCAAAGACCACCTTGACCACACTGCTAGACTACATGGGCTGGTCAGAGGCGATTGCATTATTACAAATTGGTCGAAAGACCAGTAAGGTATATAAGGAAAAGTTAAATCAGGATGTCAAAACTAGTGAACCGACCACCCCCCATTTGGCTAGTCCTGAGATCGTAGTGGACCATGAGCAAAAAAGGATTATCCTATACTTCCATGCAGTGGTGGAGGGAAGTTTACAAATGAGTTTTGTGGCACAGTCAAAGGATGGTTTGCAGTTTGATGTTACTCCGGAGCCTATCGCCTTGCCTTACCTGCGCAGCTTTAGTGGTGATTTCGGCAAGAAACTGCATGGTCAACATTACTATCTGACGATGCCGGGAATGTTGTACCGATCCGAAGATGGCTTAACGAATTTTGAGGTTCGACAGAGATGGTTATTAGAAACAGATGTTCGTCATGCGGGATTATATCTTAAAGGAACAAACTTACATCTATTCTATACACGAGTAGGGGATGAACCAGAACGAATTCTATACACCAAGGTCGATGTGAGTTCACCCAATTGGAAGGATTGGCGCGCCGGTCCCACTCGAGAACTCCTACGACCAGAGAAAGACTGGGAAGGTGCAAAGCTACCAATCCAACCCTCCCTTCGCGGGGAGGTGAGTCTTCAGGTAAATCAAGTTCGAGATCCGGACATTTATGAAGATCAAGATGGAAAATTGTATTTATTGTATGCGGGGGGCGGAGAACAAGGCATTGGTATAGCCAGCTTGAAAATGGTAAATGATAAGTAGCTGTGGGGACTACATATGGGCAAAGAATAAAGGTATTACCCTGCTTGCAACTCCCAGTTTCCCAATTTATCTTGTGTTCGGAAACCTTAGGGGAGACCAGACAGCCACATAAGCTAGGCTCCCCTCATTAGTTCTCCTAAAAACCACTGAACCTATGATTCAATTCTCCTATCGGAAGTCAATCCTTCCTTTACTGTTTCTTTTTGTTTCTTTTTCCATTTCAGCCCAAGAACTTGCCGATGCAATTACAGCCTTTGAAAAGGCACTGAATACGGTTGAATCCAGCAAGCTTACCTACCGCCACGCGCTGTCCTTTGATACGGATAAACCCTATAATCTTACTTTCGCGCTGAGCAAAGAGGGGAAAAAGAGTACGGAGGACATGGAATACAGTTTTAATCTGGCCGATCTTAATCCACGCCTAATTAGCTGGAAAGCCAAAGGTGATGTCATTGAATTCAAAGTGCAAACTCAGAAAAAGCAGAAGTTTGTTGAGGTAGCGAAAAATGGAGACCCACAGAATTATAGTAGCGAAATCACTTTCTATGCAACTTCCTCCGACAATGCCAGAGAATTGGAAAAGGCTTTGGAAGAATGTATTGAATTGGCCACATCGCTATTTACCGCTGAGTTAGACATCAGCAGCTACCCAGATGGAGTTGACTGGCTAGTTAAGAATGTTAAAGCGGTCGACCTAAAGAAGAAAAGGATTGACCAGCAGTTATCTAAACTTGACAAGTTTTCTACCGTCTTTGAATTAATCAGTATAGAAGGAGACAAGCAGGAGGAGTGGACCTTCAATATCGCGGATCTTCGTCCCTCTTCGGTGCGTATGGAAGTTACAGGCCAAGAGGTTTCAGTTAATGTGAAAACGGAGAAGTCTTTGAAATATATTACGGCTAGCAAAGAAGGAGAGAAAGGAAGTTATGTGAGTGAGCTGGACTTTGCAGTGAATTCCATAGAGGATGGCCGATTCCTAAGCGATGTATTGTCTAAGACCATTACCTACAGTCAAGCTCTTGTTAAGGATCAAACCCTCGACATACAGTCCTTTGAAGAGGCCTTTACTTTAGCTCAACCTTTGATCAAAAAGGCAATCGGAAGAACGGGCGAAGTAAGCCAAGAATTAGTTGATAAAGATTGTCGTACTTCCATTCGAAAAAATGGTAAAGAGAACGAGGAGTTTATCTTCGATTTTTCAGATTTCAATGAGCAGACCGTTTCGATCAAAGTTTCCACTAAATATCTGACCGTAGTGGCCAATACCAATGAAAAAGATTTACTGATCCAGGAGTTTAAGGGTGGTGAACTCAACAGATACTACTACACTTTAGAAATAGAAATGGATCATATCGAGGAAGCCAAAAAACTGGAAGAAGTTTTCCAGCAACTGATTCCACAGTGCGCCAATTCAAGAGGATTCTCCTTCCCAGAAGATGGAAGTAATGAAGAGTTGATCAGCTGGTTGGCTGAAAATCTACCTTCTTTTGAAACGAGTACTAAGGAATATGAACAGGCCTTGGAAAAATCGGGAGATGACCCGTGTAGTCTTGTCTTTACGCAAACGGAAAGCACCGAGAAAAAATCCAGTACAGAGGTTTTCGAATTCAATCTAGTTGATATCGATCCACTAGATATTCAGTATGCCATACGTAGCAAAGAATTGGCTATTTCGGTAAAAGCAGATGGCAACCGCAAGTACATTAAGCACTACAAGGACGAGAAGACGGACGATTACGTCAGTAGCTTTAAAGTCTTTTTTGAGGATCTCGAAATTGCCAGAAATGCCAAAGCTGCTCTAGCAATAATGGCTGAGGGATGTAAGTAAGGCTCGACGAAGTTATTAGCTGCCGTCAACTTTAGCGTTCTTATGAGCTAGGCATCAACTCAATTATGGAGAAAGCAGCTTTCGTGGACCCAGCGCATTGAACCATTGATAGAAATGTGAAATTGCTGTCCACCGGACACCTGGTCTGGCTGCGCGCCAAAAATCATTACATAACCGTAGAGCTTATGGGCTAACATAGGGATGAGTTTACTACAAAAATCTGGTTAAGGAAAAGGCCTTACCGGTATCTATTGGCTAGATTAGACCGGATGGCTTGGAGGTGGGTTGGAAGAAGTGGCAGTGTTCTAGATTGAACACTTCGGTAAAAGTACATAGCTTGTCTTGATTAGAAAAGGACAGAAAACATCCTTTAGATACCTTGAAGAATACTTAGAGGTTGGGTCCATAGATCGGTTAAGCACTGATATTTAGATAGTTATCAAGAAAGGTAAATACAGGTATGCTAAGCTCCTAGGCTGGTTTTAGATGTAGGAAAGAGCCGATTTTGATAATTGTTGATTGTTGGAGCTTGGCGTGAACTACTGATCCAAAGAATAAAACTTGTGTAGTTTTTGTCTAGTTGATTATCACTCCTTTCTCTGACATTCTTACCAATTTTAAGTTTATCATCCAACAGTCTAGATGAAGAGGTTTAAACCTTGCTCAATGTACCTAAATTGAGATCGAGCTTTCAACCGTATCTCAAAGAGGAAACCAGATCGATAAATACACAGTTTAGATGAACACGAATATATCAAAAATAGACGTCCAACTTTTTCAAGTTCCTTTGCCAGAGGTCCTTTCCGATGCCAAGCATGGGGATCATACACACTTTGAATTAGTAACAGCTACGATAGAGCTGGCCGATGGCAGTCAAGGGACTGGATATACCTACACCGGTGGGAAAGGCGGTTATGCTATCCAGGCCATGATTGAGAAAGATCTGTCTCCGGCATTGATTGGAAAGGATGGGACCGACATAGAGGGGTTATATGACTTCATGGAATGGCATATACATTATGTGGGACGGGGAGGGATAGCATCCTTTGCCATTTCGGCAGTGGATATAGCACTTTGGGACATCCGTTGCAAAAGAGCAGGCCAACCCCTATGGAAAATGGCTGGGGGAGCGAGTTCAACTTGCCAAGCTTATTGTGGAGGAATCGATCTTCAATTTCCTTTGGAAAAATTACTCCGCAATGTTGAAGGATACTTAGCTAGTGGTTTCAATGCGGTGAAGATCAAGATTGGAAGAGAAAAGCTAGCGGAAGACATTGAACGTATAGCGGCCGTTCGAGCGCTAATAGGGGAGGATATCACCTTCATGGTTGATGCTAATTATTCTATGTCGGTGGAAGGTGCGATTAAAGCCGCGAAGGCTTTCGAACAATACAATATTCATTGGTTTGAAGAACCCACCATACCAGATAATTATCGCGGCTACGCAGCAATTGCGGATGCCACTGGGATGCCGTTGGCTATGGGAGAAAACCTACATACCATCCATGAGTTCGGCTATGCTTTTGAGCAATCTAAGTTGTCATTTATTCAGCCTGATGCTTCCAATTGTGGTGGGGTTTCAGGATGGTTACAAGTAGCAGAACTTTCCAGGAAATATGGTATTCCGGTTTGTTCCCATGGGATGCAGGAATTACATGTGAGTCTAGTTTCTGCACAGTCCAATGCTGGATGGTTAGAAGTACACAGCTTTCCTATTGACCAGTATACACATCGCCCCTTGGTAGTTGAAAATTATCGTGCAGTCGCCTCAGATAAACCCGGAGTAGGGGTCGAATTTGACTGGGACAAGCTGGCTCCCTATAAGGTAGATTCAGCCCTCAATTCTATCGGAGTGCTTTAATCTTATGAAATAGGAACCGCCGCAGTTTGAAGAGAATCAGCATGCATGTTTAAGCTATATGATTTGGGACCTACCAAAGACCAGTCGCGAATTTGACTAATTTTTAGCTTTTCTAAACTAGAAGAATAAAAAGGGAGCTAAATTGCAATAGAGGCAGGGCGATCGCATTTAAAATAAAGAATTACCTTAACATGAAAAGTCATGTCGAGGAACGTATTAGAAATATTTGCCCCACTAGCTGATCCCAGGCGATCTGGAGGACATTATC
>JABSSL010000186.1 GCA_013214355.1 Saprospiraceae bacterium | reverse complement strand
CATGGGCCCTTTGGCCTCCGTTTCGCTACGCTCCACTACGGCCAAAGGGCCCATGAAAAAGGGAGAAAACTCTCAATTTAAACTGTCCGGCTAAAGCGGACCACCTCAGGTTTAGTTAATGTAACACTTTTGGATATTAATAATCTGGTTTTAGATGTATTATATATTACTGGAGACATCAAGTTTACAAGATATATTGTATTAGATATGCAATTGAAAGGTATGGAGTTAGAATTGAGGCGTAAGGGACTATTGATGTAAATGACTTTAGGGAAGAAAATGAGTATTTGAAGGAACTCCTTAAGGGGGGTAGTCAATACAGCTATATTCTCATATTCAGATTTTGGTAGTGAAGGTACATTACTTGGCCACCATTTATGTGTTTGTGGCCATAAAGCAAGAAGTTTGGTCCTTTAAGACAATAATTTGCAAAGCAATCCAGCTGAGGACTAAACCAAAATCTATGAGTTGTTCCTATAACCACGTGCCTAATATTGCTAAGTTAGGGCAAAAGACTGGTATAAGTACTTTCAAGAATGTTCACTCCTTGATTTTCCTTTCAACCAAATTCTGAGGGGACCTCCACGAAGATCAGCTCTGCTCTCATCTTAGGAAAATCGATAGGTTCCTTTGGCAGCCCATTAGGAGAAGTAAGAGGGCACCTTTCAGGTATAATTTAGAAGGTTGATATTGAGGACTGAATTAGAGTTTCCTAAGGAAGAATTTAAACTTAGAATTTTGAGTGAGATACATTATGAGGGTTTAGTCTTTTACTTGGACTTTTTAAATGCTTCAATTGGATACATACACAAAATATTCTTCGTACAATGAGTATAATCAGTAAATACGATACCTTAAGAGCCCAAATCGCAAAGAATGAAATCAAGGAAGTATTGACGCAGATGCAAGACCTGGTCAGATCGAATAGTGATTTGCAGAATCAGCTCATTTTGCATCAAAGCCAATACAACAGGAATAAGTCGGATGGCCGAATGGGAGTGATCAGCCGGGAAGTATATCTAAGCGAGGAGAACCGGATCAAGTATAATCTGCTGCATATAATGGAGGATCTGTGGGAATCGGAGAGGGGCCCGCAAGAGGCTGTAGGTGATAACTTGGGGAGAGAGCCAAGAAAACGGATACAGCTGGTGCTGGAAGGGTTGGCCGACGATATATTATTACATATTGAGTCGATCAAGCAAGAATTAGCTAACCAAGCAGGGGTAGTTGGAGAAGACCTTTTCATCAGACGGGTATATTTAGGGAGCTACGTCTTGGTGGTTGATCTTCCAGAATCTGGGGCCGAGCAGCTGCTGAATCAATATCAATCAGGAGGAGTTCAATATATCGTCCTAGCGTCTTCCGGTCAAAGCTTCGAGGTGACTTCAGTAGCGTATTATGAAGCCATGCCAGATAGTTTTCTAGTGGAGGAAATGGATGAGGGATTGTATCTATTGGAACGAGCCTTACGAACATTTCGCCAATATCTACAGTCACGTAGAAGAAGTATTGCCAGAGATTTCTTGCAAAGTTCTAGTACAGATCTGGAAGGTTACTTGAGGAATCTACAAGAGGTTGGTTCGGAATGTCTTCGATTTCAGTCATTCGTAGATATTCGGACGCAGAATATGCCGTATCGCAATTTTCTGCTAAAGCAATTGCGGGAGGTTGTGTTGGAATCAGGGCTTGTTCCGGTAACTGGGGAAGTTGATACAGAAGAGGAGCCGTCCTTCTTTCATTTTTCGAAGGGGGAGATTCAATTTCAGGATGTGTTTCAGTTTTTTCGGAAGCAGACCCAGCGAGCCTACTATGATACTAATAGTTGAGATCAAAGAACTAGAAGACTTAGCCTTTACTAGGAACTGCACTTGGATCGTATGAAGGGTATGGTAATTCACCTGGATCGACATCTTTTATGATCTTACTGAGCCGGACTTGCACCAGCTATTCTATAGCTTTGTTTAGATATAGTTTCACTTCAAGATTGCGCTTCTATTAAAACAAGTTAACCATGCTAGAAAGAAAAACACTTCAGGCTCAGATTGAAACTCAGCTTCCTTGGGTACTCCTGGGAGCTGTTTTTTTCTTTGGCTTATTGCTACTAGCAGCTTGGCTATTTGAAAAGACTACAACTATCGAGTCAGCCTATTTGGAGCAGATGAGGAAAAGTGCCATACAACTAGCCATCATAGTCCTTGTCGGAGGGATATTGAAAGCGGTGATAGACTGGCGAACAAAAGTCAATGATAAGACTAGGGAACGAATCGAGCTCCGCAAAGAGTTTTTACACAGAATACGTCTAGCATATGTCAGTATATGGAATGGACAGGTGCTGCTTATTGCGCATCTGGATATCAATATTTGGCTGGAGGAGCTTCAGAAATTGATAGCTATCAGGCCACAAGTGGAAGAGATTGAAATGGATCTTAAGGTATCAATAGAATTACTCAAAGAGAAAGACGAAATTCAAGAAGGATTGGAAGTGGTTAATACTTTCCTAGAGGCGGCGGAGAAGGAGTACATAAATCATCGGCAGGCCGTATTGGAATGGGAAAAGACTGGAAATTCGCTAGATGAATGGGTGTCACAACAAGAAACTTCCTGGACTAAGGACTTTCTATCTCAAGCCGGTCATTATCAGAAAATGTACGATGACGGCTTGACACTTTCAAAGTGGAATATGAGGAAAGAGATTTATGGATAGTTGAGGGGGATTTGAGGCTAGTGCTCGAACAATAGCAGAGCTTTATTTCTGCAGAGTCCGTGATTTGGGGAAAGTCCCAACCAACCTTAGTTGGACTGAAAATATGTTATAGAAGATTGGCATCATGGCGAGACCCTGGAGCCGAAGACTCCAGGGTATAGAATAGATCAGAAAAGAAAGAGAGAGGATGGAAATAACGGAGATAGAATCAATACCCCTTCCGGTATTGTACCCTTACATCCCAGGACATTCCAACTGAAAATTAGTAGGCAGAGCGAACTCGAAGGTACCTTCAGCCCAACAGTTTAGTAGGCTAGGATGAAGAACTGCAGCGAGGAATGCGTGTTTGTTGTCCCATGGTCCCGTATACCAATCCAGGAGATCAAATTCATCACCACAAGGCTCATCGGTGATGAATTCCAATTCGAAGTCTCTTTCATAGATGAAGTGGTCTGGGTTATCATTTGGGTAGACATCCTTAATCAGGAAGAATAGAGTAGGGTAGCGGCCGCCCATATGGGTGATGTATTGGTATGGTCGAAAGTGGATGGCCAGGTTACAGATCTGTAGCAGGCGGCCGGAGTGATTGCCTAGGGTTAGGGTTTCAGCACCTAGGTCGAAGGTGCCTTGGTAGAGGTAGGGGCCTACCTGTAACGGAGTATCTAATGGAGTGATGACTTCATCTTCTCCATCTATGTCGATGCCAACAGGGTGTTGACAGGATGTGAGGCAGGTGCCAAGACTCAGTAATAAGATTATCCATTTCATAGGTTGTCGCCTTGGAAGGAATTAATAGTGCAGACTGCAGGTCTTCCTGTATTCGATCTTGGGTAATGGACCAGAGCCATCGACCGAGATTAGAGCGGGATTTTGGTGGTCGAGGATGGCTAGGAAATAGTGGCCTTGCCAGTGTAAGGGGATGGATAGATGACTGGCTTTGAAAAGACCTTTTGAGATTAGGTATAGGGGTTGACCTTGGTCCCAGGTCTGGGAGGTGGAGAAGAGGAGTAGGAAGGGGGATTTGGTTTTGGCACTTTGTGATTCTTCTAGTGCTATATGGACTCGGTTGATTTGACTGGAGTCGACTTGCCAGGTTGTTGTTTCGAGGCAGCGCGCGGCTTGGAATTGTTGGATAAGGAGGGGGTTGACTTGGGGGTAGGTTTTGTGTTTACAAGAATCTTGTGCTTGTGTGAAGATCGAGGCCAATAGACCTAGTGCTAGAAAGAGTGCGCGTGACATATGGTATATAGTTTAGTGATTGAAAAATGCTATTTCGTGACTGTATTGTAGTCTCCAACTACAATTAGCTGCTTAGTTGACTATAGATGGTCGTAGTTGGAAACTACTCCCAACTGCTATGGCGGGACATTTTGGACGAATTGGAGGAAGGTCATTTGGTTTTCAATAGATTCGATCGGAAGTAATATGGCAATGTGGATCCAGTCCCAGTCTGCTTCTTGGAATTCCTCGATGGGTGTTGCCAAGGTGTCCAAGACGGCTATCCGATTTATACCGGGTACTAGTAAAAGTCTGTGAAGGAGTTGAGTGATATAGATCTGTTGGGTTAGAGATAGGTCCATGAGCGCTGTTCGTGGATGCCAATTTTTAGAAAATTAGTGGGAAATAGAGGAGAGCGCAAATATTGGGAAGAAGTGGTGTGAATAGGGTAGTAGTGTTAAAAATCGAGGTTTGAGGAAGGATTTGGTTCGCCAACCAATTAACCCCAAAGCTTAACGCAATATCAAGTGAGGATCGAGCCATTACTGACGAGCAGCTTATTGGAGAAGGAACCAAAACCAATGTAGTCCTGTAGATAAAAAGAAACTGTCATAGATGATTTCAGATACGCTTTTAGGAAGGATTCAAGAAAAACTAGCTGGTCAACGTAGGATCAGCTTTCTCGTAGGAGCTGGGCTCTCCGCAGAGAGTGGTATTCCTACATTTAGAGGTAAGGACGGCTTTTGGGTATCTGGTTCCAAGAATTATCAACCTGAAGAAATAGGGACTAAGGCCATGTTCGATGTGAATGCGCATGCCGTGTGGGAGTGGTTTTTGTTTCGTATTTCCATGATGAGGGATTCTCAACCCAATGCAGGGCATCGAGCTTTGGTGGAGATGCAAGATCTGTTAGGTGATAGATATGCCTTAATCTCTCAGAATGTAGATGGTTTGCATTTCAAGGCGGGAAGTGATGATAATCGCCTCTATCTAATACATGGGGACTTGAGGTACATGCGGTGCAGTGAGGAATGTTCAAAGCAGCTATATCCGATTCCAGTGGAAGTAGCTGATCAGGAAAGAACCCGGTCTACAAGATTGACTTTTGAGGAATTGCAGTTATTGGTTTGTCCAAAGTGTGGAGAAATGGCAAGGCCGCATGTCCTGTGGTTTGATGAATATTATAATCAGTCCCACTATCGACTTCATGATGTGTTGCGAATCGCTAAAGAAACGGGTTTGCTCTTTGTGATAGGGACTTCCGGTGCGACCAACTTGCCTCGAGCTATCGTAGATAATACCTTGGCTAGACAAGGAGTGGTAGTAGATATCAATCCTAATGCCAACTACTTTTCTGAAAAGTTGAGTGGCAAGAAAAATGGATTTTGGATTCAGGAGAAGAGTGGAGTGGTGTTGCCAAGGTTGGTGGAGATTGTAAAGGAGTATTTATGAGATGGGGTAGTAGAAGTGGATTGCAGGTGCAAAACACCGACAATGGGCGTGAAAAACACCTACAATGCAGGCTGCCACTAAAATAGTGAAAGCTGTGCACTCCCCGGTGCTACCAGCCAGCACTGCTGTGGACCAGGAAAAGAAACTACCTGAAAGCAAGCAGCCAATGGCCCTGCCCAAGCCTGCCAGCTGGCCACAGGAACTAAAGCACATAAAAGAACAGGTAGGCCGATACCAAGTGCTAGGGCGCAGCTACCCCAGCTGCCGGAGCCATGCCCTTGGAAGCTACTGGAGACTCGGATAGCACTGGGACATGGACCAGAAGGGAAGACTAAAAGGCAACCGCCGCTAGCGGCAGTGAACCGTACCAGCTGAGCAGACCGCGCCGCTAAAGCACCAGGATGCTGGCTAGCAGCCGTGAACACTCGAGCCTGAGGAAAAGCCTGCCGAACGAGCTGATCAATACCTGAGGCGCAGCCTATGGCTACTGGGGTGCTAGAAATAGTAGATAAAACCTGGGAACAAGCAGTGGACAACTGATCAGATGGAGCCCTAGAGCCTGAAAAGCCAACTAGGGGATAAGTGCCAATGAAAGTGGAAATGGAAAAAGACATGATGATAGATACACGGGAGAACAATAGCACCGGTAAGCCTAGTGCGGAATACTGGTGGTCAAAAGACCAACAGTGCGCACGCAGCAGTAGCTGTGCAGCCGCCTAGACGCCCGGTACTGCCCAGCGGCCAATCGATGGCCAGTACCGCAGCGAGCCGTCCACTAGGGTGGAGCGCCCGGAGGGAGAGAAAGATTTTTAATGTTTAATGTTGAATGGAGAATTAATAGTTTTCATGACTTGGGGGAGTTCGCGGTCGGGAGACCGGCGAACAACGGGGCTTAAAATCTTTCTCTCCCGAGGACGAACGACCATGGTGAGCGCCGAGCGAGGATACTAACTTGGTTTGGCTGCTGGGTTTTACTCGCCTTGGATCTAAAGGTGGCAGCTTCGCCACGTTTTAAATTCGTGTTGTTCATTGTCTGTTTTTTGTCAACTAGGATATTGGGTTTACCCTTTATATTCAATTTTTCTTTTTCTACAGGTATTAGGTTTGTTGATGGGTAAGGGAAGAGGAGCGAGAGCGCCCCTCTCCCAGCAATATTATGCTGCACGGATTTCTATCTTCTTCATTTCTGGAGGATCATAGTTCTGTTTTAAGGTAGTAGTTTCCAAAGTAGCTAAAGTATCTTCTCGGTATAGTGGAGGCAAGGCATTTGTGATCGCTTGTAAGGCTTTACTTTCTTTCTCGGTTAGTACCTCATAGCTAAAGGATGCCAAGTAATAAGACCCGTGCTGATTGGTTCTTTGTTCTGGAGCAGCAGAGAGCTTAACTTGGGTGAAGTCGATACGATCATAATGCATATCGGCGAAGGTTAGCCGGAGGTTGTCCACGCTATAGCCATGGAAAAGGAGGCTACAAACCTGTCCTAACTGGTTGATAAAATAGAATTCTACCCAATTGCGAAAATCATAGCCTAGTACTTCGCCTATCGAACTCAGCCGTGCCGTCACCGGCACGACTGGTCTTCAGAACCGTGCGTGAAAGTTTCCCTTCACACGGCTCCTCGAGAGTTAATCTACAAAAGAGAAGCTGAATAATGGATGTTCTCTCTTTAGCTTTGGAGTCCTTTTGTAAAGATCTTTATCCATTTTTGTTTTCTGATGATGACAGTGACGATGTAGAAGTTGGCGATTGTCACGCTTGTGAGAGCCTCCATGAGATGGTACTGAAAAACCGGACAGAAAAATTTGATAATTTTGAAGTCCAATGGAAGAACAAAAGTCAGGTAAGCGGAAGTATCGTAAGTATGATGCTGTCTTCAAATCAGATGCTGTATCGCAGTTAAAATCTGGTCGAAGTGCCAAAGAATTATCCCAACTATTAGGGGTCTCTGAAAGTCTATTGTACAAGTGGAAAAACGAGTCGACTGGAGGTCGTAACCGAGAGCAAAGTGAAGAGATTAAACGACTCCGTCGCAAGCTCAAAGAGATCGAAGAAGAAAATGTGATCTTAAAAAAAGCATTGAGTATTTTCAGCCGCAGCGACTAGAACGGTATCGTTTTGTGAGTATGCAGCGTGAAAATCATAGCATATTGAAGTTGTGTAAAAG
>JABSSL010000185.1 GCA_013214355.1 Saprospiraceae bacterium | reverse complement strand
TGTATCAAGTATAGTGAACCAGAACTGACCATTACCTCTCCAACCGAAATCGTAGTCGTAAGAGTCATCCTTACAGAAAGCAACCGAAGCATACTTGATAGAAACCGTACCACCGAACCATTCGATACCGTCATCGTCGTTCGCAAATACCTCGACATATTCGATAGTTGTTCCACTACCTACACCACCAAGTGTAAGACCATTGATCTCATCACCGTTAGAAATAACATCCCCACCGTGGCGAATAGAAACGTAGCGAATTACGCCAGAGTTGTCTGTGTCATCAGAACCACCGAAGCGGGCTTTGTCCTGATCGGCAGGAATACCTTCAATGTTGTCGGTACCACCTGGGCGAGCGATAGTCGCATCACCAAGTACGATCAGACCACCCCAAAGACCACGGTCAATAGCTTCAAGGTCAGTTGCATCTTCTGTGTCATCTTGCTCAGAAGTGAAGATGATAGGCTCATCCGCTGTACCTTCAGCGAAGATCTGAGCACCAACAGAGATGATCAAAGCAGAAGCGGCATCTCCAGTAGAAGGCGTTCCTTTTGCTTTGATAATTGTTCCTTCTTCAATATTCAAGGTGCCACCATCTTCTAGGAACACATATCCGTCAAGTAGGTAGCAATTATCTTTTGTCCAGTTGTACGTTTCACCACCAACCAAATCAGCATCGGTGATTACGATAGGATCAGAACAGTCAGTAACAAACTCAGTTGCTAGATCACCAACATATCCGTACTCATCTATTGCAGTCCAACCAGTCAACCAATTATTAGAATTACCAAAAGCCCCACGGTAGGATACTTGATCGAAGTATCCATCTTCATTAGGAAGAACAGCAGCTCCAAATAAAGCTCCACTGGTTCCATTTAGACGGGGATCGAGGCCACCATCAGTGATTCTACTTACCCCACCGAAGTCAGGTGTGAAGATTTGGTTGCCACCGTTAGCAAGTGCATCAAGTAGTGTTTGCTGATTAGTTGGAGCAGGCGCTTCGTTTTGGTCCACCAAGATGGCGAAGTCTGCAAGGTTAGCACCAGCACCAAAGTCCCACCAAACGTTGCTAGCGAAAGCTAAGTCACCCGCTACTAGGTTATCGTAAGAGTCAGCACCATCACGGTCTTCGATCGCAAGTGCAACACCTGGGAATTCAGTGATGATAGAGTTCCAGTATTCTCCACCTGCTCTATCTCTGAACAACAATCCGATGTCCCCACCATCACCTTCTGGAGCAGCATCTACACCAGGGCCAATAACAGTAGCATTAGAGATAGTAGGTTTAGCAAAAGGATCTTGATCGTCCGGGCTAGCACCATCATGCTCACCGCCACGACCAGAGATATCTGTATCAAGGATGGTGAACCAGAACTGACCTTTACCTCTCCAACCGAAGTCGTAGTCGTAAGAGTCATCCTTACAAAAGGCAACCGAAGCGTACTTGATAGAAACCGTACCTCCAAACCATTCGATACCGTCATCATCGTTCGCAAATACCTCTACGTATTCGATAGTTGTTCCGCTACCTACACCACCAAGTGTAAGACCATTGATCTCATCACCGTTAGAGATAACATCCCCACCGTGACGGATAGAAATGTAGCGAATTATACCAGAGTTGTCTGTGTCATCGGAACCACCGAAGCTAGCCTTATCCTGATCAGCAGGAATACCTTCAATGTTGTCTGTTCCACCTGGGCGAGCGATAGTCGCATCACCAAGCACGATCAAACCACCCCAAAGACCACGGTCAATGGCCTCCAAGTCGGCTGGGTCATCTGTATCATCAGTTTCAGCAGTAAAGATGATAGGCTCATCCGCTGTACCTTCAGCGAAGATCTGAGCACCAACAGAAATGATCAAAGCAGAAGCGGCATCACCTGTAGAAGGAGTGCCCTTTCCTTTGATCACCGTACCAGGCTGGATATTTAGCTTTCCGCCAGACTCAAGAAAAACATAACCATCCAATAAGTAGATGTTGTCCTTAGTCCAGGAGTATTCTGTGTCTCCAACAAGATCACTATCCTGGATTGTCACTACAGTTTGTGCGTTCATTTGGAGAGAGAGTAATCCCACAAACAGCAGCAGAAGCGTGTAGAGCTTTTGATTCATAATGAGATAAGTTTGTTTAATCCTAATTTTGCGCAAGATTACGCCAGTAATATGAACTAGTAATTAATGCCGTGTTAAATATTTGTAAAGCCAACTTTAGAGCAACTTAAAACCAATGTTAACTAGTCGCGTAAGTGGTTGATAATCAGTTGGCGCTGACTTTCTCTAATTCCACCATCTTCCAATAGGCATCCAAGGAGGTAATCACCCCCCATAGGCAGACAGCCACGGCTTCTAAAAGACCTAGCAGTGGATCCAGTTGCCCAGAATTCATGCCAACCATCAGGATCAAACCCACAATATTGACTAGGGAAAAGATGATAATACTAAAGAAAGGAATCTGTAAGGCTTTAACTTTGAAGGGGATTACTTTAGCTGTCGAGAGTACTTGAACGATCAATATGTTACCAAGTAAGGTGGCCAAGGAAACGGCCCATATACCATCTCCTAGTTGTAAAACGGGGTTATTGATCAGTGCAAAGGCATCAAGAAAGAGATACCCACAGCCAAGGGCGATGAAGAAGCCACCTAAGAAGAGATATATAAAACGAAACTTTTGTAGTTTGATCCGATTCTCAAATGAACACAATAAAAGGAATAGCCCTAGGAAGGAGGTGATAATAATCTGCAGCGTAGCCAGAACGCTTAGACTTACGCTATGGCTAGTGAAGCTCACCGGCCATTGAATGAATAGGAGTAAAAGTGAAATAAAAAGCGCTAGGCCTATAGAAGCAGAGGTGGAGAAGAGATTTTTCCCAGGAAAAGGGAGACCCTTGATAGTGTTGCCTACTTTGTAGATAAGACCCATTGCTGCGATTGAATGTTCATTTGTCGCAACAAAGGTCTCTTTTTGAGTTTACCTAAATGTAAACTCAGAATTAGGGAAAGATTAAATTTTGAAGTCTTCGAATGTATTCTGATGATACACCCAAAGACTTCGAGCACTAGGTTTATTTAGTCCACAAGTTTATTTTGCGTTTGGGATAGTCTATTGTAATATCAGCTTTGGCTAGAAAAGGACTTCCCAGTAATCCATCGATTTCGCAACCAGTGTGTTCCCTGAGAAAAGATAGATCCGTAAAGAGAAATTTATTTTCGCCGAATGTCCATCCATCTTCTCCCTCTATCTCTAGTTGCCCAGCCTTAACCAAGGTTACCTGTTGATCTAAACCCTGAATTTCTTCATCGGGCAAATATTTGATGGGAAGTTCTGCTGACTGATTCAGGATTCTTTGATCCATTAAATTCGTGGCAGCACCGGTATCAATCCCGAACTGTAATAGGTTCCCACCTACGCGCACTTTGACGATTGGTAAATGATCGTGTAGGGTAAAAGAGAAACTAGTTACCGGCTGATGCAAGGAAGGTTGAATTTTCTGAGAAGAAGGGGAGAGAAACAGGAGTCGTTGATCAAAATCGAACAAGAGGGCAAACTGCTCAAATACATTATAGCCGATTAAACCTAATATTTGGCGACCTGATGCGCTTTCTAGATGGCTTAAATCTAAGGCCAGGGCCTCCAAATTACGTTTCTTGATCCGGCCTATTTTGAAGGAGCGAACTTTGGTTTCTACAACCTGGATACCAGAGTTAAGGCTAAGCGCATTGGCTTGTTGTCCCTTAGCTTTGGCCTGATTCACAATCAATGTGGGTGCTCCCGTGTCTAGGATAAATGATCCTCTTCGGCCATTTATTTCAGCCTCTAGATAAATCATTCCTCTGATAATTTCGATCGGAATCTTATGGCTATCGGCGCTCTTACTGCTATGTGAAGAAACTACTTTAAGGTCCTGCTTTTTAAGAAACGAAATTGTTTGTTGTCCGTATAGGTAAGAAGGTGTTAGTACTAATAACATTATCATCCACTTCATATTCACTCACTTTGACTCAACAATTATTTGGCTGAGGGGTTAGGGATTCCAGTTAAAGATAGCCGGATTGAAAGAAAAAATCAAGCTTTTGGTAAACTTTAATTTACAAAAAATTAACAATGAGTTAACATTAAAAGTTCGATTTACAACCTCTGAAAAAAAAATCAACTCCTCTGAGATCGTGAAAAGTAAGATGTGGTTAAAGCAGAATTTATAGAACATTGATAATCTGAGGGTCGCAAAGGAGTAAGATAAGACTGAGGGCAAGCTGAGAAAAATTGCTAACCGTAGAACGATTTTCTTCTCGCCGTAAATTCTTTTCCCAGCACGCATTTCCCTACCTTTGTATTCCGTAACAACCATAAGGTAAAGACAGAATAATCTAATCAATGACGAAGTACATTTTTGTTACGGGCGGTGTAACCTCATCTCTAGGTAAAGGAATTATTGCAGCCTCTCTGGCCAAATTGCTACAAGCACGTGGCTTTCAAGTAACCATTCAAAAGTTTGATCCATACATTAATGTTGATCCTGGTACGCTCAACCCTTATGAGCACGGGGAATGCTATGTGACCGATGACGGAGCGGAAACGGATCTAGACTTGGGACACTATGAACGATTCCTTAATACTCCTACTTCTCAGGCCAATAATGTAACGACGGGCCGGATTTATCAAACGGTAATTAATAAGGAGAGAGCTGGAGATTATTTGGGAAAGACCGTGCAGGTGATCCCGCATATTACAGATGAAATCAAGCGCCGGGTTCAACTTCTAGGCGAGGCTAACAGCTATGATATCGTGATCACGGAATTAGGTGGAACCGTTGGAGATATCGAGTCCTTGCCATACTTGGAATCGCTGCGCCAACTGCGTTGGGAATTAGGAACAGACAATTGCCTGGTTATTCATCTCACCCTGATTCCTTTTTTAAATGCAGCTAAAGAGCTAAAAACCAAGCCAACACAGCATTCTGTCAAAGAGTTGTTGAATACAGGGATTCAACCAGATATCCTAGTTTGCCGCACAGAGCATCCGATAGGTATGGATATTCGTCGGAAGCTGGCGCTTTTTTGCAATGTAGATGTGGCTTCAGTGATTGAAGCCATTGATGCAGAAAGTATCTATGATGTTCCACTATTGATGCTTAAGGAGAAATTGGACACTACAGTTATCACCAAGCTAAGATTGAAGGATCGTCGTGAGCCAGAATTGACAGCCTGGAAAAACTTTTTGGGTAAGCTAAAAAATCCAACGCATGAGGTGAGGATCGCCCTGGTTGGGAAGTATAATGAATTGCCCGATGCTTATAAGTCCATTCATGAGGCATTTGTCCACGCTGGAGCAGTTAATGAATGTAAAATCATCGTCGAGCCGATACATTCGGAGCATTTGGAAGGAAGTAAAGAAACGGTTGCTAAGAAACTGGAGGAAGTAGATGCCGTACTGGTTGCGCCGGGCTTTGGTGAGCGGGGTATTGAAGGCAAGATTAATGCCATCACTTATACTCGCGAACAGAATATACCCTTTTTCGGGATCTGTTTAGGTATGCAATGCGCTGTGGTTGAATTCGCACGTAATGTGATGAAATGGGATTCTGCCGCTTCTTCCGAGGTCAATCCTGCTACTGAATATCCGGTTATTGACTTAATGCCCGATCAAAAAGGTATCACGAAAAAAGGAGGGACTATGCGATTGGGGTCATATATCTGTGAAAATAGACGAAAATCTTTAGCGAACCAGGCCTACGGAAAGCTGAAGATTCAGGAGCGCCATCGCCACCGCTACGAATTCAATAATCAATTCAAGGAAGAACTAGAGAAAGGAGGCTTGATTCCTAGCGGGATTAATCCAGATTCTGGTTTGGTGGAGATTGTAGAATTGAAAAATCATCCATGGTTTGTTGGGGTACAGTTCCATCCAGAACTTAAAAGTACGGTGGAAGCACCACATCCTCTTTTTGTCGCTTTTGTCAAGGCAGCCATCGCGCATAAATATCAGGTTCAAAGTTGATAAATAGGATCCAGTCCATTTCTTTAAGCAAGCCGCCATGGAGCTGGCAGGTATCCTTAGCAATATGCTGGTGTTTAATGATCTGCTGGTTAAGCTCGAATCATGCTTTCTTTTGGGATACCATACAGCTGGGGAGCAAGCATGCGCACTTTTTCTATGAAACTGGCTTTTCCAGCCTGCTCTTGCCGACGGAAATTGACAGTGGTCACCCGCCCTATTTTGGCATGTACCTGGCTGGCTGTTGGATGGTCTTCGGGAAAACACTAGCCGTCAGTCATTGGGCAATGCTTCCATTTTTAGTGGTATTGGTCGTACAATGGCTTTCTTTGGGTAGGCGATTGGTTGGGAAGACCCTCTTGCCTCTATTCCTACTTTTTTTGCTTATTGATCCGGTTGTAGCTAGCCAAGCAAGTTTAGTCAGCCCAGATATAGTCCTGGCGGCCTGCTTTCTAATGCTGTTGAACAGCATCTATTCCGGAAAAAAGAAAGAGCAAGTAATAGCTGTGGTAGGATTAGGAATGGTGAGTACTAGGGGAATGATGTTAGCCATTGTAGTTTTTGCCTGGGAGTTGATGGTGAAACAGCAACGAGTAAGCAGTGAGTCTTGGTTGAGGTACTTCCAGCGTGTGATTACTCCTTACCTACCGGGAGGTGTATTGGCAGCAAGCTATTTGCTTTATCACTATCTCTCTACGGGTTGGATCGGGTTTCACGCGGAATCTGAATGGGCACCCAGTTTTGAGAAGGCTGATCTTCAGCAGTTTTCGAAAAATTTGGTGGTTTTGGTTTGGCGTTTCTTAGATTTTGGTAGGGTATTTCTATTAAGCGGGACTCTTCTTTGCGGTTTCGTTTTATGGAGATCAAGAGCATTTAGGAAGGGAAAAATTGATCCTGAACTCAAACGCGTGTCAATGCTCTTTCTTTTGTTGTTAGTCGGCTCAAGTATTACCTTTTTGTCCTATTCGGGACTCCAGCAACACCGTTATTTGTTACCATTATTCTTATTGCTCACCCTAGTCTTCTTTTTGTTGTTAAAAGAATTGCCCAGCGAGAAATGGCGGCTTAAGCATAGGAATAGTCTCCTTTCTTTGGTGGCCATTGGAGTTGTGACCGGTAACTTATGGATCTATCCAGACCGCATATCTCAGGGCTGGGATTCGACCTTGGCCCATTGGCCTTTCTACCAACTTAGGATGGAAATGCTTGATTTTGTGGAAGAAAGAGAAATTCCTCTCCTGGAAATTGGTACTGCTTTCCCCGAAATCGGTTCTCTGAAGTTCAAAGACCTAAATGAACGGGTTGAGGGATATAAGGAGAAAGATCTCAGAACCGATCCTTACATTCTTTATTCCAATGTCATGAACGATTTTTCTGATGCGGAACTATGGCGATTACAGGAAGAATGGATACCGCTTCATGCGTTAAAGCACCGTGGAATAAAGATGATCTTATATAAGCGGCCAGCTGAATAGATTAAAATCCGTTCTATCTTTAAGCTCGACTTTAGCATTTTAAGAAAAGTGAGAACTCAAGAAAGAGAGTATTAAATTTGAAATAACCACAAATCAAATTTTATGCTTACTCTGCCCTCTGAGTTCTCGAAACAAATAT